>CAWHDD010000004.1:0-606007 GCA_963827885.1 uncultured Alphaproteobacteria bacterium | reverse complement strand
CGGCCGGGATGACGAGCCGCTGGCCGGGACGGATATTGCGCGTGGTGAGGCTGTTGGCCGCCACGATGGCATCGACGCTCACGCCGTAACGCTGGCCAAGGCCGAACAGCGTATCGCGGCTGGCGACGGTGATCTGCATGCCTTGCGGAGCAGCGGTGCGGCCGGCGGGCTGCGCGTTCGCTCGCATGTCCGGCGCTCTCATGTCCGGCGCGCTCATGTCCTGGCGCGCGGCATAGCGGCTGGCGGCGGGAGCGGCCGCGACCGGAGCCGGCGCCGTCTCGTGGCCGGCGAGCGGCGGCAGGTCGCCACGCGTCATCGTCTGACGGCGATTGCTCACGGGCGACGCTTCGGCCGCATAATAATTGATGGTTGCCGGGGTGTTCGCACCAGAACTAGAACTCTGGCGGCTGGCGCCAGACGTTGCATTGTACCCCTGACCGGCTTCGCCAATACGCGCAGCCTGTTCCGAACATCCGCCGAGAGCCATAACCCCCGCCAGACCCATAACGCAGGTAGCATGCTTGGCCGCACTGCCACCGTTTACGAGAAACGCCACAAACCGCATGTTCCGCACCTCTACTGAACCTAATGCGATTTATGCGCGGAACTCGTAAAAGACTCCTTAAGGGCTGGGTTAAAAATTGAATCTGCTGTTTTGTTTGCAGACAATAGTGGCCCGGAACACACGTAGGGCGTTCCGGGCGGGGGCGCTTATCCGCAAACGCGGCAATCCGTTCTCCGGGCGTTAATGCTTGCCTGCCGTGGCGTAAACATTCTCCGCCGCCGTGTGAACGGCCCCGCCTTTCCCGCCGATGAACTCGACCAGCCGGTGGAGCCGCATCGGACGTTCGCGCGTGATTTTTTCGCCCATGGCGCGCGCGGCGGCCGAATTGGCGGCGTAAAGCGCCTCGTCATGCCAGAGCGAGCGCAAAGCATCCACCCACTGCTCAACCGGAGCATCCCATGCCAGGCCGATGCCGCCATCACCGGCCGCCTCGGGAAGGCCGCCGCGCATCGAGAACAGGGCGGGAATGCCGCTGCACTGCGCCTCGCTGACCACGCGCCCCCAGGCTTCGTCCACCTGGCTCGGCACCAGCATGATTTTCGCCTCGCCGTAAATTTGGCGCATGTCGTAGACCGTGCGGCTGAAGCGGACATTCGGCAGCGAGGCCAGCCGTTCGTTAATGGCCGCGAATTCCTCGCGCGACAGGGTCCAGGACTGCACGAAATGGAAGGGAATTTCGGGACAGAGTTCCGCGATCCGGTATGCCAGCTCCACCCCCTTCATGGGGACGGGGTTGATGAACGTCACGTTCCGGCGCGCGGTCTCTACGCTGTAGCGCTCGGCATCGAAGAAAATCGGCGGCAGGACAAAGGAATCCAGCCCATAGATGTCTTGCATCCGCTTTTGCGTGAATTCGGAATTGGCGATGAATTTCACGCCGGACAAACTGCGCGGGTCGCCGCCAAGGCGCTCGAAATCGACCTCGTGCAGGTACATCGACACCGGCAGGCCGCGCTTGGAGAAGGCATCCGCGATGCCGACAGCCTTGGCTGTGCCCTGAATCAGCACTACGTCCGGCTTCAGGATGCCGGTCATTTCATCGACATCTTCCCAGGGGTGCCATTTGCGGTAGACCTCGTACCCTTCCCAGCGGTGACGGACCCACGGGCGCCGCGTCAGCCGCATGGCGACGCGCGATCTGAATTCGAGCTTTCCGCCCCACAGGCCCGCCAGCAGCAGCGGTGTATATCCCGCAGCCCGCAGGGAGGTCATCAACTCGTGGAGGCACGCCTGCGTGCCGCCGGACATTTGCGGGTAATATGCATCCCCCATCACATTAAGAATTCGCATACGTTAAAATCCTCACATCGTTAACTTGAAATGAATGCCGGAAACCCGCTACCGGTGCCACGGGAATCGCGTGAATTGGATAACGGCGTGGCCTCCCTGTGCCATTCTGGGATGAGGCAAGCGCTTGATAAGGGCGGCGGCGTTCTCCGGTTTTTGCAAAGCGGCAACACAGTTTCTATAATTATTGCAGTCCACCAACCTTAAGAGGACGGCCCCGTTATGCGCGACCAGTTGAAGCGAATGCTCCTTCAAGGTACCTACACGCTGGGCGCCCATCGCCTGATCGCGCGGACGCTGGGCGGGCAGGGCACAATCCTGATGCTGCACAGCGTGGTGCGGAACAAAGAAGACTCGCCGTCTCAATATCTGACGGTCACGGCGGCCTTCCTTGAAGAGATTATTATACACCTCCGCCGGCTCAATACGGACTTTATTTCAATTTCCGGGCTCAAAGACAGGCTCTCCGGCAGAACACTGCACGGCAGCCGCTTCGCCGTCATCACCTTCGACGATGGATATAAAGACAACATGACACTGGGGCTTCCAGTCCTGCAAAAGCATGGCGTTCCAGCGGTCATCTACGTCCCCAGCGGCGCGCCGGACCGGACGATGGATGTCTGGTTTCTCCGGCTGGAGCGCATCGTTCAGGACTTCGGCGAGCTGCCCCTGAACATGCTGGGCATTCCCGAAACCCTGGACTTGCGCGGCGCCGCCGCGAAATCCACCGCCTATGAACGCCTGACCGGATTGTCCCGCGAGGATATGAGCGCCATGCGGGCTTTCGTCAACACGCTGCTGCCGCCCAGCCAAATCAGCGATGGGCAACTCATGGACGAGAAGTTCCTCAACTGGGATGAACTGCGCACCCTCGCCGCCGATCCATTGATTACCATCGGCGCCCACACCGTGAGCCACCCTGTTCTGGCGGATTTGAGCGAAGACGAGGCGTTCGGCGAAATCGTGCGCGGGCGGGAGCGGCTACAGGCGGAATTGGCGCGCCCCATCCATCATTTCGCCTATCCTTACGGCAGCGCGGCGGAATGCGGCGAACGGGAGTTTGCCCTCGCCGCCAGGGCGGGCTTCGAAACCGCCGTGACCACCAGATATGGCAACGTTTACCCGCAGCATCGCGAACACATCCACGCTCTGCCGCGCATGACCCTGGGCGGGCCGGTCGAACGGATGGCGGATACGGTGCTCGATGTTTCAGGTTCGCGCGTGGCGCTCAGCAAGCGCTGTTTCAAACCCGTGGTCACGGTTTAGGGCTTGTCAGGAAATAACTGCGCCAGATGGCGCAGGATTTTTGTTCGTCCGCAAGGCGCGGGTAAAGGGGCGCATACCGGGAGTATGTAACCCTTTTCGGGAACGCAGCGGACGGACAAAAGGACAAGCCAGATGGCGCGGTTATTTCCTGACAAGCCCGTAGGCAGGACGGACGTTCAGGCGCCGTCCGCCGGCCTGGGACCGTGGGTCAGCGGCACGAAACGCACCGGGAACAGATCATGCCGCACGATTTCACCGTCCACCTTATCGATAATCGCCAATTCCTGCACGGCGTCGGTTCTCCCCAGCGGCAGCACCATGCGGCCATCCGGCGCCAGTTGCTCCAGCAGGGCCGGGGGGATCGACGGCGCGGCGGCGGTGACGATGATGCGGTCGAACGGCGCCTCGCTGGGCCAGCCCAGGGAGCCGTCACCGCATTTCAGCGTCACATTGCCAAGCCCCAGTTGCAACAGCCGCAGCCGCGCCGTGCGCAACAGCGGCTCGTACACCTCGATGGAGAACACCTCGGCCGCCAGATGGGCGAGGATGGCGGCCTGATAGCCCGAACCGGTGCCGATTTCGAGCACGCGCGACGTCTTGTCGAGGCGGAGCGCTTCGGTCATGGCGGCGACGATGAACGGCTGGGAGATAGTCTGCGAACACTCGATGGGCAGGGCCTGATCGTCATAGGCCTCGGCCGCAAGTCCGGCGGGCACGAAAAGCTCGCGCGGGACGGTGCCCATGGCGGCAAGCACGGCGGCGTCGCGAATGCCGCGTTCGCGCATCAATTCAACAAGTCTTAGCCGGTCGTTGATTCTGCTCATGCTTCTAATTCATGCACATCAACTTGTTAGCTGTCGAGGCTTTGCTCCAGTTTTCGGCAGGATTCGTAATCGGTCAGGTTAAGCTTGAGCGGTGTGACGGAAATGGCGCCATGTTGAACGGCCCAGAGGTCGGTGCCCTTCTCCATGCGCGCCGCGCCGCCGTTGAAGCCGATCCAGTAATAGGCGCGGCCGCGTGTATCCATGCGATCCTCGATGCGCACGAAATCCGGGTCGCGCCGGCCCTGCTCCGTGACCTTGACGCCGGTGACTTCGCCGGGTTCGCAATCGGGGAAATTCAGGTTGAGCAACACATCGGACGGCCAGCCCGCCGCCAGCAGGCGCCGCAGCAGACCGGGCGCCAGCGCCGCCGGCGTCTGCCATTTGGGGGGCGCGCCGGTGTCGTAATTGATGGCAAGACTGAGCGCCAGGGAGGGACAGCCCAGGAGCGTCCCCTCGATAGCGCCGGCGATGGTGCCCGAATAGGTGACATCGTCGCAAATATTGGCGCCGCGATTGATACCCGACAGCACCAGATCGGGCGCCTTGTCACCAAGCACATTGCGGACGGCCATGATGACGCAATCGGTCGGCGTGCCCTTGACGGCGAAACGCTGCTCGCTCACCTGCCGCAGCCGCAACGGCTCGTGCAGCGTCAGCGAATGGGCCGCACCGGACTGGTCCGTCTCCGGCGCCACGACCCAGACATCCTTGCTGAGCGTCAAAGCAATCTCGCGCAGCACTTCCAGCCCCGGCGCGTCGATACCGTCGTCATTGGTGAGCAAAATCCGCATGCGCCCTCGCTGTTTCGACAATTGGCAGAAAGCCGGCCATTCCTACCCATTGTTTTCATGGCGGCTGCGAACGCGGGGAGTCGAGCCCTTGTCAAGGCCGGAAGCCGCGTCAGCGGTGGCCGGAGGCCAGCCTTTACAAGGGCTCGACTCTCCGCGACACTCATCCCATGAGATCAATGGTCCGGTGCAATCTCCCCCGCCGGTATCCGCTCCATCCCGCCCATATACGGCCGCAACGCCTCCGGCACCTTCACGCTGCCATCCGCCTGCTGATAATTCTCCAGCACCGCGATCAGCGTCCGCCCCACGGCCAGCCCCGAGCCATTCAGCGTATGCACATACGCGCAAATCCTTGCCCTCGCTAGGCCGGTAACGCGCCTGCATGCGCCGTGCCTGGAAATCACCGCACACCGAGCAACTGGAAATCTCGCGATACGTCCCCTGCCCTGGCAGCCAGACCTCAATGTCGTAGGTCTTGCGTGCCGAAAAGCCCATGTCGCCCGTGGCCAGCACGATGACGCGGTACGGCAACTTCAGGCGCTTCAGCACCTCCTCGGCGCAGGACGTCATGCGCTCCAGCTCCGCCGCTGACTGCTCCGGCGTGGTGATGGAGACGAGTTCCACCTTCCAGAACTGATGCTGGCGCACCATGCCGCGCGTGTCCTTGCCGGCCGCCCCCGCCTCAGAGCGGAAGCACGGCGTAAGCGCGGTATGGCGCAACGGCAGGGCAGAGCTTCAGCGAGAACCTGCTCGCGCACCATGTTGGTAAGCGGAATCTCTGCAGTAGGAATCGACCAACGAGTCGACACAATCACTGGCGTAATCATGCCTTTGATGGCTTCCAGGGGATTAGCTCCTGGCGGAATTCTGCCACCAACAAAATCTATCCTTTGAGCTTGAGTGCTGAAAAACGCCCTTCTCAGTTCCTCCGCTCGCTTTCCCCGGAAAGCTATCTTAACTTCTCCATTCTGAATATCCGTGACATCAAACTCGTCTTTCCCAATGCGCTCTTCAGACTTAGTGGAAAATAGGTCATTTTCAAACTTGGGTAGTTGCCCTGTACCAATTGCCGCCTCGTCACGCACCAGCAGCGGCACGGACATTTCCGTGTAGCCAAATTCGCCGGTATGCAGATCGAGCATGAACTGGCCTAATGCGCGTTCCAGCCGCGCCAGCGCACCTTTCAGCACCACGAAGCGCGCGCCTGACAGCCTGGCCGCCGCCTCGAAATCCATCAGCCCCAGCGTCTCGCCGATGTCGAAATGCTGCTTCGGCTCGAATTTCAGCGCCGGCTTCTTGCCCCACGAGCGCAGTTCCTTATTGGCGCTCTCGCCGCCCACCGGCACATCGTCCAGCGGCAGGTTGGGCAGGCTTTGCAGCCGCGTCTGGAGGTCACGGTCGCGCTGACGCTCGTCCTCCTCGCCGGACTGGATCAGCTCCTTGATCTTGGCCACTTCGGCCATGAGCTGCCCGGCCTTGGCCGGATCGCCGCCCTTGCCCTTGGCCTTGCCGATCTCCTTAGAGGCCGCGTTGCGCCGCGCCTGGAGATCCTGAAGCTGGGTCACGGTGAGACGCCGCGCCTCGTCGAGGCGCAAAATCTCCTGCGCCTGCGGTTCAAGCCCGCGCTTCGTCAAGCCTTCGTCGAAGGCATCGGGGTTTTCCCGAATCCATTTGAGATCGTGCACGATTGAAATCCTGAAATACCGTTGGCGGGCGTGCCGGGACGGCGGGACCACGCCACACAACAGCTATAGGCGCACAGCCTCCGCGCGTAAAGACCCGCGCGGAGCTTCATCTACACTTATGCAGATGTGCCGCTGCCCTATTCTGCGTCAGCATCCTTTTCGGCCTGCTGCCGGGCTTCCCGCTTCTTCTCCACCAGCCGCACCGAATAGATGGACAGGCCGTAAAGCAGGATGGTCGGGATCGCGACGCCGGTCTGGCTGATGGGGTCCGGCGGCGACAGGATTGCAGCCACGATGAAAATGATGACGATGGCGTAACGCCACTGCGCGATCAGCCATGCCGATGTCACGAGGCCGGCACGGGCCAGCAGCGTCAGCAGCACAGGCAGTTGGAAGCAGATGCCGAAGGCCATCATCAGCGTGGTGACCAGCCCGAGATATTCGCTCACCTTGGGGATCAGCTTGATCTGCACCTGTCCCTCGCCAACCTGCTGCATGGAGAGGAAAAACCGCATGGCCAGCGGCATCGCCATGAAGTACACCAGCGCGCCGCCAATCATGAACAGCACCGGCGTGGCGATCAGAAACGGCAGGAAGGCGCCGCGCTCGTTGCGGTAAAGCCCCGGCGCCACGAACATATAAATCTGCGACGCGATGACGGGGAAGGACAGGAACAGCGCGCCGAAAAGGGAGAGGCGCATCTGGGTGAAGAAGAATTCCTGCGGCGCGGTGAACTGGAGTTCCACCGTTGCATCAGGGCCGGCCGCCCAGGTATACGGGATCAGCAGGATGTTGTAGATATCCTTGGCGAAATAGAAACAGACGCCGAAGCACACGACGACCGAAAGCATCGCCCAGATGATGCGCTGGCGCAGCTCGATCAAATGCTCCATCAGAGGAGCTTTTGTCTGCTCCAGATCGTCGTCCAGCGCCATCCCCGCTTCCCCTTCTATAATGCCGCCGGCCGTTTATTTTCGTTGGCGGCGGGTGCCGGAACGTCGGGGAGCGCGGCCTTTGCGGCCTGGGCAGGCTGAAGCGCTACAACCGGCGCGATAGCCTCGCCATTGGCTGCGGGCTGAGATGTAACGGCCGCCTGAACGCCTTCAGCCGGGGCCGCTGTCTCAGCCGGCGCGGCGGCCACGGGAGGAGCAGACGGCGGAGCATCGGCCGGAACTGGCGGCGTCTGCGGCAGACGTGCCCGCCTTGCGGACCAGATCCTCGAAATTATCGCGAATTTGATTGACCGGATTGAGCCCGCGCAGCGCCTGCATTTCCTTCTGCAAATCCTCGTAGCCGTTCTGGCGCATCTGCTCCAGGAATTGCTGGCGGAACTCCTCGGCGGAGCGGCGCAGCTTGCCGATGCCGCGGGCCAGATTGTACATCACCATCGGCAATTCCTTGGGGCCGATGAAAATGATCGCGACAATGAGGATAATAAGCAGCTCGGACCAGCTTATGTCGAACATGGGTCACCTTTCGCGCCGGCAAACAGAACCGGCCGCCGGCGTTGCCTAGCCTCAAGCCTTGGTCTGACTGCCCGCCGAAGTATGCACGTCGGTCTTGGGGGCCGTGGCCGCGGCGCTATCGATCGCCTTGGCGGGATCGGTCTTGGCAGCCTCGTCCTCCTCCGAGAGACCTTTCTTGAAGCTTTTGATGCCCTTGGCGAAGTCGCCCATCAGATCGGAGACCTTGCCCTTGCCGAACAGCAGCACCACCAGCAGCACGATGATTACGAGCTGCCAGGTGCTGGGCGCCAGAAACATCAATTGCGTATGCGGTTCAATCATTTGAAACCAGTCCTTTTTACTGCACGCTTGATTTCGACCTTAATCGCAAACCGCGTCGCGGCGCAACCACGCAATTGCCGCCAATTCGCCCTCGCAGGCTCCCGCGCGCGAGCGGCTTCAAGCCTCGCGCGCCAGCCAAATCCTGGTTTTGTTAGCTCCGCGCCCATCGAATCCAGGGCGTTAACAATATTTCTGGAATGGCCCTCCGCCGCGTCCCGGAAAAGGGAGGCTCCGAGCCATTCTCTTGCCGCGCCAGATGAGAGAGCACAGCCAACCAGACCTGACGGCGCCCGTGATGAAGCCGTCTCACTCCATAGGACATTCGTATAGTACGCCTATGATTGTATCAAATCAACAGATGGAGATTTGAGCCGCCCTGGCGTCTACCGCTTGAGAACCGCAACTTTATCGGGCTCAATGCTGGTATCTTCGGCTGCGGCTTCCAGCACTCCGGCGTCTCCGGCGGGCAATTCTTCTGCTTCCGCAATGGGTTCCGGCGCCTCGGCTTCGCTTTCACCTTCGTTTTCCAGCGTGTCGAAAAGCCCCTCGTCTTCCAGCGGATCTTCGCCCGGCTGGAGCGCCAGGGAGTCGTTCGGCTCGGGAACCACGAAACCGGGCGGCAGATTGCTGTCGAGCAGCCCGGCGCCCTTCAACTCGGTGAGACCGGGCAGATCCTTGACGCTATCGAAGCCGAAATGCTCAAGAAAACCCGTGGTCGTGCCGTAAGTGACCGGCCGGCCGGGCGCCTGACGGCGGCCGCGCATGCGCACCCAGCCGATTTCCAGCAGCACGTCGAGCGTGCCCCTGGAGGTGCTGACGCCGCGAATTTCCTCGATCTCGGCGCGCGTCACCGGCTGGTGATAGGCGATGATGGACAGCGTTTCCAGCGCGGCGCGGGACAGCTTCTTCTGCTCGGTCGCGTGCCGTTCCAGCAGGAACGACAAATCCTCGGCGGTGCGGAAGGCCCAGCGGCCCGCCACGCGCACCAGATTGACGCCGCGCCCTGCATACAGCCCCTGCAATTCCTCCAGCAGCGCCGCGAGATTGTCGGTGGCGGCCAGATGCTTGCGCAGTTCCGCCTCTTCCAGCGGCTCGCGGGCGGCAAACAGCAGCGCCTCAAGAATGCGCAGCTTCTCCCGCCGGTCGGCAGACGGCAGGCGTGCGATGCTCGCCGGAAGCTGCGACGGCGCCCGGAGCGTGTTCTCGTGGTTCAACCCCATGTGCCCTTAGCCTCCAAAATGCCTTCTGCCTGCGGCGAATTCTGCGAACCGCCCTCGCCGTCCCGTTTCATGGCGCGGCCAAGCCAGCGCAAATAGATCGGCGCGAACGCCTCGGCCTGACGGATCTCCAGATAGCCCTCGCGCGCCAGCTCCAGCGTCGCGCCCAGGGTGCTGGCCGTCACGGTCTTGTTCAGCTCGGCGTCCTCCAGATATTCCTCTAGAAAGCGGTCGATCTCCTCCCACTCCTTGACGTCGCCGATCAGCCCGGCCAGCCGTTCGCGCGCCTTGCGGATGGACCAGACGATGCGGCCGCCCCATTTCACCGTGCTATTGGCCTCGCGCTTGCGCTGCTCTGTGTAAGCCTTCAGCAGGTCGAATACGTTAGCTTGGTAGACGCTCGATTTGATCAGCCGGATCGCCTCGGGCATGCCGCGCGCGAAGAAATCGACGCCGAGCTGCTTGCGCGCGAAAATGCGGCCGATCACACCGCGCATCGCCTCCAGGCGCTGCAGGCGGAATGCGAGCTGAGCCGCCAGATCCTTGCCGCTGATGCCGGATTCCGGCTCCTTGTCGTCGGGCAGCAGCATCTTGGACTTCAGATAGGCAAGCCAGGCCGCCATCACCAGGTAATCGCCGGCGATTTCCAGGCGCAGCCGCCGGGCCGCCGAAATGAACAGCCAAATACTGGTCGGCGATATCGAGGATGGAAATCTTGCTCAGGTCGAGCTTCTGCGACTTGGCCAGCGCCAGCATCAGGTCGAGCGGCCCCTCGAAGCCGTCGAGCGCCAGCATCAGCGTTTCGGACGCGGCGCGCTCAGCCGGGGTCTCCCCGCCGGCGTCCCAGCCGTCGAGGTCCATCTGGCCTCCTGTGTCGCGCACCTTAGCTATGCTGGCACTTTCCATGTTTTATCCCGCCCCTGCCGCTTAATGCGGCATTGTCCGGGCGGGATGATGGCTAATTCACGGCGATCCGGCTAGTACAGCCTGATGGCCAAGTTCGCCCCCGCTTGCCGCTCGCTCGCAAGCGAATTTGCCTAGCATATAAGCTGTACTAGCACTTTATATCTGCTAGTACGCCTTACCGCAAAGAAGTCCTGTGCGAGTAGCGGCATATGGTTCAGGACTTCCCGCGGGGCATACTGGTGGAGCGAAATTGTCGTTTGGCTCACGTCTACCCGTGAGCATTCGCCCGGATGCTCGAATGCAAAAACTCCATTAAACTCATAGCGCTGCTTGGTCCTTATGATTCCAGCATTTGCTCTCCTGCTTGCGGCAGACGGGCGGAAATGCTGGGATCTGATCCCTAAGCAGAATTCGCCAAAGCGGCCTTCCCGGGATGGCGAAAAAACTCTGC
Source organism: uncultured Alphaproteobacteria bacterium (assembly GCA_963827885.1). GTDB lineage: Bacteria > Pseudomonadota > Alphaproteobacteria > Rhizobiales > Rhodomicrobiaceae > CAWHDD01. The sequence continues at coordinate 595,228 of CAWHDD010000004.1, read as the reverse complement.
TAAAACAACAGCATCTCAGCAGACACTCTTTGGCCTGCCAAGAAACGCCTGGCAGACCGGCAACACCGGGCTACATTAAGCAGTGGCGGTGTGTCCATCCAGACTCTCCCGCAGCAGCGCCCATGCTTCCGCCGTGTCGAACGGCAGCGGCGCATGCAGACATTGCAGCGCGGCCTCGTAGCGGCGCAGCGCGGCGCCTTCCAGCAGCGGCGTTGCTTCCGCGACGGCCTGCATCTCGGCCAGACCGCCATTACAGTGTAGCGCAACGTCACAACCCGCGTCCAGCACGGCGCGAGTCCGCTCGCTCAAGCCGCCCGACAGCGCGCCCATGCTCAGGTCATCGCACATCAGCAGGCCGTCGAAGCCGATCAGACCGCGGACGATTTCCTCGATGACCACACGGGAACTGCTGGCCGGGGTCTTGGCGTCAACAGCATTCAGCAAAACGTGCGCCGTCATGGCCATGGGCGCGCGATTGAGCACCATGAACGGCTTAAAGTCGGTCGCGGTCAGTTCGTCGAGCGAGGCAGTGATCTCGGGCAGCGCGAAATGACTGTCGGCGGCCGGCGCGGCCATGGCCGGGGATGTGTTTGATGACCGGCAGCACCCCGCCGTCGAGGTAGCCCTGCACTACGGCGGCGGCCAGCGCTGAAACGGTCGCGGCATCGGTGCCATAGGCACGGTCGCCGATGACATCGTGAGCGCCGGGAACGGGGATGTCGAGCACCGGCGCGCAGTTCACGGTGATGCCAAGGCCGGCGAGATCCTGGGCAATCAGGCGGGCGCCGGCATCGGCAGCGGTGAAGCGCCGGCTCCGGCGAGCGGGCATAGGCAAGGCCGAAAGGGCGGCCTGCGGGATAGCGCGGCCAATGGGGCGGCCCGAGCCGTTGCACACGGCCGCCTTCCTGGTCGATCAGAATGGGATAATTATCAGCCGCGCCGAGGACTTGGCGGATATCGCCGGTCAGCGCCCGGACCTGCTCCGGGGTGTCGCAGTTGCGCTTGAACAGGATGACGCCGCACGGCCGGTGCACCGCGAGGAAGGTGCGTTCGGCGGGAGTGAGCGTCCCGCCGGACAATCCGCAGATGAAGGCGCGAGGACTGGCCAAGAGCCCCGCCGCCTTACTTATTAACGAGACACGGGCCCAGCGTCGTCATGCCCGCGGTCTTCAGTCTGTTGCAAAGGTCGGTGCCGGCTTCCTTTGACTCCAGCGGGCCGGCCTTGATGCGGTAATAGGTCTTGTCGCCAACGGCGCCTTCCCTCACGCCCAGGGAAACACCGCCCAGCACCGCCGCATATTTCGTTTGCAGGGTATTCACTTCCGTGCCAGGCCCTGGCTTGGTCCTGTGTCGAGCTGAGCTGGAGGTAGTAACCGTCGCCTGCTGGCGCAGCCGGAGCAGCAACAACCGGTTTGGCCGCCGGCGCGGGTCTCGCCGCCGGGGGAATCGCAACATTCGCCGCTGAAACCTGCCGCTTGCCGGCGCCAGGTGCCAGCGATTCGCCAGACACGGCCATACCAGGGAAAGCCGCAGGCGGCGTCTCGGTCCTGGAACCGTCGGGCCGGTAAGTTTCGGTCTTGACCGTGCGCGGCCGCTCGGGATCGACCGGCTGCGCGAGCTGCGCGTCATCGGCCGGACGGCCGCGCTGCATGGCCTGGTTCAGGCGGTCGTCGAAGGAGGACGGCGATGCACTGGGCGCCGGCGCGGCAGCCGCTGCGGCATCGGGCGTCTGAGCATCGGTCATGTTCTCAAGGCGCTCGTAAATCTTCTTGCCCTGATTGGCGAACTGACGGCCGCCCGGATCGTTGGGCTGCTCCTTGAAGGGGGTGTTGTCGGCCGTGATCGTCGCGGTGTCACCAGCCATCCGCTTGCCGCCCAGCAGCGTCTTGTAGGCGTACATACCGCCGCCGCCAACCAAGGCGGTGCCCAGCAGCACGGCCAGCACCATTTTCAGGCGTCCGCCCTTCTTCTCGGGCGCATAGGCATGCGCGGCCTCGAAATCTTCCTCGTCGGCGAAGAAGTCGGCGTCGAGATCGTCGTCCGCGTGCCGGCGGTCAGGCGCAACCGATGCCGGCGGCCGCATGTCATCGGCCTCGTAGTGGCTCCAGCCCGGATCATTCTGATCCTCGGGTTCGGCATAGAACGCCGCGTTATTGCCGTTGGAAGCGGGCGTGAAATCGAAGGTCTGCGGCAACGGCGGCGGCGGCGGGGCCGGAGCGCGTTCCTGCGGAGCCTGCGGCGCTGCACCAGAATTCAGGAAAAAGCGGCTATGGGCGTCGTCGTTCTGCGCCATGCCGTTGCCGGGCGCACTGCCATATCCCATCGGCTGCGGAGCCGGAGCTGGCTGCCGGTAGGAATTGCGCTGGCCATAGTCCTGAGGAGGAGCCTGGTACGGAGGCGGCGGAGGCGGCGGCGCGTAAGCCGGATTGGGCGGCGGCGCATAGGCCTGGCTGGACTGCGGCTGCTCCGCATACTGGTTCTGATAGACGTCTTCGCCCTGGTAATAGGCGGCCTGCGGATCGTAGGCCGGGGCACGCGGCGGTTCGGGCGGACGCGGGCGCAGATCCTGCGCCCCGTTGTCATGATAGCCGCGATGCTCCACCGGGCGGCCCTCGCCGGGCGCACTGAATGCGGGCGGCGGAGGCGGCGGTGGCGGCGGGGCCTGACGATAGTCGGGGACGGGCGCCTGCCGGGAACGGTCCGGCTCGGGATAGGGCTGGCGGTAGCCCGAATAGGCGGGCGGACGGGACGCATCGGCGCCACGGGCATACGGATCCTGCGGCGCGCCCTGGCCGTTCTGATAATAGCGGTCGTCGGGACGCTGCTGCGAGCCCTGCTGGCCCGGTCTCGCGTTCGGATTGCCACGCCGGTACATCGGATCGTCAGACATGTATCAATTCCTTCGCTCCGCAGCCGCTTTACTCGCGAACTGGCTTATCGCATCTCGGTCACCGGGTTTACACCCAGCAGCTTCAATCCTGATGCTATGATTCGGGAGGTGGCCCCCACAAGCGCGACGCGCGCCACCGTTGCTTTTCGATCACTATCAACAATAAAACGCAAATGTGGCAGTTCTTTGCCTCGATTCCATTGCCCATGAAGGTCACTCGCCAACTCGTAGAGATAGAAGGCTATACGGTGCGGCTCATGGGCGGACGCAGCCTGCTCGACAATGCGCGGATAATGCGACAAGCGCCGCATCAATGCAATCTCACCATCGTCGGTTAGTGAATCCAGCGGGGCCTCCGCCAGAGCTTTTGCACCGAAATCCACCCCAGGCAATCGCTCGGCAGCCTCCCGAAATACAGAATGGGAGCGAGCGTGTGCATACTGGACGTAAAACACCGGATTGTCACGCGACTGTTCCATCACCTTGGCAAAGTCAAACTCCAGCGGTGCGTCGTTTTTGCGGTAGATCATCATGAAGCGCACCGGCCCCACGCCCGCCTCCTCCACCACTTCGCGCAGCGTCACGAAGGAGCCCGAACGCTTGGACATTTTCACCGGTTCGCCCGCCCGCATCAGCTTGACGAGCTGGCAAATCTTCACGTCCAGATCGCCCTCGCCGCCGGAAAGCGCCTTCACGGCCGACTGCATCCGCTTCACATAGCCGCCGTGGTCCGCGCCCCAGACGTCGATCATGGATTTGAAACCGCGCTGCAATTTGTCGCGATGATAGGCCATGTCGGCGGCGAAATAGGTGTAGCTGCCATCGGACTTCATCAGCGGCCGGTCGATGTCGTCGCCGAAGTCCGTCGCCCGGAACAGCATTTGCTCGCGGTCTTCCCAATCCTCCGGCGGCTTGCCCTTCGGCGGCGGCAGACGGCCCTGATAAATCAGCGACTTGGCTTCCAGCTCGGCAATGGTATCGGCGACGTGATTGATGTTGGTGCTGGTCAGCGACCGCTCGGAAAAGAACACATCGAAGCGGATATTGAGCGCAGCCAGATCGTCGCGGATCATATCCATCATGGCGGCGATGGCGCGCTCGCGCACCTCCGGCAGCCACGTGGCTTCCTTCATGCGCAGCAGCTTTTTGCCGAACTCCGCCTTCAGCGTCTCGCCCAGCGGCTTCAAATAATCGCCCGGATAAAGCCCCTCGGGGATGTCGCCGATGTCCTCGCCCAGCGCCTCGCGGTAGCGCAGAAAAGCGGAACGCGCCAGCACGTCCACCTGCGCGCCGGCGTCGTTGATGTAATACTCGCGCGTCACTTTGTAGCCGGCAAACTCCAGCAGGTTGGCCAGCGCATCGCCGAATACCGCGCCGCGGCAATGGCCCACATGCATCGGGCCGGTGGGGTTGGCCGAAACGAATTCCACGTTCACCGGCTGCCCGCGCCCGATGGTGCCGCGCCCGAACTTGGCGCCCTGCTTCAAAATGGCGCGCACCACCTGCGGCCAGTAGCTGCGCGTCAGCGTAACGTTGATGAAACCGGGGCCGGCCACCGTGACCTTCTCCACATCGGGAGTGCCAGACAGACGCTCAGCGATGATTTTCGCCAGCTCGGCCGGATTCTTGCGAGCCGGTTTGGCCAGCACCATGGCGGCGTTGGTGGAAATATCGCCGTGGCTGGGGTCGCGCGGCGGCTCCACGGTCAGCCCCTTGACGTCGAGCGCCTTGTCCAGGATGCCCGCTTTTTTCAGATCCTTGACTGTCGCTGACAGCCGCTTTTCGAAGTCGTGAAAGATATTCATGTCCTGCCGGGGAAGCCTGATGAAAGAAATGCCATTGGGAAGCCTTGCGGCCTATCGCAATTCGGGGGTTGCGTCAAACAGGCGCTTGTGGGTTTCGATGGCAAAGCGGTCGGTCATGCCCGCGATAAAGTCGCAAGTGACGCGCGCCCGCTGCGATTTGTCCCCGCTATCGAGCGAGCGGCGCCACTCCTCCGGCAGCATTTCGGGATGCTTCAGATAATAGCGGAACAGATCGCGCAGCACATCCTGGGCGCTGGCCATGATGCGCGCGATCTTCGGATGGGTGTAGAATTGTGAGTACAGAAACTTGCGCAGCGCATTCACGTCATCGGCCATCGCGGCCGAAAAGCCCGCAAGCGGCTGCGAGGCGCGATGCACATCCTCGACGGAGGATCGGGTTCAGCTCCGCCAGACGCCGCCGTGTTTCGCCCAGCACGTCGAACACCATGGCGGTGATAAGTCGCCGGTTCACCTCGTAGATCACCTTGGCGGGCGGCAAACCAGGATAAGCGGCCTCCACCTCCTCGATGAAGCGGTCCACCGGCGGCACCCGCCGCAAGTCCTCCAGATGCAGCAGGCCGCCGCGGATGCCGTCGTCGACGTCGTGGTTGTTGTATGCGATGTCGTCGGCGATGGCGGCCACCTGCGCTTCCAGCGAGGCGAAGGTGGACAAGCTCCAGATCCTGCGCCTTGGCGTAATCGCGGATAGCCTGCGGCAGATCGCGCCCGGCATAGCGGCCGGAGGGCACACCCATCGCATCGGTGAGCGGGCCGTTGTGCTTCACCAGCCCCTCCAGCGTCTCCCACGTCAGGTTCAGCCCCTCGAACGCGGCATAGCGATGTTCCAGCTTGGTGACGATGCGCAGACTCTGGGCGTTATGGTCGAAACCGCCCTCGTCCTGCATCATACCTTGAAGCGCCTCCTCGCCGGCATGGCCGAACGGCGTGTGTCCAAGATCGTGGGCCAGCGCCAGGGCTTCGACGAGGTCTTCGTCGATCATCAGCGCCCGCGCCAGCGTCCGCGCGATCTGCGCCACCTCCAGGCTGTGCGTCAGCCGGGTGCGGTAATGATCGCCCTCGTGGTAGATGAACACCTGCGTCTTGTAGGTGAGGCGGCGGAAGGCCGAACAATGCACGATGCGGTCGCGGTCGCGCTGATAGGGCGAGCGCATGACGCAATCCGGCTCGGGCACCAGACGTCCGCGGCTCGTACCATTGGTGGCGTACCGCGCCTGGACGCGGCCCCACTGGCTGACACTGGCATGCTCCATGGGTTCTCCAAGTCTCGTCGCTTTGTGTCGCAGTCCTAGCAACACGGCCGTAGACGGCCTTTGGCGCTCCTTCGCGGCTCCGCCGCTGGTTAAGTCTCGTCGCTTTGTGCTTCGCCCAAAAGCTCCTTCGCGGCTCCGCCGCCCAGTGCTCCCGCCACGAAATCCGGCTGGCAAACCAATTCTGAAACTGCCATATACCATGCAGATGACAAATATTGTCATCGAGTTCGCGCCGATACCACCAGGAAAAGAGTTCATGAGCATCACCCTCACCGAAAGCGCCGCACGCCGGATCACGGAAATCGTCTCGAAGGAGCCGGCGGGCAGTCATCTGCGGATCAGCGTCAAAGGCGGCGGCTGTTCCGGCTTTCAGTACAGCTTCGACATCGTTGGCGGCGCGGAGGCGGACGACCTGCGCGTGGAGAACGCCGGCGCCACGGTGCTCATCGACGCCGTGTCCGTCCCGTACATGGAAGGCGCCGAGATCGACTTTGTGGACGATCTGATGGGCGCTGCGTTCAAGATCAACAATCCCAACGCCACTGCTTCCTGCGGCTGCGGCACGTCCTTCGCGATTTGAGCGGAACCCTCAGCGGCAATGTTATGAGCGGCGGATGCCGCGAAGGAGCGGTTGGGCGAGAGCACAGAGCGACGATAACTTAAAAAGCGGCGGAGCCGCGAAGGAGCCTTTGGGCGAAGCACAGGCGACGACATCTAAATGACCATAAAAATCGCCACCTGGAACGTGAATTCCGTCAAGACCCGCCTGCGAGGCTGTCACCGCGTGGCTGAAAGAGGCGGCGCCCGACGTGCTCTGCCTCCAGGAAATCAAGTGTGAAACCAAGACGTTCCCGCTCCAGGCTTTCGAGGATCTCGGCTACAACGCCGCCGTTCACGGACAGAAAACCTATAATGGCGTCGCCATCCTGTCGAAGCTGCCGCTGACCGATATCGTCACCGGGCTGCCGGGCGATGACGGCGATGAGCAGGCCCGCTATATCGAAGCCGTCGTTTCCGCCAAGGCCGGCGCCGTGCGCGTCGCCTCGATCTACCTGCCAAACGGCAACCCGGTGGACACTGAGAAATATCCCTACAAGCTCGCCTGGATGGAGCGGCTGAAGCGGCACGCGCGTTCACTGCTGGCTCTGGAGGAAATGCTGGTGCTGGCGGGCGATTATAACGTCATCCCGGAGCCAGAGGACGTATACAACCCAGCCGCCTGGGCGGACGACGCGCTGTTCAAGCCGGAAACACGGCGCGCCTTCCGGCAACTCGTCAATCTCGGCCTCACCGACGCGCTGCGGGCCGTGAGCGGCGACGCCCCAGCGGTATACATTCTGGGATTATCAGGCCGGCGCCTGGCAGAAGAACCACGGCCTGCGCATCGACCACCTGCTGCTGTCGCCGCGAAGCGGCGGCGCGCCTCCAGGCTTGCGATATCGCGAAATCCTGCCGGGCGGCGGAGAAGCCATCGGATCACGTGCCCATCTGGGCTACGTTCTCATTTCCCGCCCGCTGACAGCGCGAAATCCTACCGTCCCAGGAGGCTGGGCACCGTCGCGGCGCCAGCCTTGGCCGGTTCCTTGACAGCCTCGACGACCGCCGCGGACTCCGGCACCGGCTGTGTGGCGATCTGCTGACCGGCCGCGCCGGGCAGTATCCGCAACACGCCGTCGCTTTTCAACCGCATGACCGGGGCCAGCTTCTTCAGGGCCTCCTCGGCCTTCAGCACCGTCTCGTTATCCGCCTCGGCCATCGCATTGCGGAATTTGATTTCGATCAGCGGCAATTCCTCCGGCGAGGCATTATCCAGCGCCAGCGCCAGCAATGCCAGCCCCCGGTCGCGCGCCTGCTTCACAACCTGCCCCTTCCAGAGCAGATCGCCCGCCTCGGCCTGCGCCAGCGCGTGGCGCTTCTGCGCCGAATAGTTCAGCCACAACACCGCCAGCCTGGGGTTCTTATCGACGCCGTCGCCATTGAGATAAAGCATCGCCAGCTCATACTGGGCGTCGGCATTCTTGAAATTGCCCGCCGCCTGTAGGAACAGCCGGGCCGCCTTTTCCTTGTCCTCCGCCAGACCCGCAGCCGGAAGCCCGGTGCGGTAGTACCTGCCGATGGCGAGGAAAGCCTCGCCCACATAGGGAGCCAGATAGCTGGCGCGATCAATGTCCTCGTTGGGTTCGGCGACGCGGCGGTAAAATTCCAAAGCCCTCACGTCATCGCGCGGACCGCCGTTGCCGCTCGAATAAATGCGCGCCAGTTGAATCTGCGCGGCGAGAACGTTGTGTCTGGCCGCCGTTTCGAACAACCGCAGAGCCACCTCGTAGCGGCGGGCCTGGGACTCGCGAACCCCGGCGTTGTAAATCTCCTGCGGAGTCGCCGGTTGCAAGCCGCCCTTGCCCGTTGTCCCCCCAGGCAGGAACATCAGCATCAGGCCCATACATGCTACTTTCAACAACCCCGCACGCACGTCAATTATCCACATCAGTTGGAATTTCAGCCCGGCCAGCTAGAGGTGCACCATCATTTCCCGATTGCCAAAGTGCACACTATTGGCGAGATGGGATTCGAAATGGGCGGAATCGCGGCTAAAGCATCACGAATTTTCACATTTTTGAGAAATTTGCTGGCGCCCCCGCCGCCTGACGCGGGAAAGCCGCTGTGCCGCGCACGCACCATACCGGCAGCAATGGACCGGCCGGGCACCGCTGTGCCGCCGGAAGGTCTTGGGCCGATAGTTTTTGCGTTCATCGCCAAATTCCACTTCGGAACACACGCAACTTCTCGCACCGTGGAAAGACCACGATCTTACATCGCCAATTGTTTCAATGGTTTGCCGCCACCCACAACTAACATATCAGACCCAATACGCGGCCCGAGGATGGAGAACTCTTTGTACCTTCCAAAACCCAACTAAAGGACGAGAAACATCTCAGCCGGATTTCAACGTCTACCCCAGTTTGTAACTTCCTCCCATGGTTGAAAATGTTTATGGCACAATGTCGTCCTGATCGCCCCAGTACGTGGCGCCAGGGCAACAGCGAAGGTGAAATGGCCGCAAAAAAGCAGGTATGGGCTTGATGAAGGGAATAACTGTGTGCTTTGCGCTACAGTGCCCGCCACAACCTGAGGCGGCAGCGGCTGGGCAGCGTCCCGCCCTGGGCGCGCCGGAGCGGCGTTCCAGCGCCCCCCTCCGGGGCCGGTTTTCCCGATGAAAGCCGGCGCCCGTTTTGGGGGGAAACGGCGGTGGCGGAAGCGGTCAAATGGCCGCTTCGATACGCTTCAATACCTCGGCAAGCCGCACGGTCATCGCCTCGGCTTCGGCGCGGCGTTCGCGATTTTCCTCGACGACCTCCGCCGGCGCGCGAGCGATAAACTGCTCGTTGGCAAGCTTGGCGTCCAGCTTCCCGATCTCGCCCCGCGTCGCTTCGATTCGCTTCTGAATGCGGCCGGCCTCGGCGGCCAAGTCGATAACACCGGCCAGCGGCAGCGCGACGGCCGCACCGTCCAGCAGGATTTGCACCGCGCCCTTGGGCACGGCCTTGGCAAGCTTGACCTCCTTCAGGCGGGCGAGACCGGTAATCGCGCCGCTCCACGCCTCGATGCGCGCCTTGGCCTTGGCGTCAGAGGGAATCATGTGCGCCTCGACCTTGGTGCCGGCGGGCAGGTTGAATTCCGACAGCGCCGAGCGAATTTCGCTGTTGGCCTTCAGCACCCAGGCCAGCTCCGCTTCGGCGTCCGCATCCTCCAGGCCGGACAGCGACGGCCAGGGCGTCAGCACCAGCAACTGCGCCCTCGTCACACCGCCCGCCTCAGCCAGCTTCTGCCACAGCTCCTCGGTGATGAACGGCATGAACGGGTGCAGCAGCATCAGGATCTGGTCGAGCGCCCAGGCGGCATGGCCGCGTCTCGGCCTTCGCGCTTCGTCGTGGCCGCTCAGCATCGGCTTGATCAGCTCCAGATACCAGTCGCAGAACGGTGCCCCAGACGAACTGATAGGCCGCGCCGGCCGCCTCGTTGAAGCTGTACGCCTCGATGCCTTCGGTCACGGCGCGCGCGCGGCGCGCTGCGATCTCGCCCGCGATCCAGCGGTTGACGGTCTGCTTGGCGCTTTGCGGATCGAAGCCCGCGACGCGGCACGCAGCCGTTCATCTCGCCGAAGCGGGCGGCGTTCCACAGCTTGGTGCGCGAAATTGCGGTAGCCCTCGACGCGATCGACAGCTTGATGTCGCGCCCTTGGCGGCCTGCGCCGCCATGGTGAAGCGCAGCGCGTCGGCGCCGTAGGCGATGCCCTGGGAAGCTTTCTTGGTGTCTGCGCGATACGCTCGGCGCCGCTTCAGCCCGTCGTGCGCTTCGACCAGCGTGTCGAGATCGCACCGTCGATGATGTCGAGCGGGTCCATGACGTTGCCCTTGGACTTCGACATCTTCTGGCCCTTCTCGTCGCGGACCAGGGCGTGGATGTAGACCGTGTGGAACGGCACCTCCTTCATGAAGTGCAGGCCCATCATCATCATGCGGGCGACCCAGAAGAAGATGATGTCGAAGCCGGTGACCAGCACGTCGGTCGGGTAATAGCGCTTCAGCTCCGGCGTTTCGTCCGGCCAGCCGAGCGTGGAGAACGGCCACAGCGCGGAGGAAAACCACGTGTCGAGCACGTCGGGATCGCGCGGTGCAGCGTCGACACTTTGTCTTGCCGTAGTGCTCGTCTTGGCCGCCGCCTTCGGCGCTTCCTTTTCATCATGGCGCGACGAACATTGCGCCATCCGGGCCATACCACGCCGGGATCTGATGCCCCCACCAGAGCTGGCGCGAAATGCACCACGGCTCGATGTTGCGCATCCACTCGTAATAGGTCTTCGTCCCAGTTGCGCGGGCACGAACACGGTGCGCCCGTCGCTCCACCGCCTCGATGGCGGGCTTCGGCCAGCGTCTTGGCGTCCACATACCACTGGTCGGTGAGATACGGCTCGATGACCACGCCCGAACGGTCGCCGTAGGGCACCTTGTGCACGTGCGGCTCGATCTTTTCCACGAGGCCCAGCGCCTCCAGATCGGCGACCACGCGCTTGCGCGCCTCGAAACGGTCGAGGCCGCGATAGGCTTCGGGCACGTTCTCGTTCAGGCGGGCGTGCGCGTCGAAGATGTTGATCATCTCCAGATCGTGGCGGCGGCCCACCTCGAAGTCGTTGAAGTCATGCGCGGGCGTGATCTTCACCGCGCCGGAGCCCTGCTCGGGATCGGCGTATTCGTCGGCGACGATCGGGATTTCGCGGCCCACCAGCGGCAGCACCACCATCTTGCCGACATACGTCTTCCAGCGCTTGTCGTTCGGGTTGCACCGCCACGGCGGTATCGCCGAGCATCGTCTCCGGCCGCGTGGTGGCCACCATGATGTATTTGCTTCTTCAGCCGCCCGGCATTCTTGATCGGGTATTTGAAATACCACAGATGGCCCTTGGTCTCGGTCGGGCTGCACTTCCAGGTCGGAAATCGCCGTGAGCAGCTTCGGGTCCCAGTTGACGAGGCGCTTGTCTTTATAGATCAGCCCGGCCTGGTGCAGCTCGACGAACACCTTCAGCACGGCGCGGGACAGGCCCTCGTCCATGGTGAAGCGCTCGCGGGACCAGTCGCACGAGCAGCCCAGCCGCTTGAGCTGGTTGATGATCGTGCCGCCCGACTCGGCCTTCCACTCCCACACGCGCTTGAGGAACGCCTCGCGGCCCATGGCGCGGCGGTCCGGGCTGCTGGCGCTCCGCGAGCTGGCGCTCGACCACCGCCTGCGTGGCGATGCCGGCGTGATCGGTGCCGGGTTGCCACAGCACGTCCTTGCCGCGCATGCGCTCGAAAGCGCACCAGCACGTCCTGCAGCGTGTTGTTCAGCGCGTGGCCCATATGCAGCGAGCCGGTGACGTTCGGCGGCGGGATGACGATGGCGTAGGGTTTCGCGCCTTTCTTGACCAGGTCCTTGCGGCCGCAGGCGAAAGCGTTGGCGTCCTGCCACGCCTGGAATATGCGCGCCTCGATGTCACGGGCGTCAAACGTCTTGGGTAACATGGGAAAAGCCAAATATGTGGAGTGAGGTTGCGAATCAACTACGCGTGCAAGCGGCGCCAGTCAACAGAAAGTAGACAGGCGCCGACGACGCTGGAGCATCGCCTCTTCTATTTACCAGAAGAGGTGCCTCCGGCACCGGCATGCTGGGGGCATTCAAGTTTTAGGAAGTAGATCCTATCCCTTGCCCAGCCGCCTTCTAACCTCCTGCTGTACCGCGTCGTCCAGCAGCCGGGGCATGTTCTCGTCGAGCCATTGCAGGATCATCGGGCGCAGCAGTTCCTTGAAACCATCCTCCAGCGACTTCGCCCCCATCGTCATAGCGGCGGGCACCGGATAGGAATGCGGTACGGGTGCGCTTTGCGGCGCGGCGGCGGGCGGTTCAGGCTGCGGTTCGGGAGCACGATGCGTTGCGGCGGCCGTATACGGCGGCACGGGCTCGGCGAACTGCGGTGCCGCTGACGCTTGCGCCTCCGCTCTCCTGGCCTCGTCCGTTTCGCTCAACACATTGGCAAAGGAGTCCTTCACCGACTTCATCGCGGCCCCCGCCACATGCGAAAAATCGACCTTTTTCGCATGGCGCAGTTCTTTGTCGCCGAGACTGCCGATGGTGGCGCGCGCCAGTTCGGTGGCAATCGCCTTCAAATAGCTGCGGTCCGGGGGCAGGTCTGAGCTGTCATCCTCATCGTCGAAATCGGCGAACAGCGCTTCCGGCGCGGCCTGCGGCTCAGAACCAGGGCTGTCAGCCTGCTGCTGCGCCTGCGCCGCCGCCGAAAGCGTCTCCAATGACGCGGTAGGGTCCACCTGCAGCTCGGGCATCGGCATGCCCTCGGCCCAATCGCTCCCGTCCGGCGCCGGCTGGCCATTGCTCAAGTTCAGATTGCGGTAATCGGGCTTCGAAGCCGGCTCGGCGGGGCGCTCCACCGGTTTCGGCTCAGCGGCCTGAACAGGCGGCCGGGCTTCGGGCTGAGGCTGCTTCGACGCCTCGGCCTTGGCGGGTTCGCGAACTCCCGGCTGTGCCGCGCGGCTCCGGGGTTCCGGTTCGGCGGCTCCGTCCTTCTCCGCGGCACGGCGCGACCAGACCGGGCGCGACTGCGGCCGCTCGGGCGCCGGACGTTCGGGAGCATGACGCTCGGGGACGGGATGTTCCTGCACCGCCTGCATGGAGGCTGGATGTTCGCCATAACCGGCGGCGGAAAAAGCCTCATCCGGGAGTTGCGATTCCAATGCGCTCTCCGCGGGTACCGGCGCTTGCGTCACGAATGGCGCCATCACCGGGATAAACGGCTCCGGTCCGGCCGGAATGGCCGCGGCGGCGGACGGCGGGGAACCTCAAACTCCGGCTCCGGTTCGCGCAGCTCTGTAACGGGTTCCTGTTCCGCTTCCAGCGCAGCAGCCGCCGGTTCAGGCGCTAACGCCTCGGGCGCGGCGGCAACTGGCTCGGGCGCGGCAGGCCGGATTGGGGCCTGTCCGTCCCACAGCCGCCACTTGGCAGCCGGCGGTTCCTGGTGATGGTCAGTCTCCAGGGGCTCGCCGGACGGCATTCCCTCCAGCGGAGCCGCCGGTTCGGCAAACCCCGTGTACTGGATGGTGACCTCTTCCTCGGCCACCAGAAAGTCTTCGCTGAGGTCGAGAATCTCCAAATCCTCAACCTCCGGCGCCACGCGAGGCGCGGGAGCGGCGGCGAATGGCTCAGCTTGAGGCGAGCCAAAGCCGGGCTCACGGCGCCACACAGGGGCGTGGCCCGCGGTTTTCGGGGGCTCGCCCTGATGGGCCGCGCCATTGGTGCCTGGCGCCGCTTTCACGGGACCGTCATCCGCGATGATCCTGCGAATGGAAGCAAGAATCTCTTCCATGCTGTCGTCATGAGCCGTGTTCATGTCTGTCATAGGCGGTCCCGCCAGTAACTGGCGCCACTGTCCCTGATGGTTATGGCTCCCGATAGTGATGGAAAGCCGGTCTCGATCTGGTGCGGCTGTCCGGTCAGGTATGGCTGACCCAGCAAAATCCCTGGTATCCCGCTACAAATCCGCGGCGGGATACTAGAACGCGCCCCCCTCATGCATGTCACGGTGAACCGCCCGCCAATCTCAGTCCCGGCTGAAAGCCGGACCATCGCCGTCCTGCTGACCCGGCGTCACGCCCGGATCGGTAATCGGCGCCACGACTGGATCTTCGCGCGATTCCACCGAAGTTTGCCAACCGTACCACTGATCCTTGACGCCGCGATAGTGTTGAGTCGGGTCATACACAGACACTTGCAGGTTGAGTTCGGCCGCGCTCAACCGCCCGATGGAGGCAACGACCGCGTAAGCGCCGACCACCAGATCGTGCTTGGCGGTCTGAAGCGTCACTTCCGATTGCTGCAACACATTGCGCGCATTCAGCGTGTCGAGAAGCGTGCGCTGGCCAACCTTTTCCTCGTCCATCACTCCCTGCAAGGCGATGCGGTTAGCGTCCACCTGCGCCTGCGCCGACTTGATCGAGGCCTTGCCGTTGGTGTAATTCGCCCACGCCGTGGCAACCGAAGCACGGACCTGCTCGCGCATGACGTCGATTTGCTGGCGCAACTGCGATTGCATCTCCTTGGCCTGCCGGATCTGGGCCGAAACCGCGCCGCCTTCGTAAAGCGGCATGGTGACGACGCCCATCACCGTGGCGTCATCCGAGCGCTGCACGCCAACGGCGGGCGAGGTGCCATGGGTATAGGTGGCCTGGAGGTTGACCTCGGGCAGGAGCTGGCCGCTGATCTGCTTCACCTGATATTCCTGGGCGCGCTCCTGGAAAATGGCGGCGAGGACCTGCGGATTTTCCGCGCCGGCGATCTTCAGCGCCTCTTCCAGGCTCCGCGGCATCAGCGCGGCGGGAATGCCAGGGTCGGTCACGCCCATGGGCGCGTTGCCGATGAACTGCTGGTAGGCGGCGCGGTTGGAATCCAGGTTCTGGCGCGCGATGTTGACCTGCGAAATGGCGCCGCTCACCGCCGCCTGGGCCTGCGCGACATCGGTCTTCGTGACCTCGCCAACCCGGAAACGGTCCTGTGCCGCACGCAACTGCTGCTCAAGAACCTTCTGATTGTATTGGAAGACCTTGAGAATGGTCATATCGCGAAAGACGTTCACATACGCGGTCGCCGCCTGAAGGAACACGGTCGACTCCGTGTAGCGCAAATTCTCGCGCGCGGATTCCACGGAGGCTTCTGCGCCGCTGACAGCGTTGATGGAACGGAAGCCCCGGAACACCGGCTGCTTCAAATTCACGGAGTAGGTCTTCGGGTAGTTGCGGCCGGACGACGCCGAGCCGGGAGATGTCGAGCTGTCCTCATACCCGCCGGTGATAGTTCCGTTGACGGTAGGCCGGAAATTCGATCGCGCCAGCGGCACGTTTTCGTCGGTCGCGCGCACGCCGGAGCGGGCGGCCTTCAGGGTTGGATTGAACAAATAGGCGGAGGTCAGCGCCTCCTTGATGGATTTCCGCGTGCGCCGCCGGCGCGTGAAACAGCGGTGCCGCCGCCATGATAATCGCGAGAAGCACGCCACCCTTCGCGCCTCGCCTCGTGTCGCATGCAAAAGCCGTCATCCGCCGAACCTCAAATCCTGCTTTGCGTCAACGGCCGCTGGCCGCCTGGGAGCAACTCACACTCCCTTCGTGCAAACGCCTTACAATGCTGTTGTGAAACTTAACGGTGCTAGGCCATCAGAAAAAGGGGGGCGCGCTAATTCTCCCCTGTGTTCCTGTCCCTTTTTCCCCCAGCCGTTGCAGTTTTGCCGCGTATCACCGGCAACATTCCCGAATCAACAGTGGAAAACCGCAGGCACCGCATGTTTACCGGATGCGTGACGGCGGGGAATCACTTCGAGAGCATCTTCCGCCCCTCCCAGGCGGACGGTGCTCATCAGTTCTTTGTTCAAGGCAGGCGTGGCGGCGGAGAAGTGATTCCCTCATCTTGAGGGATGTGAACGGCAAATGCCGCGTGGTCAGAAGACGAAGGCCGGCTTTTCCTCGAAGCCTGGCAGACAGGGCGCGCCTGCATCCTCGGCGTCCCGGCGCCGGATCACGCCGCCACTCTTCTCGCACAGGCACAGCTTGCTGCCCGCCCCCCTGCCGATCACCGCGACGAGACGCCCGCCCTCGGCAAGCTGCCCGGCCAGTTCCGCCGGAATATCTGCGATGGAGCCGTTCACGACGATGACATCGAAGGGAGCGTCCTGGGCCGCGCCGGCGGTCAGCGGGCCGGTCACAAAGGACACATTGGCCAGCCCCTGCTTCGTCAGCGTCTTCTGAGCGAATGCCGCCAGGACCGGATTTTCCTCAACCGCCGTAACACGCGCCGCAAGCCCCGCCAGCACCGCCGCCGAATATCCCGTGGCGGAACCCAGATCGAGAACGCGGTCCGCCGGCTTCAACCCCGCCGCCTGAACCAGCCAGGCAAAAACCATGGGCGACAGGAGAAAGCGCCCCTCGGCCTCCTGAAAAGCGCCGGACAGCGGAATATCCTGCCCGACATAAGCGAGCGGCTGGAGTTCCGCCGGCAGATAGACCTCACGCGGCGTGGTCAGAAGCACGGCGAGAAGCCGGGTGCTGGTGACCCGGTTCGGGCGGATCTGGGACGCAACCATGGTTTCACGCAGCGAGGTAAAGTCGGTCATGGGCGGGTTCGCTTCAATGAGGGGCCAGAGGAACGGCGCGCCGGATCAAGAGCAACGGCAATTGGCGCATGCCTTTTTTACCTGAGAGCGCCCAAGATCGCCAGCACGGTTTTCGCCGCGCCCCCATCAGGGCTCGTCGTCATTGTACGGCAGCATCATCACCGCGCTGCCCATGGCCGCGCTACCGAAGGTAATGCCGAAGCCCGCCGCCAGCAGCACCAGCGGCACGAAGGGGTTGGACGAATCGCCGATCAGCCCCCGCAGCCCCCCCACATCGGTGGCAATCAGCGCCGCCAGCAGGCTCCAGCCAACCAGGATGCCAATGGCGCAGTGGACCGCCAGAAAGCGCAGCAGCTTTGGCAGCAGGCGCCATCTACGACGGAGTTCATCGGCTAGGAAACCCATGGCACCGCCTTGTCTGGAGGTCCACTCAGGTGTGGAGTGGATACAAGTATGACGGGCGTGTATGGGCGCGGGCAAGCGCAACGGTGACGCATGCTGCTGCGGATTCATATGTCAGGCGGCCGGGTGCGGGGGCTTAATGACTGCCCGCCGCCCGGAAATGTTCCAGCAGGAACACGCGGATGGCGCTCGACAGATTGGTGCGCCCTCGCGCGGCGTCGATTTCGAAAATCAGCGCGGGAACCAGCTTGCCCTTGGCGCGTGCGACGTCGCGCAGCGCCACCCAGAACGCCTCCTCCAGCGAAATCGAGGTGCGGTGCCCGGCGATGGTCAGCGAACGCTTGACCGGCTTGCCGCCAGCGTCCGGGCCTAAGCGGGTCCCGGCGGCCGGCGGCTCCTTAGTATCCAGCAAGCGCCCCGCACCGCCCATTGCGCCCTCAGGCTCCGCTGCCGACCATGGTTTCCGGCCGCATCAGGGTGTTGAATTCGGCCTCGCTGACGTAGCCCAGCCGCAAAGCCTCCTCGCGCAGCGTGGTACCATTTTTATGCGCGGTCTTGGCGATTTCGGCGGCCTTGTCGTAGCCGATCTTCGGCGCCAGAGCCGTCACCAGCATCAGCGAGCGTTCCAGCAGATCGCTGATGCGCGTGCGGTTCGGCTCGATGCCCGCCGACGCAGTTGTCCGTGAAACTGACGCAGGCGTCGGCCGATAAGCCGCACGGATTGCAGCAGGTTGTAGATCATCACCGGCTTGAAAACGTTCAGCTCGAAATGCCCCTGGCTGCCGGCCACGGTGATGGTGGTGTGGTTGCCCATGACCTGGCAGCACACCATCGTCAGGGCCTCGCACTGGGTCGGGTTGACCTTGCCCGGCATGATCGACGAGCCGGGTTCGTTCTCGGGCAGCGACAATTCGCGCCAGGCCGGAGCGCGGGCCGGAGCCCAGCAGGCGGATGTCGCTGGCGATCTTGAACAGGCTCACCGCCAGCACGTTCAGCGCGCCGGACGCCTCCACGATGGCGTCGTTGGCGGCCAGCGCCTCGAATTTGTTGGCGGCGGTCACGAACGGCAGGCCGGTTTCCGTGGCGACGCGCTGCGGCGAAGCCTTCGGCGAACCCGGCGGGGCAGTTGATGCCCGTGCCGACCGCCGTACCGCCCTGCGCCAGCGGATAGATGCGCGGCAGCACCGCCTTCACGCGCTCGATGCCGAGCCGCACCTGCGCCGCGTAGCCGGAGAATTCCTGGCCGAGCGTCACAGGCACCGCGTCCTGCAAATGCGTGCGGCCGATTTTGACGATGCCGCTCCACGCCGCCGATTTGGCTTCCAGCGCCTTGGCGAGATGGTCGAGCGCAGGCAGCAGCAGCCGATTGATCTCGACACCCGCGGCGATGTGCATCGCGGTCGGGAAGCGTATCGTTCGAGGATTGCGCCCGGTTCACGTGGTCGTTCGGGTGAACGACGGCCTTTTCGACCGCGCTTGCCGCCCAAAGCTCGATGGCGCGGTTGGCGATGACCTCGTTGGCATTCATGTTCGTCTGCGTGCCGGAGCCCGTCTGCCAGACCACCAGCGGGAATTCGCCGTCCAGCTTGCCGTCGATTACCTCCTGCGCCGCCGCGACAACGGCATTGCCGATGCGCTCGTCAAGCTGGCCCAGCGCCATATTCGTAAGGCTGGCGCATTTCTTGACGACGCCAAGCGCGTGCACCAGCGGCACCGGCATACGCTCGCCGCCGATCTTGAAATTGCCCAGGCTGCGCTGCGTCTGCGCGCCCCAATAATGCTCATCGGGGACTTCGACGGGACCAAAAGTGTCGTATTCGGTGCGGGTGCTGGTCATGATGTCTCGTTGAAAAAGATTTACCAAAACAGATTGCGCAAAACTGCGGGCCGTGAAGCGCGCGCGGACGCGCCACCTTAAGCGCAGCTTAATGGCGCAAATATCACGGCTGGGCCGGAACGGGAAGATCTGGTGCGGCCGGTCCTGCTGGAGACCGGCCGTGCGGAAGCGCTATTTCTTGCGGAAGCTGTCGAGTTTGACGATTTCCGCGCCCTTTTTGGCGTCCTCGGGCAGGTTCTCCTGCTCTGGCCCAACCGGCACGGCGATGGAAGTGTCCTTGACGGCGGCGGCCACCTCGCGGGGCAGTTCCTTAACGTGCGGCAGCGGATCGGCAAGCACGGGCGTCACCGGAGCATGCCGCCCGGCATTTTCATTGGTGCTGCCGCGCCCGCCAGACGGCACATGGGCCGCGGCTGCCGGATCGAACATCTGCAAGTTGAAGCCGAAATCGACACTCGGGTCGTGGAACCGGCGGATGGCCGAAAATGGAATGACCAGCCGCTCCGGCACGTTGTTGAAGGACAGCTTCACCTCGAAACGGTCTTCCGTCACCTGCAGATCCCAGAACTGGTGCTGCATGACGACGGTCATCTCTTCGGGGTACCGCTCTTTCAGCCGCTTGGAAAGCAGCACGCCGGGAGCGCGCGTGGCGAAGGCGATGAAAAAATGATGGTCCCCCGGCAGGCCGCGACGCTGCACCCGCTGAAGAACGGTTCTGATGACTCCACGCATCGCGTCGAGAGCCAAGATATCATATTGTATCTTGTCGTCGGACATGTACCCGATGGAGGCGTTGAATGATCCCAAACCTGACCCCTCCCTGCCGCTTACGGAGAAAGTCAGTGGAGGGCTTCTGTTGCCCGGCGCCCTCCAAGCCGCGCCTGAAAGCTGCTTAAGCCCTCAGGACTTCGATTCGAAGCTTGTCAGCCGCATTACGCAGCAAGACGTGCCTCAGCATAGTTGTCATTGGCAACTACAATTATGGCCCGGATCGGTGGTACCATGCCGGGAGAAAGCTCGCTCTTTACGCCCTCGTCGATCCTATTTCGCCCCCAGCAGATGCAGCCCCAGGCTGTTGCGGCTGTATGTGGTGGAGGCGCCGGGTACCGCCCCCGGGTCCGATAGGTTTATTACAACGTCCGTTTATCTCCATAGCCAGCAAGCTGGCACCATCAATATAGAGCGATCCGCCCATAAATGAAAGTGCCCGCTCGCTTTACCCCAAACGAATATTTGGGGCGTGTCCCAAGGCGCGCTATTGAACCGGCTTGGGCCTGGGAGCCGCGGCACGTTTGGGAGCCTTCTGTGTCCCATCGGGAGACGGCGCGGCGATGCGTCTGGTGACCGGACCGTCGCCCCAGCACACCTCGGCCCGCGCCGTGCAGGTGTATTCGTCGAAAAACCCGAAATCGAGAAACAGCTTGCAGCTCACCGATTTAGGGCCGGTGCGATAGCCCTTGATCCCCTTTTTATCCAGCTCGGTCTTGATGTGTTTGTCCAGCAGCGACTGGGCGTCGCGCGCCGGGCCATCCTTGCCGTAATCGTTGACCGAGAACCCCATATTGGTACATTCGGCGGCCTTGGCCGGCGCCGGGGCCAGCAGAATAACCGCCGCACCCAATAGAAAAAGCCGCATCGTCAGCAAGGGAAACCTCCTGATGTGTCGATTCGTTGAATTGGGGGGATAATGCAGCCGGCGCCCTGTAATGACTATGGCATTTCAGTCACTAAGTGAGGATTATTGCCCCAAAATGACGCAGGACGGCATGCCGCGGGGCCGGTTTGCCGCCATGGCCGCTCAAATCATCATGATGGGAGGCGGTTCCAACCGGCCGGTGGTCAGCCGCGATGGACGTATGAGACAGGCGCAAAGCCTGCCCTGGCGGAACACCAATTCTGCCGGAAAACCGCTCATACAGCGGCGTTGAAGCCCTGAACCGGGGACGCGTTTTTCGCGAACAGCACCTTTTCCCCCGAGCCCCTCGGGCGAACGCACGCCGGTTCAGGCGCCGCAAAGACAACACGCCCACACCGGGCGTGTCAGGCTTGTTCATAAAACCGGAGCAGATTTATTCGCTGAGTTCCAGGTTGACCGCTTTCGGCCCCTTGCCGCGCGGATCGGGCTGAGTTTCGAACGAAAGCCGCATACCTTCGTCGAGCATCGGTACACCCGACCGCTCAACGGCGGAAATGTGCACGAACACGTCCTTGCCGCCCTCGTCAGGTGTAATAAACCCGAAACCCTTCGACTGATTGAAAAATTTCACTGTGCCGCTCTGGCGCATCTGAGAATATCTCCACTTCCCCAACAACAAAACAATATGGACACCGGCAACGCTACAGCATCGCCCGCCTTCGTTGAGAACAGGCGTGGTTAGCGCCGGCCCATATTGATCCAGTCGGTAGGCACTTCGAATATCGGGGAAAGCTAGTCCGCGCTCAACCAGTGCTGCAAGGGCAACTAGTGCAACGTTACGAATTCCACCACGTCCGATAGTCCGTCCGATGCCATATTATCCTTCATTTGCCGTTTTTGAGCAAGCGGAACCCTGGCGGGAGGCGGTGCCGTTTAGCCACAGGGGGCATGAAATTGTACTTCAAACAATAACTTCGGGTGGCAGCCTCACCCACACCTGCAATCCTGAGATGAAATTTTCGTGATCGGCGGAATATTGGGCGGTCTAATAGAATATTTTTGCGCAGATTCGCGCCCGCTTGCCGGATTGGCTGCAAGGCCGCCGGACATGGAGCCCCCCAAACAGCCCCCGCCAGAGCTGCGGCGGTCATGGCCGGCGCGCCTTAACTGGGCCAACCTTTCCTGTAATCGCTGGCAGATACGATCAATCCAGCCGCGTGAGCACCCGCCGCAATGTTCCGATTTCTCCTCGCACTGCTTATCATCGCACCAATGCCGGTTTTCGCGCAGGATCTGCCCGAGCCAACCCGGCGCATGCTGCAAAACGCCTATGAGCAGGTCGGCACGACACTGTATTATGACGCCGCCTACACCGCCATTCCGTTCCCCGGCGGCGACGTTTCGCGCGAACGCGGCGTGTGCACGGACGTCATCATCCGCGCCTACCGCGCTATCGGGGTGGATTTGCAGTTGCTGGTCAATCAGGACATGCGGCGGACCTTCGGCGCCTACCCGCGCGCCTGGGGCCTATCGCGGCCCGATTCCAATATCGACCACCGGCGGGTGCTGAACCTGGCCGTATTCTTCACGCGCCATGGCGGCAAGCTGCCCGTCTCAAAGGAGGCGGGCGATTACAAGCCTGGGGACATCGTCGCTTGGCGGCTCCAGGATGGGCGGCCGCATATCGGGCTGGTTTCCGGCCGGCAAAGCGGCGGACGGCCGCTGATTGTCCACAATATCGGCGCGGGAGCGCAGATCGAGGACACGCTGTTCGCGTTCGAAATCACCGGTCATTACCGCTATATGCCGGACAGCGCCCGGTAATTTTCAGGGCGTGGACGGCCCCGCCTGACGCGCCCGCTCCGCCAGCACGTTATCAATCGTCTGGCGCAGCAGCCCCACCTCGAACGGCTTGATGAGATAGCCGTCCGCGCCGGCAGCCCTCGCCGCCAGCACGTTTTCCGGCTTGGCCTCGGCCGTCACCAGGATGAACGGCACGTCGGGATGTGTGTTCCCTCCGCGGACGGCCTGCAAAAGATCGAAGCCGGACAGGTCATCCATGTTCCAGTCGGACAGGATGAGGTCATAGTCCCTGACCTTCAGCTTTTCCAGCGCGTCGCGGCCATTCACGGCCTCGTCCACATCGAAATAAGCCAGCTCCTTCAGCATCCGGCGCTCGATCTTGAGCATCAACGGCCGGTCCTCGACCACCAGGATCGCGAGTGTTTTCGGCTCCGCCATGTTTCCCCGCTCAGTGATTGGAATTTCCACCGCATCGCTGGAGCATGCGATCGCGCCCGCGCCAGACCGGCTGGTGCGAGAAGGCGATTGCAACACAGAAACATTGCGCGAAGCTTTCTGCTCCGCGCGGGGCGCGTCATTAACCGGCTCAGTGATAGCCCTGGCAGGCGGCGGCGGGCTCCCGAACCTCGGCCCTTCCGCAACCGGCATCATCCCCGCCGGTTCCATTGGCCGCCAGTCCGGCCAGCATGTCCAGATCGCGGACGGCTACATCGCGCCGGGAAATCAGGTCGATGACCGATAATGCCCTCATGATGGTCATCTGGCGGCTGACGGTCTCCTTGCTCACACCGAGGAAGTCCGCGATTTCCCGCCGGGCCAGCGGCAACTGGAAACGGGCGCGGCTGGCGGCGCCGGTTTTGCCGCGGAGGGCGGGCGCCGCATGCATCGCCATGAAGTGGAGGAAGCCGGCAACCCTTTGAACGGCCTGGGGCTGGCGCAGCAGCATCGCCCAGTCGCGGCAGGCATCGAGCTGGTTCGACGCTGCCTCGAACAGTTTGCGCTCAAGGCCGGGCACGATGTCCAGCAGCCGCTGGAAGCCCTCGCGGGGAAACTGGCAGATGCGCACATCCGTCGCCGCTTCGGCGGAATAGGTATGCTCCGGCTTGAAAACCCGCCCGGCGAAATCGGAGGCGAACAGCAGGCCGATGATGCTCTGCTGGCCGTTGGAATGGGTCTTGGTCAGCTTGACCGCGCCGGAAACGATGATGGCGTAGAATTGTGTTTCATCGCCCTGGCGGAAGATGGACTGGCCGGCCCGACGAATTTTCCGCGGGAGATGGCGCTGAAGGCGAGCAGTTGCTCACGGTTGAGCGTCGAGCAAATGCCGTGCTCCCGGACGGGGCAGCTATCGCAGCGTAGGCAGATTGTCATATCCTTGACCTTGGCAAAACGGTGAAAATGCCATGCCGGCGCCAGCAGGCGCGAGGCGGCGGGCGGCCGTGTTGCACTCGGATGAGTTCCGCGGGCAGGTCTTCCCGGTTCGGGAAAAAAACTCCCGGAAATCAGGGAGAAGCCGTTGGATTGGCGGAACCGGCAGCCGGAATTTGGGGCCGCACCGGTTCTCCAGGCACAACACGCCAGAGGCGGGGCGGCGTGCCGGACGGAATGACCGTCCAGCGAACGCGGGAAACCCGCCGGCGTTGGTCAGGCTTGGGGGGGAGGACCGCGGCTATGCCGGGCAAGGATAGTCGCGCAGGGCGGGCGCTGGTCAGCACCGGGCTGCGCGGCGGATGGCGCTGGAAGGTCTAGCGGCAGCGGCTGGAACGCCGGCACTAGCGCAAGGCCGGAGAGCGCGAGCACCGCGCAAACGTTGCAGGCCTCACCGGCTGGCTGATCGCTGCCCGGCACCGTCTCGCTGGCGCCGTCAGCCGCCTGCTTGATGCCCATCGACACGCAAATGGCGTTGTTCCAGGCTATCGAGGCGGCGGTGGAAGTCGCGGCGGAAGACATCGGTAGCATGAACGCGCCGAGCAGGGCCTGGAAAACCAGCCCCAGAATGGCAACCCGTGCAACCGCACGCCGCCAGCCGCTCTGCGCTCTCACTGTCATGCTCGAAAAACGCTCACCTGTGACATCGCTCGTATATTAGTTAATTCTGACACCCGGCTGGATCAAGCGCAAGTTGAAACTCGCGGCGGAGATCTCTACCGCCACGCGATATCCCATGGCGCGCACACTGCGCATGTGCGCCGCCATGGCAAATACAATCAGCCAGACAAGCCTTGCGATCACTGCACAGCAGGTATCAGGCGGTGACCTTCTTGCATTCCTCAATGCAAGAAGCGCAGCTTTCGGCGCATGCCTTGCATTCAGCGTGATGCTTCTCGTGCTTGCGGCACTCTTTTTCGCAATCGCTGCAAATGGACTCGCAGACCTTGGCGTAGGCCGCCAGATGCGGGGAACCAGCCGCCGCCAGCCGGGCCAGGGCGTCGCAGGCCGCCATCGTCTGATAGACACTCTTAGCACAGGACGCCAGCGAAGTGTCGCCAGCGGCGATCAAATTCAGGCAATGGCTCAGGCAGACCTGTCCGGTCAGACCGCAGGCGGCCGCAGCGGCAACCAGCTTGGCATTGGGAGTGGCGCCGGCGCCGGCGGCAGCGGCGGTGTGACCGGAGTGGTCTTCAGCGGCGTGGACGGCGCCCGTGGCAGTCATCAATGCGGCCGCACCAGCGGCAGCGGTGAAAAGTTCCCGGCGATTCATGATTCGCTCCCTTTGACCGGGCGGGGATTTCGTGGTGTCGTGGCAGATCGCGCCGGTCCATTCGTAGTGCGAGCTTAATTCAGAACGGCGGCAGATTTCAACACTGATGTTGACGTAAAAAGCCACCCAGGGCCGAGGAAATATTGTTCTAATTTAAGAAAATGCAACCGCTCTGCCGGACTTTCCCTCGCGGCCGGCGCCCCTTAGCCGCCGCGCAGCAAAGCCTCGACCGCAGCATGCAATTGCCCGTAATGATGAATAACCAGATCCGCGCCGAGCATCCCGGCGGGCACATCGGAAAAACCGAACGAAACCGCGATCACCGGCACCTCGGCCGCCCGCGCGGCATCCACATCGGCGATGCTGTCCCCCACCATCACTGCACGCGACGGCGAACCGCCGGCCGCCGCGATGGCGCCCAGCACATGGGCCGGGTCCGGCTTGCATACAGCCAGACTATCGCCGCCCAGGACCGCCTGGAAATGCCGGGCCAGCCCCAATTCGCTGAGCAGCAGCACTGCCAGATCCTCGCGCTTATTGGTGCACACCGCCAGCCGCGCGCCGCGCGCCGCCAGCCGGATCAGCTCAGCTTCACAGCCGGGAAAAGCACGGCTGCCCACCGCGATATGGGCGCGATAATACTCAATGAAATCAGCGATATGGTGCTGCATATCCTCTGGACCGGGCGGCGCCTCACCCAGCGCCTGCAACGCCGACCCGATCATGACGCGCGCGCCCCGGCCCGCCAGCGGCCTGGCGAACGCAGCATCCACCGGCGGCAGCCCCATCCCCGCGAGCACCGCTTGCAGCGCGCCGGTCAGATCGGGCGACGTGTCGGCCAGCGTGCCGTCGAGATCGAATACGACTGTCACGTCGTGCATGCCTTTTCCCTTTCAACCGCGATGGTCAACTGGCGCGTGCATGCAGTTGCCTGCCGCCTTCACGCATCACGTTCGCTTGATCCCAGCATTGTCCCCTTCCGGCACACAGCCGGGATGGCTAAAGTTCATGTGTGTCATTCAGTCTCATAACGCCTCGGCCCAGAGGAACAAGAACAATGAAAGGCTGCACACGCGATGCCCTCCGCCAAGGATGAAACACCTGCCCGGTGTGTGGCCAACTGTGGCACTCCAGTGTCATAGTTACGCCACCAGGCCATGTTTCCTCGCAACAGGTACCAAAATTTGGACGAATTGTAGTGCCACTCCCGGCGTTTATAACGTCGCGGGAGTATGATAATGGACCCCATTTTGAGGCGTCAGGTGCGCAATTTTATTCTGCAAACTCTACTGATTCTCGTGGTTTTAGTCGCGGCCGCCTGGGCTGCCATCATCTATTTAAAACCCGGCCCCGCGGGAAAAATCGTCATTGCCACGGGCGGCGCCGAGGGCCGCTATCACGAGCTGGCGCTCACCTATAAGAAAGAGCTGGAGCGCTTCGGCGTCGAGGTCGATCTGCGCGACAAGGTGGAGGCCTTCGACGTCATCAAGGGCATGCTCTCCAAGTTCAAAACCGAACTGGATATGAAAAATTTCGACGAAACCACGGCTGATGTCGAGGCCGGTTTCGTCAAGGGCGGCTTTTCCGCCAGCATGCGCGGACGCCTCAGCTCCGAGCGCGGCCAAAAATGGCACCAATATCAGGTCGAACACCTGCGCTCCATCGGGCGGCTGTTCTATGAACCGGTCTGGGTGTTCACCAAGGCTGGCCAGCCGGTCAAGACGCTCAGCGAGCTGAAATCGAAAAAACTGATGCTCGGCACCAGGAAAAGTGGCGGACGCGGCACGCTGCGGGCGCTGCTGAAATCCAACGGCGTCGAAAAGATCAACGATAAACCCGGCGAGAAGCCCAACGAAAAGGGCAATACCTATTTCATCGACGAGGATCTGCCCGACGACGCCGAGCCGCTGATCTCCGGCAAGGTGGACGCGGCAATGATGGTGCTGCCGGCGGACTCCGATAAAATCCAGAAACTGCTGCGCAACCCGCAGATTCAATTGATGGATTTCGCCGAGCATGCCGACGGTTACACCACCCGCTTCCCGGCGCTGACCAAGGTGATCCTGCGCCGCGGCGCCGTCGAGTTCAATCCCGAGACGCCCAGCAGCGACATCACGCTGCTCACCACGTCGGCCGCGCTGGTGGTCCGCAAGGAAATGCCCAGCTCGCTGGTCGCGCTGCTCACCTATGCGGTGATCCACAATCCGAAATCGGGTTTCGACAAGCACGGCGATCCGATCCTGTTCTATCAGCCGGGCCAGTTCCCCAGCGGCGCCGATCCCGAGTTCGAATTGGCGACCGAGGCAGCTCTTATTTATAAGAGCAACGAACTGCCGGCACTGCTGCGCGGCGTCGCCCTGCTGGACAAGCAACTCGGCCTGCCCTTCTGGCCCGCCGCCTTCGCCCACGAACACGGCACCAAGACGCTGCTGTTGCTGATCCCTGTGCTCAGTATCCTGCTGCCTCTGATGCGGCTGCTGCCGATGGCATACAACTGGAGCATGCGCCGGCGCCTGCTTCGCTGGTACCGCCAGCTCAAGACGCTGGAGAACTC
Source organism: uncultured Alphaproteobacteria bacterium (assembly GCA_963827885.1). Classification (GTDB taxonomy): domain Bacteria; phylum Pseudomonadota; class Alphaproteobacteria; order Rhizobiales; family Rhodomicrobiaceae; genus CAWHDD01. Next base: position 567,627 of record CAWHDD010000004.1, on the reverse strand, counting down.
CATCGACAACTCGCCGACGCATGATCATCTGGCGGAGAAGCTGGCGCAACTGGACCGCATCGAAGCCGCGGTTGCCAAGATCCGCATGCCGCTTTACCTGTCGGATCAGCTATACGACCTGCGCGGGCACATTGATCTGGTGCGCCAGCGGCTGACGCCGCGCCCGATGACGTTCCGGGAGGCGGCCGAGTAAGGCAGGAAGCCGCGCACAACTTTTACGCCAGCCTCCGCCAAGAGGCTGGCGTTTGTATTTTGGGGGCCGCCACGCCGCATACGATCCCATCAGATCCGGGCGGAAACTACCGCGAACTGGCGGACAGGCATTGCGTCCGCACCAAAGCGTCGCCCTTGTTCCCCGCCTCGCCCGGCTCCGCCACATACCGGCCCCGGCAGACACCCGCACGCGGCGGAACGTGACTTGCGTCAAACAAGTCGTGGCCCTGTTTCAGGTCCATCCAGAACGGCATCCACGGATTTCCGCCATGCATCCGCAGGCGCAGGCTGGTCATGCGGAACGGAAAAACCTGCACCGAGAACCGCTCCTGCCCGCCGTTCAGCGCCGCGTCCGTCAAGGCCCAGATCTCGTCGATGGCCGGGTCGGTCATGGCGTAGCAGCCGATGGACGAACAGCGGCCATGCACCATCAGCGCCGATCCGGTACGCCCGTGAGCCGCGTCGAAAACGTTGGGATAGCCGAGATTGAAGGACCTGCGGAACTTGCTCTGGGCGTTCATCTGACCGCGCCCCACAGTATAGAAGCCTTCCGGCGCCTGCCGGTCGCCCTCGACGAGCTTCGGCCCCAGCCCGCCGGAGAAGGTGCAAACCGGATAGGTGGCGAACAGCGTGAAGCTATCGCCCTTCTTCATCCACAGCTCCAGCTCGTGGTCTTCCTTGAAAATGCGGATGAAAACCGGGGCGCCGATGGTCAATCCAAGCTCACGCAGACGCTCGGCACGGCGCTCCAGGTCCGGCGTGCCGGTTAGCGTTTGGCCCGTGGCAATCTTGGCGCGGCGGTCGAAATTGCGCCAGGTGAGATGCGCATATTCGCGGGCCATGGAAAGGAACTCATACTGCGTCTCGGACACGATGCCAGCCAGCACGGCGGCGGCAATCAGCAGGATGCCGCCGTAACGCGGGAACCGCTGCGGTTTCGCCCCTTCGCCCGGAGCACGCTTCCCCTCAGCAGACATATCCCCTCACTCACAAGATCTCGCTGGATGCGCTGCCTCACGGAGAGCCGGATTCAACCGTTCCGCGCGAGCGTTCCAGCGCCGTCAAAGTCCATCCATATCATGAAAAACGCGGCGGAGGCGCGGCCGGACTACTGCCCGGCCTGCGGTGCGTAACCCAGGCCAGTCGCGGCCGGGGCGGGCAGCATATCGCCCTTGCCGCTGCGCCGGATGGTCTGCTCACCATTGGCGGCCACAGCCACGGCCGGGGCCTCCTGAACTACAGGCGTATCGCTGCGGTCCTGGTGGACGGCGGGCGACGCAGCCGCCGCAGCAGCAGCCAGCACTGGCGGCGCCGCCAACACGGGGGCTTCACCCTGTTCGGGCACGGAACCGCCCGCATTGGCCGGCGGCGCAACCCGGTGCACAGCCGCCGTACCGATGGCCCGCGGAGGCGTGCCGCCAGCCGATGCCGTGCGCACCGCAGGCGCGGGCCGCGCATAAGCTGGAGCCGGCATTTCGGTTTGCACTGGCGCGGACGCCTGAGCAAACGCTGCCTGTTCCTGCGGCGCAGCGGCCACGGCCGGCGCACTCTGGCGGCCCTGGAACGCCACCTGCGTTGCCGCCGGACGCGACGCCATCATAGTGCCTGGGGTGATATCGGGCGCAACGATCTGGTACGCCGGGCACTGGCCGGCCGGATCGGGCTTCGCCTCGACGCCCATGAAGCTGGCGTTCACCAGATACTGCCGCGAACAGACGGCCACCTTGGGCGGCACGCGATAGAATTCAAAGGAATCGTAGCCCTGCTTCAGGGATGTCCAGAACGTATACCACTCGCTGCCCTGATGCCGGCGCATGTCGTCTTCCGTCATACGGAACGGGAAGGCGTTGACGGCAAATTCCTTCTGGCCACCTTTGAATGCCTCGCGGGCCAGGCTGTATATTTCCTCGATATACGCATCGGTCATGGCATAGCAGCCGGCGGATTTGCAATTGCCGTGAACCATGAGCGCCGACCCTGTATGGCCGTTGGCGCGGTCGAAATCGTTGGGAAAGCCGAGGTTGAAGGCCAGGTGATACATGCTCATCGGATTGAGCTGGCCGGGACGGATGGTATAGAAGCCCTCGGGCGCCTGCTTATCGCCCTGCTTCACCTTGGGGCCGAGCGTGCCGGACCAGGCGCAGATGGGATAGGTTTTGAACAGCTCGAAGCGGCCGTCGTCCTTCTGCTTCCACACCTCAAGCTCGTTTTCTTCCTTGAAGATGCGGATGTAGACCGGCGCCTCCGCGCGCATGCCCTTGGTGGCAAGGAGTATCTGCGCGTCGGCGGAAAGCTGCTTCATGGACGGCGCGATGTCCTCCCCGCTGTCACTTCCCCCGAACCCGCCAAGACACGCGGTAAGGCTACTGACTAGGAAAGCCGCATACGCAAAACGAATTACGAAGTTTATCGACATTGGTTGTGCCCTTTGCCCGCGCCGCATAACATCGACTTATTTTGTTAAAAGCATGTTATCGCGCCTGCATCAAAACGCAACCAGCAACCCCAAATTGAAACTGAACAGAGACACATAAAAAAGGATATTTTGTGCCCAACTTAAGGGCGCAAACACAAAAATTGGCCTCTGAGGGATGCTTCCGCCGGACGTCGGCGGGCTCAAAAAAGACGCCGGCGCAACGTGCCCGGCGTCAGGATCATCGGAGGGCCACCATCGAAGGCGGGAATTCAGGACAGCCAATGCCGGTTTCGGGACCACCGGCATTGGCTGCGCGGCTGAAAGAATCCCGCAACCAAGTCCTGCCGCCCAGGCACCTGCGGGGTAATGTGCAGATCCTGCGCAACTCATATATTAGCAGATGCTCAGCCGCCGTAACACAGCCTTTTCGCCGCACCCATAAGGATGAGACCGCCCGGCGCACACCCCCGTCATTATAACTGAAATCGCGCCTCAAACGAATCTTGCCAAAATAACGGCTTGGCCGTAGATTGCGCCCATTCGAGACGCCCGGCGTGTGGGCATGCCGTGGCGTCTTTGATGCTTCCAGGGGCTGGAGGGCGAAAGTCCGGCCAGACACCCTGACGCTCCGCTCCCCAGCCGGGGACACGCGGAACAATCGCAAATTCCCTAAGAAAGGAAGCAAAATGCCCAAGATGAAGACCAAGAGCGGTGCCAAAAAGCGCTTCAAAATCACCGGCACGGGCAAAGTCATGGCCGCCCAGGCCGGTAAGCGCCACGGTATGATCAAACGGACGACGAACTTCATTCGTCAGGCGCGCGGCACGAGCGTGCTGTGCGAGGCGGACGCAGGCGATCGTGAAAAAGTTCCTGCCCTACGGCAAGACGCGACTGACCTTTCTGCCCCGGTTTCCGATTGATTTACCACACTTAAAGGAGCATCGCATCATGTCGAGAGTGAAACGCGGCGTTACCGCGCACGCACGTCATAAAAAGACTTCTAGAAGCAGGCAAAGGGCTTTTATGGCCGCCGCAAAAATACCATCCGCATCGCCAAGCAGGCCGTCGAGAAAGCCGGGCAATACGCCTATATCGACCGCAAGCAGAACAAGCGCAACTTCCGCGCGCTGTGGATTCAGCGCATCAACGCCGCCGTGCGTGAACTGGGCCTCACCTATGGCCGATTCATCGACGGCCTGAACAAGGCCGGCATCGAGGTGGACCGCAAGATCCTGTCCGACCTCGCCATTCACGAGCCGGACACGTTCAAGGCGCTCGTGGAGAAGGCGAGCGCGGCCATCGCCGCGTAAGTCACGCTACCGTTTTGACATTCGCGCCGGGGCGCCTCGCGAGAGTCTCCCGCGCGGATGACTCGCGAGGATACCCATGGCAGGCGAAATGACGGCACCGGCTTCGGCCGAACTGGCCGCCCTTGAGGCATCGCTGACGGAGGCTATCGCAAAGCCTCCGATCTGGCGTCGCTGGAAGAGGCGCGGCTGACGGCGCTCGGCAAGAAGGGCAAAATCCCCGAACTCATGAAAAAGCTGGGCGGCTATGCCGCCCGAGCAGCGCAAGAGCTTCGGGCAGGCCGTCAACGTGGTGAAAACCCGCGTCAGCGCCGCGCTGGACGAACGCAAGGCCGTGCTCGGCAAGGCCGCCGTCGCCGAACGCCTCGCCACGGAACGTGCGGACATCACCCTGCCCGTGCGCGAGGGCGCCGAGCAGCTCGGCCGCATCCATCCGCTCAGCCGCGTGTTCGACGAGATGACCGCGATTTTCGCCGATCATCGGCTTCGCCATCGCCGAAGGGCCGGATATCGAGACGGACGACAACAATTTCACGCGCCTGAACATCCCGCCGGAGCATCCGTCGCGCCAGGCGCACGACACCTTCTATTTCAACGAGAAGACCGACGGCTACACGCCTGCTGCTGCGCACGCATACAAGCCCCGTGCAGGTGCGCACCATGCTCAGCCAGAAGCCGCCAATCCGCATCGTGGCGCCGGGCCGCGTCTACCGCTGCGACAGCGACCAGACCCACACGCCCATGTTCCACCAGATCGAAGCGCTGGTTGTCGATCGCGGCATCCACATGGGCCACCTGAAATGGACGCTGGAGGAATTCTGCAAGGCGTTCTTCGAGGTGGAGAGCGTGAAAATGCGCTTCCGCATGTCGCATTTCCCCTTCACCGAGCCATCGGCGGAGGTGGACATCCAGTGCGACCGCTCCGGCAAGGAGATCAAGATCGGCCAGGGCAGCGACTGGCTGGAGATCCTCGGCTGCGGCATGGTGCACCCCAACGTGCTGCGCAATTGCGGCATCGACCCGGACGAATTCCAGGGCTTCGCCTTCGGCATGGGGCTCGACCGCATCGCCATGCTGAAATACGGCATGCCCGATCTGCGCGCCTTCTACAGCGGCGACGTGCGCTGGCTCAACCACTACGGCGCCAGCGGGCTGGATGTTCCGTCGCTGGCGGGCGGGTTGTCCTGACGCGCGGCCTTACGTATACAACGCCGCAAGCCGGCTGATCTTCGCCGGCGGCGGCGGAGCCATTGCCGGCAGCGGCATGAGCCGTGCATCTGCGATGGCGTCAACCAGCCGCGCGGTATTGCCGTCCGGGTCCGGCGCCGCCTCGTCGAAGGCAATGTAATTGATCTCCACGCCGCCGTGAGCCGCCGCCAGCAGCAGCCGGAAATACACATTCACGCCGCTGTGCCGGAACTCCATGTCGAGGAAAACCGACGGCGTGCCGCCCCATTTCAGATCGACATCGCCAGAAAAGCCGAATCCCAGCGTCCCCGGCTTGAAGTACATTTCGGCCGACGAGTTCACCAGACTGCCGATATTGGCGAACTGCCCCGTCTGGATGAAGGCGATCAAATCCGTCACCTCCACCAGCCGCAGCTCCGCCGCCACGTCGCGGATGCCCTCCGCCAGCGCCTTCTCGCGCTCGGCCGTATAATTTGTCCTCAGTTTCAGCATGTTCCCGCCACTCCTCCGGCCGCATGTTTCAATGTTTCAGTCCTGCGCATTCAAGCCTTGGCGCCCCGCGCATAAAATAGGAAGTAGATGATCTCCGCGACGGCCTTGTAGAATTCCGCCGGTATCAGCTTGTCTACTTCGACGGCGTCATAGAGCGAGCGCGCCAGCGCCTTGTCCTCAAACACCGGGATCTTGTGCTGCTCCGCCAGCTCGCGAATCCTGAGCGCGATCAGATCCTTGCCCTTGGCCACCACCAGCGGCGCGGCATTCTCGTTGCGCACATAGCGCAGGGCGATGGCGTAATGCGTCGGGTTGGCGATCACCAGTGTCGCTTTCGGCACGGCGGCCATCATGCGCTTGCGCGCGCGGTCGCGTTGCAGCGACCGGAGGCGCGCCTTCATCAGCGGATCACCTTCGAGCTGCCGCATCTCGTCCTTGACCTCCTGGCGCGACATGCGCAGCTCCTTCTTCCAGAAGATGTGCGTCCACACCAGGTCGGCGGCCACCAGCACCACCGTGGCGATGGCGATGGACGAGACCAGCCGGAGCGTCAGCGTCAGCAGCAGTTGCGGCAGGGCGTTGGGGTCCATGAACATTGCATTCAGGATGTCCGTCTGGGAATCCCTGAGCAGCATGTAGGTGATGACGCAGACGGCCAGCAGGCGCAAAAACGTCTTGGCGAATTCCACCTGCCCCTGCGCGCCGAACAGCCGCTTCCAGCCGGCGCCGATGGAGATGCGTTTCAGGTCCGGCTGGATACGGTCGGAGACGAGTTGTATGGGATTTTGCAACAGCGACGATGCAATTCCGGCGGCGGCGAGAATGCCCACCACCGGCAGCAGCACCGCCGCCATCTGCCAGGCGAGCAGGCTGAACAGGTTGACCACGTCGGCGCTGCTTTCCAGCGGCCAGGCGCCGGGGCTGTCGAAAAAGCGCTGCAACGACAGCCGCAGCGACGTGGTATTGCCCGCCGCGAACAGGCTCGCCACCGCCAGCATGCCAACGAGCGAGGCGAATTTGCTCGCCTCGCGGGAAAACGGCACGTTGCCCTGCTCGATGGCGTCGCGGGTCCGCTTCTCGGTCGGTTCTTCGGTTTTGCTGTCTTTATCCGCCGCCTCGGGCATCAAGGAAAATCCGCTAGAGCGCTGTTTCCGGGGAGATACGCGAACGGGCTTTCCAAGAAAACAGCGCGATAAAACAATGCACTAAAGAATTTTCAGGCCGGCAAAGGCGGAGATTTCCACAGCATGTGGCAACCGCACGGTCAGCCCGAACCATCGCCGTTCGACGGTCCGATCACTTCCGTCAGCGCGATACCGAAACGCGACGTATCATCGTCCGTGACCACCACCTCGCCGCGCGCCACCACGCGGCCGTTCACCACCACGTCCACCGGCTCGCCAACGCGGCGGTCGAGCGGGATGACGGCGCCGCGCCCCAGCTTGGCCAGATCGGCGACGGGCATGGTGGCCGACCCCAGCACGATTTTCACGGTGATGGGAATGCGCATGATGGTTTCGAGATTCTGCGCCAGCCCCGCCGGTTCGCCGCGCCCTCCCGCGGCCGGCTTACCCGGCGGCGGTGTTTTCGGGGCGGCGGCGGGTTCCCGCATATCCTCGGCCATCTGGCGGAGGGCGGCGGCGTCTTCGGCTAAGGCTTCATCGGGCATGGCGTATCACCGGGCAAAAGGATGAAGAAAAATCGGGCTCGTGCGAGCGGTTGAAACTGGTCATGGGGATTACGCGGCCTCCTTGCCGGGTTCGCTGGCAGGAGCCGCCGCGCCGCCGCCCATTGTCGCCGCTTCGACATCGTCGATGGTGGGGCGCTCGTAGGCTGAGATGGTCTTGCGGCCGTATTCCAGCGCAACCTGCGGCATGGCGCCGTTCATGAAAGCCAGCAGCGTCTGCTTCACGACCACGTAGAGCCGGATCTGCTTGCCCCGCACCAGCATGATCTGGTTGGCGATGGGCGCGAACACCGCGTAGGAGAAGAACACGCCGGCAAACGTGCCGACCAGCGCCGAGCCGATCAGATGCCCCAGCACCTCCGGCGCCTCGGCGAGTGCCCCCATGGCCTTGATGACGCCGAGCACGGCGGCGACGATGCCGAGCGCGGGCAGACCGTCGGCGACGCCCGTGATGGCCGTCTGGGCTTTCATCTTGTCGTGCTTGATGGTCTGGATTTCCTCGTCCATCAGCGCTTCGACCTCATGGGTGCGGGCGTTGCCGATGATGATGAGACGGCAGTAGTCGCAGATGAAGATCAGCAACTGCTTGTTCTTGATGACGGTGGTGTATTTTTTCAGCAGCTCGGATTCCTCCGGCTTCTCGATATGCGCCTCGACCTCGTTCCGCGGCTTTGAGCGCAACTCGCGCATCAGCGTATACAGGAAGCCGAACAGGTCGAGATATTCCGGCCGGTGCGGCACGGCATTCTTGAAGGCTTCGACCAGCGCCGTGCCGGAATCCTTGATCACCTTCATCGGATTGGCGACCACGAAGGTGCCGAGGGCCGAGCCCAGAATGATCACGTATTCCCACGGCTGCCAGATCACCATGACGTGCCCGCCCATGGCCACAAAGCCGCCGAGCATGCATCCAAGCGTGATGATCAGGCCGACAACGATGGTCAAGGGGGAGGCTCCCGGTTCGCATGCCGTTCATTTCGGACTTCAGTTGCGTGTCGCGCAGCCAGACGGCGTGCAAGTCCCGCACAGCCGGTGACTTCACCGCCCCCGCTGCCGCCCGAGGCGGCGAAAAGGGGATTGCGGGCCGGAGTTTCACGGGTTGCGGTGTTAGCGCCCTGGAAATCCAGGCCAGCTTTTTGTAAAGCGCATTTGCCTTGTGCGAACCTGAATGGGCGCCCGCTGCCGGGCGGGCTGGGGAACGTCCCCTTGCAATTTCATGACATTCTTGCAATGTCTTCAGCAGGAAACACTACAAAACTTAATATTTCGAGTGAACTATGCCCCTGACCGCCCTGGACGCTTTCGACCTGCGCATTCTGCAAACTCTTCAGTCCAGCGGCCGGCTGACCAACGCCGAACTGGCCAGCCGCATCGGCCTGTCGGCGACCCCGTGCCTGAGGCGGGTGAAGGCCCTTGAGCGGCAGGGCATCATCCGCGGCTATCAGGCGGAACTGGACCGCGCCGCGCTGGGCCTCGGCCTGACGGTGATGGTGGGCGTGAAGGTGGACGGGCACCGCGACGAAAACGCCACCGCCATTCAGGAGGCGTTCCGCCAGATGCCGGAGGTGATCTCCTGCCACCTGCTGTCCGGCGAGAGCGATTTCCTGCTGGAGGTGGTGGTGCCCGATCTGGCGAGCTACGAGCGCTTTCTGCTGGGCAAGCTGCTCAAGCTGCCCATGGTCAAGGACATCCGCAGCAATTTTTCCATCCGCACCGTCAAGCACCGCACGCCGCTGCCGCTGGATCACCTCCACGCGGACTGAGAGGTCAGCCCTGGGCAAGCCGCCCCCCGTACTGTTTCCCGGTCATCTGCGATACGTCCGGGAGCCGCCAGCCGTGCAATCAGGTCTCTATGTCGGTCTGTCCGGGCAGCTCTCCCTGCAACGCCGCCTGGACACCATCGCCAACAATGTGGCCAACGCCACCTCCGCCGGATTTCGCGCCGAGGAAGTGAAGTTCGAGTCCCTGCTGTCGCGCGCCGCGCCGGAGCCGGTCGCCTTTTCCTCGCTCGGCGCACCTTATATCACGCGCAACACCGGCGCCCTGAGCAAGACGGACAGCCCTTTCGACGCCGCCATCACCGGCGACGCCTGGTTCTCCATCTCCACGCCCGCCGGACAGGTCTACACCCGCGACGGCCGCATGCAGATGAGCGCCACCGGCGAGCTGCTGAGCGTCACCGGCTACCCCATGCTGGACAGCGGCGGCGCGCCCATCCTGCTCAACCCGCGCGGCGGCGCGCCCCGCATCGCCCGCGACGGTATGATTACGCAGGGCACCCGCCAGGTGGGCGCCCTCGGCCTGTTCACCATCGACCCCGCCGCCAAGCTGACGCGCTTCGAAAATTCCGGCGTCATCCCCGACAAGCCGGCCACGGCCGCCCTCGATTTCGCCCGTACCAACGTGGCGCAAGGGTATGTGGAGGAGTCCAACGTCAACCCCGTGTCGGAGATTTCCCGGCTGATCGCGGTGTCGCGCAGCTTCGACGCCGTTACCGCGACGATGAAGGATACGGAAAGCTCGTTGAAGACGGCCATCGCCTCGCTCGGCTCCAATAGCTAAGGACAATCTCATAAATAACTGCGTCAGATGGCGCAGGAATTTTGTTCGTCAGCAAGGCGCGGAAAGGGGCGCATATCGCGGATATGTAACCCTTTCCGTAACGCGGCGGGCGGACAAAAGGACAAGCCAGATGGTGCAGTTATTTATGAGATTGTCCTAAGGCGCTTTGCCCCCGGCGCGATAACAAAGGTGTCTGAGCGGCCCCATGCATGAGCGCACGGCAAAACACAACTCCAAACCGCACAATGCGCTCGAAGCCCTGGCGCAGGCGGTCGATTCCTGCATCTCCGGCCTGCCACTGACGCGCATCAGCGGCGCCGTCACCGAGGTGACGCCCGCCTTCTGCCGCGTCTCCGGCCTGTCGTCCTTCGTCAAACTCGGCGAATGCGTGACGCTGGAGACCAGCGGCCGCCCCCAGCTCGGCGAGGTCGTGCGGCTCGACGAGCACGGCGTTACGGTCAAATGCTTCGAGACCGTGGTCAATGCCGGCCTCGGCACCGCTGTCTGGGCGCATGGTTTCCTGACCATGAACCCGCATCCCGCCTGGAAAGGCCGCATCATCAACGCCCTCGGCCAGCCCATCGACGAGGCCGGCCCGCTGCCCCAGGGCGACGACCCGCAGCCGCTCGACCGTATACCGCCCGCCCCCATGCGCCGGCAGCGCGTCCGCCAGCCCATAAAAACCGGCGTCCGCGTCATCGACCTGTTCACCCCCCTCTGCGCCGGCCAGCGCATCGGCATTTTCGCCGGCTCCGGCATCGGCAAATCGACGCTGCTGGCCATGCTCTGCCGGTCGCACGGCTTCGACACGGTCGTCGTGGCGCTGGTGGGCGAGCGCGGCCGCGAGGTGCGCGAATTCCTGGAGGACGCCCTCGGCGAGGAGCGCGGGCGCGCCGTCGTCGTGGTTTCCACCGGCGACGAAAGCCCGATGATGCGGCGGATGGCGCCCAAAACCGCCATGTGCGTGGCCGAGCATTTCCGCGACCGGGGCGAAAGCGTGCTGCTGATCGTCGACTCCGTCACCCGCCTCGCCCATGCCGCCCGCGACGTGGCCCTGGCCGCCGGTGAGCCGCCCGTTGCACGCGGTTACGCGCCGAGTGTATTCAGCGACCTGCCCAAGCTGCTGGAGCGCGCCGGCCCCGGCGAGGAGGGCGCCGGCTCCATCACCGGCATTTTCTCCGTGCTGGTCGATGGCGACGACCACGACGACCCCGTCGCCGACAGCATCCGCGGCACGCTGGACGGCCATATCGTGCTCGACCGCGCCATTGCCGAGCAGGGACGTTACCCGGCGGTAAATATTCTGACCTCCGTGTCCCGTCTTGCGGACAATGTCTGGTCGCCGGAGGAAAAAAAACTCGTCATCAAACTGCGCTCCATGATCGCCGATTACCTGGATACCGCCGACCTGCGCCTGATGGGCGGCTACCAGAAAGGCGCCGATCCGGTGCGCGATAAAGCCATCGAAATCGTGCCGAAACTGTTCGAGGCCATGAAACAGGCGCCTGACGACCCGCCCAGCATCGAGGTGTTCCAGGACGTGGCGCGCGCGCTGTCCGCCTGATGCCCTCCACCACTTAAGCGGGAACATTAAACGCAGCCGCTACTTAAAAACGCATTCTTAGGGCTTTTCCGGTATCACCCTTAGAGTTGCTTGCAATTCGAGAAGGGCTGGATCGTGATCATAACTCCCACAGAGTCCCCCCAATCTACCGACGCCGCCCGGCTTCAGCAGGAAGCCGAAGACGAAGCAGTCCTTCACGCATGCGCCAAGGAACTGGTCAACCCCGCCTCGGGCATCGCCAACGATTATCTCAACCATTTCAATGAGATACTCCTCCTGATCGAGCATCTGCCGATCATGCTGCCGGAGATGGTGGACGAGATTTTGCAGTGGCGGCCCAAGACCTACCGGGAATATTTCGAGCAGTCTCCCCTCCCCGGCAGCGCCGAGACGCTGAAGATCTACGACCGGCTGCCTGAGACATTCCGCACGTTTTTCGAGGCCAAGATCGCCGAGCTGAACAAGTTCGCCCTCGAAAGCGTGGATGTCATCAGCAAACATCGCAGCCCGAGCGGCGAAATCAACCCCGAGGATGTCGAGGAATTCTGCGCGCGGACGTCCGAGGCCATGCGCGCCGCCTTGGTGGATGCCGCCGATATCGTCAACCATGGTCAGGCGAGGGCAATAGAGACGCCCCAGAACATGGCCGACAGGATTTTGAACCAATAGCGCGTTGCCCCGGAGAATCCCGGCCCGGATTTCCAGGACGATGCCCGGCCAGACAGAAGCGCACTAAAGGCTGTTTTTTCGAGTGAACGGATACAAGCGATGGATGAACTGCTGAAAGAATTCCTCACGGAGACCACCGAGCACATCGAGGGTGTCGAAAACCAGCTCGTGCTGTTCGAACGCAATCCGACCGATGCATCGCTCGTCGCGGGCATTTTCCGGCTGGTCCACACCATCAAGGGGACGTCGAGCTTCCTCGGCCTGACGCGCCTGCCCCACGTGGCGCATTCGGCGGAAACGCTCATCGGCATGCTGCGGGACGGCGCGGCGCCGACACCGAGAATGGTTTCGCTCATTCTGGCCGCCATCGACCGGCTCAAATCCATCCTGCACGGTGTTGACGACAACGGCGCGGAGCCGGAAGGCGACGATACCGATATTGTCAACGCCCTGGATGCGGCCGCCCGTGGCGAGCCTGAGGCCGGCGGTCCGGCAGTGGCCAGCGCTGAACCGGCACAGGCCGCGCCAGCAGTCCAGGAGCAAGCCGCGCCCGAGCCGGTTGTGGCAGCGGCGTCCGAAGCGGCGCCTGACGCACCTCAGCCGGCGGCGGCAATGGCGGAACATGCCCCCGTGGCGGCAGCTGCTCCAGCGGCTCCGGCAGCGGCGGCGGTTTCCTCCTCCGGCCCGGCCGCGGAAAGCTCCGACAAACATGGCGGCGAAGGCGCAGCCGGCGGCGGCGGAGCCCGTGGCGGCGAAACGATCCGCGTGGCCGTGGACACCATCGAGCGCATCATGCAGCTCGTCTCCGAACTGGTGCTGACGCGCAACCAGCTCCTCGAACTGACCCGTCACCGCGAGGAAGACGCCGTCAAGGCGCCGTTGCAACGCCTCTCGGCCCTGACCACCGATCTCCAGGACGCCGTGATGCGCGCCCGCATGCAGCCGGTCGGCCGTCTGTTCTCCAGCTTGCCGCGTCTCATCCGCGAGCTGTGCACCGAACTGACAAAAAAATCAATCTGGTCACCGAAGGCGCCGATACCGAACTCGACCGCCAGCTCATCGAAGTGCTGCGCGACCCGATGACGCATCTGATCCGCAATTGCGCCGACCACGGCATTGAAACACCGGAGCAGCGCGTCGCGGCGGGCAAGACGGAATTCGGCGAGATCCGCGTCTCGGCCTCGCACGAAGCCGGTCAGATCACCATCGACATCACCGACGACGGCAAGCGGCCTGAACATCGACCGCATCAGGCAGAAGGCCGCCTCCCTGGGGCTGGCCAGCGAGCACGAAATCGCGCAGATGGGCGATGACGAAATCTACCACTTCATCTTCGCGCCCGGCTTCTCCACCGCGCAGCAAAGTGACGAACGTCTCCGGGCGCGGCGTCGGCATGGACGTGGTGCGCTCCAACATCGAATCCATCGGCGGCTCGGTGTCGCTGTCATCGTCGCCGGGCAAGAGCACGCGCTTCTCCACTGAAAATCCCGCTGACGCTCGCCATCGCGCCGGCGCTCATCATCCAGGTGGCCAATCAGCGCTTCGCCCTGCCGCAGCATGCGGTGGTGGAGGCGGTGGGCCTCGGCACCAATTCGCGCCACATCATCGAGAGGGTGCAGAACGCCCTGGTGCTGAAACTGCGCGACGAAGTCGTGCCGGTCGCTCGATCTGCGCACCATTCTCGGCCTCGAAGGAGCGCACGCCCGACGAGGCCGGCGACCAGCTCGTCGTGATTATGCGCGTCGGCACCAACAATCCTTCGGCATCCGTCGTCGATGGCGTGTCGGACGTGCAGGAAATCGTCGTCAAGCCGCTCATCCGCCTCCACGGCGCATCTGAAATCGTTCACCGGCCATACCATCCTCGGCGACGGCTCCGTGGTGCTGATCCTCGATCCGGGCGGCATCGCCGTGGGCCTCGGCATCGAGAAATCCACCGAGAAGAAGCGCGAGGCCGTCAAGGAGACAAGCAGCAGCCGAAACCGAACGCACCCGCCTCGTGCTGTTCCGCGCCGGCGATGGACTGCCGAAAGTCCTGCCGCTGTCGCTGGTCGCCCGCATCGAAATGGTCGAAGCCAACCGCATCGAGCGCTCCGACGGCCGCTACGTCATGGTGCATCAGGGCCGCCTGATGCCGATCCTGCCCGACTTCGCCGATGGAGGAAATCGGCAACCGCGCCATCCGGTGCTGGTCATCACGGCGGACGACCACACCATCGGCCTGCTGGTGGACGAGATCATCGACATCGTCGAAGAGAAACTCGACATCCAGCTCGCCAGCGGCGCCCGACGACATCGTCGGCTCGGCGGAAATCCGGGGCGAGGCGGTCGAACTCATCGACGTCACCTATTTCCTGCGCACCGCCTACCCGGATCTCGACGATCAGGTGAACAGCGAAGGCCGCAAGGTGCTGCTGGTCGACGACGACCTGTTCTTCCGCGACACGCTCTCGCCGGTGCTCACCTCGGCGGACTATCGCGTCGGCACGGCTTCGTCGGCCAGGGAAGCCATCGAAATGGCCGAACAAGGCTCGCAGTTCGACGCGGTGATCATCGACGCCGAACTGCTGGACGCGGCCGGTCACGACTTCGCCAAGGAGCTGCGCAGCGTTCTCGCCCGCGCCAACTTCCCCATCATCGGGCTGACGGGCAAGCCGAAACCCGGCCACCGCCGGTCCGAGCACGATCAGGATCTGACCTTCAGCGTCAGCAAGCTTGACCGCCGCTCCCTGCTGAACGCCCTGGCCTCGGCCATGGAGACAGTCACTCAGGAACAGAACGACTTAACGGAGCTGGCAGCATGAAAACCGCCGTTCAAAAAAAATCGGAAGCCGCTATCCCCGCCTCGGGAGAGGAAAGCTACTTCACGGTGTTCGTAGGCGGGGAGATGTTCGGCCTCTCGGTCCAGCACACCCAGACCATCTTCGCCATCACTTCGGTGACGCCGCTGCCGCTCGGCCCGGCCGACATCACGGGGCTGGTCAACCTGCGCGGCAAGATCGTCACCGCCGTGAGCCTGCGCCGCCGGCTGCGGATGCCGGACCAGGAGGGCGGCAAGACCATGCTGGCCATCGGCATCGAGCACAGGGGCGAGAACTTCGCGCTGATCGTCGATCAGGTGGGCGACGTGCTGCTGCTCAACGACAACATGAAAATCCCGGTGCCGCCGCATTTCGACCCGCAGCGGTCGCGGCTGACGACGGGGCTCTACAAGGTCGGCAATCTGCTGATGCCGGCGCTCGATATCAACGTGCTGTTCGACTTCAAGGAATAGGGGCCGGCGCTGCAAGGCGCCCCTTGTAAACTGAGTATAGGTGATGCCCCGGCGTCGCCGGCGCCGCAGGGCGCTTCTTGTAAACTAAGTACAGGCGATGCCCTGGCATCGCCGGGCGTTTCACCAGAGGAACGATCCATGCTGCATGCTCTCGTTGTCGATGACTTATCGGTGATCCGCAAAATCATCAGGCGGATGCTGGCAAAACTGCAATTCGAGGTCGATGAGGCCGAAGACGCCATGGTGGCGCTGCAACACTGCCAGAAGGGGTTCCCGGACCTCATCATGCTCGATTGGAACATGCCCGTCATGGACGGCATGGAGTTTCTCCAGCGGCTCCGCAAAATGCCGGGCGGCGACAAGCCGAAAGTCGTGTTCTGCACCACCGAAAACAATGTCAGCAACATCGTCAGCGCCATCGAAGCCGGCGCGGACGAGTACATCATGAAACCCTTCGACGAGGAAATCATCCGGGCGAAGCTGGAACAGGTCGGAATGCTTCAGCCGGCCAGTTGAATGGCGCCTTCCGGGTCCGGCGATGCCTTGGCATGGCCAGTTTCAGCCTAACGGGCGCCCTCCGGCGCCAGCGAAATGGTTGCGAGTGAGATATGTGGTGCGTTGAGTTCAGGTCTGGCGTGAAGGCGGCCATGGAGCGTGCGTTATGCGTTGCTCCGGCCGCCGGCGCGGGTCTCCTGACGGAGAGTATCGTCTGTTGAGTTACCGTTTGAGCGAGGTGCGTGATGCAGCGGGCTTTTGAGGCACTTCGCGCGTATTTGAGGCGCGCATCCGGCCTGATCATCGACAGCGATAAAATCTATCTCGTGGAGAGCCGCGTGCTGCCCATCGTGCGGCGCGAAAAGCTCTCGGGGCTGGACGAGCTGGTCGTCATCCTCGAACGCGGCAGCAATCCTGCCGTCGCCCGCGAGGTGGTGCAGGCGATGACCATCAACGAGACCTATTTCTTCCGCGACAAGCTGCCGTTCGACAAGTTCCGCGACGTGATGATGCCGAAGCTCATCGCTGCGCGCGCGGCAGGCAAATCCATCCGCATCTGGTCCGCCGCCAGCTCGACCGGGCAGGAAGCCTATTCGCTGTCCATCATCCTGGAGGAGATGCAGGCCAAGCTGGCCGGCTGGCGCATCGAAATCATCGCCACCGATCTGGCCGAGCACATCCTGGAGCGGGCGAAAAAGGGCATCTATACCCAGTTCGAGGTGCAGCGCGGCCTGACCACACAGCAATTGCTGCGCTACTTCACCCAGGTCGGCGACCAATGGCAGATCAAGGAGCCGATCCGCAACCGCGTGCAGTTCCGGCACTTCAACCTGCTGGACGACTACAGCGCCCTCGGACGCTTCGACATCATCTTCTGCCGCAACGTGCTGATTTACTTCGACCTGGCGCGCAAGACGGACATCCTCAACCGCATGTCGCGGGCGCTCCAGCCGGACGGGTTCCTGGTGCAGGGCGCGTCGGAAGGCGTGATCGGGCTGGGGACGGATCTGGTGGTGGACCCGGAGCATCGCTGCTTCTTCATCCACGGCGGGCAGGCCCAGACGGCGCCCCGGCAGGCAATGGCCGCGAGCGGTGCGGGCGGCGGGACGGGGGCGCTGTCGCCGGTCAAGCCGGGGCTGGTGCCGCCGGTCAAGACGGGGCTGGTGCCGCAGCGGTCGTGAGGGCTGGGGCGGGCGGATGTCAGGGCGGGCCGGGAGATTGGCCCGGTAGACGGGGCGGATGCGCCCCGTTTTGCGTGAAGCAGCCGGCCGCATTGAGCAGACCGTGTGCGCCGGGCAGCAGCCATAGCGCGCCGCCGGCAGTAACCGCGCGCAGAACCTACTTCACATCTCCATCAAATGAGGAAGCGGCGCCGCAAGCAGCGTGCCGGTGCTACGCCGAGGCGTAGCTGCTGAAGAATGGATTGATGGAATCGATCATGCGGATGCTCCAGCGCCGGATGATCGAGCCAGGAGCGTGATCGGACATCCGCGTGTTGGCCGAGGCGTAGCGTCAAGGGATGAGGCAAGTATCGCAGGCGGGCGTGAAGCTGTGGTCAACGGTTGCAAGAAGGCATGGCGCGCCATCTCCGGCAGCATGGCGGCTCCCGCCATATGCGCGGCCGCGAAGCGCCGTTCATCGCGACAGGCAGGACTAGCCGTCCCTGTCAGCGGCTGACGCGAGGCGGGAAGGCACGGAGGAGACGGACGGCGGCGCCGCCCGTTAGGCGGCCTCGCCGGAAAGCGCCTTGTCGATCTTATCCTTCAGCACCGGCGCGCTGAACGGCTTGACGAGGTAGTTGTTCACCCCCGCCTTCTGCGCCGCCAGCACGTTTTCCGGCTTCGACTCGGCCGTGACCATGATGAACGGCGTCTTGGCGGTGGCCTCGGCGGGGTCGGCGCGCACCTTCTGGAGCAGCTCGAAGCCGGTCATGGGCTCCATGTTCCAATCGGAAATGATCAGGCCGTATTGCTTGCCCTTGATCTTGCCGAGCGCTTCCTCGCCGTTGGAGGCTTCGTCGATATTTTCGTAGCCGATCTGCTTCAGCAGTTTGCGCATGATGCGCACCATCGTGCTGTAATCGTCCACCACGAGAATGGCCATGTTGGGATCATTCGACATTAGTATCTCCAGGCTGTTTGACGAATCCGCCACATCATTCCAGCTACGAAACCATCTTTGCGTTCTGCCTTCGGATCGCGTCCCGCCGGGAAAGCAGTTTACGGCCAGCTTCTATCAATTCGGTTACCGCCTTCTCACACGCCACATATGCCGGACTAGCCTTGTCCCAATCCCGCGTCCTGACGGCATCGGCCATCAGCGTGGCCTGGCGCACCGCCATATCGCAGGCATTGCGCAGTTGCGACACCAGCCCGGAGTCCTGCGGGTTCGCCCCGGCGTGCTTGCCGGTGAGCGTCATCAGGCCGGAGAGGCCGGGCTCCGGCACCTCGGCTGGCACCGGCACGGCGCAGCATCAGGATGGCCGCCAGCTTGCTCTTCCACACGGCGGCATCGGCCGGGAGACGCAGCAGCGGCAGGTTCTCCGTCTGGCATTCGCTGCCCTCGAAGGACTGCCGCGCCATCTCGCCGGCGCTGGTCAGCTTCTCCTGGATGGTGTTGATCTCGACATCCGTCTTCGCCGCCTTGCCGGTGATGAAATTGGCGCTTTTGGAAATTTCGTTGGTGGCGTCGCGCTGCTGCCTCAGCAGTTCCGAAATGTTGCGGGTGCGGTCGGCGATATTGGCCATTTCCTGCCCCGCCGCCTCGACCATGCCGCCCACATTGGAAACGATCTCGTTGCCGCCGGCGACCGCACGATGGCTCTCGTCAACGGCGGTGCGGATTTCGCGCATCTCGTTTTCCAGCAGCACCAGCCGGTTGTGGATTTCCTCCGTCGCTTTTGCCGTCTGAGCCGCCAGCGCCTTCACTTCCTGCGCCACCACCGAAAAGCCCTTGCCCGCCTCGCCCGCGCGCGCCGCCTCGATCGTCGCATTCAGGGCCAGCAGGTTAGTCTGCCGGGCGATGGCGTCGATATCCCCGGCCATGGCGCCAATCTTGGCCGATGTCGCCTCGAACACCGACAGACGCTCGCCGATATTGCTCACCCGGCTGTCGATGGCATGCATGGCTTGCACCGCCGCATGGCCGCTCTCGACGCATTGATGCATCCGGCCGCGCGTTTCCTCCGCCTGCCGGGCGCTGGTTGCCGAGTTCTCCAGCAGTTCGGAAATCGACGCCGCCAGTTGTTCGACCGCGGCCGAAATCGCCGCCGTGGATTCCGTGGTGGTGTGAACGTCGTGCTTCACCCAGCCGATATTGATCACCGCTTCAGTGGCCGCTAGCGCCAGTTCGGCGGCGACACTGATATTCGGTTCGAGCATTTCTTCCACGGCGCCGATCAGCCGGCCGATCTGGCGGCCCGAGGCGTTTTCCGGCAGCCCGTCGCGGCAAAAGCCGTTGTCAATCAGGCGCGCCACGAGACGCTCCGTCGCGGCATCGCCATCGCCGATTCCAGCAGCGGCGGACGCCTGAGCGGGCGGCAGGGACTCTTCCTTTCTGGCGCTTCTAAAAAACATGGTGCCCCACGGTGGCGTTCGTCCCCAATTTGACCTCAGATCGTCCCAGGCATTCCCGCATCCGCCGCGAACACAAAGAGCCGGCCGGCGAGTGATCCCCGCCATTACCGTCTCTGCAATTCCAATCCCCGTACATGGCGATCATGCCGATTAAACAGGTTCCAGCTTACGTAAGGCTGTCCGGCAAATCGGCGGCCAACCCCTGCCGGTCTATCGAGCCGCGCCGCATTAAGGTTTCCGCGCCTCTCAACCGGGGACATTATCGCGACTTTCTTTACGTCCAGCAAAGACGGCGCTCCACGTTCGATAAAAATCTAGTTCAATTGCATGTATTCCATTGAAGCAATCAGCAATCTGCCTTGTGTATTAAGCTTGTCTGCTGTCCGGGACTCCGGCGGCAGCAACGGCCGGCACCACCGCGCCCCAATCGGACTGGCTCAACGGTTCCTGGCCCGAGGGAACCGCTGGAACACCGGCGCTGCACGCACGGCAGCCCCAAAATAGGCAAAGGCAACGTCCTATGAAAATTTCAGCGGTAGCGAAAATTGCTGGCGCCGTGGTGGTGGGGGGCTTCATCGCGGTCATCGCCGTCAGCATGGCCGGCAGCGAGAAGCTGCGGGTCGGCGGCGCGCTGTATGACCGCATCGTGCTGGGCAAGGATCTGATCGCCGACATCCTGCCGCCGCCGGAATACATCATCGAATCCTACCTGGAGGCGACGCTCGCCCTCGGCGATCCCGCAAGCCTCAAGGACCGCCGCACCCGCCTGGCGCAACTGCGCAAGGAATACGACGACCGCCATGCCTTCTGGCTGAAGCAGGACATGGATAGCGCCGTCCGCGAGCTGCTGGTGAAGGACGCGCACACGCCCGCTGACCGCTTCTGGGGCGTGATCGAGGCGGCGTTCCTGCCGGCCCTGGAAAAGGGCGACATGGACGCGGCCCGCTCCGCCTATACGAAGCTGACGGAATCCTACAACGCCCACCGCGCCAAGATCGAGGAGACGGTGACCGCCGCCACCCGCATGAATACCGCCATCGAAGCCGAAGCCGCCGCCGACGCCCGCACCACCGGCATCATCGTGTGGAGCGTGTCCATCGCCGTGCTGCTGGCGGCCATGGCCAGCGTCGCCGGCGTGCTGATGGGGCTGGTGCAGCCGTTGAACCGGCTGAGGCTGTCGATGCTGGAACTGGCCGCCGGCCATTTCGATGTCGTGCTCTCCGGGATCGGCCGCCGCGACGAAATGGGCGACATGGCCAGGGCCGTGGAGGACTTCAAAATCAAGGCCATCGAGCGCAGCCAGTCGGAAGCGCGGCGCGATGAGGAGAAAAGCCGGGCGCTGGCGGAAAAGCGGCGAGGCGAAATGAACACACTCGCCGAAAAGTTCGAGCAGACCATCGGCGGCATCGTCGATCACGTCGCCGCGTCGGCGGCACAGTTGCACGACGCGACCGAAAGCATGACGGCAGGCACCCGCGAGATCACCGCCCAGACGGAGTCCGTCGCCACCGCCTCCGCCACGGCCTCCGCGAATGTCCAGTCCGTCGCCGCCGCCACCGAGGAGCTGTCCTATTCCATCCGCGAAATCGGCGGACAGGTGCACCGTTCGCAGGAGGTTGCCGCCGCTGCTGCCGCCGAGGCGGACAAGACCAACGACCAGGTTCGCGGCCTTGCCGAAGCGGCGGGCCGTATCGGCAGTATCGTCGATGTCATTTCGCAGATCGCCACGCAGACCAACATGCTGGCCTTGAACGCCACCATCGAGGCGGCGCGCGCGGGCGAAGCGGGCAAGGGCTTCGCCGTGGTGGCCGCCGAGGTCAAGGCGCTGGCGGAGCAGACGGCCAAGGCCACCTCGGAAATCGGCGCCCAGATCGCCGGCATCCAGGAATTGACCCAGAACGCCGCCTCCTTCATCGCCGCCATTGCCAAGACCACCCAGGAAGTGAGCGAAATCGCCACCGCCATCGCCACCTCGGTGGAGGAACAGGGCTCGGCCACCAAGGAGATCGCGCGCAATGTGCAGGAAGCCTCCACCGGCACGAGAATTGTGACCACCAATATCGGCAATGTCACCACGGCAACCCAGTCCTCGGGGCAATCGGCTGGTCAGGTGCTGGCAGCCGCCGGCGAATTGTCGAAGCAATCCGAGACCCTCAAGGCCGAGGTCAGCGCATTCCTGCGAGCCGTGCGCGCCGCATGACCCGCCACAGCTTCGGGAAAGTCAGACGTGGCAAGAAATGGTTTTGAGTATCGCCAGACCGGGCGCACGTTGAGAAGGAGATAAGCATGGCCAAGCGAATCCGCGTGCTGGTGGTGGACAATTCCGCCTTCATGCGCACCGCTCTGACGCGGCGGATCGAGCTCGACCAGCGCTTCCAGGTGATCGACACCGCGGAAGACGGCAGGGATGCCGTCGCCAAGGCGCTGCGCCTGAAACCCGACGTGATCACGATGGACGTCGAGATGCCGGTGATGAACGGCATCGAGGCGCTGAAAACCATCATGAAGCAATCGCCCCACGCCGGTTATCATGGTCAGCGCCGTGACGCTGGCGGGCGCCAAGGTCACATTGGAAGCGCTCGACTTCGGGGCGGTGGATTTCATCCCCAAGGCCCGCCGCGCCGAACTGATCCATGAGAAGCTGCTGGCCGCCGCCTCCGCCAATATCGGTTTGAGGCGCTCCGTTCCCCTCACGCCGCTGCCGCCGCCGCCGCCGATGCCAATCAACATTCACCATCGCGCGCCTCAGGCTCCCGCGGCCTTCGCCCCGGCCAGTCCGCCTTCCGCGGCCACCACCGGCCTCCCGCCCCTGGTGCGCAAGTTCCAGGCGGCGCCGGTCAATGCGCCGCGCCCCAATACCCGGCTGGTGCTGATCGGCAGCAGCACCGGCGGCCCGCAAGCGCTGCAACAGGTCGTCAGCCAGTTGCCGGACAACCTGACCGCGCCCGTGGTGATCGCGCAGCACATGCCGCCGCAGTTCACGCTGGCGCTGGCCAAACGGCTGGATGAAACCTGCCCGCCGAAAGTGGTCGAAGCGGAGAATGGTATGCCGCTCCACAAGGGCACGGTCTATATCGCGCAGGGCGGTATGCATCTGCGGGTGGCGCAGGATCATTTGTGCATCGACCCGGACAAGGGCGAGAGCCTCTACAAGCCGAGCGTCGATGTGCTGGGGGAAAGCGCGCTGCACGCCTTCGGCAAGAATGTGCTGGGCGTCATGCTGACCGGCATGGGGAACGACGGCACCAGGGCGTTCGTGCAGTTGCACCGCGCCGGGGCGTACAATATCTCGCAGGACGCGGAAAGCTGCGTGGTTTACGGCATGCCGCGCTCGGTGGTGGAGGCCGGCGCCTCCGACGAGGTGGCGCCGCTGAGCCGCATCGGGCAGCGCATCCGGGAAATGCTGGGGATGCCGGGGGGCGGGAGGTAGCTGCCCCCTACCCCGCCGGCTTGGCGAACGTGGCGGCGAATTGCTGCCGCAGCGCCGCTTTCTGCACCTTGCCCATGGTATTGCGCGGCAGATCGGCGACGAAAAACACGCGCTTGGGCAGCTTGAATTTCGCCAATCGCGGTTCCAGCGCGCTGATGATCTCGCTCTCGCCCGGCGTCCCCGCGCCGTTCGCCGCCACCACGGCCACCACGCCCTCGCCGAAGTCGGGATGCGGAACGCCGATCACCGCGCTCTCGGTCACGCCGTCCATGGCGTCGATTTCGCTCTCGATTTCCTTCGGGTAGACGTTGAAGCCGCCGGTGATGATCAAATCCTTGGCGCGGCCGACGATGCTGATGCGGCCGTCCGGCGCGCTCACGGCCACGTCGCCGGTGATGAAAAAGCCATCGGGCCGGAACTCCTCCGCCGTCTTCTCCGGCATGTGCCAATAGCCGCTGAAGACGTTGGGACCGCGCACCTCCAGCACGCCCGGTTCGCCCGCCGGACATTCCTTGCCGTCCTCGCCGGCGACCCGGACTTCCACATCGGGAAGCGGATAACCGACCGTGCCGGCCAGCCGCTCGCCGTCATACGGGTTCGAGGTGGTCATGCAGGTTTCGGTCATGCCGTAGCGTTCGAGGATGCGATGGCCGGTACGGTCGTGGAACTGGCGATGGGTATCGGCCAAAAGCGGCGCCGAGCCGGATACGAACAGCCGCATATGCCCCGCCTGCGCGGTGCCGAATGCCGGCTGATCGAGGAGCCTTGTATAAAAGGTCGGCACGCCCATCATCACAGTGGCGCGCGGCAGCAGGTTAACCACCTCGGCGGCATTATATTTCGGCAGCCAGAGAATCTCCGCGCCGCTCATCAACGCCACGCCCAGCGCCACGAACAGCCCGTGCACATGGAAAATCGGCAGGGCGTGCAGCAGCACGTCGTTTTCGCTGAACTTCCAGATGCGGCTCAGGCTGGTGGTATTGGAAACCAGGTTGCCATGGGTAATCATGGCGCCCTTGGAGCGGCCGGTGGTGCCCGATGTATACAGCAGCGCGGCGAGATCGTCCGCTTTGGACACGGCGATTTCGAAATCCTCGCTGGCGGTTGCGGCGCGCGCGGCAAGGCTGCCCTCGCCCGAATCGTCCAGCGTTTCCAGCGCCTTCACGCCATATTTGGCGGCCAGCGGCTCGATTGCCTCGCGCCGCCCAGGGGCGACGACCACCAACGACGGCTCCGCGTCGGAGATGAAATAATCCAGCTCGGCGGACGTGTAGGCCGTATTCAGCGGATTATAAATCGCGCCGATTTTTACGACGGCCAGATACAGCGCCACATTCGCGAGGGATTTCTCGACCTGAACCGTGACCCGGTCCCCTTGCGCGACGCCCAGCGATTTCAGCGCACCGGCGTAGCGCGCCACCATGCTGTTGAGATCGCCATAGCTAACGGGGTTTCCGGCGGCATCACGAAACACGGCACGCCCGCCCCCATGAACCAGGGGCGAGAGTGCTGCAAAATAGTTACAGTTACTTGACATAAAGCGTTGTGGGGTCAGCGGTTAGAGGTGGCTCGCCGGCGGTGCGCGGCGTCGCCTTCCTCTTTACAACATCACCATGGCCCTCGTCGATAAACTCGCGCGGCATGTTCATAACCAAATTGGCTATGAAGGAGCTTTGCACCGCTAGATGCGCCTGGATTAGCTCGTCGGCGCGCGACGCTTCGCCGCGTTCGATGGCCGCGAGAATTTGCTCGTGTTCCCCGAACGACTGCTGCAAACGGTTGACGCCCTGCAACTGATAGCGGCGGAACGGCTGGAGACGGTCGCGCAGCGTCGTCGTCTGGCGGCAGATGGCCGAGTTGCCGCAGGCGCGATAGATGGCCTCGTGGAAATCTTCGTTGGCCGTGTAATACTTATCCACATCCCCGGCGAGTACATAGGGCAGGCACTTCTCGTGCGCGTCGCGGATGGCCTGAAACAGCTCCACGGTTGCACGCTTTGCCGCCAGCCGTGTACAAACGCCCTCAAGGACAGCCATCATTTCGAACAGCTCGACAATCTCGGCAAGACTGAGACGGCGCGCCACGGCGCCCCGGTGGGGCCGCATTTCCACCAGGCCGCTGGCGGAGAGCTGCCGGAGGGCTTCGCGTACCGGCGTGCGGGAGACGCCATGCAGCTCGGCCAGCTTGGTTTCGTCCAATCTTTCACCGGGTTTGATGGCAAATGTTAAGATGTCCTGTTCAAGTCTGACACGGACTTTTTCTGCGGCGGATGTGGGCATGGAACTGCGATCTTTCTTGCTGTTGAGCGAACTGGCGCAGCGTGGCGAACGTACCAGAACCTGGCGTCGCGGGCCTGCTGCGGCATCCGCTGGATGGGTCATACCTCTTGAAGTCATGTATACAAACTAACTACGCTGATGTCATCTGTTTTTTGCCTGGAGTGCAGCGATGAATGTATCATTTTTTCAAGAACTTTTAAGTTCTATTTCTTCAAAAGGCCGCCAACTGCTGGATTTATCTGGGATAAGCAGTAAAACGGATACAGTTGAAAGTTTGGCGGCCACGCTGCTCTCGGGAAAAGGCGAGGCTTCCGGCATCGCGATCGCCCAGCAAGTGCTTGACAGGTATCGCGATTTGGATGCGGCGGGGCGCATCGCGTTCTTTCAATCCGTCAACGAGAATTTTCGGCCCGGCATAGAGCGCGTGAAGGCCGCCGCCGCCGCGTTTCTGGCGAGTCCGGTCCCCGAAACCTTGGGCGAACTGGCGAACGCCGTCGAATCACCTCGCCAGGAGTTCTTCCGCCTGCTCAACCGCGCCCCCGGCGCGACGGCGGGAATCGTTCAGATGCGCGCCGATCTGCTGGCGCTTCTGAAAGACCACTCCGATCTGAGGGCCGTGGATGACGATCTGGTGCATCTGCTCAGCTCATGGTTCAACCGGGGCTTCCTGGTGCTGCGGCGCATCGGCTGGTGGTCGCCGGCGTCGGTGCTGGAAAAGCTGATGCAGTACGAGGCCGTGCACGAGATGCGCGGCTGGAACGATCTGCGCCGCCGCCTGGAGCCGGCCGACCGGCGCTGCTTTGCATTTTTCCACCCCTCGCTGGTGGACGATCCGCTGATTTTCGTCGAGGTGGCGCTGGATCGCGAAATCCCCGGATCTATACAGAGTGTGCTCGAACAGGAAACGCGGGCGCCGGCGGCGATGTCACCCCCACCACGGCCGTTTTCTACTCCATATCGAACTGTCAGCGCGGGCTGCGCCGGCATTTCCTTCGGCAATTTCCTCATCAAGCAGGTGGTGGAGGATCTGACGGCGGACATCCCGTCGCTGAAAACCTTCGTCACGCTGTCGCCCATCCCCGGTTTCCGCCGCTGGTTCGAGCGCGCGCGGACGTCCAGCGAACTGGACTACCTCAGCGAGGAGCAGCGCGAACTGATCGGCGGCCTCGACGATTTCTCCTGGGCCGCCGACAAGGACCACGGCGAGGCATTGCGGCCGCTGATGCTGTCGATGGCGGCGCATTATTTTCTGCTGGCGAAGACGCCCGATGGACGCCCGGCGGACCCCGTCGCCCGCTTTCACCTGGGGAACGGGGCGCGAATCGAGAAAATCAACTGGCTGGGCGACACGTCGGAAAAAGGGCTGACGGAATCGCACGGCATGATGGTCAACTACCGCTACGACCTCAAAGACATCGAGCAGAACCACGAGGCCTACGCCAACCATGGCACCGTGGCGGCCTCGAAGGCTGTGCGCGGCGCCCTGTTGATAACCCCCAGGTCCCGCGCCCTCGTTCCGGCGGAAGGAACGCCGGGCTGATCCGGCGCGGCATCGGGCCGGAGCCGCTGCCGCGGTGACGTGGCGGGCAGGCGGTGGTACGCGCTAACATGCGGTACTCACTCGCTTTTTTCCGGGACGGGACGCGAAGCACGGTCCTCGCCGGATGCCACGCGAGCCATCCTCGCTTTTTATTACAGTTTTATTGTTATGCTTTTTTTATAAATATTTAGGTACTGCTTTGGCGCCCTGCCGGGGATTCTCATTTGTGCTCATTTTAACACAGTGAAAAAAGGTTCCTGTCAATTTCTATTGCCAATCGTTGCATCCAGGCTATTCCTGTTCTACAGGTTGATTACAACAAGAAGTTGAGCAACGTTTCGTCACACCCTCCCGAGTGGAGCGTTTGGATAGCGGGGCAGGCGCCAGCTCTCGTCTTGAGGAAGTGTGAACAACCCACTCGATAGAGGATAAATGGGGGATCCATGACTATTTTCAAATACAGCATGATGGCGGCGGGAAGTCTGCTGTTGGGCGGGTTTGCTGGCCTGACGCCAATGACTACCGCAAATGCAGCCGATCTTGGCGGCAATTGCTGCTCCGATCTCGAACAGCGTGTAGCGGAACTCGAAGCAACCGCGGCCCGCAAGGGTAACACTAAGGTATCGCTGACCGTCTACGGTCAGGTCAACCGCGCCCTTCTGGCGTGGGACGACGGCAAGGATAGCGACGCCTATATTGTTGATCCGACCGTTTCGTCCACGCGCTTCGGCTTTATTGGCAAAGCCAAACTGAAGCAGGGCTGGTCCGCTGGTTACAATATAGAAATTGAACTTCAGGACGACCCCAGCCAAGGCATGAATCAAGACACTGCCAATATGCTGAACCACTCCAGCGCCACCGGCTTTACCAGCAGCGGCGCTAACCTTTCGTCTGGCAATTCGCTGCGGCTGCGCCAGTCGAATTGGTATATCGAAGGTGAGCAGGCCGGCCGTCTGACGCTTGGTCTGCAAAACATGGCCACCAAGGACGGCGTTAATCTGAACCTGAGCAACAGCCTGAGCACAGCGGAAAATTACTACGCCTACGCATTCAAGGTTCGCTCGCATGCTGGCGGCACAATCGGCTCAACCGCACTCGCCTGGGGCACATTCGCAAACGCTCTCGACACTGGCCGTGAGCATATGGTCCGCTACGATACTCCGTCGGTTTACGGGTTCATTCTCTCCGCCGCGTGGGGTGAGAACGACGCCTGGGATGCCGCGATCCGTTTCGCAAGAGAGTGGAACGGCATTAAAATCGCAGCCTATGGCGGCTATGCCTGGACAACCGATGCGGCGATGGACAATATTCTGCATACTAGCAGAAACAAGAGAGACCAGTGGACTGGCTCGGCGTCCATGATGCATGTCGCGAGCGGCCTCTACCTGAACGTCACCGGTGGCGAACAGAGTGCGGATGCGCGCAAAGATGTTAATGGGCATATCGTTGACGCCTCCTACCTTTATGGTCAGTTCGGCATCAACCGGAAGTTCCTGCCATATGGCGTTAGCACTATCTACGGCGAAGTTGCCGAATACAACGACTT
This sequence comes from uncultured Alphaproteobacteria bacterium, assembly GCA_963827885.1. Classification (GTDB taxonomy): domain Bacteria; phylum Pseudomonadota; class Alphaproteobacteria; order Rhizobiales; family Rhodomicrobiaceae; genus CAWHDD01. The sequence continues at coordinate 539,391 of CAWHDD010000004.1, read as the reverse complement.
TGGCGTCGGTAGCATTCTTCATACCACCGACAATACGGCAGACCTCTGGGTAAAGGGCAGCAATGTGAACCGTTGGGGTGTAGGCGTGACGCAAGCACTCGACGTTGCCGCAATGGATATCTATGCGCAATATCATCATTACAGCCTGGAAGCCAAAGGCACCGACGACGCAGCGGTTCGGACTGAAGATTGGGATGCCGTGCTGACCGGCGCCCGTATCAAGTTCTGATCGACTTCACCTCCATGTTGAAAAGGCCGCTTCACAGCGGCCTTTTTTATGCCCCGATAACGCCAATGGATTCGTTTCGCCTTGCCATTATCCAGCAGGCGCGCGATAAGCGGCTCCGAAACCGCCTTTTAAGTTCGATGCCTCTGCCACTCCGATCATCCACACCATGACCAGCACCTCTGAGCGCCCCAGCCTTGCTATAATCCTTGCCGCTGGGCAGGGAACCCGCATGAAGTCGGCGCACCCCAAGGTCATGCACGAAGTGGCGCAGCGTCCCATGTTGGGACATGTGCTGGCGGCGGTCCAGGAGGCGGGCTGTTCGTCAACCGCCGTTGTCATCGCGCCGCACATGCAGGGCGTGGCCGATCTGGTGGAGAATGCCTCCCCCCAAAGCCGCATCTATATCCAAGCCCAGCAGCTCGGCACTGCCCACGCTGTCCTTTCCGCGCGCTCCGCCGTGCAGGACTTTGCCGGCGATGTCCTTATCCTCTATGGCGACACCCCGCTCATCACCTCAGAAACGCTCACCCGGTTGCGGCAATGTCTCGCGAATGGCGCCGCAGCCGCCGTGCTCGGCTTCGAGGCCCGCGATCCGTCCGGCTATGGCCGCCTCATCCGCGACGCCTCGGGCCGTCTGACCGCCATTCGCGAGGAGAAAGACGCCACGCCGGCCGAACGCGCCGTGACGCTGTGCAACTCCGGCGTCATCGGCTTTCGCGGCGATGTCATGCTGAGCCTGCTCGACCGCATCGGCAACAGCAACGCCAAGGGCGAATATTACCTGACCGACGCCATCACCATCGCGGCCGCCGATGGTCTCGCCACGCGCGTCATCGTCTGCCCCGAGGCAGAGGTGGAGGGCGTCAACGACCGCGCCCAGCTCGCCGCTCGCGAGGCCGCCATGCAGGCGCGTCTGCGGCGCAAGGCCCTCGACGGCGGCGCCACCCTCATCGCCCCCGAGACCGTGACGCTGGCCTACGACACGCGCATCGGCAAGGACGTGCTCATCGAACCCAACGTCTTCTTCGGTCCCGGCGTGGTGGTGGGAGACGGCTGCCACATCAAGGCCTTCTGCCACATCGAGGGCGCGCATCTCGGCGAGAGCTGCGAGGTCGGGCCTTTCGCGCGCCTGCGGCCCGGCACACGGCTGGCGCGCAAGGTCAAAGCCGGCAATTTCGTCGAGTTGAAAAACGCGGTGGCGGACGAAGGCGCCAAGGTCAACCACCTGACCTATATCGGCGACGCCCATGTGGGCGCCGGGGCCAATATCGGCGCTGGCACCATCACCTGCAATTACGATGGTTTCGATAAGCACCACACCGAAATCGGCGCGGGGGCCTTCATCGGGTCCAACAGCTCGCTGGTGGCGCCGGTGACGATCGGCGAAGGCGCCTATGTGGGTTCGGGCAGCGTTATCACCAGCGATGTGACGCCGGGCGCACTGGCCGTCGCCCGGCCTCCCCAGGTGGAGAAGGCCGAGTGGGCCGCGAAAATGCGTGCCCGCCGCACCCGCGACAAGCCGCCTCACGGCTGACCCCCTCCATTTCGCACCCGCAAAAGTCTGTAACCTGCTTTGAATTGGCAGCGGCGGCGAAGCTTGTTAAAAATTCACGGCTAAAATCGCTCAGGCGGCATGGCCGGGTTATGAACCCGCACAGCGCCGCCCGCCGCCATCCCCTCCCGCCAACGGAGGGGAGCGCTCGAAAGCACGGCCAGACGAGAAAACTGAAGGAATTTTCGCCTCTGCCAAGCCGGAAATCCCATCAAGAGCTTGCAGCCAACGGCTCAATTTTGAAAGGTCTCCCCAAACATGTGCGGCATCATCGGAATTCTCGGGAACCGTCCCGTTGCCGGATTGCTGGTTGATGGCCTGCGCCGGCTCGAATATCGCGGCTATGATTCGGCGGGCATCGCCACCGTCGAGAACGGGCACCTGGAACGCCGCAGAGCCGAAGGCAAGCTGAAAAACCTCGCAGGCAGGCTGGAAGACGAGCCGCTCGCAGGCCAAACCGGCATCGGCCACACACGCTGGGCGACCCACGGCGTCCCCGTGGAGCGCAACGCCCATCCGCATATGACGCCCCGCGTCGCCGTGGTTCACAACGGCATCATAGAGAATTTTCGCGAGCTGAAACAGGAGCTTATGGATCAAGGCGTGGTCTTCGACACCGAGACCGACACTGAGATCGCCGCGCACCTCGCCTCGCGTGCCATCGACAGCGGCGCCACCCCGCGCGAAGCCGTCGCCCAGACGCTGGCCCGCATCCGCGGCGCTTTCGCCCTCGCCTTCATCTTCGCCGGCCACGACGATCTGATCATCGCCGCCCGCAACGGCCCCCCCCTGGCCATCGGCTACGGCGAGGGCGAAATGTACCTCGGCTCCGACGCCATCGCGCTCGCCGGCCTCACCGGCAGCATCGCTTACCTCGAAGACGGCGACTGGGCCGTGATCACGCGGGACGGCGCGGAAATTTTCGACGCCAGCGGCAACCGCGCCGAACGTCCGCGCACGAAATCCCAGGCCAGCGCCCTGCTCGTCGATAAGGGCAATCACCGTCATTTCATGGCCAAGGAAATCCACGAGCAGCCGGAAATCATCGGGCATACCCTGGGGCACTATGTGCATTTCGCCGAGGGCACCCTGAATATCCCTGCCCTGCCCTGCGATTTCGCCGAACTGCCGCGCCTCACCATTTGCGCCTGCGGCACCGCGTATTACGCCGGTATGGTGGCCAAATACTGGTTCGAACGCTACGCCCGGCTGCCGGTGGACGTGGATGTGGCGTCGGAATTCCGCTACCGCGAGCCGCCGCTGGCGCGGGGCGGCCTGTCGCTGTTCATTTCCCAGTCCGGCGAAACGGCCGACACCCTGGCCAGCCTGCGCTACTGCCGCCAGCAGGGCCAGTGCATCATTTCCATCGTCAATGTGCCGGAATCGACCATCGCGCGGGAATCCCACGCCGTATTGCCAACCCTGGCCGGGCCGGAAATCGGCGTCGCCTCCACCAAGGCGTTCACCAGCCAGCTCACCGTGCTCGCCTGCCTCGCCATCGCGGCGGGACGTGCGCGCGGCGTGCTGAGCGCGGCGCGGGAGGCCGAACTGGTCGGCGCCCTCATCGAACTGCCGCGACTCATCACCCAGGTGCTGCGCGACGAGGAGCAGTACGAGAAGATCGCCCACGGCCTCGCCCATACCCGCGACGTGCTCTATCTCGGCCGTGGCAGCCTCTACCCCATCGCCCTGGAAGGCGCGTTGAAATTGAAGGAAATTTCCTACATTCACGCCGAAGGATACGCGGCGGGCGAGCTGAAACACGGCCCCATCGCGCTGATCGACGAAGACGTGCCGGTGATTGTGGTGGCCCCCCGCGACGAGCTGTTCGAAAAAACCATGTCCAACATGCAGGAGGTGGCCGCGCGCGGCGGACGGATCATCCTGCTGACCACGGAGGAGATCGGCCAGGTCAGCGCGCAGGGCGGCACCGTGATCGGTCTGCCGGAGGCGCACACCTTCGTCAATCCGCTGCTTTACGCCATTCCCGTGCAGCTTCTGGCCTATCACACGGCGGTCGCCATGGGCACTGATGTCGATCAGCCACGCAATCTCGCCAAATCGGTGACGGTGGAATAAAGCCGCCGCCGCCTGCTAAAGACACTGAAATGCCCATTTCGTTTGCTTGACCATGAGGCTGAGGAATGGTGCACTTCATGCAATCTTTGGTTTTGGGCGCGCAGCGAATGATCCGCCGTAATCTGACTGTCATCCTTCTGCTTGCCGTGGCCTTCTGCGCGTGGCCGCAATTCGCGCGCGCGCAGGAGTCCCAGCTCGTCGCCGCCGCCAAGGCGATGGAAAAGCGGGACTACGGCACGGCCGTCGATAAGATCGGCGAGGCGTTCAAATCCGGCAAGATGGACAACGCCGGCACCGCCAAGGGCTTTTTGATGCGCGGCGAGTGCCATGCCAAGCTGGACAAGCCGGCGCAGGCGCTGTCCGACTTCAACAACGCCATATGGCTGCAAAGCCTGTCGTCGGACGATCGCGCCAAGGCCGTCGATGGCCGCAAGCGGGCCATGGACGCGCTCGGCGTTGCCGACAACTCGCCGGACGCGGGCCGGTCAGGCGATACGGCCTCGCCATCCAGCAGCTCCAGCGGCTTGGGGAACGTCTTCGGCGGGCTGTTCGGCTCGTCCTCGTCCTCCGCGCCCGCCGCCCAAGAGGCGAAAGCGCCGCCGCCATCCACCTGGGCCGCGGCGCCCGCGCAGGATACCCGCAGCGCGGCAACGCCCGCCACCGGCCCCGCGCCAGTACAAGCGGCCGCCGCAACGGCTGCGCCCGACGATACCGGCCAATACACCATCCTGCTGGCAACCGTCGCCAGCGAGGACAAGGCGCAGACCGAGGCGAAACGCATGAATTCGCGCCTTGCCGGCCTGCTGGAGGGCAAGGTTGCCGAGGTGCGGCGGCTGGAAAGCGGTCAGACCGCCACATTCCGGGTTCTGGCCGGCCCCTTCGAGGGCCGCAACCACACCCGCGAAATTTGCGAGAGCATGAAGGCGAAGGTCAAGGGCGTGAGCTGTCTGGTTGTGCCGGCGGCACGCTGAGTGTCAGTCCGGGAACTTTGTTCGGCTTTTCTTGCGTCTACGGTGAGCCGGATGGCAGGCGCAGCTTCCCTCAGATAATGCTGGGCGCATTTTCGAGGAGTTGCGGGCGCACCAGACGGCCGCCGGATAGCTTTGAAAAGACGAAGAAAGTTCCCGGACTGACACTAAGATCAGGCGGCCTTCGCGTTCAACAGACGCAGCAAATCCGGGTGGATGGATGAGTTCCCCGCGACGATGTCGCCAGACTTCAGCATGTTCTGCCCGCCGCTCAGGTCGCTGACCAGCCCGCCGGCCTCGCGCACAATGACGATGCCCGCCGCCGTATCCCACGGCGAAAGCGCGTGTTCCCAGAAGCCATCGAACCGCCCCGCCGCCAGCCAGGCCAGATCGAGCGCCGCCGAGCCGGTACGCCGGATGCCCGCAGTCACGCCCATCACCGAGCGCAATTCCTTGAGGTAAAGCTCGTGATGCGGCCGGCCGCGATGGGGAATGCCGGTGACGATCACCGCGCTATCGAGCGCCTGGCGCGCGGAGACGCGCAGACGCCGCTTGTCGTTCAGATAAGCGCCCTTGCCACGTTCGGCCGCGTAGAAATCGCCCGTCGCCGGGTTGAAGATGAGGCCCGCCACCAGCTCGCCCTCGCGCTGGAGCGCGATTGAAATGGCGAACATCGGAATGCCGTGCAGGAAATTGGTGGTGCCGTCCAGCGGATCGACGATCCAGACGTGGCTCTTGTCGGCACCTTCCACCAGCCCGCGCTCCTCCATCAGGAAGCAGTAGCCGTGGCGCGCCTTGGCCAGCTCGTCGTACAGAATCTGCTCGGCCTTGTGATCGGCGGCGCTGACGAAATTGCTGGGGCCTTTCACCGACACCTGCAAATGCTCGACCTCGCCGAAATCGCGGGCAAGACTACGGCCAGCTTTGCGCGCAGCACTCATCATCACCGTCATTAGCGCGGAAGCAGCCATGGTAATATCTCCGAAGGGAACCTATGGTGGTCTATAACCGTGTCGCGCCGGCTGGGCAAGGCGGGATCGGTATTACGCCGTATTTCGCGCAGGCACGGCATCGGGCTTGGCCGCTTCCGCCTTGCCGCCATCGGACGCCAAACTGGCGAGGTGCCGGAGCTGCGCCAGCCCCGGCGTATCCGGCGAGAACGTCTCGATCCGGTCTCTTCCGCCGTTCTTGGCCGCCAGCAGCGCCCGGTCCGCGGCGGTGATTAGCTCCGCCTCGGACATCATCTCCCCGCTAAGCTCGGCGATACCGGCCGACATCGTGATGCCGGGCAATGCCTGTCCGCGAAACGCGCATGGCTTGCGCTTTATTTCCAGGCAAATCTGCTCCAGACGCGCGGACGCCATGGTCAAATCGCAGTCCGGCAAGACCAGGAGAAATTCCTCGCCGCCATAACGGCAGGCCAGATCGGCCGCGCGCACGGAGCGCTGTAGCAGCGCACTCACCTCTCGCAGCACCACGTCGCCGGCGTCATGGCCGAACGAGTCGTTGAACCCCTTGAAATGGTCGATGTCCAGAATCGCCACCGACAGGGGCACTTTCTGCCGCCGCGCATTCTGGAATTCCCGCGGCAGCGTTTCGGCGAGATATTGCCGGTTGAACAGCCCGGTCAGCGGATCGCGTATGGCCTGCATGCGCAGATGTTCCCGCAGCCTCAGGTTGGACAGCGAGAGTTCGACGACCTCGCCGAGCGTAACCGCCAGCCGCCGGTCGTTTTCGTCGATGGGGTGCGCGCTCACGGCGCTCAGATGCAGCAAACCGAGCGGCTCCATGGACATCGTCAGCGGCAGGCACAGGTACGGCCCGGCGGGCGGACTTTCGAAATGCTGGCACAGGGCGCCCTCCCCCGGTCCGTCGAGCTGGTGCAACTGGCCGCGGCGCAGCGCCCAGCAATCGTCGATGGCGAAATCCGGCAGCATCAGCGAGGTCTCGCCCCACCTGGCGGCCACCGCCAGATCGCGTGTGCCGCTGGTGAACACGGCCAGCGCTCCGCTCGACCATGGAAACAGGCGCTTGGCCGCGACGGCGATGAGCGGGTAGGCCTCCTTATCCGTCTTGCACGACTGGAGCGTTTCGCTCAGTTCGCCGATGATCGCCGTATCCCGTTCGCGCCGCCGCAATTCGACGACCGTCGCGGTCATCTGTTCCTGCAACGCGGCCAGTTCCTCCTCGTGGAGCTTCTGCTGGGTGATGTCGCGGGCGACGGCCAGCACGCCCTCCATCTCGCCCTTCGGATTGCGGTAGACGCTGGCGTTGAGCAGCACATGGCTCACCTCGCCGGAGGAATCGCGAATGGAGAGCGGATAATTGGTGACATATCCCGCCGAAAGCACGGTCCGGTAGTCGGCGAGCACACGCGCCGGTTCGGTGAAATGGCCGGCGAAACCGGAGCCGATGATCTCTTCCCTGGGCGAGCCTAAAACCCTGACGGTGGCTTCGTTGATGTCGGTGATCTTGCCTTCGGGATTGATGGTCATGAATGGGTCGAGGCTGGCCTCGATCAGGCTGCGGGCATAGGCCGACGCCGCCTTCAGGCGATCCTCATTCTGCTTGGCCGCCGTGATGTCGTGCATGGTGCCGGTGATGCGGATGGTTTTGCCGTCCTCCCCCGGAAAGCCCGCCATGCGCGCGTCCACCGTCCGCACCTCGCCGCAGGGCCGCATGATGCGGTATTCCATCTGAAACGGCGCCCCCGTCCGGCGCACCTCGCCGATGCCGGCCTGTAGCCGCTTCCTGTCGTCGGGATGCACGTAGGACATAAACTCCCTGAACGTCGGCGGCGGACCGCCCGCATCCCGGCCCAGCAACTGGTCTTCCTCAGCCGTCCAGCTCAGCGCGCCGCTGGCGAGATCCCAATCCCAGCTACCGACCCCGGCGACCTTCTGGGCTTCCCGCAGCTTCGCCTCGCTCTCACGCAGAGAGTCCTCCGCCCGCCGGCGCTCGCTGATGTCGCGGGAAAACATGATCGCCTGATTGGTTGCCTTCCAATAAGCAATGCTGATCTCCACCTCGTATAGGGAGCCGTCCTTTCTCCGGTGCTTGCGTTCTATTTGGGCAAACCCCTCCTGGGGGAGGTTATTCATGTGCTCAAGGATCTGCTCTTTCGTTTCGACAGTCTCCATCTCCCATATATAAAGCTTCAGCATCTCATCGTGCGAATAGCCGGTCATCCGGCAGGCCGCATCATTGACGCCGGCGATCCTGCCATCGGCATCGACGAGCCAGAACCCGTCAGGGGAAGCCGCCAGGATCGTCGCATACTGATCGGCCTGAAGCCGGACCGCCTCCTCCGCCTTCCTGCGTTCGGTGATATCCCGGCTGAAGGCCATGAACTGGCCGGCCGCCCGCCAATAGGCGACACTGATTTCCAGTTGCCTTTGCTCGCCGTCCTTCCGCCGCAGCTCGGTCTCGTAGCGGCAATAGCCGTTCCGTATGGTCTCCTCGACATGCGCGGCCGACTGCGGGTGATCACCGGCGAGATCCCGGAGATGAAGCTTCAGCATTTCATCGCGCGAATAGCCGGTCAGCCGCGTGGCGGCGTCGTTGACGTCCACGACGTTCAGGTCTCTATCCACCAGCCAGTACGCATCGGTAGATGCCGACAGCATGGTGGCGTACTGGTCCGCCTTGAGCTTCAGAGCCTCTTCGGCCCGCTTGCGCCGGGTGATGTCGCGCGCCATCGCCAGATCGTAGCCCTGGCCTTCGAATTCGAAATAGTTGGCGCTCAGCTCCACCGGGAAAATGCCGCCTTCCCTGGTTTTGTGGCGGGTTTCGAAAGTAAGCGCCCCCTTTGCCTTGAGTTCGACCCAGTGCGTGGAATACAGCTCCAGCGGAAAATCCGGGTCGATACCGGCGACGCCGATGCGCAGCAGTTCTTCGCGCGTGTATCCCAGTATGCGGCATGCCTCCTCGTTGACGTAATGGAACCTGCCGTTTTCGTCCGCCAGGAAAATCGCCTCGTGCACCTTGTTCAGGGCGAAATTCATCAGGACACTGCGCTGTTCCGCTTCTTTGCGCTCTGTGATGTCGGTGCAATAGCCAATCCAGCCGCGTACAGCACCGCTATCCTCGCGGATGGGCGCCGCCCGCACGTTAAGGTAACGGTACGCGCCATCGCGATGGCGCAAGCGGTATTCGGCCTCGTACAGCCGCTGCGATCCGACGGCTTGCGTCCATATCGCGATGACGCGCGCCCGGTCATCGGGATGAACGGCGGAGAGCCATCCGGCGCCTTTGACCTCCTCGAATGTCTGCCCGGTGAAAGCCATCCAGCGCGGCGAGGGCTCGATGATCTGGCCCTGCGCATCCGTAACCCAGACGATGTCGGAGGACGCCGTGACCAGGGTGCGATACCGCAGCTCGCTGAGCAGAAGCTCTTCCTCGGTGCGCTTGTGCGTCAGGGCGCTGGTGCAGGTCGCGGCCAATGCGCATGTGCCGCAGTCATCCTCGCGCGTGGCCCCGCCAGACGCCGGAACCTGCTGGCCATCGCGCCCGGCGTCCGCGCATTCAGGCCCGCCCGCCTCAAACACGAGGCAGCAGTCCCGTTCGCAGAATTCGCCCGCGCCCCTGGCTACGAGTTCATCCGCCGCTGGCAGAGCGTTCTCCCGCGCATCCAGCGACGCGGCGATGGCGCCCGCGAGTTTCTTGAGATAGCCGCGGAATGGGGCGAAGGCCAGAGGATCGTCGAAGTTCAGCCCCAGAAAGCCGTGGAAGCACCGCTCAGTCGTCAGCGGGATCAGCTCAGTCCCAGGAATGCCCGCAAGGTCCGCCGGATTGTCATTCACGGCCTGGAAACAGTGGCAGGTTTCATCAAGCCCCGCGTCACCCGGATAGACCACACCATGTATGCAGACGTGAACGCCGCGTACCCCTGGCGTTACACCCGCGACGCGGCGCAGGAAGGCCGCCACCAGCGCTTCATCCGGCAGCACCCCGGCCTGCGGCCCCGCATCCATCGTTATGCCTTTGCGCCAGGACGGCGCCATGCCGCAACCTGGGGGGCACCGTCATACAACCGGTGATGGCGCGATATGCTGGGGCTCCAGCAGTACATGGTAGACCAATCCTCAACGCTATGACGCCGCCCAGCGGAACTTTGTGCGGGATAGTAGCCGCCAAGCCTTATGAAAGCGTGAAGCGCCGTGCGGGAAGGCCGCGGATGAAAAGAATTCCTTCAATCAAAGGTGGTAGCGGTTTATTTCCCCGCGTTTCAAACGGCGAGGGCGGCGCCTCGATGCAATGACGGAAGGCCAGCGATGGAACGGCCCGAATACAGGAAGAACCGGGAGATGGACGGCAACGCCGGTGATTACCGGTGCGTAACCTCGTGAGCGGCGGGCAGCCGCACCCTGTCCCGCCCGCTGGCCGCATGCGCCCGGCCGGGAAACTCAAGGTTAGAGCCGATGGCAGCCGGGGATGAACCCAAAACGAATATTGGACCTGAAGGCCAGCCGGGGGCGAGCCGCGGGAACGGCGCTAAACCGTGTCCGTTGTGGCTTGGGCCGGCAATTCTGCTGGGCCTGTCCGTTTTAGTTTTTGGGGCGCTCGTCAGCCCTCAAATGCTGAAGACGATGAATATCAGCGTCACGGGTACGCAGGGCATAACTCTTCTGGCGCTTGTGCTGGCGATAATCTTCGCCATGTGGGCACTCAAGCGCGGCATCACCAGCCGCAGGCGGCACGAGGCGGCGTTGCACCGGCTGAACCGGGAATTGCGCGCCACCAATAGCTGCAACCAGGCACTCATGCGTGCGCAGGATGAGGCGTCGCTGCTCGATCACATCTGCCGCATCGTCTGCGAGGAGGCCGGCTACCGCATGTCCTGGGTGGGATATGCGGAAAAAGACGAAGCCAAGAGCATACGCATCGTGGCTTCCGCCGGGGCCGAGAGCGGGTATCTGGAACAGGCCCATCTTACCTGGGCGGACACGGAGCGGGGACGCGGCCCCGCAGGTGTTGCCATCCGCAGCGGCAAGAGCGACTGCATCCAGGACTTCGCCACCGATCCCCGCGCTGCTCCCTGGCGCGAGAACGCGTTGCGGCGGGGATACCGCTCCAGCATTTCGCTTCCGCTCAAGGACGAAAGTGCCAAGACCTTCGGCATTCTCAACATTTATTCCACCGAGCCGGGCACCTTCACCCCGGACGAAACCCGCATCCTGGAGGAACTGGCGGGCGATCTGGCCTTCGGCATCATGGTCCTGCGCAACCGGATCGAGCGGGAACGGATAGAACAGGCTTTTGCCGAGCAGGAGCGGCAGTACCGCACCCTGGTGGAGAACATTCCCGACCTGATCTCGCGTTATGACCAGGACATGCGGCGGACTTATGTGAACCCGGCCTGGGAAAGGGCCAGCGGTTTATCCGCCCCGAACGTTGTAAACCGGCCGGGAACCGCGATCGTGAAGCCGGAAAATCTTGAGAATGCCATGGAGCATCTGGCAAAGGTCAAGAATGTTCTGGAAACCGGAGCACCTCAGAAAACAGAGCTTAAGTGGATCAACGCCAGTGGTGTGACGCTTTACCTGGATTACGCGATCGTGCCGGAATACGGCCGGGATGGAAAAGCCGTCAGCGTTCTGGCTGTCGGGCACGATATCAGCGCGCGCCGCCAAGCGGAGGAAACCTTGCGCGAGCGGGAAACCATGTACCGCTCGCTGATCGCGGCCATGGCCGAAGGCGTGTGCTTCCAGGACGCGAACGGCGCCATAACGGCCATCAACCCGGCGGCGGAAAAACTGCTCGGCGATATGGAATGCACGCTGGAAGGCCGCTCCCCCCTGCCATGCGTCCACGAGGACGGCAGCCCTGTCCCCGGCGACGCCCATCCAGCGATGCTGACACTGAGGACGGGCGAGCCGCAAACCGATGTGCCCATGGGGCTGCGCAAGAAGGACGGCAGCGTCACCTGGGTTTCCATCAATTCGCAGCCGCTGATCAAAAACGGCGAGTCCAGGCCCTACGCCGTAGTCACCACGTTCCACAACATCACCGCCATCAAGCAGGCGGAACAGGAACGCCAGAGCCATCTGCGGTTTTTCGAAAGCATGGACCGGATCAACCGGGCCATTCAGGGGGCGGTCACCCTGGACCAGATGATGAGCGACGTTCTCAGCGTCACGCTTTCCATATTCGATTGCGACCGGGCCTGGCTCTTCTATCCGTGCGACCCGGATTCGCAGTCATTTCGCGTTCCCATGGAGATCAGCAAGCCCGAATATCCCGGCGCCAATGTCCTGAATGTGGACACGCCGATGCCCCCGGACATGGCCCATGATTTGCGCGAGGCTCTGGAATCCGCCGTCCCCGTGACTTACACCGCCGGCACGGAGAGGCCCATTAACAAGGTGAGTGCCGGGGAATTTGGCGTCAAATCCATGATCATGACCGCTCTTTATCCCAAGCTGGGCAAACCCTGGGCGTTCGGCATGCACCAGTGCGCCTACCCGAGGATCTGGACACCGGAAGACCAGCGGCTTTTCCAGGAGATCGGCTGGCGGCTGGCGGACGCGCTGACCAGCCTGTTGTCCCAGCAGGATTTGCAGAAAAGCGAGGAGAAATACCGCCGCATCGTGGATACGGCCAACGAGGGGATCTGGGTGCTCGGGCCGGATGATATGACCGTATTCGTCAACGCCAGGATGGCCGGAATGCTCGGCTATTCCCGCGAGGAGATGAAGGGCCGTCCGCTGACGGATTTCATGTACAGCGAGGATGCGCCGGACCACCTCAAGAGAATGGAGAACCGCCGCAAGGGCCTGTCTGAGCATTATGAACGCCGCTTTCGCGGCAAGGACGGGCAGACGCTGTGGATGCTGGCCTCCGCCACCCCCATTTCCGGCGCCGGCCCCAATTTCCACGGCTCCTTTGCGATGTTCACCGACATCACCGAGCGCCGCCAGGCGGAGGAAGAACTGCGGCGCTACAAGGATCAGCTTGAGGAGACCGTCCAGCAGCGCACGGCGGAACTGCTCCTGGCGCGCGACGCGGCCGAGGCGGCCAACAAGGCCAAGAGCGTGTTCCTGGCCAATATGAGCCACGAACTGCGCACGCCGCTGAACGCCATTCTCGGCTTCTCCAGCCATGATGCGCCGCGAGCCGCAACTGACCGGCGGCCAGCGCGAGAAGCTCGACATCATCAACCGCAGCGGCGAACACCTGCTGACCCTCATCAACGACGTGCTGGAAATGGCCAAGATCGAGGCGGGGCGGCTGCAACTGGAGATCGCGCCCTTCGACCTCGGCGCCATGGTGCGCGATGTCGCCGACATGATGCGGCTGCGGGCGCAGGAGAAGGGCTTGCGGCTGCTGCTCGACCAGTCCTCCGCCTTTCCGCGCTACATCAAGGGCGACGAGGCGCGCCTGCGTCAGATGCTGGTCAACCTGGTCGGCAACGCGGTGAAATTCACCGCCCAAGGCGGCGTGACCATCCGCCTGGGCGTGAAGCAAAATGCCCGGCAGCACCTGATGATCGAGGTCGAGGACACCGGCCCCGGCATCGAGCCGGAGGACCAGAAACGCCTGTTCCAGCCCTTCGTGCAACTGGCGGAGACCGGGCACGCAAAAGGGCACCGGCCTGGGGCTGGCCATCTCGCGCCAGTTCGTGCGAACTGATGGGCGGCACCATCGGCGTCGAAAGCACGCCGGGCAAGGGGTCCATCTTCCGCGTCGAGCTGCCGGTGGAGCTGGCGGACCGGGACGGCACTGAACATCCCGCCGGGCGCGGGAGTCAAGCCGGAGAGGTGACCGGCCTTGCGCCCGGACAGCCGCGCTACCGCATCCTGATCGCCGAGGATCAGCGCGGACAACCAGTTGCTGCTCACCAAGCTGATGACCGACATCGGTCTTGAGGTGAAGGTGGCGGAGAACGGCGAGGAATGCGTGAAGCTTTTCCAGGAGTGGCACCCGCACCTCATCTGGATGGACCGGCGCATGCCGGTGATGGACGGCGTGGAAGCCACGCGCCGCATTCGCGCGCTGCCCGGACGGCAAGGAGGTGAAGATCGTCGCCGTGACCGCCTCGGTGTTCAAGGAGCAGCAGCAGGAACTGCTCGACGCCGGCATGGACGATTTCGTGCGCAAGCCCTACCGCTTTCACGAAATCTACGACTGCCTGGCGAAGCATCTGGGGCTGCAATACATCTACCGGTCCGAAGCGGACGAAGCGGCGGACGCCCTCCCCGCCCAACTGACGCCGGCAATGCTGGCCGCGCTGCCGGAGTCCGCCCGGACCGAACTCAAGGAGGCGCTGGAAAGCCTGCGCGCCGGCCGGATCGCAGCCGCCATCCGCCAGGCCAGTGAAGCCAACGCCGATTTGGGCCGGACGCTGACCCGTCTGGCGGAAAATTTCGACTATCCCTCAATATTGAGGGCACTGGCGGCGGAAAATGGGCAGCAAAGCACAGCAAATGAGCAGAAACAACGCGCGTAAAATGCCGTTCTTGGCAAAATATACCGGAGAAAGTTCACAATGTGTTTACTTTTTTGTGATATATAGCAAAGAGCGGTGGTTTCCTCGACGCTCCCGGAGTGAAGGTGCGCGCCACTTCTCGACGGCTAGCGTCTGCCTGAATGAAAGAACCAATATGACCGTCGTCGCAGAGCCTCTCAGTGCACGCGCCAGGGGCGCGGCGTTCCACCGTTTCAGCGCCGGGGTCCGTCCGGTGAGCGAGTAGGCATGCCCCTGATTCCCCGCCTCCGCCTGTTCTGGACCGGCTCCATCCGCCGGCGGCTGATGCTGGGCGTTTGCGGGCTGGTGGTGACGGTGATGGCGGCCTTCGTTTTTCAGACGGTCGAGCGCCAGCGCCAGTTCCTGGAGAGCCAGAGCGAGGAGCGCAGCGTGGCGCTGGCGGAAACGCTGGCCGTGAACAGCACCTCCTGGGTGCTGGCCAGCGATCTGGCGGGGCTGGCGGAAGTAACCGGCTCGGCGCGGCATTACCCCGACCTGCGTTACGTCATGGTGCTGGCGCCGGACGGCCGGGTGCTCTCCCACAGCGATACCAGCTTGGTGGGGCGCTATGTCAGCGACATGGCCAGCCTGAAACTGCTGAGCGCTTCGGGCGAAGCGCAGGTGGTAATCAAAACGCCCGAGCTGATGGACATGGCAGCGCCCATTCAGGCACGGGGACTGGTCATCGGCTGGGCGCGGGTGGGCGTGGGGCAGGAGCGGGTGGCTGAGAGCCTGCGGGATATCACCTGGCAGGGGGTCTACTTCGCCGGCGCGGCCATCGTTCTCACGGCGCTGCTGGCCTGGGTGGCGGGGACCGGCCTTTCGCGCGGCCTGGACCGGCTGGTGGAGGCAACCCAGCGCGTCGCGGCGGGAAATGCCGGCGCGCGCGCGGGCATGAAGCGGGAGGACGAACTCGGCGCCTTGAGCGACGCCTTCGATGGCATGGCGGCCACGCTGGAGAAAACCAGTAGCAAACTGCGCACCAGTGAACGCGATTTGCGGGAACTCCTGGCCAATCTGCCGGCGGCGGTGCTCATCTGCCGGCCGGACGGCACCGTCAGCTATGCCAACGAGGCCGCCAGACGAACGCTGGATATCGCCGCGGCGGAACTGCAGAACGGGCAGGTTCTTTCCCCCCGCTGGAGTTATATCCGCGAGGACGGGTCCAGCATACCGCAGGGCGAGACACCAGCCACCCGCGCCATGGAACGCGGCCAGCCGGTGCGCAACTGTGTGCTCGGCGCCGTGATCCGCGCGGGCGCGGAACCGCGCTGGCTGCATGTCAACGCCTTCCCCGACCTGGACGCGGGCGGGAAAGTGCGCCAGGTGGTTATGTCGTTCCTCGATGTCAGCGAACGCCGCAAGGCGGAACAGGAGCTGCGGCGCTACAAGGATCAACTGGAGGAAACCGTCCAGCGGCGCACGGCCGAACTGGTGCTGGCGCGCGACGCGGCCGAGGCCGCCAACAAGGCCAAGAGCGTGTTCCTGGCCAACATGAGCCATGAACTGCGCACACCGCTGAACGCCATTCTCGGTTTCTCCGCCATGATGCGCCGCGACCCGGAAACGACTGAGAGCCAGCGGGAGAAGCTGGACATCATCAACCGCAGCGGCGACCACCTGCTGGCCCTGATCAACGACGTGCTGGAAATGGCCAAGATCGAGGCGGGGCGCATGCAACTGGAAATCGCCACGTTCGACCTCGGCGGCATGGTGCGCGACGTGGCCGACATGATGCGGCTGCGGGCTCAGGAGAAGGGCCTGCTGCTACAGCTCGACCAGTCGTCCGCCTTTCCGCGCTATATCAAGGGAGACGAGGAGCGGCTGCGCCAGGTGCTGGTCAATCTGGTGGGCAATGCGGTGAAATTCACGGAACACGGCAGCGTGATCATCCGGCTGGGCGTGAAACAGAATGCCGCCAGCCGCCTGATGATGGAGGTCGAGGACACCGGCCCCGGCATCAAGCCGGAGGATCAGAAGCGCCTGTTCCAGCCTTTCGTGCAACTGGCGGAGGGCGGGGCGCAAAAGGGCACGGGACTGGGGCTGACCATCACGCGCCAGTTCGTGCAACTGATGGGCGGCACCATCGGCATCGAAAGCACGGTGGGCACGGGCTCCATTTTCCGCGTCGATCTGCCGGTGGAGATCGCCAGCGGCGAGAGCATCAAAGCCATGCGGGCCGTGGAGCACACCGGAGAAGTGGCCGGACTGGCGCCAGGGCAGCCCAGCTACCGCATCCTGATCGCCGAGGACCAGCGTGACAACCAGTTGCTGCTCGCCCAGCTCATGACCGGCGCCGGTCTTGAGGCGAAGGTGGCGGAGAACGGCGAGCAATGCATCAAACTCTTCCAGGAATGGCAGCCGCACCTGATCTGGATGGATCAGCGCATGCCTATCATGGACGGCGTGGAGGCCACGCGATGCATTCGCACCCTGCCCGGCGGCAGGGAGGTAAAAATCGTCGCGGTGACGGCCTCGGTGTTCAAGGAGCAGCAGCAGGAACTGCTCGACGCCGGCATGGACGATTTCGTGCGTAAACCTTACCGCTTTCACGAAATCTTCGACTGCCTGAGCAAGCATTTGGGAGTGAAATACGTTTACCGTTCCGATGCCCCGCCAGCGGAGGCCGCTCCCGGCGTGCTGACGCCCGCGATGCTGGCCGCGTTGCCGGAGGCGGTGCGCGGCGAACTCTGGGACGCGCTGGAAAGCCTGCACAGCGACCGCATCGCCGCCGTCATCCGCCAGGCCAGTGCAACCGACCCGAAACTGGGCCGGACGCTGACCCGCTTAGCAGAAAATTTCAACTACCCGGCGATACTGGATGCGCTGGCTTCAGACAAGGCACCTATTGGGGATGCACGTGACGAACAACAAAGGCGACATTCTCGCGGTTGACGATACCCCGGCTTCCCTGAAGCTGCTGACGGACACGCTGAAGGCCGAGGGCTATCAGGTGCGCGCCGCCATCAGCGGGGAACTGGCGCTGCGAGCCGCCACCATCGCCCCGCCGGAGCTGGTGCTGCTGGACATCAACATGCCCGGCCTGAACGGCTTCGATGTGTGCCAGCGCCTCAAGGCACAGCCGGAAACCCGCGATATCCCGGTCATCTTCGTCAGCGCCCTGTCGGAAACCGTGGAGAAGGTGAAGGGCTTCGAACTGGGCGGCGTGGACTACGTCACCAAGCCCTACCAGCGCGAGGAACTGCTGGCGCGGGTGAACACCCATCTGGAATTAAGCCGCCTGCGGCATCACCTGGAAAAGGTCGTGGAGGAACGCACGGCCGAACTGCGCGCCAGTGAAAAGAAAGTGCGCGCCAGCCTCCTGGATTCCATCGCGGCCGTGGCGGCGACCGTCGAAATGCGCGACCCCTACACCGCCGGTCATCAGCGCCGCGTCGCCGGCATCGCCGCCGCCATCGCCCGCGAACTGCAACTCCCCGAAGAGCAGATCGAGGGCCTGTATCTGGCCGGCGTGGTGCACGATGTCGGCAAGATCAGGGTTCCGGCGGAAATCCTGTGCAAACCCGGCCGGCTCATCGGCCTGGAATTCGCCCTGATCCAGGATCATGTGCAATCGGGCTACGAAATCCTCAAGGGCATCGACTTCCCCTGGCCCATCGCCGAAGTGGTCTTGCAGCATCACGAGCGCCTGGACGGCTCCGGCTATCCGCGCGGGCTCAAGGGCGACGAGATCCTGATCGAAGCCCAGATCCTGGCGGTGGCGGACGTGGTGGAAGCGATGATGGCGCACCGGCCTTACCGCGCGGGGCTGGGCATCGACGCGGCGCTCGAAGAAATTTCCAGCAAGCGCGGAACCTTCTTCCGTCCCAAGGCCGTGGACACCTGCATCAAGCTGTTCCGCGAAAAGCGCCTGAGCAACGTCGAGTCCCTGCAAACGGCCCCCGATGTTCCAGAAGAGATCTTCCTTGAGAACCAGGCAGTTTAACGGCGCGGCTCATACTTGAAAGATGTCAGGCGCCCTTGCCCACCACCAGCGCCCAGAATGTCTTGAACTCCGAGCGCGGATTGTACACCAGCGCGATCCCCATATGCTCAGCGTCCGGCAGCAGCAGGTTCTCGTTGTGCGACGGGCTTTTCTGCCAGCCCTGGATGATTTCGGCGGTGGAGTTCTGCCCGGTGCCGATGTTCTCGGCGATCAGATGGAAGACGTAGCCGCTGCGGCGGGCGCGCTCCTCGATATCGGAGCCGTCCGAGCCGAAATGCGAGATGCGGTCGTGCTTGGCGAGATCCTCGGCCTGAACCTTGGCGGCCTGTGCCAGCTTGGGATGGATGCGCAAGGGGGGGAGGTTGAACTTGGCGCGGTAGGCGTTGATGAGCGACTGCGCCTCGGCCGGATTGAATTTCGCGGCCATGATGTCCGGCCGTCCGGCGGGAACCATGGTGGCGGACGGCCCGCCTTCGCTCTTCTCCGCGCTGCTGAACGGCGAGGACACGCTATCCCAGAAGCCAGCCAGGCTGCCGGTGATGGAGGACTGTTTTTCGCCGGTCTCCTTCGGCTTCGCGGTCTGGGCGGCGGAGGCGGTGCGCACCGGCGGCGGCGGGGGCTTGGCGCCGTCGTCCTCGAACGCCCCGGAAAAGGACGGCATCTGCATGGCGCAACCGCCCAGGCCAGCAGCCAGAACCGTCACAGCCAGTATCCGGTGCATGCGGAAATCCCGTCTAAGCAACATGCTGAATGTCCGTGTCAGGATAGATCATGGAAACCTACTCTTTACTCGCAATACTCTTGCGCCAATCTTACGTAAAAGCGAGCGTGTAACGGCCGGTTTCCAAGGGGTAATTCACCCCGGAATCGTAACCATAACCATGTCGATAGTATGGCCTATGCAAATGGGCTATTCGTCGCGTTTGGCCAGGCGGTCAAGCTGCTCCTGCATGGCGGCGAGCTGACTGCGCAGGTCGGCGAGATCGTCGGCCTTGGGGGCCGGCTGGACGGGATTCTCGGCTTCGGCCGCTTTCCTCGCCATCTCGGCGGCTTGGAACGGCGTGAAGATGGTGAAGGCCTTCTCGAACATGGCGAGATTGTTGATCGCCTGCTCGTGCATCGCCTCCAGCGCGGCGGCGCCGAACGCACCTGCGAAATAATTTTGATATTTGTCCTTGTCGCGCGTCAGCGAGTTCATGCTGATTTCGAGGTAGCTCGGCACGATACGTTCGATGGAATGACCGTAGAAGCGGATGAGCTGGCGGAGGAAGCCGATGGGTAGCAGGTTCTGTCCGCTCTTGCTCTCCTCGTCAACGATGATCTGCGTCAGGACCGAATGGGTGAGGTCCTCGCCCGACTTGGCGTCATATACCACGAAGTCCCGCTCGGACCTCACCATTTCGGCCAGATCGAACAGCGTGACATAGGCGCTGGTTTCGGTGTTGTAGAGCCGCCGGTTCGCATATTTCTTGATGACGACGGGAGGGCGCTGCACGGCGGCGTCGCCCTTATCGGCGGTCTGCGCCGTATCCCTGGGCAGCGCGCCGGTACCGGATACCATTAATGTCGGTTTTGTGGTCATAATTCCAGAGCCTGCTTGCTTCAATGCCGCACTGCAATAACTATCACCAAATGTTCGGCGCTGCACCACACTTTTCACCGGCAGCCTGGCGCACGCCCCGCTCACTCATAAGTTGTGGGAAAGATCACAGATGACCGCCGGTTGCGCAACATGTCTTTTTGTGAATTCCCGCGAATCTGTGAAGTCTGATGCACGCCCATTAGCTATACACTCTATATGTAGTGCTAGGTGACCTAGGAGGAAAAGCCATGTCCGATGTTGACGCCGTCGTTATCGCGAGTGCCACGCGTACCCCAGTTGGTTCGTTCAACGGGGCTTTGGCAAACGTGGCGGCGCATGAGTTAGGCCGGATCGTCATTAGGGAGGCAATTAGCCGCGCCAATGTCGAGCCGGGCGATATTTCCGAGGTCATATTGGGACAGATGCTGACGGCTGGCCAGGGGCAGAACCCGGCGCGCCAGGCCGCCATCGACGCCGGTCTGCCCATCGAGACGCCGGCGATGACCGATCAATCAGGTCTGCGGCTCGGGGCTGCGCTCGGTCGCGCTCGGGCTTTCAGGCGATCCGCAACGGCGATTCCAGCATCGTCATCGCCGGCGGACAGGAAAATATGAGCCTGGCGCCGCATTGCGCCTATCTGCGCCAGGGCCACGAAAATGGGCGACTATCAGATGATCGACACCATGATCCGCGACGGCCTGTGGGATGCCTTCAACAGCTACCACATGGGCATCACGGCCGAGAACGTGGCGCGGCAGTGGCAGATCACCCGCGAGGATCAGGACCGCTTCGCCGTCGCCTCGCAGAACAAGGCCGACGGCCGCCCGGAAGGCCGGCGTTTCAAGGACGAAATCGTTCCCGTGGTCATCAAGGGCCGCAAGGGCGACACCACCGTTTCGGACGACGAATATATTCGCGACGGCGTCAGCTATGAGGATCTGGCCAAGCTGCGCCCGGCGTTCAACCCCAAGGACGGCACCGTCACGGCGGGCAACGCCAGCGGCATCAACGACGGCGCGGCGGCCGTGGTGCTGATGACGGCATCCGAGGCCGCGCGGCGCGGCATCGAGCCGCTGGCGCGCATCGTGTCGTGGGCGCACGGCGGGCGTCGATCCGTCCATCATGGGCACCGGCCCCATCCCGGCCTCGAAGAAGGCGCTGGAAAAGGCCGGCTGGTCGACCGACGATCTCGACCTGATCGAGGCCAACGAAGCGTTCGCCGCGCAGGCCTGCGCCGTCAACAAGGGCATGGGCTGGGATACGTCGCAAGGTGAACGTGAACGGCGGCGCCATCGCCATCGGCCATCCGATCGGCGCGTCGGGCGCGCGCATTCTGGTGACGCTGCTGCACGAAATGAAGCGGCGCAACGCCAAGCGCGGCCTCGCCACGCTCTGCATCGGCGGCGGCATGGGCATCGCCCTGTGTGTTGACGCGGCTGACGCCGGCGCGTTTCGCTATCCCCGGCTCCTGGAAAACGGGAGCCGGGCACTTCAAGGCCATTACCGTTTGCGCCCTCCGGCGCAAGCGCTCTGCGATTGTGTGCAAACGCTTATTAGTACAATTTTACGAAATGAAACAGGAGGTGCAGTTATGGCGCGTGTCGTAGTCGTCACTGGCGGGACGAGAGGTATCGGCCAGGCCATTTCACTGACCTTGAAGAAGCGTGGGTTCCGCGTCGCCGCGAACTATGCGGGCAACGACGAGGCCGCTCTGCAATTTCAGTGAATACGGGGATTCCCATCTATAAATGGGACGTGGGAGATTATGACCGCCTGTCACGGCGCTCCGGCGTGTGGAAGCGGAGGTCGGTCCCATCGACGTCGTCGTCAACAACGCGGGCATCACTCGCGATTCCATGCTGCACAAGATGACCCCGCAAGACGTGGAACGAGGTCATCCGCATCAATCTCCATTCCATGTTCAACATGACTCAGCCCATGCTTGACGGCATGCGCAACCGCAACTGGGGCCGGATCATCACGATTTCGTCCATCAACGGCCAAAAGGGCCAGATGGGGCAGTGCAACTATTCGGCGGCCAAGGCCGGCGTGATCGGCTTCACCAAGGCCCTGGCCCAGGAAACCGCCAAGAAGGGCATCACCGTGAATTGCGTGGCGCCCGGCTATATCGACACCGAAATGGTGACGAAGGTGCCGAAAAACGTGCTGGAGGGCATCATCGCGCAGATCCCGGTGGGGCGGCTTGGCACGCCGGCGGAAATCGCCCGTTGCGTGGCGTTTCTGGCCAGCGACGACGCCGGCTTCATCACTGGCGCGACGATCACCGCCAATGGCGGACAGTATGCCGCAGCGTAAGTCGCGGCGGCTGTCCAGAACCCAGCCGTTTTGCACCCGTTTGCCAGCGGAGAGCTGACAAACGGGTGAATGTCCGTGCGTTTAAGGCTTATCCGTCAACAACTTGCGCCGGCTGACGTAAGTTGTTGACGGATAAGCCTTTCGCGGTGGCGCCCCGCCGATGCCGGGCCCCTGCCGCTGGCTCACACAAAATTTACCTCTGGAATTTTCCGCTAAACTTGCCTACCTTGTACTAAGGTTGAGCATAAGGGGCGATGCGAGGGGTATCGTAGCGTCTTTGGCTAACCGAGTAATGCTCAATTTGAGCATAACCAGGAAATGCCGCCAGGAGGCAACGATGGCAAGCTTTGACATGAGCCATGGAGCGGAGGCCCGCCGGCCCGCGGCGCGTCATGAGCCGCAACTGGACCTGAAGTTTACGCCCGCTCTCGCCCGCGAACTGGAGCCGCTTTACGCGCGCATCGCGTCCGTGGTTTCGCCGCTGGAATGGGCCATGCATGCGCCCTACGTGAAGGCCATCAACGACCTGAAGCGCCAGCGCAACGCCGTCATCCTCGCCCACAACTACATGACGCCGGAGATTTTCCACTGCGTCGCCGACATCTCGGGCGACTCGCTGCAACTGGCGCGCGAGGCCGCCAAAGCGCACGCGGACGTCATCGTGCAATGCGGCGTGCATTTCATGGCCGAGACGGCGAAGCTGCTGAACCCGGACAAGACCGTGCTGATCCCCGACAGCCGCGCGGGCTGCTCGCTGGCGGAGTCGGTGACACCGGCGGACGTGCGCGCCCTGCGCGAGGCGCACCCCGGCGTGCCCATCATCACCTACGTGAACACCAGCGCCGCCGTGAAGGCCGAATGCGACATCTGCTGCACCTCGTCCAACGCGGTGAAGGTGGCCGAGAGCCTGGGCGTGCCGCGCGTCATCCTCATCCCCGACGAGTATCTGGCGCAATACGTGGCCACGCAAACCAAGGTCGGCATCATCACCTGGAAGGGCCATTGCGAGGTGCACGAGCGCTTCACCGCCCAGGAGTTGCGCGACTTCCGCGACGCCAACGACGGCCTGGAGATCATCGCGCATCCCGAGTGCCCGCCGGAGGTTATCGCCGAGGCGGATTACACCGGCTCGACGCAAGGCATGATCGCTTATGTGAAGAACCGTCGGCCGAAAAAGGCGCTGCTCGTGACGGAATGCTCCATGAGCTACAACGTCGCCGCCGAGGTGCCGGACGTGGAGTTCGTGCGCCCGTGCAATCTCTGCCCGCACATGAAGCGCATCACGCTGCCGAAGATCCTCGCCTCGCTGCGCGACATGGAGGAAGAAGTGACCGTCGATACCGCCATTGCCGGGCGGGCGCGGCTGGCCGTGGAGCGCATGATCAACGTCGTTTGCTGAACGGGAACCAGCATCATGAACGAAACCGTCATCGTAGGCGCGGGGTTAGCGGGGCTGTTTGCCGCCCTGAAACTGGCGCCGCTACCCGTCACCGTCATCTCGCCGAAGCCGCTGGGTGAGGGCGCGTCCAGTGTCTGGGCACAGGCCGGCATTGCCGCCGCCATCGGCGAGGGCGACAGCGCGGACAAGCACACCGCCGACACGCTCAAGGCCGGCGCCGGTTTGTGCGACGAAGCCGCCGTGCGCCTGATCGTGAGCGAGGCGCCCCAGCGGATCGGGGAACTGCTGCGCTACGGCGTGCCGTTCGACCGCGATCTGGAAGGCAAGCTCAAGCTTCAGCGCGAGGCCGCCCACAGCGAGAAGCGCGTCGTGGGCGTCAACGGCGACCGGGCGGGCGCGGCCATCATGGCGGCGCTCATCGCCACGGTGCGCAATACGCCGTCCATCCGCGTTCTGGAGGAGACGGCGGCGCTCGATCTGGCGGTGGTGGACGGGCGCGTGGTGGGCATCCACTGCCAATCGGCGGATGAGCAGCATGCCGAACCGTGGTTCCTGCCGGCACGCGCCGTCATCCTGGCGACAGGCGGCGCGGGGCAGCTTTTCCGCGTCACCACCAATCCGGCGGAAGCGCGCGGCGACGGCCTGGCCATGGCGGCCCGTGCCGGCGCGGCTGTGGCGGATACCGAGTTCGTGCAATTCCACCCGACCGCGCTGGACGTGGGCAAGTCGCCCGCGCCGCTGGCGACGGAAGCCCTGCGCGGCGAGGGCGCGTGGCTGGTGAACGCCGAGGGCGAGCGCTTCATGGAGCGCCACCACCCTGACATGGAACTGGCCCCGCGGGACATCGTGGCCCGCGCGGTGGAGAGCGAGCGGCTGGCCGGGCGCGGGGCGTTCCTCGACTGCCGCGCCGCCATCGGCGATCACTTCGCGGCGCATTTCCCCACCGTTTACGCCTCATGCATGGAGGCCGGCATCGACCCGGCACGCCAGCTCATGCCCGTGGCGGCGGCGGCACATTATTATATGGGCGGCGTGGTCACGGATGACAGCGCACGCACCTGCATCGAAGGCTTGTGGGCCATCGGCGAGGTGGCGTGCACCGGCCTTCACGGCGCGAACCGGCTCGCGTCCAATTCGCTGCTTG
Source organism: uncultured Alphaproteobacteria bacterium (assembly GCA_963827885.1). Lineage (GTDB taxonomy): Bacteria > Pseudomonadota > Alphaproteobacteria > Rhizobiales > Rhodomicrobiaceae > CAWHDD01. The sequence goes on along the minus strand of CAWHDD010000004.1, from coordinate 514,710 downwards.
AAGCCGTGGTGATGGGCGGGCGCGCGGCTGAGGACGTGGCGTCCATCGAGTTCCCGCGCGCCCGGCCCTTCGCCATCCCGCCATGGCCGCATCACGGCGCCTGGAACGCCCCCGCCGGCCGGATCATTCCGCGAGCCGCCACGGTCGAACACCTGCGCAATTGCATGAGCGGCGGCGCGGGCGTGGTGCGCGGCGAGGCGAGCCTTGCCGGGCTGACCAACGTGCTCGCCATCTCCGAGCGCGTCTATCCGCTGCGGCCGGACATCCGCAACATGCGCGACGTGGCGATGCTGATCATTACCAGCGCCTACAAACGCCGCGAAAGCCGTGGCGCGCATAGCCGGACGGACTTCCCCGACACCGATCCGGCCCTGGCGCGGCGTACCTCGACGACACTCGCCGAAGCGCGGGCCGCCTATCTCAACCTGCTGGACAGCAGCGAAGCCGTGGCGAACAGGGGCCGCGTCTTGATGGCGGGCGAGGTCTGAGATGGACGAAATGCCGGAACTGAACCCGCCGCCGGGCGTGCGCGAAGCCGTGGCGGCGGCGCTGGCGGAGGATCTCGGCCTCGCCGGCGATCTGACGTCCAATGCCATCATCGCCGCCGGCGCCATGTCGCGCGCCGTCATCGCCGCCCGCAAGCCAGGGCGCGTGGCCGGCCTGCCGCTGGCGGAGGAGGCTTTCCGCCAGCTCGACCCGGCCTTCGAATTCGAGATCGTGACCGCCGACGGCACGGACGTGGACGCCGGCGGCATCATCGCCCGGCTGCACGGCAAAACGCGCGCCATCCTCGGGGCGGAGCGCGTGGCGCTGAACTTCCTCGGCCGTCTGAGCGGCATCGCCACGCTGACCCGCGCCTACGTCCGCGCCGTGGAAGGCACCCGCGCCCGCGTCTGCTGCACCCGCAAGACCACGCCCGGCCTGCGCGCGCTGGAGAAATACGCGGTGCGCTGCGGCGGCGGCATGAACCACCGCTTCGGCCTGTTCGACGCCATCCTCATCAAGGACAACCACATCGCGGCGGCCGGCGGCATCGGCGCGGCCATCGAACTGGCGCGGCGCGCGGCGGGCCATCTGGTGAAGGTCGAGGTGGAGGTCGATACGCTGGCGCAGCTAGAGGAGGCGCTGCGCTATCCCGTCGATGTGGTGCTGCTCGACAATATGAACCCCGGCCAGTTGCGGGACGCCGTGGCGCTGGCCCATGCGCGAGCGCCGCGCGTCATGCTGGAGGCGTCGGGCGGCGTGACGCTGGAGACGGCGCGTGCCATCGCGGAGACGGGCGTGGATCTGGTGTCGTCCGGCAGCCTGACGCACTCGGCGCCTGTTTTCGACGCCGGGCTGGATTTCTGACGCTCAGCCGCGCGGCCGGTTGAGCCGCGCGTAGCCTTCGGCGAACGTGAGGGCCGTCACCACCCCGAAAAGCAGTTTCGGCACCATGAACCCCAGACTGGAGGCGAGCATCACGCTGGCCTTAAACTTCGCCATGTCTTCCGGTGCCACCGGCCTTGCCTCTGCTCCCCACATCACCACCGGCAACACGGCGAAGGTGATCAGCAGGATGCCGGCGAGCATGCTCCCCAGGCCGGTCAGAAGCAGCCAGCCCATCAGCGGCCAGGCGGCCCGCCGTCCCTGCCGCCACGTCGCGGCGGAAAATATCCCGCTCCTGCCGATGGCGGTGCCCGGCAATGCCATGGCGAAGCGCAGCATGACCTGAGTCAGGTAGATAACCGATGCGACACCGAGAATTGCTCCGGCAATGCCCCCCGCCGTCACCTGTGCGCCGAATGCATCGGTCAGGAACTCGATTGGCGCGCCAGCACCCGATAACGGCAGCACGATGCCGAGTACGGTGAGCACGAGGGCGAGGAGAAAAATCAGCGCCAGCGCAAGGGACCAGAGAAAAACCCGCAGAGTTGCGCCGGCCTCGCTGGAGGTGACGGGGAACTGGGTTCTAAGCCGGAGCCGGTAAATCCGCGCGGAGAACCACGAGGCAATAAGAATGCTCATCACCGCGGATGTGAGGGTGAGCAGCCTCAGTGTTTGCTGCACCTCAACTCTTGACACACCGGACTGCCACTGCGCGATGACGTGCTGCATCCGTATCTCGCTTAGCGCCACGGTCAGAACAGTATCCGCGATTACCGGCAGCACCGCGCACAGCAGGATCGCGACGAAATTCCGCCTGAAGAATGTCAGCCCGCCCAGAAAGATCGCCGTCCCCGTCACCATCGCATTCCGCCCTTCGCCGCCGTTCGCGCACAGGTGCAATGTTTATGTGGCCAAACGTTGAACGCCGGCAAACAGTGCCGCAGTGTATCCAAAGCCCCCTCCATTGACGTAATTCGGCCGGAAAGCACGGCAATTGATCGCGCCGGTTCGGCAGTTTAACTCGCGGCAACCCGGCCTCAACGGCGGAGTTGCGCTTTGGAAATTGGCACAAGCCCCGCCAGCAGTCGCCAGCCTTGTCCGGTTTCCAAAATTTCATGGAGCGCTGTTTATGCGTGTCAAAGGATTGCTGATTACCGCCGCAGCATTTTTGCTGCTGATCGCGCCGCCGGCCGGAGCCGCCGAAACAAGTCCGCCTCCCCTCCAGAACCTGCGGAATTTCACACCTCCCATCGTGGTGCAGAACGCGGAGGTGCTCCAGGATGGCCATACCATCGAAATCGAAATAACCGACGCGGGACACCATACGCTAATCCTGGATATGGGCGCCACGCGGCTCCCCGGCAGCATGCTGGAGATGTTCGCGGGCGTGCCGGAGCAGGAAATCACGCTGCGGTCTTCAACGATCTCGCCGAACACCGCCACGCTTAAGCCCGGTGGACCGGAAGAACAGCTCGTTTACCGGCTGCTTCAGCGCTGGAAGGCTTCCGGCGGCGCCATGGGGATGGTCAAGGCCGGCAAGCGCGTGTCGCCGCCGCCGAACATCGCTGCGGAGCGGCGCAAGCTCACCGATCGCGTCATCGCGGCGCTTAAGGCGCGCAATTAATCAAAGCATGCATTTTACGCGCGGAACCGCTTTCAGCCGGGAATGCTGGCGGCCGGTGCGGGCAGGCTACATTTTCCCTACACATTCCCCGGCCAATGCGCTTATCTAATCCCCGGTAATAACAAGGACTCCCGCCCCCATGGACAGCAAAGAGCTGCTGCTGCTGGCGATATTCCTCGCCGTGGCCGCGTTCATGGCGCCGCTGGCGCGACGGTTTCAGCTCGGCTCGGTGCTGGGCTACCTGTTCGGCGGCATGCTCATTATCCAGTTGGGAACCGGCGTCGATCACCTTTGCAAAACGGTCCTGACCGCCAGCGGTCCCGGCTGCCAGAATGTGGCGCAGCTCCTGATAATCGCACAGCCCGGCGAGATCATGCACACCGCCGAACTCGGCGTCGCCATGTTCCTGTTCCTCATCGGCCTGGAGCTGAAACCGAGGCGGCTGTGGTCGCTGCGCTATAACGTCTTTGTCGTCGGCGGCTTGCAGGTGGCCGTTACCGCCGTCACGCTCGGCATCATCGGCGCTTATCTCGCCTTCGCCTACACCATCTGGTTCATGGTGGGCCTCGCCGTGGCGCTGTCGTCCACCGCCTTCGCCTTGCAGATCATCGAGGAAAAGGGCGAATTGCAGACGCGGCACGGGCGCCTCGCCTTCTCCATCCTGCTGTTCCAGGACATCGCGGCCATCCCCATCATCGCGCTGGTGCCGGTGTTCGCGGGCGGCGCGGCGCTGACGCCGGGCGCCACCGCCATGGCCGCCGCGCAGGCTCTCGGCGTCATCGCGGTGATGATCGTGGCGGGCAACTTCCTCTTGGACCGCCTGTACCGGGCCCTGGCCTCCACCGGCGTGCGCGAGGCCATGACGGCGAGCGCGCTGCTGACCGTCATCACCGCCGTGCTGCTGATGAAGATGATCGGCATGTCGCCGGCGCTCGGCGCGTTCGTCGCCGGCGTGCTGCTGGCCGATAGCGATTACCGGCATCAGCTCGCCTCCGACATCGCGCCGTTCGAAATGATGCTGCTGGGCGTGTTTTTCACCGCCATCGGCATGTCGCTGGACATGTCGGTGATAACCAGCCAGTGGACCTTGGTCGCGGCCGGCGTGCTGGGGCTGGTGACGGTGAAGGTGGCGGTGCTGTATCTCATCGGGCGCTGGCAGGGGCTGGACCGCTGGTCGGCGCGGCGGCTGGCGTTGTTCCTCAGCCAGGGCGGCGAGTTCGCCTTCGTGATTTTCGCCGCCGCGGCCGACGCCAATCTTCTGGAGCGCGGCGAGACTAATCTGCTGGCCGTGGTGGTTACGCTGTCGATGGTGACGACGCCGCTCTTGCTGCTGCTTGACGACTGGTTCGACAAGGAAACGGCACGGGCGAAGCTGCCCGATCCGGAGGGGCCGCCGAAAAACGATGGCCATGTCGTCGTCGCGGGCTTCGGCCGTTTCGGACAGATCGCGTCGCGCGTGCTGCGGGCGCGGCGCATTCCGTTCACGGCGCTCGACCTGGACGCCGAACAGATCGAGGTCGTCCGCCATTTCGGCAACAAGGTCTATTACGGCGACGCCAGCCGTCTCGCCATCCTTGAGGCGGCGGAAGTGGGCAAGGCGCGCGCCTTTGTGCTGGCCATCGACGATGTGGAGGCGTCGCTGAAGGCCGCTGAGCTGATGCGGCTGCATTTTCCGCACGTGCCTGTGTATGCCCGCGCGCGCAACCGCCGCCATGTGCACCGGCTGATGGACCTGGGCGTGAAGCATATCGAGCGCGAGACGTTCCTCTCCGCGCTGGAGCTGACGCGCGATGTGTTGCGCGGGCTGGGGCTGCCGGAGAAGCAGGTGCGCTATACGGTCGATACGTTCCAGGAGCACGACGAGCGGCGGCTTTACGGCGATTATGAGCACTATACGGACGTGGAGAAACTGCGCGAGCAGGCGCTGAAGCAGAGCGAGGAGCTGGAGCAGATCCTGGCCGAAGATGTGAAGGACGCGGCGCCGGCCAAGCCTGCCAAGTCGAAGACGGCTGCGGAAAACGCCCCGCCGCCTGCCGGAGAATAGCAGCGTCCGCACCGCGCCGTTGTGCAGCCACGAAAATTCGCCAGAATCAGCAGTGGTGATTCGAATCGGCTCCATGGATTTGGCGAATGCTGGATTTTTCAACGGTACCAAATCTGCGGCCGGCGCATCCCGAGCTGAGGAGCGAGAGCGGCCGGGCCTATGCCGCGCATATGCAGGCGCGCGAGGAAGCCTATGGCGCCATCTTCGGCGCGGGGCGTCTGATCAGCCCTCCCGCCGGCGGCAAGCTCGCGGCGCAATGGCCGGGAGGCGGCGTGTTCCAGTACCGGCCCGGCAACGGCCGCCGGGGCTGGCATTACATCACGCACGGCCTGTCGCAACCGGAGCAGCCGTCCATGGAGGTGGAGACCGGCAAGGACGCCGCTTCCGGCTGGGGCATCGAGCTGGTCATCTCCACGCCGGCGGAATGCCAATGGGCGCCGGCGGTGCTGTTCAACCTCGTCAACTATCTCATCTTCCAGCCCGGCAGCCGCCCCATCTGGCCTCACCACCGCCTCCCCTGCGGCGGCCCGCTGGTCCACGGCAGCGAAACCCGGCTGAACCATCTGCTCGCCACGCTCAGCCCGGAGTACGAAAACGCCATCCGCCTGCCCGGCGGCCATTGTGACCTCGTGCATCTCGTTGGCGTGACGCAGGCGGAAACCGGCCGGGCCGTGGACATGGGGGCGACCAGCGCCGGCAGCATGATCCTGGAGGAGGTGCTGTTCCGCCTTGGCGCGGGCGCGCTCACGGACCCGGATCGCACCTGCCTCACCGCGCATCCCAAATTCGCCGCCACCTGGAGCGCCGTGCAGGAGGAACTGGAAAACCGCTGGAGAGCGCAAGGGTGGGCCGGATAGGCAGGTTTGGCGCAAGCGTATTGCGGCAGAAGCGGGCAGCAATCGGAACCGGGTGCAGCATGAACCAGAATGACCAGAGATTTATGGATCGCGCCTTTGAGCTGGCGGAAAAGAGCTTCAGCGAGGGTGGCCTGCCCATCGGCTCGGTGCTGGTGCGCGGCGGCGAGATTATCGGCGAAGGGCACAATCAAAGAGTGCAGCGCGGCGACCCGGTTGCGCACGGCGAAATGGATTGCATCCGCAATGCCGGCCGGCAACGAACGTATAAGGATACTGTGCTCTACACGTCATTATCGCCGTGTATGATGTGCTCGGGGACCATCGTGCAGTTCGGCATCCCCCGCGTTGTCATCGGCGAGAACAGGAATTTCGGCGGCAATGAGGGGTTCCTCCGCGAGCGCGGTGTCGAAGTGGAAATTCTCAGCGACGCGCGATGCATCGGGCTGATGGAGCGCTGCATCAGGGAGCGGCCGGAGCTGTGGAACGAAGACATCGGCGAGGTGTGAACGCTGCCAAAGCGTGCCCGCGCCGGCAGGAAGGGGGGAGCCGTGCAGCCGTCCGCATTGAGCCTGCTGCTGATCTTCCTGCGCCTCGGCCTCACCTCGTTCGGCGGCCCCATTGCGCATATCGGCTATTACCGCCGCGAGTTCGTCGAACGGCGCGGCTGGCTGGATGAACAGCACTTCGCCGATATCGTGGCGCTCTGCCAGTTCGTACCCGGCCCCTCCAGCAGCCAGACCGGCTTTGCCATCGGCCTGGCGCGCGGCGGTCTGCCGGGCGGGCTGGCGGCGTGGGCCGGCTTCAGCGCACCCTCGGCCGCCTTGATGCTGCTGGCCGCCTACGGCCTGCAATTCGCGGACAACGCCGTCGCCAAGGGCCTCATCCACGGCCTCAAGATTGCCGCCGTCGCCGTGGTGGCGCAGGCGGTGTGGAGCATGGGCCGGAGCCTGTGCCCGGACCGGCCGCGCGCCGGTATCGCCATGACGGCCGCCGCGCTGCTGATCGCCGTGCCGGCGGGCGCGTTGCAGCTTGCCGTCATCGCGGCGGGCGCGCTCGCCGGCTGGCTGTTTCTCAAGCCTGGAACAAACGCCGCAACGCCCCCCGCCGCCATGTGGTCCCCGCCCCGGCGCGCGGCCATCGCCTCGCTGGCGCTGTTCTTCGCCCTCCTCGCCGGCCTGCCCGTCCTGGCGGCCGCCACCGGCAGCCCCGATTTACAGCACTTCGCCGCCATCTACCGTGCGGGCGGGCTGGTATTCGGCGGCGGGCATGTGGTGCTGCCGCTGTTGCAGGAGGCGGTGGTCGATCCCGGCTGGGTATCGCAGGAAAATTTCCTCGCCGGCTACGGCGCGGCGCAGGCGCTGCCCGGACCGCTGTTCTGCATCGCCGCCTATCTCGGCGCGCTGATGCCTTCGAGCGCGGGACCGCTGGGCGGCGCGGCTCTCGGCCTCGTCGCCATCTTCCTGCCCGGCATGCTGCTCATCTACGGCGCCCTGCCCTTCTGGCACAGCTTGCGCCAACGGCCCGCGGCGCGGTCGGCGCTGGCGGGCGTGAATGCCGCCGTGGTTGGCGTGCTGGCGGCGGCGCTCTACAATCCGATTTTCATCTCAAGCATCGAGCGCCCCGCCGATCTGGCCCTGGCGGTGCTGGCGCTGGCCGGCCTCACTGTGGCGCGGCTGCCCGTGCTGCTTATTGTCGCGGCGGCAGCGGCGGGCGGTCTCGCCATCGCCCAGATAGGGTGACAATATCCCGCAGGGACAAGATGTCGGTTGTGTACAAAAAAATCCAATCACAATACAAACTTGATACAATGACATTGAAACATGAATTTCAGCGTGGAGGTCAACCGGCATGAAGCCTCATGTCAGCATGATCACACTCGGGGTCGAGGACGTAAAGCGATCCGCCGAGTTCTACCGCAGTCTGGGCTTTATCCAGAAGCCGAATAACGACGATGAAAACATTGTGTTTTTCGAACTGACCTCCGGCATTCTGCTGGCGCTGTACTGGCGCGAGGCGCTGGCGGAGGACATTCGCACCAATTCGACCGGCGACGGTTTTCGCGGCTTCACGCTGGCCCACAATGTGGCGTCCGAGGAGGAGGTGGACCATGTCCTGGCGGAGGCCGTGCATTGCGGCGCGATTCTGATCAAGCGCGGCGAGATGGTTTTCTGGGGCGGGTATTCCGGCTATTTCGCCGACCCGGATGGCTTCCTGTGGGAGGTGGCGTACAATCCGTTCATGGATTTAACCGCCTGATTTATCGCCAGAATAATTGCTGGCAGCGGTGAGGACAGGCAAGCGGCGGCGAGAATTCCGCCGCCGCTCTGATTGTCACCGGAGCAAAATCACGCCCCGATCCACGCCTTCTGGCTCGCCAGCTTCTCCGCCTGCTCGCGCGCGCGCACCCCGGCGGGGCGGCTGATCAGACCGGCGCAATAGGCTTCGAATTCCGGCCGTTTCTCGATGATGCCGAACATCATGCCCCAGTTCAGCATGGAGCCCACATATATATCCGCCGCGCTGAAGGCGCCGCCCGCGAGGTAAGTCTTGCCCTTGACCGCGCCGGCCAGCGTGTCAATCACCTGGGCATACGAGCCGTAGCCGAAGCGGCCCTGCAACTCGGTCGTCGCCGGGTCCCAGCCCACCGAATGATTGCTCATGGCGGGCTCCACGCAGCCCGCCGCGAAAAACAGCCAGCGGTAATAGTCGCCGCGCGCCGTCGGGCGCGGGGCGCCAGCTCAGCCTCGGGAAAGACGTCGGCGAGATAGGCCAGAATGGCGGGCGCTTCCGTCACCACCGTCTCGCCATGCCTGATCGCGGGCACCTTGCCCATCGGATTGATGGCGAGATAATCCGGCGCTTTCATCGTCGTGCCGTACTCCTTCACCTCGATGCGGTAGGGACAGCCGATTTCCTCCAGCATCCAATGCACCATGCCGCCGCGCGAACGCGGATTGGTGTAGAAAACGAGTTCTTTGCTCATGGTGGTCTCCTTGGTTGTTTGCAGGGAGGCCTTATACGCGGCGCTACTGTCAGATTCTGTCAGCAGCGTTTTGCGCCATTCCTTGACCAGCGCCTTGCGGCTCCTGGGCAGGCGTTCCGGCAGCAGTTCCGCCGCCTCGATGCGGTCGGCGCGGAAATGGCGGAAGCCGCCGCGCAGTTCGCACCAGGCGGCAAGCACGCGCGTGGACTTCGAAAAAGCCGAGCGCCACCGGCCAGATGACGCGCGTCGTCCGCGCGCCCTTCTCGTCGCAATAGCTGATGGCGAGCTTGCGTTCCTCCCGCAGCGCCTGCCGCAGGACGCTCAGCCCGACCGCCTGGCGTCTCTCCCAGCCTGGCCCGATGATGAGCGCGTCGTCCTCCAGCTTCTGCCGCATATCCCGCGGCAGCACGGCGGCGATTTTCGCCATGGCGTTGTGCGCGGCGCTGGGACAGGCCCTCGTCGGTGCGCCGCGTCACCCACTGCGCGCCGAGCGCCAGAGCTTCGATTTCGGCGCCGGAAAACATCAGCGGCGGCAGCAGGAAGCCGGGCTTCAGCACATAGCCGAGGCCGGGTTCGCCTTCGATCTCCGCGCCCATGGCCTGAAGCGCGGCGATGTCGCGGTAGAGCGTGCGCAGGGAGATGCCCGCCTCGCGCGCCAGTTCCGCCCCGCTCACCGGCTGGCGGTGGCGGCGGAGCGTTTGCAGCAGATCCAACAGGCGGTGCGTGCGTGACATGGCTGGGTGGTGTGACGGAGTTTCGAGTTACCGGCCAGAAGTCTTAAGTTTTCGTCGCTTTGTGCTTCGCCCAAAAGCTCCTTCGCCCCTCCGGGGCTCAGTACATTGGCGCGGGGCTTCGGTGTGCAAGCAACTGGGCGGAGGCCGCCGGCGGCGTATCGCCTGCCGCTTTTGCTGCCCCAAGCCGGCGTTCTCTGTTCCGGCTCAGTCTTAGTTTTCGTCGCTCTGTGCTTCGCGAGTGATAACAACACGGCCGTAAACGGCCTTCGGCGCTCCTTCGCCCCTCCGCGGCTCAATACATTGGCGCGGGGCTCCGGTGCGTGAGCCACTGGCCGGAGACCGCCACTGGCGGTGCATTCGCCGCATCCACTGCCCCAAGCAGGCATTCTTCTGTTCGGCCGGGTGCCATTCTTCCGTCCCGGCCATGCACAAGCCCAATGCTGCCGCGCGCAGGATGGGTCAAGGACGCGCGAGCTTGCGCGCCCGAAGGGTTTATCCTTGACGCGTCCGAGCACGGCGGCATGCTTATGTGCGGCGGGGCGCCCCGGACCAGATCACACCACGAACGAAGTGATCTCGTCCCGCAGCGCCTCCAGCCCCCAGCCCTTGGAGGCCGATGTGATAATCGTATGCGGAAACGCCGCCGGCCGCTTCTTGATCTTCGCCGCCACCCCGGCCTCCATGCCCGCCACGGCATCAGGCCTCAGCTTATCCATCTTGGTGAGCACGATCTGATAGGAGACCGCCGCGTCGTCCAGCAGCGACATGATTTCCAGGTCGATGGGCTTCACCCCGTGGCGGCTGTCGATCAGCAGGAACACGCGGCGCAGCGACACGCGTCCGCGCAGGTAATCGCGGATCAGCACGTTCCAGGCCTGTACTTTGGTTTTCGGCGCCTCGGCATAGCCGTAGCCCGGCAGATCGACGAGGTAGAGCTTCTCGCTCAGGTCGAAATAGTTCACCTCCTGGGTGCGGCCAGGCGTGTTGGAGGTGCGCGCGATGCCCTTGCGGCCCAGCACAGCGTTGATCAGGCTGGATTTGCCCACGTTGGAGCGGCCCGCGAAGGCAACTTCGGGGCGGTCCGCTTCCGGCAGGCCGTCGATGTTCACGACGCCTTTGACGAAGTCGCAAGGGCCGGCCAGCAGCCCTTGCGGCGGTCCATCATGCACCCTTGCGGCGGGGCTTGGGCTTGTTGGGACGGGGTTTGTTGTCATTTTGCGGCTGCGGCGCGCGCGGAACCGGCGCGGACGCGTCCTTTCCCAAAAGTTTGGTGATGCCGAGATTGTCGAACAGCTCAATCTTCGTACCGTGCCGCGACATGATCACGGACTGCTGAATGATAGAAAGCAGGTTGTTCCACGTCCAGTAGATCACCAGCCCGGCCGGCGCCGAGGCCAGCATGGCCGTGAACACCAGCGGCATCCAGGTGAGCACCTGCTGCTGGATCGGGTCCGGCGGCATGGGGCTGAGCCGCATTTGCAGGAACATGGTGATGCCCATCAGGAACGGCCACACGCCGATCAGCATGAACTGCGGCAGGAACGACGGCGCATCGAACGGCAGCAGGCCGAACAGATTGAACATCCAGGTGGGATCGGGCGCCGACAAGTCATGTATCCAGCCGAAGAACGCGGCATGCCGCATCTCGAACGACACGTTGAGCACGTTATAAAGCGCCAGGAACACCGGAATTTGCAACAGCACCGGCACGCAGCCCGACAGCGGATTGACCTTCTCCCGCTTGTAGAGCGCCATCATTTCCTGCTGCTGGCGCGCCTTGTCGTCGGGATACCGCTCCTTGAGCTTGGTCATCTCGGGCTGCAACAGCTTCATCTTGCTCATCGAAGCGAAGGAGCGGTGATTGAGCGGGTAGAAGATGAGCTTGATCAGCACCGTGATCAGAATGATGGCCACGCCGAAATTGCCGACCCACTTGTAGAGCAGGTCAATCAGGTAGAACATCCCCTGCGGCAGCTTGGTGAACGACAGCCAGCCCCAGTCGATGAGCAGGTCGAACCGTTCGATGTTCAGCTTCTGCTGGTATTCGTCGATCAGCCCGCCTTTTTTGGCGCCGGCGAACAGATAACCCTTCGCTCCGGCCTGCGCGCCATTGGCAATATCCACGGGAGCGGCGGTATAATAGGCTTCAAATGCCGGCAGCCCATTCGCGGCCCCTCTGGCCAGGGCGGCGCTGTAGCGGACCGTCTGATCGGGGACTAGGATCGCGGCCCAGTAGCGGTCGGTGAAGCCGAGCCAGCCGGCCGTCTCATTGAAGACCTTGACGGCATCGCCCTTTTGCTGGGTCTCGATAGCCTTATCGTAGGTGATTTCCTGCTTCTTCTGCGCGCCGAGAAATCCGACAAGCCCTTCGAACTGATAAATAGCCTCGACCTTCGGCTTGTTCTGCCGGACCACAACCGCATGGGGCATCAGCGCCACCGGCAGCCCGGATTTGTTCTCCACCGACTGAGTGACGGAGAACAGGTAATTCTCGTCCAGCTCGATCTTGTGGCGGAAAATGAGGCCCTTGCCATTGTCATAGGTCAGCGTCACCGGCGACTGGGGCGTCAGCTTGGTATCCTGGGTTTCCCAAACTGTATTTTCATCCGGCAGGCCAAGATCCTCACTGGTGCCGGCGCGCCAGCCATACTGAACGTAATAGGGCGCTGCCGTGCCTGGAGGTGAGAACATCACCACGTCGGGACTGGCGGGATTGGCGGCTACGCGGATCTTGCGGAGTTCCAGATAGTCGATGCGGGCTCCGGTGAGGGAAATGGAGCCCTTGAGGCTGGGCGTGAAAATGGCGACGCGCTTGGCGGCGGGATCGGCGAGAACCGCGTCCAAACTCCTGACCGGCAGGGGCGCCTTCACTACGGGCGCGGCTCCCGGAGCCGCTGTTGCCGGCTGGCCGGACTGTTGCAGTTGAGCGGCGTCACGCGCAATCTGCTGCTGGCGCGCGCGCAATTTCTGCGCCGCCTGCTCCTGCTCGGCGGGGAGCATCACGAAGAAATACCAGACCATCATCACGGCGACCGATAAGACGATCGCCAGGAACATATTCTTTTGGTCGCCCATTGAGTGTCCGTGCTCTTAAGCTGTTTTCCAGGTTGGAAGGGTCATACCGCCGGCCGCACACGGCCTCGGCGCTGCTCAGGCGCATTACCGCGCCCGTCATCGGCATGCACCTTATGGAACGCCAATTTCATATCCGCAAGCAAATCGGCGAAATCACGCGTAAGAGCGTTAAAACGCCCCACAACCACGTAGTCGAAGCCCGGCTTGGCGTGCCCGGCGGCCAGGAGGCGCACCGCTTCCTTCAGCCGCCGCCGCGCGCGATTGCGTTTGACCGCGCCGCCATGCTTGCGGCCATCGGGCGTCCTGGCGGCGATGGCGTGATCCGCGACAGTGAAGCCGAAACGCGCGCAAGCAGCAGCACGCCCTGTCTCGCCCTGAGGCATGGCCTGCAACACAAACGCCGTGGTGGAGTACCGGCGGCCGTTTTTCAGCCGCAGAAAATCCGCCCGGCGCTTCAAAATCTCGATCGCGGCCATCACCGGGGCGAACGGCTTGCTTCTGAATGCTAAGCCGACAGACGCTTGCGTCCGCGCGCCCGGCGCCGGGCCAGCACTTCGTTGCCTGCTTTGGTTGACCTGCGCAGGCGGAAACCATGGCGCCGCTTACGTCTCAAATTGCTGGGTTGATAGCTCCGTTTCACGGCACTCGCTCCTGATCTTTAAATATCGCCTTATTAAGGTGCACCGGTAGGCATAGTCAACCGTGACTATGATTTGCCGCCCCCGCATTTCGTAGAAATTGAAGAAAAACTCCGGGAACTTGTTGTTTGCCGCCCAAAACGCCAATTCAACCGCCCTGTTCCGCGCTACACCACCGGAAACACCGGCTCCCGCCCCGCCAGCACCGCATCGACATTATCCAGCGCCGCGAACCCCATCTCGTCGCGCGCCTCGACCGCCGAGGTCCCCATATGCGGCAGTAGCAGCGCGTTCGGCAGATCGTAATAGCCGGGATTGATATTGGGCTCGCCCTCGAACACATCCAGCCCGGCATAGCCAACCTGCCCCGACTTCAACGACGCGATCAAATCCTCGTCGTTGACCAGATCGCCGCGCGCCGTATTCACCACGATGGCGCCGCGCGGCAGCCGGGCGATGGCGGCGGCGTTCAGAATATGCCGCGTGGCAGGCGTCGCGGGCGCATTGATCGACAGTACGCCGCTGACGCTCAGGAGGCTCTCGAAGCTGTCATGATAAACCGCGCCCAGCTCCTTCTCCGGCGCCAGCCGCGTGCGATTGTGGTAATGCACGATCATATCGAACGCCCGCGCCCGCCTGGCCAGCGCCTGCCCGATCTGGCCCATGCCGAAAATGCCGAGCCGCTTGCCGTCGAGCCGGTGCCCCAGCATGAACAGCGGATGCCAGCCGCGCCACTCCTGCGCCCGTAGCAGCCGCTCGCCCTCCCCCACCCTACGCGCGGCGCCGAGAATCAGCAGCATGGCGATTTCCGCCGTGGCGATGGTGACAGCGTCCGGCGCATTCCCCACGCGGATGCCGCGCGCCCTGGCCGCCGCGAGGTCGATGTGATCGGTGCCGACCGAAAATGCGGAAATAATTTTCACGCTGGCGGGCAGACGCTCGATGACGGCGGCTGTATACCGGTCGGTGATGCAGCCGACGATGGCGTCCACGCCGGCAGACATGGCGATAATTTCATCGCCGCTCAACTGGCGGCTATCCTCGCTCGACACCACATTATAGTCGCGCCTCGCCCTGACCTCGACAGCTTCGGTTAAGCGGCGCGTGATAAGAATCTTTGGGCGTGCAGCCATTGTTACCTCCCCCTAGTGCGGCGTTTCGCATTTGCCTTTATGCAATCCGGTGGACTCGAGAAGGCAACCCGCGAGACACAAGGCACACTAGCTCATTGAATCTGCTAATGTCCTTATCGTCTCCGAATTGCCTCGGCGCTTGCCGTAAATGCTGGGATCGGACCACGAGTTGCACCCGCCGGTTTTTCGGTCATAACTGACCGCTTGACAAGCTTTCCGCATTGTAAAAGTTTATCCCACGTCTTCCACCCCTTACGTAACCCGATGAAAAAAGACAAAACCTCACCCGCAGCAGCGATTCCAGATACGCCCAGGAAGCCGAAAGTGCTTGGCCGCGACACGGTCCAATCCCTTTCCCGCGCCCTCCACCTGCTGAACGTGGTGGCGGCCAGCGACCAGGGGCTGTCGCTCAGCGAAACCGCGCGCGCCGCCAGCCTCGCCGTTTCCACGGCTCACCGGCTGCTGACGACGCTGCAACAGGACAAATTCGTGCGTTTCGACACCGAACGCAGCGTCTGGGTGATCGGCGTGCAAGCCTTTATCGTCGGCAACGCCTTCCCGCGCGCCCGCGACCTCATCGCCATGGCGAGGCCGCTGATGCGCCAGCTCATGGAGAAAAGCGGCGAGACGGTCAATCTGGCGGTGGAGGACCAGGGGTTCGCTGTGTACGTGGCGCAGGTGGAGTGCCGCAAGCTGATGCGGGCCATCTCCCGGCCGGGCGGGCGGGCGCCGATGCACGCTTCCGGCGTCGGCAAGGCGCTGCTGGCCGCGATGCCGGCGGCCGACGTTGAGGCCATCATTGCCCTCCGGGGGCTCGCCAAGGAGACCGACAAGACCATCGACACCCTGCCAAAACTGCGCGCCGAACTGGACGCCATACGCGCGCGCGGCTACGCCATCGACGACGAGGAAAACGGCGTCGGTCTGCGCTGCGCCGCCGCCACGATTTACGGCGAGCATGGCGACGCGGTTGCGGCCCTGTCGCTGTCAGGACCGGCCGCGCGCATCGGTAATGCCGCCATCGCCACCATGGGCGAGGCGGTGAAGGACACCGCCCAGCGCATCACCGCGCAATTCGGCGGCGTCACGCGGTAGTTGATAAATTCCGGCGAAACATCATCTTGAGGCATCTGGGACTTGCGCGCGGACGTTGCGGCTGATATTTGACTGACAACTACTGCGCGCAAAGCGCTGTATTGCGAGTTTCCGTCCTAAAAAAGGGCGAATACCCGGCCGCGATCTCAGGAATGACAATAAAATGGAACTGACATCGTTTGAATATATATCCGCCGGAAGCTGGTGCAAGCCGGTATCAAGCCGCGAGTTGATGGAAAAAAGCGGCAATGTTATCTATCACCACAATATTGATAAAAATTCGTCGAAATTAAATCTGGCGGGGCAACTGGCGGCACAGCCGGGGTTTTCTGACCTGCATTATTGCGACGGCAAATTCGTTTCAGCCTTCGTACCGGGTTTCGATGTTGCTTCGGAATGCGTAAAGCCTCTGTCGCAGCCATTCATAGCCCGGCTGGAAAACGCGCGCGTTGAGTTTCCCGGATTCGGGGTCTTTCTCGGCCGCAATCTGCTGATGGAGGAAAGCTATCACTGCCGGAACGATACGGAGATGGCCGGTAACTGGTTCGGCGCCCATAACAACCGGCATCGCGCGACATTTCAGGTCGGCTTGAGTGCGAACGGCGTTGTTATTCCAGTGAACCTGGACGTCAAATATTACCTCAATCGCGGCTCGGACCAGCGGATTGAGACGCCTGCCCTCATGCTCAGCGGTGCGTCCGCCTACAACTACTGCCATTGGATGAACGAAATGGTGCCGCGGCTATGGTGCTGGTCCGTGGTCCCGGAACTGCGCGAGCTTCCGGTGATCGTGCGGGCTCCTTTGCTGCCGTTTCAGCAGGAAACCTTGGCCGCCCTCGGCATCGGGCCAGAGCGGATCGTGCCGTTCACCGGGATCATGATGGAAGCGGAAACGCTGTATTTCCCCTCCTATCTCGTGCCCGGAGCGTATTGCACTCAGACGCTGGAGTGGTTGCGATCCAACCTGCTGCCCGCCTTCGGCATCCGCCCCCAACCGCCGCAGCGCCTGGTTTATGTCTCGCGCGGCAAGGCCGGCAGCCGCCGTGTGCTCAACGAGGATGCGATCGTCACGAGGCTGGAAGCGCGCGGCTTTGAAATCGTGCATCTCGAAGGCATGACGGTGAAGCAGCAGTTAGAGCTATTTTCCAGCGCCGCCGTGGTTGTGATGCCGGCCGGGGCGGCGGGGATCAACATGGTGTTCGCGTCCCCAGGGGCCACACTCATCGAACTGCATCCCTCCAGCTACCAGCACCCCATGCATTTTGTGCATTGCTCCCTGATCGGCTGCGAATACGGGTGTTTCATCTGCGACGACAGCGCATCGCCGGGCACTCAGGACATGACCGTCGATGCGGAAGCGCTGGTCAGGGTGATCGACGCGCTTCTTGAGCGGAAATCCACACCGCAGCAGCTCGCGCTACAGGCGTAGAGTTCAGGAGAAGCGGCTCCGGCACAAACTCATACCGTGACCGGCGGGGCTGGCACGGCGCAGGTCTGTTTCGCCTGACGCAAAATGAAATCCGGCAGGCCCTGCCCCATGGAATGCTCGAAGCGGAGGGCGGCTCGGGCCGGATTGAACTGAATGTTGAGCTTCTGCCGCGTGCTGCTTTCGATCTCGTCGCGCACTGCAACCAGTTGCTCGCTGCTCAAATGATCGGTGTAGACAAACGACCGGTATCCGCCGTTGGGGTCGCCCTTATAATAGTCCGCGGTGGTGGTAAAATCGATCTCGTAGGCGTGGAGCCGGTCGCCGGTCTGCGGCTGGGTGTAAACCCATACCCCCGGCTCCGCCTCGCTAGGCACGGCGTAATCGTAATAGGGCGTGCCGGGATAGACGGTGATGATGGTGCAATCGAAATCGTCCACATCGGCGGCGACCAGCCAATCTCGGATCGCAAAGGCCGTCTCCTCGCTCTCGCCGGGATGTCCAATGGACATCAATGCCTTGACCTTGAAATTGTGCCGCTTGGCAATCTCCACCGCCCTAGTGTTGTCGTCCAGCGTGGCGCGTTTCTGAATGTTCTTCAAAATCCGCGAGTCGGCCGCCTCAAATCCGCAAAGCAGCCAGCGGAACCCGGCCCGGTACATGGCCGCCGCCTGTTCGGCGGTAAACAGCTCCGATTTGATGAAACCGCGCAGCCGGAATTCCACGCCAAGCCGCTCCTGCAAATCGCTCAGCTCGTTCATCAGCCGCACCAGGGATTTGCTGACGTTCAATTCGTCGTCGTAAAACATAAACCCGGTATAGCCGTAAGTCCGGTGCAGAAGCTCCACCTCGCGGACAATCGACTGGGTGCTGCGCGTCCGCACGATACGCAGGCTCTTGCTGTTGCGCCCGCCGCAGAAGCCGCAACTAAACGGGCAGCCGAGTTGCGCGATCAGGCTGGTGGCCGGGAAGCCGTCGATCGTGTAGCGATAGCTCCTCAGATCGACCAGATGGCGCGCCGGCAGCGGCGTCGCTTCATAGGCTTCATTGGACAGGAAGAACGGCCCGCGATGGTTGTCGCCGTCGATGAGGCTGGGGCTGTCCGCCTGGATCGCGGCCATGATGGCCTTCTCGCCGTCGCCGGCGCACAGCACGTCGAACATCTCATGGAGCTGCCGCGCCGCCGCCGCCGCTCTGGACACCCCGCCGCCGTTTTTTTCCAGCTTAACCGCCGCCATGGTCAGCGTGACATGCGGCCCTCCAAGTATAAGGCGCGCACCAGGGCGCAAGCGGCGGATAGTTCTGGCAATTTCGAATGCTGCCGGCAGCTGCGGCGTCGTCGCGGTGACGCCAAACAGCGTATCCTCGCTATGGACAAGGTATGCCGCCAGGGCTTGCTGGTAATTCGCCACCCCTGACAGATCGAGAACACTGACCCCATGGCCATGCGCCTCTAACGCCGCAGCCACTTTCAATAAACCCAAATTGACGAAAACACGTTCATCTAACAGGAACGGAGACGGCGGTATGATTAAACAAATTTGCTTTAAAATCACGCGATCTGCTCCATCTACCTATGGCTGCCGGAATAACTGTACCATTTCTAGTGTTGAGAAACCAGAGCGCCGGAAATCAACTAAGTTGCCAGCGGGTCAAAATTGATGGTGCGGCTACGTTGCTTGTGCGAACCTTGAGCAGGTATGGCGCGCGGCGGACCGTGTCTTCCAGCGCGAGGCGCCGCCATAACGCTTATACGCCGGGCGAGGCGGCGCCCCGCTTCAGCCTCACTCGATCACTACCCTGGCCGCGCATAGCCACATCAAGAGGCAATAAAAAAATGCTCAAACTATTGAAAACGGGTGCAGCAGCCTTTTTCGCGATGATATCGGCCCATGCCGCCGTATCAGCCGCCGAACCGCAGATAAAATTAAGCGCCGAACCCGTTCAGTCAGTCTTGCTCGAAGGCGAGGATGGCCGCACCTATCTTCGCGTCAGCGTGGAAGGCATCCCATACGCGGAGGAAAAGGCACGCACGCCGGTCAATGTGGCGCTGGTGATCGACAAATCCGGCTCGATGACGGGCTCGAAGGTCGAGCACGCCAAACAGGCGGCAATGATGGCCCTCAACCGCCTGAGGAAGAGCGACATCGTCTCGGTCATCGCCTTCAACCAGAATGTCGAGCGGCTGGTTCCGGCTGGGCCGTATGAAAACATCGAAGAAATGCACCGCCGCATCGAGAGCATTCGCGCCGATGGTTCAACGGCCATCTTCGCCGCCGTAACGCAAGGTGCGCAGGAAATTCGCGAATTTACCTCGCCGGAACGTTTTAGCCGCGTCATCCTGCTCTCCGACGGGCAGGCCAATGTCGGCCCGTCCAGTCCGGCCGATCTGGAACGGCTGGGGCGCGAAATCGGCGGCCGGGGCACCTCGGTGACGACGCTCGGGCTGGGTCTCGGCTACAATGAGGATCTGATGGTGCGGCTCGCCACAGCCAGCGATGGCAACCATGCCTTTATCGAAGACCCCGAGCAACTCGTGGAGGTCTTCAATAGGGAGTTTGACGAAATTCTCTCGGTGGTCGGTCAGGAGGCGGAAATCATCATCGAATGCCCCGAGGGCGTCAAACCCATGCGCACGCTCGGCCACGAGGCGACTGTGAGCGGGCAGCGTGTCAGTTTCAAGCTGAATCAGGTCTATGGCGCGCAGCGGAAATACGTGGTCATTGAGCTCGATGTTTCCAAGGACAAAGCGCGGCTGGCACCGAGCTGGCTCAGGTGCGGGCGTCCTACGCCGATACGCGCAGCAAGCAGCGCCTGTCGGTGAGCCGCAGCGCGCAGGTCCAGTTCAGCGCCTCGAAGGATGAGGTCAAGCGTAGCGTCAACGGCGAGGTCATGACTTCCGTCACATTGCAGGTCGCCACGCAGCGCTACGGGAATGCCGTGAAGCTGCGCGACGAGGGCAAAGTCGAGGAGGCGAAACGCGAGCTGCTGAGTAACGTGGAGTACCTCAACCAGCAGGCGGATACTCTGGGGAACGCACCAGTTGCCGCACCCTTGCGTATCCTGTCGCAGAGAAGCCAGCAGGACGCTGCCGCCGTCACCGGCAACAACTGGAATCTAACGCGTAAGGATATGAAGATGCAGGAGTTCCGGTTCGGGGCATCGACCAAATTTTAAGCACCGGGGCAGCAGATTGCACTCTCCCTCACCGGCTGTTGCCGGCAGGGGGAGCGCACTCTTGAAGGCCCGGGGACTATCCCAAGCGAAATGGGACAAATGTGAAACAACCACGCTTCAGCCTCACTCGCTCACTAACCTGACCGGGCATACCCGCATCAAGAGGTAATAAAAAAATGCTCAAAATAACAAAACTGGGTGTAGCCGCCGCCTTCGCCCTGATGTCCGCCCACACCGCCGTCATGGCCGCCGATCCGCAAATCAAACTCCGGGCCGAACCGTCCCAGTCCGTACTGCTCGAAGACGAGGACGGCCGCACCTACCTTCGCGTCAGCCTGGATGGCAGCCCCTACGCAGAGGAAGGCGTGCGCACGCCGGTCAACGTGGCGCTGGTGATCGACAAATCCGGCTCGATGCAGGGGCCGAAGGTCGAGCACGCCAAGCAGGCGGCTATCATGGCCCTCAATCGCCTGACGAAGAGCGACATGGTATCCGTCATCGCCTTCGACCACCGTGTCGAGCGGCTGGTCCCCGGCGGACCGTATGAAAACGCCGATGAAATGCGCCGCCGCATCGAGAGCATTCGCGCCGATGGCCGGACCGCGATCTTCGCCGCCGTCACGCAGGGCGCGCAGGAAATCCGCGAATACACCACGCCGGAGCGCTTCAGCCGCGTCATTCTGCTCTCCGACGGCCAGGCCAATGTCGGCCCGTCCAGTCCGCCCGATCTGGAGCGGCTGGGCCGCGAACTCGGTGGTCAGGGCATCTCGGTGACGACCCTCGGCCTGGGGCTCGACTATAATGAGGATTTGATGGTGCGGCTCGCCTCAGCCAGCGACGGCAGCCATGCCTTCATCGAATTCCCCGAGCAACTGGTGGACATCTTCAACAAGGAGTTCGGCGACATCCTCTCGGTGGTCGGCCAGGACGTCGAGATCGACATCGAATGCCCCGAGGGCATCCGGCCCATGCGCGCACTCGGCCGCGAGGCGAAGGTGAACGGTCAGCACATCAGCCTCAAGCTCAATCAGGTGTACGGCGCGCAGCAGAAATATGTGCTGATCGAGCTGAATGTTCCGAAAAACAAGGCACGCTCCAGCACCGAACTTGCCAAGGTGCAGGCCTCCTATGTCGATCCGCGCACGAAACAGCGGCTGTCGTTGAGCAGCAGCGCGCAGGTGCAGTTCAGCGCCTCGAAGGATGAGGTCAAGCGCAGCATCAACGCCGAGGTTTTGGGCTCCGTCACCACGCAGATCGCCACGGAGCGCAACGAAAGGGCCGTGAAGCTGCGCGACGAAGGCAAGGTCGATGAGGCCAAGCGCGAGTTGCAGAGCAACGCCGAGTATCTCAAGCAGCAGGCGGATACGCTGGGCACCGCACCGGCCGCCGCGCCGTTGCGCTCGCTGTCGCAGAAGAACGAGCAGGACGCCAGCTCGGTATCCGGCAACGAGTGGAACAAGACGCGCAAAGTGATGCGCTACCGGCAGTACCAGGACAAGACGCAGCAGAAATATTAGGATTCTGCCAAAATCAGCGCTCTCCCATCCAGCGGCAGCCGTTTGGGGGAGCGCAATTCCTGCGTCCCCCCGCAGCCTCCGCTTGAGCCAGCCCCCGGCGGCTTATATAGGTGTTTCGAACACACTAGTGCTCTGGCGCAAACATTTGGTGCACCTTGCGGCTAGGTCGAGACCAAATGTTTGCGCTTCAAAGAGCACTAGCAACTTATTGATTCCAGTACAGCTTGTCCGATGGCCAAGTTCGCTTGGGCGCTCGCGGCAAATGGGGTACGAACTTGGCCATCGGGCTGTACTGGCAGCGGAGATTATCCATGACGATCCCGGTTTTCGGCGTGGCGGGCTGGAAGAACTCCGGCAAAACAACGCTCTGTGCGCGCCTCATCACCGAATTCACCGCGCGGGGCTACAAGGTGGCCGCCGTCAAGCACACGCATCACAGCTTCGATATCGACCATCCGGGCCGCGACAGTTTCAAGTTTCGCGAGGCCGGTGCACGGGAAGTGGCCGTGGTGTCGGCCAGCCGCTGGGCGCTCGTCACCGAGTTGCGCGGCGAGGACGAGCCGCCGCTGGAGGACGTGCTGGCACGGCTGGAAGGCTCCGATCTGGTCATCGCGGAGGGTTTCAAGTTCAGCCCGCACCCCAAGATCGAAACCAGGCGGCGGGAGGCGGAGAGCCAGGAGCCATTGAGCGGTCAGATGCCCAATATCGTGGCCATGGCGCTGGGGGAAGGTATCGCCACGGACAGCGGCGGCTTACCGCAATTTGATTTAAGCGATACCGGCGGAATCGCCGCTTTCATCGAGCGTCATCTGGGGCTCCGCCGCCGCACATAGGCGCCATTCGAGGGGAGAGACTATGCCTGTCATCACCGTGCGCATCGCCAAGGGACGCTCGCTCGAAACCAAACGCCGCATGGCCAGGGCCGTGACCAAGGCCGTCGCTGAAACGCTGGACGTGAAGCCCGAATGGGTGACACTGCTGATCGAGGAGTTCGAGCGCGAAAATTGGGCGACGGGCGGCGAGCTGCATATCGATAAGCTCGGCCCCGGTTCCGGCAAGACGGGCGCGGAATAAGCCGCTCCCGGCTGGCGGGAAACCGCCTGGAACAATCAAGCGGCGCCCCTTACCGCCGCGCGGCCGTAGTTTTCCCGTAGGCCGCGTATCCGCTCATGATTTCAGCCGTGAAGCTGCGCGCGGAGCGTTTTGCGCCTTCGGACGTCAACTGCACATGGTTGGCGGCGGCGAGCGGAGGTTCTGCATGCACCCAGGCATGGATGCCGCACGGTCCGCCCATGAGCTTCGACCAATCCCAGAAATAGGCATTCACATTGGCCGCGACCCGGCGCAGGGACGCGCGCGCATCCTGCAATTTCGGCGGCGAGAACCAGCGCGCCAGCCGCGGATCGTCCTTGCGCATCCACCGCTCATAGGAGGCGATTTCCTGCGAGGTGAGCGGGCGGCAGGTGTCCGCGCCGCTGCCGAGATTGGCGGCGAAGGCCGGCATGCGCGCGCCATCCGGCGGCCCCACGATGATGAACGACGCTTCCGGCGCGGCCGTCTTCAACCGCGCGATCACTTGCAGCAGGTGCTGTTCGTAGGCGGCCGCGTTGAATTTATCGTCAAACCCCTCATTCGTGCCGAAACCCAGCACGATCAGACTCGGCGCGAGCCGCTTCATGTCGGCTTCCACCGCCGCCGGATTCCAGCGCTCCGGCGTCAGCGCGGTCGCCTTGGCGAGGCCGAGATTTACGTAATTCACGCCGGGCTTATTGCTGCCAACCGCCCAGGAATGCACCCTGACTTCGGAGTCCCCCCTCACCCTGACCAGCAGTTCGCGGCCAGGCTTGGCAATGCGGACCGTCGTCAGCTCCTGTCTCGCGGATGCCGTGGTCACCAGCTTCTGTTCGCCATCGACGGAAAGGATGACCGTGCCGAAACTCGGCCCCGTTTCCAGCGTCACTTCCGCCCAGTCGAAGGGGGTATCGAGCGCAGTCAGCCGCAGCCAAGCGTCGGGCGTGCTCGCCACGATCTTGACACCGCTGATGCCGAAAAAGCCCTCGGTTTCAATGCTGCTGACGGTGCGCCACTGGCCGCCGCGGTCGAATTTCATGCTTTGCGCGGGATAAATGGCGGGTTGCATGAGGCCGCGTCCGGCCTGTCCGAAACGCCCCTGCAATTGTGTACGGATATCGCCGGTGAACTGGTCCCCGGCGACGTTGGCATCGCCCAGATGCACGACGGTCACGGGTTTGGCGCGCTTGCGGGTTTCAAGGCCCTTCAGCGCTGCGTAAAAGTCCGCCAGACCAGCGTCGATGGAGACGGGCGCCGCATCGGGCAGCAGTGACACAGCGACATTGGCGTGCTGTGTGGCCACAGGACTAACCGAGGCGAGCTGCTGGCCGGCGCGTTTTACGGTTTGAACCGTCTCGTCGATGCCGCGGCCGATCTGCTCGACCGGGCTGATATTCAGCAGCGCGTCCTTTTTTGCAGAGCGGCTGACCTGCGGCTGCCCAGCATCCTGGCCGGCGAATTTCTGCATCGCGCTCTGGCTGGAATTGTCGTCATCGCCGCCCGGCATACAGCCGGTCAGCGCGGCGGCAGCGGCCACGGCGCAGGCACAGGCCAATGCCCTGCCGCCAGAAAATCTCCGTCCTTTGCCGTTGCGTGCATACGTCATCGTGCAACTCAGCCCCTATTGCTGTTCAGTGGCCTGTTCTTGTGTTTTTGGCCATGTGAAGTCGTCGGCCCGCCCTGGTTTGGGCGGCAGATATTCGCCTTTGATCAGCACTTTATTATATAGCCCGTCCGCCGCGCCGTGATTCTGGCTGACGTGCATCCCCAGGTCGGTCGCGGGCGAAATGGACGCCAGCGCGGTGACGCCGCTGTCGATCGAACCGGGGATCATCTCGCCGCCAGTACCGCCAACCGACGCGCCCAGTTGCGCCACATCGACACCCGGCGCAATGTAGAGTTTCGCCCCTGACGCGCTGGACGCCGCCGGCGCGGCGCTGTCATGATCGGCGGTTTTCGCCGCGGGCGGCGGCACGGGCGCTTTCGCATTGCCGGCCGGCTTTTCGGCAGCCGCCGCCTTGCCGCTGACGAGGCGCGCCTGCTCCTCGTCCTCGCCCGCCAGCGGAATATTGCGCTCGTTACGCGCGGCGGTGAGGTCGCGGCGCATCAGCACTTCCACATAGTGGGCCAGCTTGCGGTTGCCGCTGCCGGTGAAGCTGACGCCATCGGCCTCGCGCAGCTTCTTCATCTGCCCGGCGAGATCGGGTCCGTTGATGCTATAATTGCCGAACTGATCGGCAAAACCGCTCCAGGTGTCGGCGAAGCGCACGCCGTTGAGGTAGGTCCGCTCGCGCAGCACCTCGTTGATGGTCGCCATGGCATCATTGGTGGCGGTATTGCTCATCACCGGCACGCCCACCCAATAGACGGCGACGTTCAACGCCTTGAATTTCTTGAGCAGGCGGTCCACCTGGCGGCCATAAGCGTCGCGCCACTCGGGCATGCCGAACTTGATGGTGCCGGTCTCGCCGCGGATCGAGCGGGCGTCGTTCAGGCCAACCATAACAATGACGATCTGGGCCGGGGTATCCTTCAGCACATCGTCGATCTGCAAATCCCAGTCGTAGTTATCCGTGCGCGCGAGGCCGGACGAGGCCACGGCCTTATTGGCGATCCTGATGTTGCCGTCGGGGCGGAAAGCCTCTTCAAGGCCGCTGGCGAGGCCCTGTGCCAGACTGTCGCCGATGACAATCGCCTGATAGCGGTCGCCCGGCGGAAAGGCTGTGAGATAGCTGCGTCCTGTGGGGGGGGCAGGTGTCTGGGCGAAGCTCTCGCCGCACAGGAGTACGGGCAAAAGAAGGAGCATTGCCCCGGCAAGCAGCACGGCGCTCAAGGCGTTCAGCGTAAAATGAATCGGCCGGCTGACAGCCGTCATGAACCCTCACCCTCGCGGCCACTGCATGCAAAATTCGTTCGTTCATTTAGCATGGGAGCGGTGTTAAGAATAGGGCATTCATACAAAATTGAGGTTAACAAGCCGTTTGTGCCACATCCCGTAATGCCTTACGCGGCATCTTTGATATGTTGACAACCGGCAAACAATGACGGCCCGCAATCAGGCTTCCCGCGCCCCGCGACAACTATGGACTGCGACAAACCTTGATTTTGGCCGCGCCCCAACGCAGAGTGTCCCTCCAAACCCAAAGGGGTCTCCCTCGTCACTGGGTTAGAAAAGCAACGGTCTTGAGCTGAAATTCGGGCCTGTATTCATTTTTCAAAATGGCAAAACCCCCGGCAATGACAAAATCCATTCGCAAAGCGATCTTTCCCGTGGCCGGCCTCGGCACTCGTTTCCTGCCCGCCACCAAGGCGATGCCCAAGGAAATGCTCACCGTCGTCGACCGCCCGCTCATTCAGCACGTGGTCGATGAGGCGCGCGAAGCTGGCATCGAGCATTTTGTATTCATCACTGGACGCAATAAAGGCGTCATCGAGGACCATTTCGACAAGCCGTTCGAGCTGGAGCAGGTGCTGCGCGAGCGCGAGAAGCACCGCGAGATTGCGCTGCTGGACTCGCTGCTGCCTGGCCCCGGCCAGACCAGCTTCATCCGCCAGCAGGAGCCCATGGGCCTCGGCCACGCCGTGTGGTGCGCCCGCGATCTGGCGGCGCGCGAGCCGTTCGCGCTGCTGCTGCCGGACGTGCTGGTGCATGCGCCGGGCCAAAGCTGCCTCTCGCAGATGATCGCGCAGTATGATGCGCTGGTTAAGGAACTGGGGCCGGACGCGAAAATCAACCTGGTCGCCGTGGAGGAAGTCCCCGCGGATCAGACGCATCAATATGGTGTGGTCAGCCTGGGCGAGGGCCGCGAAGGGCTGTGGCCGGTGACGGGCATGGTGGAGAAGCCGAAACAGGGCACCGCGCCGTCCAATCTCATCATCATGGGCCGCTATATTCTCCAGCCGGAAATCTTCGATATCCTGACCGGCCAGAGCCGGGGCGCGGGCGGCGAAATCCAGATCACCGACGCCATGCGGACGCTGATGGAAACCCAGCGCTTTTTCGCCTATCAATATGAAGGGCGCAGCTACGACTGCGGCTCCAAGCTCGGGTTCCTGGTCGCGAACGTGGTTTTCGCATTGCAGAACAAGGAACTGGCCGGGCCATTCACCGATGAACTGCAAAGCATCATGGGCGGCCTGCTAAAGGGGAAGTGAGACGGCGTGACACGTGGCGTGAGTGAGGGAATTGCGAAGGCGGGCGCCGTGAAAATGGCGCGCGCCAGTAAGGACGATCCTGCGGCGGACTGCGCCCGGCGCACCATCGGCACCGAGATCCGCGGCCTCCAGGCGCTCGCCGCCGGCCTGTCCGGCGATCTCGGCGAGGCTTTCTCCAGGGCCGTGGCGCTGATCGCCGCCGCGAAAGGCCGAGTTATCGTCACCGGCATGGGCAAAAGCGGACATATCGGCCAGAAAATCGCCTCGACGCTCGCCTCCACCGGCACACCCGCGTTTTTTGTACACCCCGCCGAGGCCAGCCACGGCGACCTGGGCATGATCGCCCGCGACGACGTGATCCTGGGGCTGTCCTGGTCGGGCGAAACCGGCGAGCTGGCCAGCATCATCACCTATTCGCGCCGCTTCAGCGTGCCGCTCGTCGCCATTACCTCGCAACCCGGCAGCAGCCTGGGCCGCGCGGCCGATGTGATCCTGGCGCCGCCGCGCGCCGAGGAAGCCTGTCCGCATGGCCTCGCGCCGACGACCTCCACCATGATGCAACT
Source organism: uncultured Alphaproteobacteria bacterium (assembly GCA_963827885.1). Classification (GTDB taxonomy): domain Bacteria; phylum Pseudomonadota; class Alphaproteobacteria; order Rhizobiales; family Rhodomicrobiaceae; genus CAWHDD01. Next base: position 487,250 of record CAWHDD010000004.1, on the reverse strand, counting down.
GGCGCTGGGCGACTGCCTGGCCATGGCGCTGCTGGAGGCCAACGGCTTTTCCGCCCACGATTTCAAAGTGTTCCATCCCGGCGGCAAGCTGGGCGCCAGCCTGATGTATGTGCGCGAGCTGATGCATCAGGCCGTTCACCTGCCGCTGGCGGACGAGGACTCCATCATGGGCGAAGCGCTGGTGGTGATGACGGAGCGCAGCTTCGGCTGTCTCGGCGTCACGGACGCGGATGGCCGGCTGGCCGGCATTCTCACGGATGGCGACCTGCGCCGGCACATGGGGCCCGGCCTGCTGACCAAGCGCGTGGGGGATGTCATGACACGAAAGCCGAAGACTGTGGCGCCCGAGGCCTTGGCAAGCGCGGCATTGCAGCTTATCAATGCTTCCAGGATCACGGCGCTGTTCGTGGTGGAAGATGGCCGGCCGGTGGGCATCGTGCATGTGCACGACCTGTTGCGGGCTGGCGTTGCCTGATTTTCGCGCGTTTTCCGTTTTACGGATTGCGCATGTGCGAATCGTTTTCCAGCGAATTGGGAACCATTAGCGGGTAGCGTGCAATGTCCTTCGGAAGTACCAAATTGCCTCTGACAGCCGCGGGGCTTCGTCTTCTGGCGGCAGCGGCGGTCATCGCGGTTCTGCCGTCGTGCAGCTATCTGCCCAAGGCCGAGAACCGCGTCAGCGCCAATACCAGCGAAGTGAAATCGACCGCGACTATCAGAACCAACACGCCGGAGAAGCGGCTGGATCTGGGCGACTGAACGGCCGCGATATCAGGCGAAAAAACTGCCCGATTTCGGCAGGTTCAGCTTTCTTTCGGGTGTAACCACCAGCTTCATGCCTTCAATGCCCGTGACCGTGACACGGCTGCCCGCGGCAAGGTCGGGGCCGGAAACGCACCAGAGCGTTCCGGCGATGCTGATTTTGCCCTGCCCGCCGGCAATCGGCTGATCGAGTTCGTGGCTTTGCCCGATCAGCGCGGCAGCGTCCTGCCGGCTCTGAGCCTCGCGGACCGCCGCGCCGCGCCGGATCGAGCGCTCGGCCAGCCACCAGATAACCACTGCGGCACCAAGTGCGGATAGCACCCAAATCAAACCTGCCTGACGGATGACGATATCTTCCATGGGCCACTCCTCGCTGTCCTGGCGCCGTCGCTTGAACGGCGCACGCTGAGAATGATCATCAATACTGACCATTTCCCCCGTGGCTAATATTTTATGCAAATATGAGCTGTGGCCAAGGCGGCCTGGACGCGGCCGTCTGCCGCCAAATTGTGCGAAAAATTAAATCCAGCCCGACAGTTCCCGCCGGATGACGGCCTCCAGCAGTGCGATTCCGGCATGGCTGTCATTCAGGCACGGCATGACTGCGAATTGTTCGCCGCCGTGCTCGCGGAACATTTCGCCGCCGCGCATGCCGATTTCCTCCAGCGTCTCCAGGCAGTCGGCGGCGAAACCGGGCGTGACCACGGCGAGGCGCTTTGTGCCCCCCTCCGCCAGCGTCTGGATGGTTTCGGCGGTATAGGGTTGCAGCCACTCGGCGCGCCCGAAACGCGACTGGAACGTGAGGCGCAGCCGCCCCTCCGGCCAGCCGAGCGCCTCGCGGACGAGCCGCACCGTCTTGGCGCAGTGGCAATAATAGGGGTCGCCCTTGTCGAAATAGGCCTTCGGCAGGCCGTGGAACGAGGCGAGCACCACCTCCGGCTCGAAATCGAGGCCGGCAAGGCTGTCCCGGATCGAGCCAGCCATGGCCGAGATATAGGCCGGATCGTCGTAATAAGGCGGCACGGTGCGGATAGCCGGCTGCCAGCGCATGGTTTTGAGCGTGTCGAACGCCTTGTCGAGCACCGTCGCCGTGGTGGCCGCTGAATATTGCGGATAGAGCGGGAACAGCAGGATGCGGTCGCAGCCCTGGCGCTGGAGATGGGCGAGGCGCGAGGCGATGGACGGGTTGCCGTAGCGCATGGCCCAGTCCACCATCACCGCCGGCGTGTCCTGGAACGCAGCGGCGATTTTCTCCGCCTGCGAGCGGGTGATGGTGCGCAAGGGCGATTCATCGCGCTCCTTGTTCCAGATGGCGCGGTAAGCCTCGCCGGACCTGGACGGCCGCACGCGTCAGAATGATGAGGTTGAGCACCGGCCACCAGATCAGGCGCGGCACCTCGATAACGCGGCGGTCGGAGAGGAATTCCTTCAGGTAGCGGCGCATGGACCAGTAATCCGTCGCGTCCGGCGTGCCGAGATTGACCAGCAGCACGCCGATGCGGCCGGATTTGACCGCCGGATGGCTGGCCGGCAGCGACGCCCCCGTGCTGGGCTGAAAGGTGCCCGGAATATCGTTCATGGAGCTGTTCCTCCGCTGCTCATACCCGCACAGTCATATGCGGCGGTTACCAAGGTTTCAATGCCGCCGCATTTCGTTGAGATGAGCGGCCGGGATTACCGGGGCCGCCGGAACATTTTTTTCCACCTCAGATTATCGAACGCCTGAGACAGGCTTTCATTCCCGCTCACCTTTTCGGCCGAAAAGTACGTCAGCGCCACCTTGCCGATGAGGTTCTCCACCGGCACGAAGCCGAACTGCGGAAAAGAAACGTGAATCCATCGAGCGGTCCCGGTTGTCGCCCAGCATGAAGTAATGTCCGGGCGGCACCTGATAAACGCGGGTGTTGTTCTGAAAGGTGCTGTCAGTGCCGCTTTCGCGAAGCACCATGTATTTGACGCCATTGGGCAGCGTTTCCTCATAGCGCGGTATCAGGCGCTGCGCCTCGTTGCCGTCCGGTTGCCGGTGATCGCCGGCGCGGTGCAACTGCACCGGCTCGCCATTGATATGCAGCACGCCCCGATTGATCTGGATCTTGTCGCCCGGCAGGCCGACGATGCGCTTGACGTAAACCACGCTCGTGTCCGGCGGATAGCGGAAAACGGCGATGTCGCCGCGCTTCGCCTTCGCCGCACCGATACGGCCGCTGAACAGGCGCATGTCGCCCGGAAACGAGAAGCGGCTGTATCCGTAGCTCGTCTTGCTGGCGAAGATATGATCGCCGGTCAGCAGGGTTGGCTCCATGGAGCCGGCAGGGATATGGAACGGCTGAAACAGCAACACGATCACCAGCCCCGCGACCACCAGCACCGTCACCGATGCCAGCACCAGATTGGCGATGGATCGCCAGACGCCGAATTGCTGCACCGCGCCGATGGTGCGGATTCTCGAGGACCAGCGCCCACAGGCCGACCATGACCAGCAACAGGAAGCCCAGCCCGCCGCCTCCCGGCTGCGCGGATGCAGGCGCGATCCATTTGAGAAAACCCTGCCCGCCGGCCAGCAAACCAGCGGTGAGGATGATCAGCAGCACGGCATTGGGCACCCCAGCCCAGGCGAAAGCCGCGCGAAGTTCCCGCTGCGTGGCGCGGCCGCCCAGCATCTTGCCGGACAGCGACACCAGGAAGGCGTTGATATAAAGAGCCGCGATACCGAGAGGCGGCGCGGCGGCAAAGGCCAGGAGCATCAGAGCGAACCAATGGAAGCGCTCCGCCATCGCCGGCGTGGCGGCAACCGGTGTGATCAGCCCTGCGGCCTCGGCGGCGACGGCCAGCAGCATCACACCGATGTGCGGCGGCCGGCTGACGATGTGCCGGATCGTGGCCTGCGGCCTGAGCCAGACGGACAGCAGCGGATACCGGATGGGCGGCGGCGGTGGGGTCTTGCCGGTTGCTGGCGTAGAAGCGGCGCTTTCCGGCACCGCGCCTTGAATTACCATCACGTCCCCCCGTTGAATGCATCGCCAAGCCAGCGTCGCGACATCGGCCATATCATGAAGGCGATGCAATGGCGCGGAGGAATCATCCGTCAGGCCGCCGCCCGCAAGCTCGCTGCCGCCCTCCCCTCATCCCCGCTCGCCAGCCAGTCGCGCAGGAAGCCGCCGAGCCAGGTTTGCAGCTTGGGGGCAAAGCGCGCGTGGTGGTCCATCTGGGCATGGCGCGTCTGCACGCCGCCGCCGGTGAATTTGTGCAGCGAGCGCACCGTCCAGCGGTTGATCATCGCCAGCGTGATTTCGGGGTGGAATTGCAGCCCGAAGGCGGACGGCCCGAACTGAAACGCCTGATTGGGAAACAGCTCGCCCTGCGCCAGCGGACAGGCGCCGGATGGCAGGTCGAACCCCTCCACATGCCAGTGGTACACGTGACGCGGCCAGCCGGGGCGGGCATCCACGAGCCGGTGATAGCCGATCTCCGCCGCGCCGGACGCATGCCGCTTCACCGCGCTCCCCAGGCATTTCGCCAGCATCTGCCCGCCGAGGCAAATGCCGAGAAACGGCTTTTTCTCCTCCAGCGCCACGCTGATCCAGTCAATCTCGCGCTTGATATACTCGTCCGGGTCGTTGGCGCTCATCGGGCCGCCGAAAATCACCGCACCGGCATGGGCAGCAAGCGCGCCCGGCAGCGGATCGCCCTCGCGGGGGCAGCGGATATCGAGCCGGTAGCCGAGACCGGCCAGCAAGCGCCCCACATGACCGCAGTCGGTGTCGCGCTTGTGTTTGACCACAAGGATGCTGTTGTTCTGCATGATTTTTATTTAAAGTTTAGGAAGGTGACTTCCCAGGAAAGCAAGGTGAGGCTAATAGAACTCTGGGCTTGCTCAATCAATAGCGTTTCTTCAGGAACCAGCCGATTACCGGCACCAGCAGGAAATGCGGCAACACCCACGCCGCCAGAGCGCCGAAAATGGGCAAAATCCCCGGAATAATGACCGTCAGCCGGCCCTTGAAGCCGAGATAGGCGAGGCTCGCCACCGCATCCGGCCGCGCCAATACGCCGAGCCACATATACGGCGCGGATTGCGATCCCATGCGCTCGTGGAATTTCGTCGGCACCGGCCCCGGCATCAGCGCCGATACACGCACGCCGCTGCCGGAAACCTCGTAGGCGATGGCCTTGGTGAACGACACGACATAGGCTTTGCTGGCATAATAGGCCGCCTGATACGGCCCCGGCATGTAGCCGCCCAGCGACCCGACGTTGAGCACCCCGCCCTCCCCGCGCTCCAGCATGCCGGGCAGAAAGCGGCGCGTCAGATCAGTCAGCGCGCGCACGTTGAGGTCAATGAGTTGCATCAGCCGGGCGTGGTCCTGCGAAGCGAACTCGCGGCCCAGCCCGGCGCCAGCGTTGTTGATGAGGATATCGGCGTAGAGGCCATTGTCAGCCAGAGCGGTTTCCACGGCGGCGCAGCCCTCGGGCGCAGTCAAATCGGCGGCCAGAATGTATACACGCCGCGCCGTCTTGGTGCGGATTTCCTCCGCCGCTTCGTCGAGCGTCTCCCGGTGCCGCGCCACCAGCATCACGTCATGACCGCCCCGCGCAAACCGCAGCGCCAGGGCCAGGCCAATGCCCTCGCTCCCGCCCGTCACCACCGTCACGGGCTTCAATGTCACATCCTCCGCCATCGTCAGCGCCCCCCCCGCAAACTAAAGGGTTTGGCAAGTAAATGCCGTTAGCTTGGCTGCTTGTCTCGCGTACCGGGACCGGAATCGTTGCTCTTTCTCCGGGATATGTAATGCGTACACCTTGTTTCCAGCCGTTCAAGCCCGAAAGACCGCGTGCGCCTCGGGACGCCTTCCATCATGCGATGCAGGCGCATTTCCGGGCACACGCGGACAACTACGGTATCAGCCCGCGCACGCTCATCTCCGGCGACGTGCTCAACCAATATATGGGGCTCATCACGCTGTTCGAGCTGTTTCCAGGCGCACCGCACACCGTCGCGCCGCATATGTTCGCCTGGGAGGCGAAGCCCTACGCCGAATATTTCGAGGCCGCTGGCCATCAGGCGCATGCCTTCCTGGCCGCCGCCAGCCCCTACGTGCCAGGCGATACCCACGCGGATTTCCACGCCGCTCTGCAACAGCTCGACCTCACGGCGTCGCGCAGCGTCGAGGCGCTGAAATCGGCGATGATGCACGGGCGCGCCCACGAGGCACGCGATCTGTGCCGCATTGGCGCCGATACCCTCCGGCTCAGGATCGAAGCCGCCGCCGCCATTGCAACGCCGCCGGAAGACGCTAATGTGGTTAGCGGCTGGTGGGATGTAACGCCCGAACGCATGGCGGCTGGTAAAGATTGAAACCTACGGACGCAACACTGCCGGATTGCCGGGAAACCGGAATAGGCCCGCATGCGGGCGTTGCCGCCGTTATTTTTCAGGGGGAGAGCGTGCTCCTGATCCAGCGGGCGAAACCTCCCTATCAAGGGCTGTGGGCGCTGCCGGGCGGTAAGATCGAACCCGGCGAGGCGGTGGAAGCCGCCGCCCGGCGCGAATTGACTGAGGAAACCGGCATCACGGCAGGCGAGCTATGCGTTTGCGGTGCCGCAGATGTGATCGTGCACGATGATCAAAACCGGCTGATCACTCACTATGTTTTGACAATCTTCACGGGCCATGCCGCAACGGGCGAACCGCAGGCGGGTGATGATGCCATGGCTGCCCGCTGGGCCGCTCTGGACGGGCTGGATGCCGTCGAGCTGGTTCCCGGCATCCGTGGACATATCCAGAACGCGCGGCGTCATCTGGCGTTGCGCAGCGGATAATCGGGGATGGCGGACAGCAAATCGTTGCCTTTACCGCCTCAAACATCGTAAATCTGTCGCCATGAGACTTGGTCTGTTCCGTATCTGCTGTTTCGTAATGTTTGGCGTCCTCGCGGCCGCCATCGCCGCCGTGCCGTTACCAGCCCGCGCCCAATCGTCCCAGACGGTGGAGCGTCCATACGACAGCCAGCTCATGACCCTCGCGGGAATTCTCGGGTCCGTGCATTACCTGCGCGAACTCTGCGGCGCCGCCGAGGGCCAGGTGTGGCGCCTGCAAATGAAGGAACTGCTGGCCGCTGAAGGCACTTCGGGCCTGCGCCGCTGGCAACTGGTGGAGAGCTTCAACAAGGGCTACCGCAGCTATTCGCGGACCTACCGGACCTGCAACAAATCGGCAATCGTCACCATCAACCGCTTCATGGAGCAAGGCAACTCCATCACCGCGGCCCTGATGCAGGAAAACCGCTGAGCGGGAACGACCGTTGCATATTTACGATTAATCCACTCTTGTGTTGCTGCCGGGGCAAGGAATGGGCTGTTGTCCCCAGCAGTCTATGATACCCTTTTGGATGTACGCGGTGTTTGAGGCGGATTGCATTTTGCATTCAATCCGCCGCCGCGATTGGAGCGTTAGCGTTATGCCGCAAACTTCGGTCTACAGCGACAATGAGCAGAAACAGGCCGCTTTGCGTTATATCCTGGAGGCGTGGGAAGAAGCGCTCCGGGATGGCATAGAGCCGGAAATGCTGGCGAATGCGGCCCTCTTTTCCGCTCTGTCGGACCTGATTACGATTTATGGCGAAGATGCTGTCGCCGCGATGACATCAAATCTGTCGCGGCGCATCAAGAATGGCGAATTCACCATCCCGCGGGCGATTCAATAAACTGAACCGCCTTGGAATGGAGCTTGGCTGTGCTCTATAAAAAGACGACGGCACCCTGGCGGTGCCTCGCGGCCGGGGCATTTTCGAACCCAGACCAATAGTTCCAAAAGACGAACCCGCAATCCGGTGCCCAGCCGTGGAGAGCATGCTCCGCAGTCTGGCGCCGCCCTTTTGCGTGCCCGGTTCCGCGCCAGTGTGGCAGCCATTCCGTCCCGCGCCCCCCAGATGCCACTGCTAGGGAGAAGCATTTTCAGCTTCAGGTTACGCCCCAAGATTTCACCACCCCGGCTTTAGCTTATTTTTCATGTTATCGCCGTAAGATACACAAATTAATTTATCCAATGCCTGAGCACGTGCTAAAAGGGGACGACAACTGCTATATCTTTCGCATTCCACAGTGAAGCGGGAGCGCGTTAATGTTTGGCGCGCACGATGCGGATGGTAGGCCCGCCCCAAAGCAATGCCTGGCATTGCGCCGCATAACCGTAAACCAGTTCAATTATCAACAAACCGGGAGACTGAACCTTGTCTTTAGATAGTGTTCTCGAACAATCCATGATGAGCGTTCCTGAGTGCGTCGGCGCGGCCTACGTGGATATGAGCACCGGCTTGCTGCTCGCCCTCTCAACCGTCGGCACGTATGAGCATGGTCATCTTGAATTTGTGGCGGCGAAAACCGCCGACCTGTTTCAGGGGCCGTCCATCGTCGCCATTGAGAATCAATGGAAAGCGTGGCGCAAGCAGCCGCTGGACAATAAGCACTATTTCCAGGAAATGCTGATCGTCAGCGATCACCAGTTGCACATGTTTATGAGATGCAAACGAAACGCCGATCATGCGATCGTCTACATAACGCGCAAATCGGCGAATATCGGCATGCTGATCGCCAAGGCGCGTGCGACGGTCGATCCGCTTGAGAGCGCTCTCTGATCTCCTGCCGCCGGACGCCGGCCAGGGATCATGCAGCTTCGAAGACGGGTGAAGGAAGCGGCGCCCATGGCCGTCAGCCGGCACGGGCGTTCGCCATGCAAGGTTCAAGCGGCAGCGGGTAATCGCAGGTGGGGCAGATTGGCATGAACGATGGGCTGCGTCAGGTGCTCCGCACAATCGAGCGGAGCATTCTGCCGCGCATCATCAATTTGCGAACGCCGGGCGGGCAGCTTCAGATCGAGGTGAGCGCTCAGCGGATGCTGCTCTGTCCCCGCAGGGACGGCGCATTTTTTCTCGACGGCGAGCTTCAGCGGGAAGCGCCCGATGCCTGGGAAGTGCTGCGCGGCGGCGAACAGGCGGTTCGCGCCAATGCGGGAACTCTGCAAACGGCTCGCGGCGCCCTGTTGCGTCATTGTGCCCGTGCGCTGGCCAGCCTGACCGCTGGAGGCGTCACGGTCGAGCACATTGTAAAGCCAAGGGCGCGCGCCGGCAACGGTCCGCAGCCGCCTAGCTTCGATGCCCGCGAACTGGCGGACGCACTCACGGCCGTTCCAACTCCCACCGCGCCAAAGCCCGATTTCCGGCGTCAGGCGCTAAACAGCGGGAAGGACGCGCGTGTAAATACCGCCACGCCAGCTCAGCAGGCTGAAGCCCAGACTGTTCCTCCAGAAGGCCGGCACGTTACCGGACTGGTGGAGGCGTTCTACCGGCAGCTCGCCACGGCTTTGCCGGATAGCTGGCTTTTCGATTTATCCGGCCGGCCCGCCGGAACTCCTGCGCGGGCCAGACAACAGGATGACATCAAAGAGATGGCCAAAGCCGTTGCCCCCGCACGCGAGTGGCGCGAATTGCTCGGCGGGCCGGAGGGGCCGGTGATGGCCATATTCTTCGAGCCCGCGCAGGAGGGGTTGCGCTGCCTCGCCATCGACGGCGGACATGTCACGCTGCTCAGCGGCACCGGCCTGGAGCTTGGCCCCATCCTCACCGCCTGGCGCGCGGCACAGCAGAACGCCGGCAAGCCATGACCAAGCGCGGCGCGGACCAGGAGAGCGGGCGGTGAACAACATGCCTTCGGATTGGGGAACAGCGAAAGACACCGCGGGCGGCACAGGCAGCCGGATCATCGGCGCGCATCTGAAAAGCATGACCAGCGAAATCGTGGCGCTAGGCGAGCAGTTCCAGGCGTTACAGGACAGCTCGCTGGCGTCGCGCATCGTGGAGGCGCTGGCCGTGGTGAAACATCGCCACTGCCGTATCGCCATCCTGGGGCAGATCAAGGCGGGCAAAAGCTCGTTCGTGAACGCCCTGGCGGGGCATCCTGGCCTTCTGCCGACGGACGTCAACCCCTGGACGGCGGTGGTCACGAAACTGCATTTCGGCATGCCGGGCCAGCCGGAGCATGGAGCGCGGTTCACCTTCTTCGAGGAGGAGGAGTGGCACCAGTTCGCCCAGAATACCAGCGAACTCAAGCAGCTCACCGACCGGCTCGTCCCCGGCTACGAGGAAGACCAGTACCAGCAGAGCATCACCGCCATGCGCCGCCGCGCGGAATTGCGGCTCGGACAGCACTATCATCACCTGTTCGGCAAAACGCGCTGGTACTCCGAAGCCAGCCCCGAAGTGATCGAGCGCTACGTCTGCCTCGGTCAGCACATCGAGGAGTCGCAATCCGAGCTGGCGCCGGGCCGCTACGCCGACATCACCAAGGCGGCGGATATTTTCTTCGGCCCCGATCCATTCGTGTCGCCCGGTAACGGTGGTCGATACGCCCGGCACCAACGACCCGTTCCTGATCCGCAACCAGATTACCCTCCGCAGCATCGAGGACGCCGACGTTTATGTCGTGGTGCTGACCGCGCAGCAGCCGCTGACCACCTCCGATCTGGCGCTGCTGCGCATCCTTCATGGCGTGCGCAAGAGCCGGATCGTGGTGTTCGTCAACCGGATCGACGACATTTCCGGCATCGCCAGCGGCAGTGCCGCCATTCTCGCCGGCGTTCAAGCCGCGATCAGGCGCGAGTTCCCCGCCGCGAATATTCCCATCGTTGCCGGTAGCGCGCTTTGGGCCAACTGCGCGCTGGACATCATCCAGGGCACCAGCACCGGAAGCGCGGCGGCCCCCGAACATATCTGCGGGCCGGAGCTGTTCGAATACGCCCGCCATACCGGCATCATGGGCCGGGACGAACCGTGTACCCTGACCGGACCGCAGGCCATGACGCGCGAACGGCTTGCCGAGGTGCTGTTCGCCTGCTCCGGCATGCCGGCGATGATCTCCCACATTTCCGCGCTCATGCTGCGGGGGATGAACGGCTATTGGCTGAGCGAACTGGCCTCGACGCTGCTCGCCGCGGCGGACGGCATGGCCAGTTCCGCGCGCAACGAAATCGCCGCCATCGGCAACGCCATGAACAGGTCCGCCGGTCCGGAACCGCTGGCGGCCGATCTCGCCAATGTCGCGGCGCATCTGCTGCAACTGCGCACAACGGTGGCGCGGATCGAAAAGTACCAGGCCGGAGCGGAGGGCTATCTCCGCAAGGAAATGTCCGCCAGCCTGAAATCCCTGCGCGAGCAGCTCGACGATCAGGTCGTGGCTTTCGCCGCCGAACAGGGGCAGGCGGTGCAACAGGCCGTGCTGCAACGCCACGGCACGCGCACATGGCGCTGCGACACCGTCCCCTTGCGAAACGCCATGGAGGAACATGTCCTCCAGACCTTCTGGGAAATGGGCAAGCTGCTCATCGAAACGGAGCGCGGCGTGACGCCCGAACTCAAGCGGATGCTGAAGGAGGCGCTCCCCGGCATTGATCCGCGCCTGACACCGACATCGCTGCTTAATTTTAATCTGACGCCGTCGCTCACGCCGTTGAGCAAGGCCGTCGTCTTCGACCTGGAGGACAAGTGGTGGCAAGCTTGGTGGCGCCGCGCCCAATCCGCGGGGGAGAACGCGCAAAAGGTCCAGGAACTGGTCATCGCCGAATTTTCTCCCGTCGCGGCGGATCTGGCCCAATTGGTTGAAGCCGACCTGGAGAATTATGTTTCGGTGGCCATCAAGCGGTTCTTCACGCGCGGCCTGGATATTGTCCGCGCCGTGATCGAGCAGGAGGAAAATCTCATCGGCGCCTATGAATTGCTTGCCGCCGCCGGGAACGGCAGCCCCCCTGTCACCATGGAACAACAAAACCGGATCGCCGAGCTGCGCCACCGCCTCGCGGCGGGCGAACACCTGGCCGGCAAACTTAAAGCCTGCATTGACCGCTATGCACCGCTGATCCATGACGAACAGAAAGCCCCAGCGTGACCTTCGGAACCGTACCCAATCTGTTTTCCTGGCTATGGCAGGCGTTTATCGGACCGGCGTCCACGGCAGCCCCTGATGCCGCGCGCCCGGCTCCGCCCGTGGAATTGCCGCTGCTGGCGAAATTGCGTCTGGTCCGGGAGGGACTGGCACCGCTGGCGGCAACACACGCCGGCGCCGCCGCCGCTTCCCGCGCGTTCCAGCGTCTTGAAACACGCCTCCGCACGCCGCCTCGCGTGGCGCTGCTGGGCGAGTTCAACGCCGGCAAGTCCACGCTGGCGCATCTGCTGCTGGGCGGGCTGCCGTTCAACGGCATCATCCCCGAAACCCGCGCGCCGGTCCTGTTCCGCTATGCCGAGCGCCCTGCCCTGTTCGCGGTGGGTAGCGACGGCCAGCGCAGAGCCATAGCCGCTGGAACGGCGCCGGGGCTCGGCCGGCATGGCGGTGCGGCGGCTCGAAGCCTGCCTGCCGCTGGACCTGCTGCGGCACGCTGAAATCGTGGACGTGCCCGGCATGGCCAATCCCGCCACTGCCAGTGCCGCCGACGAATTTCTGTTGCAGATCGTCCGCCGCGTTCATCTCGCCTTGTGGTGCACCTCGGCGACCCAGGCATGGAAGGGCAGCGAACAGCGCACCTGGATGGCCCTGCCGAGGCGGCTGCGCGCCGGGAGCCTGCTGGTCGCGACGCATGCGGACCGCCTTCGCCTGGAGGGCGACCGGGAAAAGGTTCTGGGCCGGTTGCGCCGCGAAGCGTCCGGGGCCTTTCGCAACGTGGTGATGATTTCGGCGATGCAACTGGCGCAATCCATCGAGCAGAACGCCGCCGAGCGCGAACTGGCTTGGCAGCAAGGCGCCAACATGGAGCTGTGGTACGCCTATGGCGGCGCGGACTTGTGGTCGGGGCTCATGGCATCCGTGACGGCCATTACCGCCCAGCGCGAGAAGTCCGCCGCGCGAGCCGCCGGCCGCATCGCCGCATGGACGCTGGCACGGCTGACCCCGCCCCGGCAATCCGATCCCCGCGCCGCGCTGGCTGGCTTGTGGTCGCGATACGCCGAAGCCATGGCGGCCCGCATTTCCGCGACGCCGGTGCCCAATGGCGCGCTGCTGGCCGGTTTTGCGGACGCGCTTTCACGCTTCGGCCATGTCGAGCTGAAACCCCGGCTGGAGGCTGTTTTGGAGGAGCAGGCAGCGGGGGAGATTGCCGCGCTGTTCTACTGCGAACCGTCGATGCTGGCCGCCGCCGCGGATGGGCTCCCCCCGGATGCCGCCACGCAACGGCTGCTGGGTGTGCTGACCCAGCTCAAGGAGGAGCTGGCCGAAGCGCTCGACCGCGCGCGGCTCTCCGTTCCGGCGCCTGCCGGTCCCGCCCCGGAAGTGCGCAACGTGCTCGAACCGCTACGTGAACTGACGGCGGCGGGGTGATTGGAGGAACGTCCGGTGCCGGCCTTCATTCGGACGGGCCGCGCAGGCATCCTGCTGGTGACACCACACCGCAAGATGCGATTAGCTCCTCCCGCAATTGGGAATGTCCGGCTCGATGAATCAGCGAGGTTTTTTGAAATAACTGGTGCCCAGGGGCGGAGTCACCTGATTCATAAGAATCAATCGCTTAACCGCAAAGGTGGGACAATCGGGCCGTATAGGATCGTTAGGATTTTTTCGCGATTGTCCCACCGAAAATGGCGAGTTCCAGACCGCTTTTTGATCATTGGCATCACCATAATCTCACATTCGCGTTCGTTGCCGGTCGGCCACTAACGACACCGGCGGCTTTCGTAAGCAAGCTTTGGGCAATTTGAGTGTATTGCAAATTGCGCTACAATTTGTTATCTTCGGTTGGTGTTCAAGAGGTCAATGCCATGGCGCGTATCATAAAGAAGAAAGATCATCCGCTCTCCATGCGGCTGCCTGAATCCGATCTCGCAATCATCGACCGTGCGGCGCGGTTGCGCGGGCGGTCGCGGACGGATTTCGTGCGCGAAGCTGCCGTGCGTGCTGCCGAAGCGGCACTGATGGAAAACGCCCCGGTTCGCATGAGTGCCGAAGGCTTTGACGCCTTCATGGCCATTCTTGCCGCGCCTGCGGTGCCGGTGCCGGAATTGGCCGAACTCCTCAAGCGCCGTGCGCCTTGGGAGAGCGGCACACATGAATGAGAGAGCCGCGCTCTCTTGCCCGGAGTTGCTGACGGCCGCCCACGATGTATCGTCGTTTTCTTGCGGCCGTCCCGCGCTGGATAACTGGCTGAGGACTTACGCGCTTTCCAATCAGCAGAAGGGCTTTACCGTCGTCATGGTGGTGCAGGCGGGCGGACGTGTCGCGGGCTATTATGGTCTGTCTCCAACTTCGGTCATTCCGGACGGTTTACCACGTTCCATACGCACCGGGCGGCCACCAAATCCCGTGCCCTGTCTCTTGCTCGGACAACTCGCAACCGATCTGGCATGGGTGGGGAGGGGCATCGGGACCGGTCTCCTTAAACATGCGCTCCTGCGCTGCATCGCGGCCGCGAAGTTGATTGGCGGACGCGCCCTTCTGGTCAAGGCCATTGATGACGAAGCGGCCGGGTTCTGGAAGCGTCGCGGTTTCTTGCCGTCAACGGACGATCCCCTGACGCTGTTCCGTTCCATCCACGACATTGCCGCAACGGTCGAAGCGGAAACATCGCGATGATCGCCAAGTAGGCGCGGTTTTCGTAATATGCCGATTTGTAAGTGACAATGCTTTGCAGCCACTTCGTGAATTGGCGTGAGAAACCGCCGCACCGTCGCGCGGCAGGCGGTTTAGTTTTCCTCGGCCAGCATGGCGGTCAGGGAGGGAGTGAACCAGCCTAGCAAAATCAATTGGATAGGTTGGCTAACAGCGGATTTTGGCCCCATTGTTTCGTAAAGGGGATTTTCGATTTTGGCTAACTCCCTCTCAGTTCCTTAAGGCAACCACGAAGTTCGAATCCTGCCATGGGATTCTAACTTCGTGGTGACAGTGCGGTGGACATGAATGAATCGACGGAAACCGGGGGGCATGCAGCGTAGCCGACTTTCAGATCGCATTTTTCCCCGGCGAACAAGTGGGATTGAAGTTGGTGCGGCTTTGGACGGACGCCCCTGAATTCTGAGAGATGGTTGTCGGCGAGTCCGCGCTATAATCTGATCGTCGCCGCTTTGGCATTTTTCCGGCCTGCCAGGCAGCGCGGCCCTGGTTATGTGCCTGCCAGCCAGCATCCAAGCCTACAAGAACACACCTCGCTAACTCGCGGTGGAACGTTCTCTGCTGGACTCTAGCCTTCTTGGAACTTCAGGTGTATTCCCTGCTTAGCCCCACTCACCAGCCGGAAATTGGCGGCTCAGCCCCTGAGATTTGTGCGCCGGACGACAATGTATGCAATGTGAAAGTGGTGATGTTTACGAATAGGACGATCATTTCAGCCGGGAGCATACTAGGTGATAACTGATTATCATGCCAAATTGTTTGCCCATGAACTTCAAAAAAAGCGGTCTGTTGCCGATGCGGAAAAACTCGCTGGAACGCTCTTTGATGCGCAGGTTGACCTAAACCCTCACCAGGTCGAGGCAGCGCTGTTCGCATTTAAATCCCCTTTATCAAAGGGGGCAATCCTCGCTGACGAGGTCGGCCTCGGCAAAACCATTGAGGCCGGCCTAGTCCTTGCACAAAAATGGACCGAGGGAAAAAGACGGATACTCATAATAACTCCCGCCAATCTTCGCAAACAATGGTCTCAAGAGGTTGATGAGAAATTTTTTCTGCCAAGCCTTATTCTGGAAGCCAGAAACTACAACAAAATGACCAAGGATGGTGCAAAAGCGCCGTTTGAGCAGAAGAAACTAGTCATTTGTTCCTTCCAATTTGCGGCCCGCCACGCGGAAGAACTGATGGTCATTCCTTGGGACCTCGTTGTCATTGACGAGGCTCATCGCCTGCGCAACGTATACCGGCCCGATAATCGCATCGGCAGGACATTGCGCGGCGCGCTCGCCAATGCCCCCAAGCTATTGCTGACCGCGACACCGCTGCAAAATTCTCTCATGGAGCTGTATGGTCTCGTCAGCCTTATCGACGATTACGCTTTCGGCGATGCGAAAAGCTTCCGCGCCCAATATGCACGGCTTTCCGACGGTCAATTCGAAGAGCTAAAGGAGCGCCTCCGCCCCGTCTGCCATCGCACATTGAGGCGGCAGGTGCTCGAATATATCCGGTACACAAACCGGATACCGATCACGCAGGAATTCGTTCCCACCGACGCCGAACAATCGCTCTATGATATGGTGTCGGATTACCTCCGTAAACCGACATTGCAGGCACTGCCTTCGAGTCAGCGCACGCTGATGACTCTGATTATGCGCAAGCTGCTTGCCTCATCGACCTTTGCGATTGCCGGTGCCCTTGACACGCTGGCCCGGAAACTGGAGCGACAGCTCAGAGACGACTCTGCACTCCGCAGAAATCTGGAGGATGCCGAAGTCGAAGAGATTACAAATGACATCGACGGGTTCGAAGAGGAAGCTGATGAATGGGTCGATGACGAGGGTTCGCCGGAGCTGCTGGGGGACGACGACATCGCGGCGATTGAAGCCGAAATTACTGAGCTTCGCGCCTTCCGGGATTTAGCCGTTTCCATCTCGGAGAACGCCAAAGGTCAAGCTCTCCTCAGCGCACTGCGTGCCGGTTTCGCCAAAACCGCCGAACTGGGAGGCCCGGAAAAGGCGATCATTTTCACCGAATCCCGGCGGACGCAGGAATACCTCGTTCGTCTCCTCACGGCCAACGGCTATAACGGCAAACTCGTTCTCTTCAACGGCTCGAATTCCGACCCGCACTCAAAAGCCGTCTATGATCAATGGCTTGAAAAGCATAAAGGCAGCGACCGCATCACCGGCTCGCGCACGGCGGATATGCGGGCGGCTCTCGTGGAACATTTCCGCGATAAGGCGTCGATCATGATCGCAACCGAGGCTGCCGCCGAAGGGATAAACCTTCAGTTTTGCTCCATTGTCGTGAATTACGATTTGCCGTGGAACCCGCAGCGTATTGAGCAACGCATTGGCCGCTGTCATCGTTATGGGCAGCGTTACGATGTGGTCGTTGTTAACTTCCTCAATAAAAACAATGCCGCAGATCAGCGCGTCTATGCGCTGCTGTCCGAGAAGTTCAAGCTGTTTTCCGGCGTTTTTGGTGCTTCGGACGAGGTGCTGGGCGCAATCGAGTCCGGCGTCGAATTCGAAAAGCGCATTGTCTCCATTTATCAAAATTGCCGGAGCACGGACGAGATCGAAGCGGAGTTCGAGCGGCTCCGCGCTGAAATGGATGAAAACATCAATGTCACCATGGAGGATACGCGCCGCAAGCTGCTCGAAAATTTCGACGCGGAGGTGCACGACCGCCTAAAGATCAACATGAACCAAAGCAGGGAATATCTCGATCGCTACGCGCGGATGCTTTGGGCCTTGACGAAGCATGAACTCGGGAAAGCCGCTAAATTTGACGACGACTATCTGACGTTCGCGCTGAATGACGTCCCTGCCACCCTCAAAGATTCCTGCTGGGGCATATTATTTGGGCAAGCAGGGCATCGACGGTCATCGCTATCGTCTGGGGCATCCCCTTGCGCAGCATCTGTTGACCGTCGCTGCCGAGCGCCAGCTTCCGGTCGGGGAAATCGCATTCGACTATACGGCGTGGCCGCAAAAAGCCGTGGCGCTTGAGCCGTTCGTCGGGAGCAACGGTACGCTCGTCGCGCACAAACTCTCCTTGCGGGGCGCGGACGATCAAGACCACATCATTCTCGTCGCCACGACAGAACAGGGTCAGCGCATTGATCCCAAGACGGTAATGCGTCTCTTTGAGCTGCCAGTCCGTAAGGGCAACACAGTCGGAAGCCTGACGCTTCCCGGAAGCCTGACTGATGCCGTGGCGAGC
This sequence comes from uncultured Alphaproteobacteria bacterium, assembly GCA_963827885.1. Taxonomy (GTDB): domain Bacteria; phylum Pseudomonadota; class Alphaproteobacteria; order Rhizobiales; family Rhodomicrobiaceae; genus CAWHDD01. Next base: position 469,622 of record CAWHDD010000004.1, on the reverse strand, counting down.
GACCGCCAGGGCATTCTCGACGAGCTGGCCGCCCGCCAGGCGTCGTGGTTCGACGACGAAATGGATAAGCTCGACAACTGGGCCGAGGATAAGCGCGCCGGGCTGAAGGCGGACCTCAAGGAGCTTGACGATCTCCTCAAGGCGCTGAAAAAGGAAATTCGCCAGACGGGTAATCTGCCGGATAAGCTGGCGCGGCAACGGCAGGCGCGCACGCTTGAAACGAAACGGGATGACGCTTGGCGTGCCTATGACGCAGCGGCCAAGGACATTGAAACTCAGAAGGATGGCCTTCTGGATCAGATCGAAGCGCGTCTGGGGCAGAACGTCGCCGAGGAGCAGCTATTCGCCATTCGGTTTAGAGTGACGTAAGGGGGCGCTTACATGACCAGTTATGTTACCATGACGGGATTTGCAGGCCGAAGCTACAAAAGTCTACTCCGGGAACACATCAAAAGAGTTAGACCATCGGTGTTTGGGATGGCAGTAGCCTATGTGTCGGCTTCAGGATACCAAATCATGAAGTCAATTCTCGACGAGGGAAAAGTGGGCGAAGTGCGAACTCGTCACGGATACAAAAGACGGGATTACTCATCCGAAGGCCCTCGAATGCGCAATGGATAGCGGGTGGAAAGTGCGCGTTGTTGACAGTTTGCCCGGAACTTTCCACCCGAAGCTTTATGTAGGAGCAGCTTCATTTGATGATGCCACAGGCGTATCCGACCTCTCGCTCGCTATTGTAGGCTCCCCCAATCTAAGCCGTGGAGGCTTCATATCAAATGGCGAATGCACGTTCTGGAGCTCTGCACCGCACTCCCGCGATTCCGCCGCGCGTGCTTGGCTAGGCTGCTGGACCCTTGGATCACCGCTCACCTCCACGAAGCTAAGCGACTACGAAAAATACTTCGCGCTACGCAATCGGAATAGACAACCCTCGGACCTAGTTACACTTGGCATAGCCGATGGTATGCCTACAGCAGAAAACGGAAAGCCAAAGAAGAATATTTCTCCGCCGAAGAAAGAGGAAAAAGCGATATCGGAAACAGCAGCCTCTGTTACATGGGCGGGTCTACAATCTTTTACAGGTGAATATAATCTGCAATTGGAGTTTCCGAAGGAGGCGGGACTTGTGTTAAAGCGCCTTATTGGTCGCCCATCAACCGATGGAATTGTCGACATGATCTGCGCAGATCAGCAAAATCGATCATTTAGATATAGATATTACGAGCACAATGGGATGTTTAGACTCAATATACCAAACGCAACTCCGCTTGTAGACTGGGTCCGCGAGAATAAAGATGGGATAGCCTGCGTTGTTTTTGACGAAACAACAAACAATTTGCGCTTCGATATCGTCCTGCCTGGGCAAGTAATGTTGGATGTCATAGACCGCTCTCTAGCATTTGGGACTTGGGGACGCACATCGACTAGGTTGTACGGTTGGTACTGAAGAGTGGCTAAAATGATCATATCGAGAGCGACCAAATGAAAGCGACTGAGTTAGACGAAAGCACAAAATTGCCTCTAACTTCGGCGGAAGTAGCGGAAGGCAGGAGCCGTATTCTGAGAAATTATCTGTCTGCGGTCCTCCCGGAATGCATTTCCGAAGGACGCATCGACTTTGAGCAGCTAAGAAGGGCTCTTGGAGACTGGGTGGAATCTGGCACCGAGAGGTTCGGTCTGGTGTGGCCCGGCAAATCCGAATGCATGAGGATCATTCAGCAGCCTAGCGTGGCGACACTAAGACCTGCTCGCAATGCCTCCGTGGACTTTGATATTACCGGAAATGCTTTCATAGAAGGCGATAATCTTGAAGTACTGAAGTTGTTACAGAAGGCGTACTTCGGTAAAGTTAAGCTGATATACATTGACCCCCCCTATAATACCGGACAGGAATTTATATATCCAGATAAGTATGCCGAAACATTAGAAACTTATCTTGCTTACACTGGGCAGGTAGATGCTGCAGGACGGAAATTTTCCACTAATACGGATGCGGTCGGGAGATACCATTCGAACTGGTTGAATATGATGTATCCGCGCCTCTACTTGGCGCGGAACTTGCTGCGTGAGGATGGGGCGATCTTCATCTCAATCGATGACCATGAGTTGGCTCACTTACGAGAGCTTTGTGATCAAATTTTTGGAGAGGAGAATTTTAAGGCCGATATTGCCTGGCAAAAGAGATACACGCGCAGCAACAACACCGTAGACTTCACGACAGTTATTGAACATATACTCATATACGCCAAATCAGAGGCATTTGAAGTTAGCCTTCTTCCACGTACAGAGGAAGCTGATGCACGATACACAAACCCTGATAACGATCCACGCGGCGTATGGAAGGGGGCGTCTTTCCTCAATCCAGCTTCTCCACAGGAACGACCGAATCTTTGCTATCCACTCGTTAATCCCAATACTGGAGATGCAGTTTCCCCAACATCAAATGCTTGGAGGCGATCCAAAGAAGCTTTTGATGAGTTGAGTTCTGACAACCGACTCTATTGGGGGCCTGATGGAAAAGCGGCCGTCCCTTCTATCAAGATGTTTCTTTCAGAGGCGCGTGGCCTTACGCCAACCAACTTCTGGGCACATGACTACGCAGGACATACGGACGAAGGAACGCGGGATTTGGAAAATCTTATTTCTGGTAAGGTCTTTAATAATCCTAAGCCAGTTCAGCTAATTCGCCGCGCTATTGAACACGTATGCAATGGCCCTACGGATATAGTTCTCGATTTTTTTGCTGGCTCCGGGGCAACGGCGCAAGCAGTTCTCGAGCTGAATTTGGAGGACGGTGGCAGCCGACAGTTCATTTTGGTGCAGTTGCCGGAGCCGACAGATGCTGCATCGAACGCTGCCAAAGGCGGGTTCAAAACCATTAGCGAGATTGCAATGGAGCGCACCCGGAGAGTTATCGAGAAATTGCGCAGGAAAACGTCCGAGCAACTCAAACTGACCGGTGGGGCTCCCCGCGATTTGGGATTTAAGGTGTTTAGGTTGGATAGATCGAATTTCCGTATTTGGGACGGCGATGGCAAGTCAGCCACGCAAATTGGTGAGCAAATCGAATTGCACATCGACCACCTTTCGGCGTCGCGCGGGCCGGAGGACGTGCTCTATGAACTGCTTTTGAAAGCGGGTTTCCCACTGACTACCAAGGTCCGCACGAACGAAATAGCTGGAAAGCAGGTCTTTTCCATCCAGGACGGCGCATTACTCGTATGTCTTGAGAAGGACATTACGCCCGAACTGATCGACGCTTTGGCTGAAGCGAACCCATTGCAGGTCATCTGCCTTGACGAAGGCTTCAAGGGTAACGACCAGCTCAAGGCGAACGCCGTGCAGACCTTCAAGGCTCGCGCTGCATCCCAGGAATCCGAAATTGTGTTCAAGACGGTCTGAGGCGCATCATGGGGCAGCAAGACCTTCGAATTCATGAGCTTGTCACCAAGATCGAACGCGGTGACATCCGGCTTCCAGAAATGCAGCGCCAATATGTGTGGCGGCAAACGCGGGTCCGCGACCTCCTGGACTCGCTTTATCGAGGCTACCCGTCCGGCACAATCCTGACCTGGGAGACAGATGAAGGCGTTTCCACGCGGGATTTCGCCATTGAGCAGGGAACTGAAACCAGCCGGTTCCAGCTCCTGCTGGATGGTCAACAGCGCTTGACATCGTTATCGGCTATTCTGCGTGGCGAACCCGTGCAGGTGAGGGGCCGCGTTCGCCCAATCGACATACTGTTCAATCTGGAGCATCCCGACGCCCTGGAAGTCGTCACCGAGGTTAATGAGAACGATGACACCGACGACGATAGCGATGACACGGACACAGATGCCGCCGACGCGAACGAGGATGAACTCCTGAAGCGCTTCGACAGCATGGCATTTGTGGTCTATTCGAAGAAGCTAGCCGCTATTCCGCACTGGGTTTCCGTGACCGAGGTGTTCAAGGAACCGAGCGACACGCCGTTTTTGAAGGCGGCAGGCGTCACGTCGATGGACGATCCGCGATACGACAAATATACGTCGCGCCTGAAGCGTCTCCGCGACATCAAAAACTACGAATACCGCGTGCACATCCTTGATCGTGAAAAATCCTACGAGGAAGTGACCGAGATATTCGTCCGCGTCAATTCTCTTGGGGCGAAGCTGCGCAGCTCGGACCTCGCCCTAGCGCAGATCACGGCGAAGTGGCGCGATTCATTGAAGGTATTTCAGGCTTTTGAGGACGAGTGCAAACAGCAGGGCTTTGATCTCGGCCTTTCAATCCACCTCAAAAATCTTGTCGCGTTTGCGACTGGGCAATCCCGTTTCCGGTCGGTTTCCAGCATTTCGCGCCACGATCTTGAGGAGAACTGGGCGAGCGCGAAGGACGGGATGCGCTTCGCGCTCAATTTCCTGAAAAGCAACGCAGGCATCGATAGCCCGGCGCTGCTTTCCTCACCGTTTCTGGTGATCTCGATCGCCTACTACGGGCATCTCAAGGACTATCATCTGACGCCCGATGAAGAGCGCCAACTTCGGTATTGGGTTCTGGTGGCAAACACCAAGGCGCGTTATTCGCGAGGGTCATCCGAAACTTTCCTGGATCAAGACCTCGGCGCACTACGCCGTGGCGATGACATTCCGGCGATGCTTCAGCTTTTGCGCACGCAAGTCGGCCGCCTGGAAGTGCTGCCTGCCGATCTTGAAAACCGGAACAGCCGCAGTGCTTACTTCAAAACCATGTTCCTCGCGTTCCGCAAAGACGGAGCTATGGATTGGCGGGATCAGCTCGTCATCTCGCTTAAACACGCGGGAAGCCAGCATTCCCTCCAGTTCCATCATATTTTTCCGCAGGCGGTTTTGAAGAAACTCGATCTGTCGCCGGGGAAGGTCAACGATATTTGCAACCTCTCGTTCGTAAGCGGAAGAACAAACCGGAGGATCAGCGACAAGGAGCCGAACGTCTATTTGCCCGAGATCATCGGAAAAATTGGTAATGACGCTTTGCGGAGCCAATGCATACCGACTGCGCCGGGGTTATGGACGGTCGATAGCTATGACGAATTCCTGCGAGAACGGCGTGCTCAGGTGGCGGCGCGGTTGAACGCGTTTCTGGGTCATGAGGCTGTTCCGGGGGGGCTGACGGCATGAAGCTCAAATTTGATCCGTCTCTTCAGTACCAACAGGACGCAATAAGCGCTGTCGTCAATGTGTTCGACGGTCAACCTTATGTGCAGACTGGGGCTATGGCGTTTCAGTCACTCCAGGTTGGCGGCCTGTTTCAGACAGAGCTGGGGCTAGGCAACCGCCTGAATCTCGATGATGGCCATATTCTGAAGAATGTTCATCGAGTTCAAACCACCAATACAATCGAGAAGGTTGAGGATTTGCAGGGGCGCGAGTTCTCAATCGAAATGGAGACGGGGACGGGAAAAACTTATGTTTATCTCCGTACTATCTTTGAGCTGAACAAGGTCTATGGCTTCAGAAAATTCATCATCGTAGTGCCGAGTGTTGCCATTCGTGAAGGTGTGCTCAAAAGCATCGACGTGATGAAGGAGCATTTCCAGACGCTTTACGACAAGGTGCCATTCGATCACTTCGTCTACGACTCGAAGCGGCTTGGGAAAGTTCGGCAATTTGCGGGCAGCAACCTGATTCAGCTTATGGTCATCAACATCCAGTCGTTCCAAAAGGACGTTGCGGACAAAGACCTATCCGAGATGACCGACGACGAGCTGAAAAAGCTGAATGTCATCAACCGTGAGAATGATCGGATGTCGGGTCGGAGACCCATCGAATTCATTCAAGCGGCCAGTCCGGTTGTGATAATCGACGAGCCGCAGAGCGTTGACAACACGGAGAAATCGCGCCGCGCAATCGCCAATCTCAATCCAATGGCGACGTTGCGCTACAGCGCCACTCATCGCAATCCATATAACCTCCTCTATAAACTTGATCCCATCCGCGCTTACGACCTGCGCCTCGTGAAACGGATTGAAGTGGCGTCGGTTCGCTCTGGGGGCAGTTTCAACGACGCCTATGTGAGGCTGATTCAGACCGATAACACGAACGGCATCCGAGCACGGATCGAGATTCATAAGGAAGGCTCGTCAGGCCCGAAGCCGTCGAAGCTCTGGGTCAAACAGGGGGATGATCTTTATGTAAAGTCCGGCGAGCGAGAGATGTATCGCGAAGGCTATATCGTCCAGAATATCGACTGCACGCCAGGTTCAGAATACGTGGAATTCAACCAGGGCCGCTTTATCGAACTGGGCCAGGAAGTTGGCGGCCTCGCCGATGACGTTATGAAAGCTCAAGTCTATGAAACCGTCGAGCAACACCTCAAGAAGGAGCGCGCCCTTAAAGGGAAAGGCATCAAGGTATTATCGCTCTTCTTTGTTGATCGCGTCGCCAATTACCGGATTTATAACCCTAATGGGTCAACGGGGCTTGGCAAAATCGGCGTGTGGTTCGAAGAGGCGTTCCGTGAATTGATCGCCAAGCCCATCTACAGGGGGCTGATCCCATTTGATGTGTCCGAGGTCCATAACGGCTATTTCTCCCAGGATAAGCAGGGGCAAGCCAAAGATACGCGCGGCAACACTGCTGATGACGAGGACACATACAATTTGATCATGCGGGAAAAAGAACGTCTTCTTGATCCAAGCGTCGCCCTTCGTTTCATATTTTCGCATTCTGCGTTGCGGGAGGGGTGGGACAACCCCAACGTTTTTCAGATTTGCACCCTTAAGGAGACGCAGTCGGCTGAGAAAAAGCGCCAGGAAATCGGGCGCGGTTTGCGCCTGCCCGTCAACGCTAACGGGGAGCGTGTGCATGACGAGAGCGTCAATCGTCTGACCGTTATCGCGAATGAGTCCTACGAGGATTTTGCGCGGGCGCTGCAATCGGAATTCGAAGAAGACTTCGGCATAAAATTCGGCCGGGTCGAAAAAATTGCGTTCGCTAAAATCGTTCGCCGGGCCGACGATGGCGCTGAGGAGGAGATTGGCCAGGATGCATCCAATCGAATTTGGGCAGACCTCGTGTCTAACGGCTACCTGAATGCAGCGGGTGACGTACTCGACAAGTTCGATCCGAAAAACCCGCATTTTGAGTTAAAGATAGCTCCTGAGTTTGCGGGGCTGCGCGCGGAGATCATTGACGAGGTAAACCGCAAGCTTTTTAGGGACCGGGTAGTTAATGCTCGCGAACAACATACGTTGAAATTTCGCAAGGAAGTCCATCTTAGCGAGGATTTTGCCGCGCTATGGGATCGCATCAAACACCGAACGCGTTACCGCGTGGCCTTCGAAACCTCCGAGTTGATAGAACGGGCACTCTCACGCATCGGGCAGATTGAAGCGATCAAAGCCGCTCACGTATCAACGACCGTTGTGGAGGTGGAAATTTCAGATGCGGGCGTGATAGCCGATCATCAGATAGCTTCGCGCTCGCGGGATATTCAGCCTGTCACCGTCCTTCCGGATATTCTGGGATATCTCCAGAAGGAAACAGAGCTGACACGGCATACGCTCGCCGAAATCCTCAAGCGGTCAGGCAGGCTTCCCGAATTCAAGCTCAACCCGCAAGCCTTCATGGCCGCTGTGGCGAAAGAAATATCGCGCGCTCTGCACGATCTCATGATGGAAGGCATAAAGTATGAGAAAGTCGCTGGTGCACTCTGGGAGCAAAGCCGAATTGAGCAGGAGGCAGAGAAAGGCATAATCCGCTATCTAAGCAATCTTTACGAGGTTCAAAATCGTGAAAAATCGCTATTTGATTTTATCGAGTATGAATCTGAGGTTGAGAAGCGATTTGCGCGCGATCTGGACTCCAGTGAAAATGTGAAGTTTTTTGTAAAACTTCCGCGTTGGTTTACGATCGATACCCCGATAGGCCAATATAATCCTGATTGGGCTTTTGTGACCGAGCGAGACGAAAAATTATACTTCGTCCGCGAGACCAAAAGCACGCTCGATTCCGAAGAACGTCGTACCAAGGAAAACCAGAAAATCGCATGCGGTCGCCGCCATTTCGCTACGCTCGGCGTCAATTTTGATGTGGTTACCGCGTTGAAGGAGGTGCCGATGTGACTGCTGGTGGTATAGTTCAATCATAGCCGGTCGATGACGGCGCGAAGCGCCGCGACAGTGGTGGTCAGACCATGTTTCACAAAGGTCGCCAAATATTCCGCCGGTGTCTTCGGCGGATTTTTGAGGCTTTGGCGGTGACGGCGCATAACGGCCAGCACGGCGGAGCGGTCCACCTCAAGCAGGTTGACGACGAAGGCGTCGGGATGCTGCGCCGTGAGATGATAGGGCGCAAGCGCCGCCGCCGGAAAATCCCGCAGGTTGGCCGTGAGGATGACACTTGCGCCGCCATGGATGGCAGCGGCGGCAACATGCCGGTCATCGGGATCGGGAAGCGTTATCGCGTCGATCAGGCTTTCATAGCCTGAGACATTCGCGTCTGCGGCATGCGCCTCCATGAGGGCGCGCGTGCGGTCGAGTTGCTGGCGCGTCAGATCTGGCCGGTCGCGCAACAGTGCATTGATCCATTCTTCATGCACGCGGGCAGACCACAGCGGCCTGTAGAGGCTCGCGCCAGCAAGGTAGAGCAGGAGGCTCCTGATCGAAGCGGGATACAGCACGCTCGCGTCGAGGAATACGGTGCGAGGCGCTGTGTCCTTCATTCAAGTCCCATTTCCTGATCAAGTGCCGAAAGTTCGTCGAGCGCGGCGAAGCGTTTGGCCTTCGTGGCTTCCCGGTAAGCGAGCACATCTTTTAACGGCAGTCGCCGCTGATTGCCAACCTTGCGGGCGGGAAGTTCGCCTTTTTCGATGAGGCCGACAAGATAGGGACGCGAAACACACAGAAGGTTCGCGGCTTCCTGGGTCGTGATTTCCTGTTCGACGGGGATCACGCTGACGCCACTGCCTTCGGCGATCAGCTTGAGAATTTCGGCCAAGAGATGCGCCGCGCCCGGTGGCAACACCAGCGTCTGCTCTTCGTGCCCGCCGGCAGCGGGAACGACAAGCGATAACGTCTGTTCTCCGGGATGCTGTTCGAGCGCGCGGCTGACCTTCTGCGCGAGAATGGCTTCCTCGGCGGTCGGGATCGTCGGCTCGTTATGTGTACGCGGCATGGTCGGGTACTCCTTATATCGCTGACCATAACACATCACGCCGGAGAAGTAAACGAAATGCGCGAATTACTCGAAACGGCGTCGGCAGCACGTTAACAGCTTCTTAACCGGATGTAACAATATGACATAAAGGACGTTATGTTATATATACGGGGCGGGGGTGGAACGTGAACAAAAGGACCGAGTTGGTGCTGTTGCCGGGCGGCGCGGACAGTCCGTTGCCGTCGGTGCTGCTGGCCGCCGGGCCGCGCGCTGGCGAGCGCACCGTCGAATTCTTCACTGCCCATATCCGCAACCCGAATACCCGCGAAGCCTATCTCGCGCAGCATCCTGAGCGCCTTGTAAAGCTGGTTGTCCAGCGTGGTCTGATACCGGGCAAAGAGTTCAAGCGTGTGAGGAGGCAAGACCAGTTGCCGCGCACGATGGAAATCAGCGGCGGCGAGAATTTGCGGACGCTGCCGGGCAGCTTCCAGTTCTTTCCGGCACCACTTGATCAGTCCGGCCAAGAAACCGCTCAAGCCGTCACCGAGGCTGAGATCGTCGAAGTATGGCGGGCATTCGAAGCTGAAGGCGATCCTTTCGGCGACCTGTTCAAGCTCCTCCTTCTTACCGGACAGCGGCGCTCAGAAGTCGGCGGCATGGACCGGAGTGAATTAAGTGACCTCGACAGCGATCGTCCGCTGTGGGAAATCCCCGGCAAGCGGACAAAGAACGGGCGTCCTCACCTCGTGCCGCTTGTTCCGCAGACTGCGTCGATCATCGCCGACTTGCCTTGGATCGGTGACGGCGGCCTGCTGTTCACAACCACCGGGGCAACGCCGGTATCCTGCCGTTCACCAATGCGGATTGGGAGAAGCTGTCGATTTTCCTCAACTTCCTGATCCCGAAGCTGCCAGCGCCCAAAGAGGAAGACTTGTCGAAAGGTATCCTTGAATCCATCGACATGGATAGCTACCGCGTGGAAAAGAAAGCGGCGGTGCGCATCCAGCTTGCGGATCAGGACGCCGAAATCGATCCGGTGCCGATGGACGGTGGGGGCGGTAAACCGGAGCCCGAGATCGATAGGCTTTCGAACATCCTGAAGGTTTTTAACGAGCAATTCGGAAATATCGACTGGGCGGATGGAGACCGTGTTCGTCGCATGATCACGGAGGAGATTCCGTCCAAGGTCGCAGCTGACAAGGCGTATCAGAATGCCATGCAGAATTCAGACAAGGGCAACGCCAAGGTCGAGCATGGCAAAGCGCTTGTACGCGTTATGACGGCAGTGCTGAATGACGATACGCAGCTCTTCAGCCAATTTCAGGACAATCCCGACTTCCGACGCTGGCTCAGCGAATGGGTGTTTTCAGCGACGTACCAGAAGGCTACCGATTAATTTTGGAGTGAATAAGCCGGTTAGCCACTGGTGGAATTCTCTGAAAGTTGTAACTATAGCAATCTGCATTAGAATGGGGAGTGTACTCGGCTGGATGTAATCCTGACGGTGCAACAATCTATATGAATAGTCAATTTCCACGAGGATCAGAATGGCGACGCTGGGACCTTCACGTGCATACCCCGGCGAGCGCACTTGAAAGCCGGTTTGACGGAGGTTGGGCTGCCTACATAGATGCTCTTGAGGCCAAAGCTCAGTCCGCTAATGTTGCTGTGATTGGCGTAACGGATTATTGCTCGATTGAAGGCTATAAGGAACTACGGGCGGCACAGGAAGGCGGACGGCTTCGGGGAGTTCTGCTAATTCCAAATGTCGAATTCCGCGTATCTGTACAAACCCGTAATGGCAGTGCAATAAATATTCACATCCTATTCTCAGGAAGCGCTGCTGATCACGTCACTCAAATCGAACGTGTGCTCGCAAATATTCGTTTTCATTATCGTGGATCTCCGTACAATTGCACCCGGCCGCAGCTTATTTTATTGGGCCGCGCAAGCGATCCCACGCAAACTGATGATAACGGCGCATACCAGGTGGGAGTGAACATCTTTAAACCCGAGTTCAAAGATTTCAAAAATTGGTGGGAAGGCGAAATCTGGCTTCGTGAAAACGCGTTAATTGCTGTCAGCAACGGCGGCAGCGATGGCGCATCAGGATTATCCCAAGACGGGGGCTTTCGCGCGGTTCGAGAAGAATTCTACCGCTTCTCTCAAATCATTTTTTCTCCAAAGCCGACGTGCCGAAAATACTTTCTGGGTCAGGGGGCTGATAGCCCAGCGCTTGTTAAGCAAAATTGTGGCAAGTTGATGCCATGCATTCATGGATCAGATGCGCACAGCCTAGAGACCTTATTCGAACCAGATCAGCAAAGATACTGCTGGATCAAGGCCGACCCCACATTCGAAGGGTTGCGGCAAATTCTCTATGAACCTGAGGAGCGTGTTCACATTGGAGCCACGGCACCAGAGAGCTTCGACGAAAATAAGGTAATTGATGAAGTTCAATTTGAGGCTGCCTCGGATTGGTTTGGGACCGCTAAGTTGGAACTCAATTCCCGTCTTGTCACCATTATTGGTGAAAAAGGATCGGGCAAAACAGCACTTGCGGATGTGATTGCACATGCATGCGGTGCCTGGCAGGAGACCCCGGCATCATTTCTAAAAAAGGCCAGGGGCTTGCTGTCGGGAGCAACGGCCAACGTCAGATGGCGCAGTGGTACGATTTCCTCAGCGCCGCTGGACGCGGCTTCAGGGGTCCAAACGCCGCAAGTGAGATATCTGTCTTAAGATTTCGTGGAGCGTCTTTGCTCGGATGATCACACTGGCAGCGAACTGCTCAAAGAAATTGAGGAGGTCGTCTTTTCTTATATTCAAGAGGAGGATCGTCTTGGCGCATCTACTTTTCAGGAACTTCGTATAATTAAGACAAAAAGCATTCAGGGCCGACGAAGCGCGCTCCGCTCGCAACTCTCAGCGCTAAATGCGGATATCGTTAGCTTGGAGGATGCCATAGCCTCGAAGCCTGAAAAGGAAGGAAGACTGAAGATAATTGATCAGGAACTCCAAGCAATCGGAACCCAGATTCCGACTTTGGAAGGCGCAACCGATCAGCAGGTGGCTGAAAAGCTCAAGCAAGAGCGAGAAAAACTACAACTGAATGGGAGTACTTTGACGGAAGTTAATCGCTCTATTGAATGGGTTAAAGAGGCGCAGCACGGCTTGGTTCGCATGCAAGCGGCAATCGAGGCCGAGTTTGGTAAGCTGCGGGAAGTTCTTAACAGTCTTGGCTTCACGGCCGAACAGATAGACCGGTTCCGTCCCACATTTCAGGACCATTTCGATGTTCCCCTCAAGGAAAAGGCGACGCAATTGGCGACCGAGGCGCAATTATTGCGTGGCGACCCGAGTGCGCCGACTCCAGACGGCGATACAGTGGCAGACATTCGCTGTCGAATTGAAACCCTTGAGAAAAGTCTTTCAAATGATGAGAAGCTCCGCGAACGCTTGGTAGCTCTTCAGCGTGACAAAGCACGACTTGAGGCGGAGACGGAAAGTATAAAAAAGGAAATTGCTACACTTGATACAAGCATAATTCAGAAATTGACAAAGAGTCTGGAGACTCGTCTGAAGTTTTACAATGCATATTTTGACTTACTGAAGGAAGAGGAAAGCACGCTTGCCGGTCTCTATGAACCGCTGAGTAGGCATCTCCACCCCGGCAATGACAGTGCTCGCGGGAAATTTGAGTTGAGTATGCGTCGAGTTATCGATCTCGATGCGTGGGCTGCGAACGGCGAAAACCTCATTGACCTGCCCATTCGGGCTCGGCGAGCACCACTCGTCCATCGGGCAGGTTGAGCCGCGGTGTGCGGACTTCGAGATAGCACTCATGCTGGAAGAAGTTCAGATGCCGGTAACGCTTCAGCACCGTGTCGTGGACGGGATGCAATCCTTCTACGCCGGGGTACGGGAACTTGCTGCCCTTGGCGAAATCAATGCCGATGACCAGCAGCCGCTTGCCGGCGTCGAACGTCACATCACGGACAGACCAGGGACAGGCGACACCAAGGGCCGCCGCGAAAAGTTCGTTGCTATTGCTCATGCTCTCTCCCAACCCGCGGCGCTGGTGCCCCGGCGGAAATCAGCATGCCGCAGTGCTCGCACCGGTCAAGAACAAGCCCTAACGGGCGGCCGCAAGCGGCCATTCTTGACCGGCGCTGCGCGCCGCGGCTCGATGCTCGCGCAGGCCGGGACGGAGAGATGGGCACCAGCCAAACAAAGAGATGCCGCTGTCAGATCGGCGAACGGGCTACCCACTCGGAATTCAAAAGAGGCACATAGCTCGCGCCCGACTGTGATTGGGATCGATCCAGGGTACCACATCCATCTCTTCATTTCCTCCGACGACGGTCAGGACGAACTGGATACGGCAAGGCAGCTCGAATCAGTTATCAAGGGCATCGATCTGGAGTGGTTCACTGACCGCGGACACTTCACGATGGGCGGCATGAAGACGGAAAAGTTTCCGGAGTTGTTGCAGTGGCTACTGCCATAATTTCTATATGGAAGTCCTCCGCGCATCATTTGCCGCCACGTCAGCCCAGCTAGCAATTACCGTATTGGCATATGGAAATGGCTAATCACGATTACAGTGCTGAAGATGAGATCGCCGACGTAAGAATGGGGCGGTCGCACGTTGTCATTCTCGGGGCAGGCGCGAGCTTGCAGGCGTTTCCGCATGGAGACAGGAATGGACGAGCTCTGCCGCTGATGAACAACTTCATCAAGGTTGTGGGCCTAGAAAGTCTCTTGACCGCTCACAAGGTCCATTTTGCGGAGAACGTATCGCGCGACAATCTGGATGAGAAGAGCGGCGATCAAGATGAGAACTTGCGGATCGCGAGCGGATCGATGATTGCCGCTGGCGCGGTGACGCGCAAGCGCTATTTGCCTGATTGCCGCTGAGCGTCAATCAGCCTTCGTCTTGATTGTCGCGTGCGCGGCCGGGCGGCCTCTGCCGCGTTTACGCTCCAGCGCGGTGTTGCGCCGGTAGCTCTCGACATTCATCTCCAGGATGGTGGCGTGATGGACGAGGCGGTCGACGGCCGCCAGCGTCATGGCCTGATCGGGGAAGACCTTGCCCCATTCGCCGAACGGCTGGTTGGCGGTGATCAGCATGGAGCGCCGCTCGTAGCGCGAGCCGATCAGTTCGAACAGCACGCTGGTCTCGGCCTGGTCCTTGGTGACGTAGGCGATGTCGTCGAGGACGAGCAGATGGTACTTGTCGAGCTTGGCGATGGCGCTTTCGAGCGCCAGTTCGCGGCGCGCCACCTGCAGCCGCTGCACCAGATCGGTGGTGCGCATGAACAGCACGCGCCAGCCGTTTTCGATGAGCGCCAGGCCGATGGCGGCCGCCGAGATGGCTTTTGCCGGCGCCGGGCGGGCCGAACAGCAGGAGATTGGCGCCTTGCCCGATCCAGCCGTCGCCGGAGGTGAGCGCCATCACCTGGGCTTTGCTGATCATGGGGACGGCGCCGAAGTCGAAGCTGTCGAGCGTCTTGCCAGCGGGCAGGCGCGCTTCGGCGAGATGGCGTTCGATGCGCCGCCGGAGGCGATCGGCCACTTCATGCTCGGCCAGGGCGGCGAGGAAGCGGGCCGCCGGCCAGCCTTCCTTATCGGCCTGTTCGGCGAGCTTGGGCCACATCAGCTTGATGCCCGGCAGGCGCAGTCTCGCTGAGCAGCAATTCGACGCGCGCGGTGTCGATGGCGGTGTTCTTCTTCATGCCGCCACCTCCAATGCGCAGGCTTGCGGGCTCGCCAGGGGAACGTCCCGGCGCACGACGGCCAGTTCGTCATAATCCGAGAGCGGCACCAATTTGACGGTGACGTCCGGGATCGCCGCCGCATCGGGCTTGAAGCGGTCTCGAAGCTGGTCGAGATCGGGCAGCAGCCCGGCATTGAGATCGGCCTCGATGGCGTCCGCCAGCTCCGCCTCGCAGGCGCGATCATGCGCCAGTGCCAGCAACTCGACGGTGACACGGCAGGCGCGTCTCTCACCTTCCTGGGCGAGCAGCGCCTCGAAGGCGCGGGCATAAGCCTGGCGCGGGAACAGCTGATCGCGATAGACGAGATTGAGCAGCGCCATCGGCTTGCGGCGCAGCGCATGGATGACGTGCCGGTAATCGACGACATGGCCGTGTTTGCCGCTCCTTTGCGGCGGCCTACCCCGCGGCAGTGTCAGGATGGGCGTGCCGCCGAGGAAGCATTCCAGCCGGGCGTCGTAGATGCGCACGCGCAGGCGATGGCCGATGAGACGCGACGGGACCGTATAAAAGACGCGGCGCAGAGTGAAACCGCCACTCGATGTGACGCAGACAATCGTTTCCTCATAGTCGGTGGTGCGCCGCTCTGGGAGCTTCTTCAGCGCCGCCCGCTCCACCTCGATGCGTTTGCGATTGCGTGCATTCTTGCGGCCAATGATCTCGTCGATGAAGCGGCGATAGGCCGCCAGGTCAGGGAAGTCGCGCGAGCCGCGCAACAGCAGCGCATCGGCAACCGCCTTCTTCAGATGCCCGTGCGAGCTTTCGATGGAGCCATTCTCATGGGCAACGCCAGGATTGTTGCGGGTCGGCTCCATGCCGTAATGGGCGGCCAGCGCCTCATAGCGCTGCGTCAGGTCCTCACGCGCCTCGCGGTCGAGATTGCGGAACGCCGCCGACAGACTGTCGGTGCGGTGCTGCTCCGGGACACCGCCCAGCTCCCAAAGCGCGTTCTGCAGGCCTTCGGCGAGCGCCACAAAACTCTCGCCGCCCAGGATGACATGGGCATGCTCGAAGCCGGAAAACGCCAGGCGGAAGTGGTAGAGCCGATGGTCGAGCGGCTCGCCGGCGATGCTGACGCCGAGTTCGCCCATATCGGTGAAATCGGAAAGCCCGAGCCGGCCGGGGACATGGCTCTGCCGGAAGATGACGTCCCGCTCGGGCCCATTCAGCGCCCGCCATTTGCGGATGCGCCGTTCCAATGTGCGGCGCACGCCAGGGGCGATCTCCGGATGGCGGCGCAGGATCTCCTCGAAAATGCGCAACCGCGCGCAGATCCGGCGCGGCCTTGAGCATCGGCACGATCTCGGCGTCCCAGACGCCGTCAAGCGGATCGGGACGCCGGCGGCCGCGCGGCGCTTGCTTTGCGATGGCAGCCGCGGATCCTTCTCGATCCGATAGCCGGTTGCCGTGCTGAACCCGGCCTTGGCAGCGGCAATCGTCGTATTGGCTGTTTGGCGAAAACTCATGAATAGCCTCATCTGGTGGTCGTTGATGTGGAGGCCGGGCAAGCGCTGATCCCTCATTGCTGTGAAGAATCAGATGCTTGACCCGGCCGCTCACGACCGCCAGACGCCATTCCAGCAGGTGTGGAAAAGAGCGCCGCCGCTGGTGACGTGACTCCGGTCGGGCTACGCCCTCCCTACGTCACGCCACCAGCGGCATTCTCATCCTGATTGACGCTGCGTTCTCACGTTGATTGTCGCGCGGCAGAGAACGAGAATTTTGAGGACCTGTATAGTAGAATACGGTCTGATCCTGGTCTGTCTGCCTGCGTAGAGGATGTTGAGCAGGCTGTTCACTCCTATTTTTCTGAATTGGAGCTACCCAAAACGGCTACGATATACGACCACCTCGTACTTTCATTGCGCGGCAAGGACGTGATTGCAACCTTCAATTGGGACCCCTTTTTGTTTGCGGCTGCGCAAAGGAACCAGCTCGTCGCCGACCTACCAAATATCCTTTATCTTCACGGAGCGGTTAATATTGGCTACTGTAAAGACTGCAACACGAAGGGCCCCTTGTCGGGTGCGTGCCAAAAGTGCGACGGCCCACGCACACCGACCCGCTTATTGTATCCGGTGTCCCAAAAGAACTATCTTGGCGATGAATTTGTCCAGCTGGAATGGCAAGCTCTCCGGAAGAAGTATCTGAAAAATGCCTACATATTAACGATATTCGGATATGGTGCGCCGAAGAGTGATGTAGAAGCCGTAAGCCTTTTGAGTGAGGGATGGGGAGAGTTGCACAGCCGATCTCTTGAACAGATCGAGATCATCGATATGAAGGTAGAAGACGAGCTTAGGGAAACATGGCGTGACTTTATACATACGCACCACTACAGCACGATGACAGACTTCTATACATCATGGATTGCGCAGCATCCACGTCGCACCTGCGAGGCAATGTGGGCGCAACTTATGGAAATAAAGTATTTCGACGGTCGTCCCATTCCGCGCGAAGACGACCTTCGCGCCTTGCAAAAATTGTATAGCCCCTTGATCGAGGCCGAACGAAAAAAATACTGCTAAATAGCAAATCCTATGCGTCCAGCTCAACTAATAAGGTCTACATGATAAGAATCGTCAGAAACCTGGTTTACAACCGCAAAAAAGGAAACTACAGAGTTGAAACTTTGCCATTTTCGACACGCTCGTTGCCGAACAACGCGTGTATGGACTGATTAGCTCAGCTATTTATGCCGCGCAACCTCACCTTCATGCTGGCTTTTCTGTGAAGTGTGCACTTGACTTGACGTATTTGTGTTTAGCGCATGAGTTACGTTAATGGTGGAGTATGTAGTCATTCATTATCACAATAAGGGAAGCGTTGAAATTTACATCCTTTGCGTTGGTTCTGTACATTGCCTGGGAAAAATACACATATTTTATTTCTTCGAGATACGACAACACCTCACCCAGTGTC
This sequence comes from uncultured Alphaproteobacteria bacterium, assembly GCA_963827885.1. Classification (GTDB taxonomy): domain Bacteria; phylum Pseudomonadota; class Alphaproteobacteria; order Rhizobiales; family Rhodomicrobiaceae; genus CAWHDD01. The sequence goes on along the minus strand of CAWHDD010000004.1, from coordinate 451,807 downwards.
GTTCTTGCGATGCTTTCACCTATATTTTCGTCAGTTATGAATGTTTTTTCGCAAAACCATTCCACAAATTTTAGTGGCAATTTCGTAACCGGTATCGTGTCATAATACGGCTTGATATCAGTCGAGGCAAACCTTTTGCTCATGCAAAAATCATTTAATGCGTAATTTCTGGCGTCTTTTCCAAGGGCGTTCAATTGCGATAAATAGCAGATCCTCCTAAGTGTTTTTGATAGAAACTTGGAGCTCAACACTCTGTTGATATGCTTTGGGAGATACTTGTCGTTATTGTTTCTAATTTTTCGATATTTTTCCTCTAGCAAGTGCTTCATTTCTGTGTCAGCTTTTTTACAAAGCGGATTATATTGGGCAAATTCGTTGAATGGGTCCTGACACATTCTGCATACCCATTATTATTACCGTCACATATGGCTTGTTTCCGTCAACAATCACGCACTACACTTCCATATTACTTCGACCGAAAAACAGACGGACCGAAATACGGTTAGACCAATAAACAGTCTGCGTCGCAAACTGGAAATCCCGTTAAGGTTGTCGGATAATTTGCCTTGCAACCACAAGATGCAAGGAGATCAGAAAATGATTAAAATTTTGTTGCCGCCGCTGGCGCGAGCCAACCATTCGCCATCAGGCTGCGAACTAATTAGCCGTTATCTAAAAATGGCTAGCGATTTCATATGGTTTGTCGCCGGCATACTCACACTTGCAAATCAGTATTGCACTCTCGCAAATTTGCGCGGACGGGAGCTTCCTCCTTTAGAGTGCCAATATGTACTGAAATTTGAGAAATGTACGTTAGCTAATAATGTGCACACGCTCGACAACCAGCATACTATGGTAAAATTTAACGGAAATTGCGGGCGTCCCGCTTGTGTTATATGCGATATGCAGAAAGTATTAGCGCCGCGGTTCGATATATGACGACGTCGTGTGGGGTGATCCATGCGCATCTTCACAAAAGCGTTGAGATGACTGCTGCTCACGTAGTCATACTCAACGTATCCGCTCCTTCTTTAGACTGAAGGGCAAACCGCTCTTTCAGCGCCCGGAGGTCCTGCATCAGCTTCTGGAACTCCTTGGGATAGCGTCTGCTATAGTGCTGAACACAGCGGTGGAGTGAGCGGAGAAAAATCTTTTTGCCAATGGGGCAAGTTCGAACGTCGTCTACGCCTCCCAGCTGGTAACACTTTGTCATACTCAGTAAGACAGCACGCTATCGGCGATTGCAAACGTGCCAGCCGGGCACATCGCCACGCCGTGCGCGCGATTAAGGGAACTGGAAGAATGGGCACATGACCCGCACCACCGCCACCTTCACCATCTCGCTCCCGCCGAAAATGCTGGCAGAGGTTGAGTGTCTTTGCATACTGGAACACCGCACACGGTCAGAGCTGATACGTGAGGCATTGCGGCTGTACGCCGGCGCGCGGGGGCGGCCCCGACCATAGCGATCATTGCGTTTTCACACCCATCACGGTACACTTATCACATGACCAAAGCGACCATCGAAAACCTGGATAAAGCCGTCAAAGCGGTTCGCGAACTTCCCGCCGCAGCGCAGGAAGCGATTGCGCATGAGCTGTTGGAACGAGTTTCGGACTTTTCGAGTTCGCATATGAGCGACGATCAGCGCACCGAGGTGAAGCGCCGCCTTGCGAAGGCGCGCCGACACGCCACGGATGAAGAGGTGCAAGCCGTCTTCCGCCGCTACAGTCCGGTGGTATGAGGGTCGTCTATACCGATGATGCTCTCGCCGATCTGGAGAACATCCTCTCCTACATCGCCGAGCGCAACCCGGCGGCAGCTGCCTACGTTGCCGCACGCATAGAGTCGGCGGTCGACGATATCGCACTCTTTCCCCGTGCATCCCGTCTCGATCCCGAAACCGGCGTCCGCGAGCATGTGGTCCCCGGACTCCCGGTCCTCATCATCCACCAGGTGGACGACGAGTTGATCGAGATCATCGCTATTTTCCATACGTCGAGAGACCCGGCGAGTAAGCGGCGGAAGTGAATTAACGACGCGCACTTTATGAACGAAATCGAGAGGGAATTGCATACACTGTTTGAGGATGATCAGCACGATCGGAATGAGCGCCTGTACGAGACCGATATCCAGTCGTTCATGGAACGTGATGCATCTCGATTGGCGCGTGCGAAAGCCATTTTCGATATGAGGGATGAACTGTCACCTCAAAGCCTCGTCGATCTTGCTTTCCTCTTTCAACATGGTCAGAACTCTGATGACTACAAAAATGCGTTTGATCTCGCTTCCGACGCTCTAGCGAAGGGGCATGGGGATGCCGCGTGGCTTTCGGCCGCTGCCGAAGATCGCTATCTGCTTTCCATTGGACAGAAACAAAAATGGGGAACACAATTTATCCAGCACGGAAACGAATGGAAACATGAAGCGATGGCGAGCGACGAGGAATCCGGCATCACCGGTGATATGCGGAGACAAAAAGCTGTTCCGCCGAGAGCTGAGCAGCTTAAGGCCATAGCTGAGAAGTATCAATGAACTACCCCCGAGGCAGAGCCGTCGGGGTATAGAATGCCCCATGTCTAGAGTAATATCGTGAGTTGAAGCGTTTCGCCCATCTCTTTCCCTTGGTTTTTGACGTAACGGCGCACCGTTTCCAAATCTCCTCTCGCACCAACCGTGGCAAAGTAATAACCCGCAGCCCAGAGCTTGCCTCCCCAGAGTATCTTTCGCAATTGCGGGAAACGCAAAAATAGCTGCTTTGCAGTGATCGACTTGAAGATGCCTACGACATCTCCTCCTGAGTGCTCGGTGGGTGAAAAAGAGCACAGGAGATGTATGTGATTCTGATCGAACCCTACGTTTTCAAAGTCGATGTCGTAGCGCTCTCCGATCTCTGTCGCTATCTCTGCAATTGCTTCTGGTACTCCCGCCACCAATAGCGATTTGCGGTACTTTACGGGAAAGACGATGTGGTAGTGCGTATCATATACGCAGTGGCTCATCTTGATGGACATGGGTCCAACTATAGTAGAGAACCAACGGTTCTCAAACTCTCCTTAGCGGACACCCCGAGGCAGAGCCTCGGGGAATTGGAGTATCAAACCTAACTAACTGTGCGGTTGTTGGTGAACGCAACGCGCAGGCTTTGACGAAGTGCGAGGAAAGATGAGAAAAGTTCTTTTTATCATTGGTGCTCTTTCGATTGTTGCAGGCTGTAGCCTTGTGTTGCCAACTTTGTCTCAAGCGGTAAAGGTCGGAAGCCCATTTTTTGCACTGGGGGCGCCGATCTCAATGAATGGTATCACTCTGATGCTAACTGGCCTGCTGCTACTAGGCATGGGGGAGATATTGGGGTACTTCAAACGTACACTCTCACTCTTGCTGATGATTAGGGACAATACCGAAATTAAGGCTGTGCAAGAACCGATTCTGACGGAGTTGCGGAAAATCGCGTCGTCACTTCAAAAATCGCGGGAAGATTGTGTGGATCGTGCGATACTTGAAGAACTTAATAAAATTACAGAAATCGGCACAAGAGTTTCAGAAATTGCCCTGAATACGGTAGCCATTGGCAGTGAAAAAGCGCTTCCTGTTAACGCTTCCGCAGGTGAGAGAACTTATCCAACCCCAGTAAAAGGGCGCCCCGATAGCACGGGGAAACTCTCACCACACACAGATACCTATTGGTCGACCAATGCTTGGTCTGTTAGTTACGAACCGCGTTATCTATCGAAGCCTGGAGCATACGACGTGGAGCGCAAAAAAGCCTAGGCAGCTTCTGCTCATAGGTGCCTGGTTTTTCGCAATCTAGTTTAGAGAGCTCATTCTGCGAACGCTGAGTAATCTTGGTTGAGAACGGTAACGCTTAGCCAATTAGGGTCTACTACCTTGGCAAAGATCGGAGCACCGGTGATATTAAACGCGATGACGTTGCGCATCCCTGTTTGCTCGGCAGCAAAGATAGCCAGCGATCCGCCAATAAAATTACCAGTGAGAGTGATTTTTTCAGTAGGCCATCGCTCCTTCACGATTTTAGCTAACTCTGACGCGGCCTTATGCTGAATATCAAGGTCTCTCAGGGCTAATCCCGCGTTTAATTTTGCCATTTCGCTGGTAGAGCCGACCCGATATGAAATAATTATTTCCTGACTCTGCTGGTTTTGATATATTGCCGCATCAAAATCTGATGCCGCGATCATTCTTATCTCGCGATCAGAATACTCAGCGTTTCCGAGGATTGTCTCCCAGGCCATTAGACGCCGAAACCCCAACGCAGCAGCTTCTTTGTCCTGGCCGTTGTATGCATTTCTCGACGTGATCGCATAAGGCAGGACCATAGTCGCTGTCCGACGACTTATCCGAGGCCCGAATTCGGCCTCCCGTTCCCGAACTATTTCCGCCAAATGATATTCTTTTAGCTTGGCCAATACGTCTTCCGAGTTTGTCGGACGTGCCCCGTACTCAATGGCAAGTTTCGAATTCCTAGGCATCTCGCTCAAATCGACGTTAAGCGAAATGAATTGCCGACCGGAGCTTCCTGTCCATAGGGGAGGATGCCCACCACTACGAGTGATTTCTTGCTTCAAGTATCGCGTAATCGCGGTTGTTCCCCGCAGTTCTAGACTGCCGAGTGATCGTGCCCGCAATGCGACTCCACCATTTAGTGAAGTGGTCCGACCTGACGCCAAAATGCGCTGATTGCCCGATGCATAGACAAAACTAGCGATACTAAAAAATAACTCACTTGGATGATGCTCTGGTAACACATAGGTAGTCTTCTCTGTAGCGAGGAGTGGGACCGCACGCAAGTCGGAACAAAGGCGTGGGTTCATCTTCACCACCTTGACTGCTGCGACATAACCTCGAAATACCTCAGCTAGCGCTTGCAGCTCCTTATAGGCGCCCATGTAGAGGTTGATACGTCCGTTGACATCCGCCGCCAGTCGCTGGAGATTGACGGCAGGCGCGTCGACATCTTTTCCTGTGGCAACATCATGAGCCCGTACAAACATTCTCGGATAAACTTGCGATAAATCGACAGCGTCCTCGTCTACCGATATGCTAGTCCTCTCTGGAGCGATCGTCGCCCCTCCGATATAACCACGTGCACTTAGAGCGGCATTCACTTTAGTCCATATTGGATCAGGTTTGTTAGGTTTTTGCGGTACGGCTATTTCTACGGCTTTGATGGGGGCGAGGTCGAGCATAGGTGTGATCGCCCAACATCCCACCTTGAAGACTAAATCTTGCCCGAGGCACCTTTGTGGACCATATGCTGACGGTTGAAGTACGGGCGGAGTTGGTAGCAGGTCAAACCAGAGGCGGGCTCCGCTCCATTCGGGGGAGCTATTGCTTTTGCTTTCTTTCTTGACGCTGGATAGCAATGCTTCAGCCGCAGCGCGAGACCCCGCTGATGCGTAACGATCAATGGTCGCAGCACGTAAAGTCGTACTCGATTTAAGCGCAGGAACGCCACCGGCGAGCTCTTTCAGTAGAATATCTGCCTGATAGAGGATTTCACCAAAGCGAGTTTCTCGCAACCACGTGGGACGGAATACAAGACGTGTCTTTAGATGAGGATATTTCGACTCAAGCGATGCCCATATCTGAGGGTAGTCGCGCCGAGCGGAGAGGGACAGCACGTCGAGCCCATCGATAAATCTTCGATTGGTGCCTTTATTGGCGGCTAAACGAGTGTCCCAGCTGAAATTTCCTCCAATTTGTTGCCATATCTCTGCGGTCAGCAGTTCCCCCTCGTGCTTCCATGCCCAACCGTTGTCCGCGTCGAGGCTGAAATAGGGGTCCTCGGGTTCACATGCCGCCCGCAACGCGGTCAAAAACAGTGGGGCATCCAGGACTGATTCGCCATTTGAGTTACCGGAAAGTACGACTTGGCCATCGCGATAGAAAACTCCTTCCAGGTTTATGTTCATTTTCATGCGCATGGCCGCTGCCAAGCTCAGCGAGATTCCACTCGGATTCGGCCGGATTGGTTGTGAGGATTGAAACCCCGTGTAAAGCGGGCGCGCTTGAGAGCTGGGTGTTGCAGGATTTGGCGGTTGCCCAGCAGACTGCGGAGGCGTCAGCGAAACGGCGGCGTCCTTGAGATGCTGGAGTTCCGAATCGGTGATCTGATGTGGAATGGCGCTTTGCGGAGGAGTACCGTAGGCCTGCGAAGTTGGAGTGGTTTCGGGAGACGGGGCTAGGACCGCCGATGGCGCCTGTATTACTTGCGGCTCCGCGGGTATGGGCGCAGGCAACATGCTTTGATAATTAGTGAGTGCCGGATATATATGTGATAGGGATTGTATAAACGCAGGGCCTTGTGGCAAATCGCTTTCTCGCTGCTGCGAAAAAGCATGTCTGGTTCCATTGCTGACAATCACAGCCGCAAACAGCATGACAGCTGAAAAATAAATCGTCCGCCTATGTAGCGCGACCCGATTCGTCATTGTCGATCCCGATTAAAAAGCAAGTGTACAATTTCACCTCTTTTCTTGTGGCATTGCAATAGAAAGCGCCCGCCTCCACCCATTTTTTTCCTAGGCAAAAAATTAGCGGGACGCCAGTCCCAATGAATGAGCAATGTTCATTCGAGGGACACCGGTAAATCCCACCTCCATAAAGATGCTATAATCCACAATATGCAAGAGAAAATGCGGCTCGCTGTTTTGTCAGGCGCGATTTGCGTAATCATTGCGCTGTGTTGCATTCCGATAGAATATGGCTGGGTGGGGCCACCAAACACATTTTCAATGTGGATTCCGACGATATTGGGTTATCCAGACGGACTGCTCTATGCCGTCTTCATGTATTACGGATTCGCCTCGATCGGAACTGAACTCAGGAGGCCGCTGCTTGCCACTTTTTCATATGCATCGGCTTGGTTTGAGATTGTTGCCGCTGTAGTTGCTCTATCCGTCCTGCTTTTGTCACCGTTTTTGTTTGCCGCAGGACTGGGTGTCATTTATTCACTTACTGCCTCTACATTGACGTTGATCCGCTCTGGCTTGAACGTCGCGGAGGGGGGCGCCATATTGGGGCTCCAGCGTGATTTCGGCTCGTTGGCAGTCTGGACCGGCGTAGCGAGGATGGTGACTGGAATATTTGAGCCTTTTCGAATGGGCAATATACCAGACGTTATATTCCTCGTGTTAGGAACAATGATGTTGGTCGTATATCTAACGAGGCGAAGTGGATATATTGGAGCAGCACGCACCTCCTTAGGGTGATAGATGACCGCACTGCTCACGCGGCCAAACGCAAAAGGCCAGCTCCTCCTTCAGAGTGATCGGCAACTCGCATCCACCAGTGCCGGAGTGTACGGCGCGCTTTCAGAAAAGGGCAACTACCTCAAATACACCTATTCGGCCTCGACCAATATCTGGACGGTGACCGACAAGAAAGGGACGGTGTATTCATTTGGCAGCACCGCAGCTTCCCGCCTCGATAATCCGAGCAATGCGAGCCAGATATATGAGTGGAAGCTCGATACCGTTAGAGACGTCAACAACAATTATATAAAATATACGTATTACAAAGACGCTGGGCAGATATACCCCAACACCATTTTGTACACTGGCAGTGGCTCGACTGATGGGCCGCTTGAGGTCGATTTCCTCCGCACCTCGCGCTCCGACGCGCGTTCCTCCGCCCGCACGGGGTTCATGATCACTTCAAGCTACCTCATCAATGAGGTGGATGTGAAAGTGAACGGCACCTGGGTCCGCAAATATACGCTCGGCTATACCACGGGGAGCAACGGCGCCCGTTCGCTACTGAACACGATCACGGAAGCGGGCCAAGACGGACAAGGGACCGTCACCACCCTTCCGGTCACGACGTTTTCATATCAACAAGCAACGCCGGGATGGACAGCGACTTCGACTAGTTGGAATCTGCCCGTTCCCTTGGTTGATTACGCGTATGCGCCCTCTCGCGGTGATGTTGGAACGAGAATGGCGGACATTAACGGGGATGGCTTGCCTGACATCCTCAAGTCACTGACCACGAATGGTGTTCAGAGCTCCTCAGCATACTTGAACACCGGCAATGGCTGGACGCTTGCACCGACCGCGTGGAATCCCCCCCAAACATTTATAGACTACAACCAAATGCCATCCAGCGGTGACGTTGGCGCTCGAATAGTCGATCTCAATGGAGATGGTCTTCCCGATATCGCTCAGTCGTTATCTGACCTCAATGGCACAATTGTCCAATCGTACGTGTATCTCAATACCGGCAGCGGTTGGGCGCTGGCTTCTACGACGTGGAATCCACCGCTGCCCTTTAACTCCGCATACGGAGACATCGGTGGCCGCATTGCGGATATAAACGGAGACGGGCTCCCGGACCTTTTGCGAGCATTTGCGGGAACCAATCCTGTCGTCTTCCTCAATACAGGCAGTGGTTGGGCTCAAGCCACATCTACGTGGACGCCGCCAACTGCATTTTCCGACATGAGCTTCGTGGACCTTGGGGTTAGGTTAGCTGACGTCAATGGAGATGGACTACCGGACATCCTAAAATCATATTCAACATATGATGGCAACCACGTCACCTATCAAGTCTCTCAGGTCTTCTTAAACACAGGAAGCGGATGGACACTGGCGCAGAATTGGTCCGTCCCATTGTCCTTCGTAGACTATACGGTGAACACAGGAGACAACAGCGTCCAGCTTGCTGATGTAAACGGCGATGGTCTTCCCGACATGGTGAAGGCTTTTGGCGATTGGGGCTTCGGTGTTATCATTGCATCCGTTTATCTAAATACGGGGAGTGGCTGGGCGACTGCTCCCGCTACTTGGAATGTACCGCTTTCACTTGGGTATGTGGGTGGGACAGATACCGGGGTACGCATGATTGATCTGGAGGGGAATAACCAGATTGATATTTTGGGCTCATTTGAATCTGGAGTGGGTTACGCGGCGTGAGGGTTGATGCCGGAGAATTTGAGATTTCCGGCGACGAGGAAGATGACGGTGCACATGGTCTTGAATGTGCCGTATCCCCTGGCCCGGCGTTTGGCGGCCTGGAACAGCCCGTTGATGGCTTCGAGGAAGCCGTTGGTCTAACGGGTCTGTGCCCAGGCGACGATGCCGTCGAAGTGCTTTGCGATCATGTTCGCGACCTGCTTCATCGGCTCGACCTTGGAGCGGTTGACGTTGGTGCACCAACGCTTGAGTAGAGCCGAAACCACGTTGATCTGCTTGCGGTCAAGGATTTCACGCAATTGCTCGCGGTAGAACCATGCGCGTGCGGTGCGTTTGGTGGTGACGTTGGCGGTAAAAGCCTTGAGATCTGCCAGTTGACTTTCATTCAATTTGCTCTGGTCTTTGAGCAGCACCCAGCGCAAACCTTTCAGGCTGGGATCGGTTTTCTGCTCCAGCCGGCGTATTTGATCGACAGCGCTGGAGGCGTGTGCAACGACATGGAATTTGTCGAAAGTTATACGGGCGTTTGGCAGATGTTTTGTCACGCCTTTGATAAAGGCCGGCGACATGTCCATGCTGACGCTGGTGATCTGTTCCGGCTTCCCCTGGTGCTGGCTCAGAAACTCGCTGAATTCTTTCACTGTCTTGGAGTCCCGGCCCTGGGTGACGAATACCACCTTGCGCGCTTCGGCATCAGCGGCGAACATCAGATAATTCTGGCCGCGCCGGCTGGAAGTTTCGTCGATGGCGAGTGTGGTTAGGCCGGACAAATCGGCTTTTGCCAGCGCCAGATCCACGTAGCGGCAGCAGATTGCATGCACGCGGTGCCAGGTTTCGCCAACCATGCGGGCGACGGCGGCAAACGGCATCTGGCGGCACATGGCCATAATGAGAGCCTCAAACAGCAGCGTAAAACCAGTGAGCTTACCTGCCCATTCGGGCTCGGCGAGCACCACTCGTCCATCCGCCTGCTCTGGGAGACCGGCAGCGATGTGGGCATCCCGGTCAAGAAGATTGCCGGTTTGTTCAGCCGGACCTTCGGCAAGGAATATCCGCGTGCCGTAACCGCCAAGTGGATCGGCGGCATCATCCGCCGCCGCCTCAACCTCATTACCCAGAAAAGCCACGGCATCTTCGTCGTCGGGCCTGCGGAGCAGGCAAAACTCACGCCTCTCTATGAACGCTATGGCGTGACCGACGAAGATGTGGACGTCTTGGCGGGTGAGCCGGGAGCGCTCTCCGGCGAACTCCGGCTGGAACGGTCACAAGCGGGGGACTTCCGGGACATGGGGGACTTTGGGGCATTATCCACCATCCGGTAGCGCACGGCATTGTAAGCCATATTTCTCAACAACGGGACGGAGCGCCCGCTGCGCACCAACGTCCCCCAAGTCCGCAAAGTCCCCCAACTCAAACTGAGAACCCGGCAAGTGCGGTAGCACTTGCCGGGTGGGCAAAAAATTTGCCAGCGGGGCAAAAAGTCCTCTGGCCCTAAAACTCCGGTACGTATTCCTGGTGCCCGCAGCGGCAGGCGGTCCCGTCATTGGTCGCCATGCTGAAATAGGTCTTCCGGGCGACGACCACGAAATCGGCGAAGAACGGCCGGAAGGAGAGCACCTGCGCATCCGCCTGGAGGGCGCGCATCAGCTTGCGGTCAGCCTCGTTCGGCGTGGCGTCATTGGAGCCGGGGTGGTTCACCAGAACCATGAATTTCTTGGCGAGAAAAAGACTGTAGTAGTGATACAGGAGCTGGGTGTCGAAGGTGGCCGGCGAGGAGCCGAGGAACACCTGGTGCCCGAGGAACAGGTTGTTGGCGTCGAGATAGATGCCGATGACCTTTGAGACGCTCTCGCTTTCCAAATCCTTGAGGAAGCGGAACAGATCATCGGGGTCCCGCACTTGTCCCTGGATCGGCAGCTCCACCTCCGTTTCCACGATCTCAAATTTCTTCAGATATCTCGTGGTGCCGTCGCAGGTATGGGTGGTTTGGGTGGTCATAGCGGGTACTGCCAGATTATACCAGCAAGATGCGCAACCCGCCAATCCAAGCTTTACCTGACTTGCCCATGGGGCAAAAAACCACCCCGAGTAAACTTACCTTCTCAGGTGTAGTACGGAAAGGGGAAGAGAACCTCTCAACTCTTCCCACCGATATCAGCTAACTAGCACTATGTATGTTGAACTACATCGAAAACATCGCCCTCAGAAGCCATCGCAGGCGCAGCGGCTTTACCCAAGAAGACCTGGCAGCCCTCATCGGCGCGCAATCCGCTTCACAGGTGTCACGGCACGAAAGCGGGGAACGCGAGCCGGACCTCCGGACGGCCCTGGCCTACCGCATCGTCTTCGACGCCCCGATCGCGCATTTACTGCCGAAGCTCAACCGTGAGGTGGCGCAGGAGGTCGACACCCGCGCGACGGCACTCGCCGAGCGCCTAAAAGCGAGCAACGACGGGCTTCACACCGCCCACCGGGTCGAGCACCTGCACCAGATGATTGGCCGCGTTCGCCTCTTCGAGATTGACGTATGACGAAGCTCACCAAACATATCATCCTGGCCGTGGCGCCCACCTCGCGGGGATTCGGTTTCGTGCTGCTTTCGGCGCCCGCCACGCTCATCGACTGGGGCGTAAAGGAAATACGCCGTGACAAGAACCGGCTTTCGGCGGAAAAAATCGCAGCCATGCTGTCGGTGATCCAACCGACGGTGGTGGTGATCGAGAACTGGTTCCACGCGAGCTGCCGGCGTTCTGAGCGGGTGCGCCTGTTGCTGGGAGAGGTCGCCGTGCTTGCCTACAAGAATGGCGCGACGGCCGTGACGTATTCCCGCCGTCATGTCCGGCGCGTCTTTGGGGAGCAAGGCACGTCGAAGGACAGCATCGCCGCCGCCATTGCTGACCAGGTTCCGGCGCTACGTCCCTGGCTGCCCGGCCGCCGGCGCATTTGGGAGAGTGAGCACCACAGCATGGCGATCTTTGAGGCGGCGGCGCTGGCCATCGCGCACGATGCGGCGCTGCGAATGCTGACAGAGCCACAGGGCAATCAAGTGCCGCTGTAACTCATTTCGCGTTAAGGTCCTGAAAAAGTCAGATGTCGAGTGCTCCGATCCGATGACGCCCGATGGCAACGTATTGCTCTTCGATCTCGACGCCGATGAAGCGCCGGCCGGAGAGCTTGGCGGCAACGCACGTGGTGCCGCATCCTGCAAAGGGATCAAACACGATGTCATCCATCGCCGAAAAATTATGGATCAGCCATTTCATCAGTTCCACAGGCTTCTCGTTCGGGTGGTTAATATAATCGCTACGCTTGAATGCGATCACGGACGGTATGCCGAGATTGCTGTAGTGCGGTTTGCCTTTTTCGAGCACGGCAATCACTTCGTGCCGCGAACGCACCCCGTGCCCGAGCCCCATCTTCTGCTTATCCCACACGATATAGCCGCGCAATTTGGCGGACGAATAGGTGCGCAGATAGGCATCGATAAAGGGAAGGTGCTTCTGTCCGAGGAAGAAGAGACAGAAGCGATTCGGCTTCAGCGCAGCGAGGGCTCGCTCGATGGCCAGAAGGCCGAGTAGCGGCGAGGTGTTGCCGGCAATGGTGCGTTTGCCCCGGCAGTAACTGAAGTGCTGTCCATCCCCGTAGGGGGGATCGGCGAGGATGAGGTCAACGCTTTCGTCCGGCAAGCGCCTGATGAGAGATAGCGCGTCGTCATTGTGTATGGTGTTTATTGGTATCATTGAGTGTCCTTCGCATGTTGTTGGAGGATATCAATGTAGAACTCGCGTGTTAGGCTGTAACCGTTCGCTATATTCCAGAACGAGACAAGATGTTTCGCGATGTGCTCGCATGTTGCATTTAATCAACTTTTTGTGAATGGCGATTTATGTAGGAGGTGGGATGCTTTATTAATGGGGCCGCTCTAGGAGGCGGATAAATACTGAGAGAGCGAGGCGCCGCCAATCCTGGCAGACAGCAGGATGCTCGCAGTATTTGCAATCGCATGCCATACCACCTTGCCGGGCGTAGGCGGGGCCGTAGGTAACAAGGGAGTGGCCGTCGATCACGCGATGATAGCTGCTGTGGCGAGGGAAAAGGTAACGAGCGGCGTTTATGTTACCTAATTTGTTACCTAAAATCTGAAAGGTAGCTAGAGATGATGTGGATTTTTGGGGCTAACCCCTTGAAATATATGGTGCCCAGGGGCGGATTTGAACCACCGACACGCGGATTTTCAATCCGCTGCTCTACCAACTGAGCTACCTGGGCATCTCCGCCGCCGGCATCCCGCGCAAGGCGCTTCGGGACCGGCATCGTCTGCGGGCACCGATGTATAAGAAATTCCCCGCCGTCTGTCGAGAGCGTTTGAACGCCTTTTTTGCCTCGCCGCGTTTTCGGCCGCTGGAAAAATTCTTGACCGGCGGTTTGCCCCAACGTTTTATAAGCCGATGACACACGAGCCCCCCTTCAATCGCGAGGCGAATTTCCCCATCGGCGTGCTGGAGGAGGTTGCTCCCAGCCTCCGGCGCATCGTGGCGAACAATCCCGGCCCCTTCACGTTCAAGGGCACCAATACCTACGTGATCGGACGCGGCGAGGTGGCGGTGATTGATCCCGGCCCGGATGACGCCAGCCACCGGCAAGCGCTGCTGGACGCCCTGGCCGTGAATGGCGAGCGCATCACCCGCATTATCCTCACCCATGCCCATCCCGACCACAGCGCCGGTATCCCCCAATTGCAGGCAGAGACTGGCGCGCTGACGCTGGGATTTGGCCGCGATGTGCCGCCTGGAACGGTTGCGCCGGTCACGCCGTCCGGCAAGGCGCTGATCGACCTGGAATTCGTGCCCGGCCAGCGGCTGGCGGACGGCGAGCTTCTGCATGGCGATGGCTGGACCGTGGAGGTGCTCTACACGCCAGGCCACGCCCCGGACCATATCTGCCTGTCTCTGCGCGAATCAGGGGTGCTGCTGTCGGGCGATCACGTGATGGGCTGGAACACCAGCGTCATCGCGCCGCCCGAAGGCCACATGGGCCAGTATCTCGCCTCGCTGCGCCGCATGCTGGCACGCGGTGACACGGCGTACTTCCCCGGACATGGCGGGCGGGTGGACCAGCCCGAGCGGCTGGTGAACGCCTATCTCGTCCACCGCCAATGGCGCGAGGCCGAAATCGTCAAGTACCTGCGGGAGGGCCTCAACACGATAGACCTCATTGTTCCCAGAAGTTACCCGAATCTCTCCGTCTCGTTGCACGCCGCTGCTGCTTTGTCGGTTTTTGCTCATCTCCAGCACCTGATGGAGAAGGGGCTGGTTGAACAGCGGACGCCGGCGCCGTCCCGGCCTGAGTTTTATCTGACGGAGGTGTAATACCCGTGGCTGATGCCTGATCGGGCACGGTAATTTTCAGCGGGGCAACCGGGCCGGTCCGCATTGGCGGTTCGTCGCGCGCCTCCCGCCGGTTGCGTTCGGATTTACCGGCATTCTTGCGGTTCCCCTGGCGCTTGGCCACCTCCTCGCGCTTGTACACCGCCTTCTTCATCTGCTCGTCCAGGTCGATGGCGGCGAGCCGGGTCTTCACCTCGGTGAAGAAATCGCGCAGGCGCACGGCGTTGCGTCCCAGGTCGTGCTCGCCGTAGCGCGAGGACGAACGGGCGTCGATCCGGCTTTTCGCCTCGTCGCCAATGACCCGGATCACGATGTCGTCGGTGAAACCGAAGATCATGGTGCGATCGGTTGCCTCGATGGAGCCGGAACGGCCGGCGGCCGGCGGCTCCTCGGCGATGACTTTCCACGACAGCGCGGTGACGGCCTGACGCACGGCGTAAAATGCCTGGGCCGAGGAGCGGTTGACGACGATCGGCTGCACCTCGGGATAGGCCTTGGCCTGCTCGGCGGCGGCGTTCAGGTAAATCACGGGATTGGCGTTCGCCTGACGCAGGGCGGTAATTTTCTGGAAGGCGGGCGGCGATACGGCGTCGGTGGTAATGTCATGAATGCGCGGCTGCATCAGCAGGCTGGGCAGCGACCACAACGGCAGCGCCAGCATGACCACCGAGAGCAGGCAGCCGGTGGTGGCGCGCGTGGCGCCTTTATATCCCTCGCGCCAGATGCCGGTCAGGGCAGCGAGCCCCAGGAGCAGCGCCGTCACCGCACCGCCGATGGCGAGCCCGAACAGCTTCATCGCCACGGGCGTGTTGATTTGCGAAAATCTGTGCATGCCGAAGGTGATCAGGAACAGCAGGAAAAACACCAGCGCGATACGCTGGCTCCAGACGGCCTTCCGCGACAGATGCTGCAAATACTTCATCCCGCCTCGTTCCTCTTCCCGCGCCCGTTCAGCCTAACGGCGAAACCGGTACCAGACTATGGAATCCCCTGCCCATCTTTCTGGAATCGCGGCCATGCCGTGCAACCCGAAGCAGAGTTCCCTGTGGTTAATGTGTGCACCATGGCGCCGCCGCGATCAACCGTGGTGAGTACACCTTTCCCCGGTTTGACGCCGGCCGGCAGCGGGCCGTCTCCGGCGCGCCATCCACAACTTAAACGTGCATTACGTATTGCCTCAATCGAAAGTTCGATTATAGTACAGAACTGAGAAGACACGAACGGCTTGAATTCTGGTTTCGTTCCTCTCGCGCCGGGCGTTTAAATTTCAGGTTCATCCTATGTTTCACAGCTGCTCAAGTCGAAGGGTGCCAGGGGCGCGTTTTGTTCCTGAAGCCTTTGCCGCCAAAAACAGGGCCAGCCTGAGCGCCTCGCCTTGACCTCAACAGCGGCTTTTCCCGCTTCTCATACCCAAAAACCGAACAAATTCAGACTTCCTGGCACCAAGCCGGCGCGGTGAGCGCAGCCTGGGTGCGCGTGCACGGCACTCAAGAACAGTTTCGTGCCGGAACATCGGAAGATGATCGTTTTTCTTCCCCGGCGGTGAGGGCGCTGCCATCCGGCGGGAAGATTGCCGGGCGAAACGTTTTACCTTCCGGCCAGCAAGCAGGTTTGCCCGCTGGCCGATTCCTTCGCGGCGGACTCGCCAGAGCGACGCTCCTCGCGAAAACGGTCACTGGAGACGGTTTGGTCCGCCCGCTAGCCCGCTCCAGTGACCGGATACTCCTTGCCGCCCTGCCTGACCGCCGCCAGGCAAGGGAGACCGCATTGCATCAGCCAGTTATTGCGCTGATTTCCTGCACGACATCAAAGCCCTCGAACTGCGGCGGCCCCAGATAAAGCCCCGCCGACCTCGCCGCCCCGCCATGGGAACGGCGGAATGCCTCCGATGTTGTCCAATTCTCGAAATGTTTGCGCGACTGCCAGACGGTATGCGAGGCAAACAGCGTGTATTCCTCCGTCGAGGGGCCGCGCAGCAAGTGGAAAGCCACGAAACCGTCCAGTCCTGGCAGATTGGTTTCGCGCTCCTTCCATATGCGCTCGAACTCGGCCTCTTTGCCTAAAGCGATACGGAAGCGATTCATTGCGATGAACATCTATGCTTGCTCCAATTTTGCCGGGCGCTGAAGGGGATACGTTCCCGCTCACTTGGCCGATGACCGGCGGCCCAGCCGGAATCCGTCGCGCGCGTTGAGGGTCAGGAGCGTGATATTGGCAATGCCGGCAATGAGTTCAATGGCTTGAACCGCAACGAATGTTGTGCCGAAGCTGGCCGCCGCCGCCAGATGGTCGAGGGTGACGGCCGAGGGCACCAGCACCAGGACGCCATTCAGCGCGATCAGCGGCATCCTTTGCTTCTTCGCCAGAACAAGGGGCGCCACGCGGGAACGGGCCATCAGCGTTCCCGTCGCCCCCGCCGCGATCAAGGCCGGCACCAGGAGCAACAGCCCCCAGAGGATAGCGCGCTTGACGGCCGCAATCGTTTCAGGGCTGCCCAAAAGCTCGGTGGTGACGGTGCCCGTCCAGAAGACCAGGATGGTGGCAAGGGCGAGCAGGCCGGCGGCCGGATGAATGCGGCGGATCATGGTGTTTCCCTTTCATTGGCGGCCTGTTCTCGGTGCATACCAGGGCGGGCGCTCGCGAGCCGCTCGCCGAGCTGCATCATCAGGCGCGTGGCGGCCTCCAATACGGCAGGGTCCAGGCCAGCGGCCAGCTCCTCCGCCCAGGGATGATGCCTCGCCATTGCGGCAGCGTAAGCGGCCTCGCCCTCAACCGTGAGGGCCACCAGCTTGGCGCGGCAGTGATTCGGGTTGGGGACGAATTTCACCAGGGCCAACGTTTCCAGATCATTCGCCACGCGCTGAACGGCCTGACGGGTCAGCCCCATATTGCGGGCCGCCTGGGCCACGGTGAGCGGCTGCCCGGCGAGCGCTATGGCGCCGAGCACCTGCCAGCGGGCGCTGGTCAATCCGGTCTCCGCGACAAGCCGGTCCCCCGCCGCCAGCAGCCGCCCGTTGAGCCGGAAGGTCTCCAGCATCAGAGCCGTCAGCAACCGGCCTCCGGCGGTTTCAGGGCCATATTGGTTGGCGTCAGACATGACAGCATATTGTCATATTGACATTATGCTGTCAATTATTTCGAGCGGCGAAAGAAGCGGCGCTTCTTCTTCCAGCGGGCGAGGCGGGGAATATCGCTGGCGAACAGCCAGGCGAGGATTTGCGGAAAGCCCTGCTGGCGCAGTTTGGCCCGGACAAACGTCTGCATCTGCCGGGCGGTGGTGAAGGTGTCAGTGAAGGCGCCGGACTGGTAGCAGGAGGAGCAGTATTCCTGGCTTTTGGAACCGTCAGCGTTGGTGCCCCCCCCTTCCGGGTCTTTGGCAAGCGGTGTCCCGCAAGATTGGCATCGCCGTCCCATGGCAAAAACTCCCTGTAGGCAGATTAGCGAAATGTCATGCGATTGTTCAAAAACGGCTGTCCGGGCTGATCATCCGCACCGGTGGAGGCGGAAATTGTTCTAGTACAGCCCGCTAGGCAAGTTCGCTTGCGAGCGAGCGGCATATGGGGCAGGACTTGCCTCACGGGGCGTACCAGGAGCAGGGCGATAAGGGCGGGGCGCATGCGAGTCAACGGATTCTCTCTGACGAACTGCGGCGCATTATAGGGAGAACCGCGGGCTTTGCGAATGTGCCGCCTTGTCACTAAACGGTTTTGCCATCGCCGTCCGTTTGTTTGCGGTGCACATAGCAAACGCATCCCCCAGCGGGCGCCGCGCATACGGAACACGGCCGCAGTAATGGTCCGTGCCGCCGCTCAAGGCCGGCCCGCGCGGCAGCGTTCGCCGGGGACCGCCACAACCATACCAATCATATCAAGGGATAAGCCGGGCGAGTTCAGCCCCGCGCAAGCCGGCTCACCAAGAAGTTGACGTGGCTTGCATTGGGGATTCCGTATATGAATGCCGCGCCTCGCCTGTCTGAAAAGCTGCTGAAGACACCGGACCTGACTGTTGACCGGCTGCCTGTGCTGCGCAGTGTTTTCGAGCGCTTCACCGTGACCTGTACGGAGGCACTGCGCGAATGGTGCACCGCACCCACGTCATTTTTTCTCAACCAGCTTGAGTCGGGCGAGACCTGGGACATTCTGGAGGCCTACGAGGACAGCATCGGCATGGTGCTCTACGCCCTCGAATGGGACTCCCGCATCGTCATCGGCATCGACCGGCGTTTCATTTTTTCGCTGCTGGAAGCGCTTTTCGGCGGCTCCGGCACCGAGTTGCCCTTCGAAAACTCGCGCGACTTCACGGTGCTGGAAACGCAGATCGGCAAGGAAGTGCTGAATATCGCCGCGCGCGCGCTGGAGGAATCGTTCGCGCCGGTGACGAAGGTGATCTTCGAGATGGACCGGCTGGAAACCACGCTGGAATTTTCCCTGCTCGGGCAGAACAACATGCCCGCCATCGTGGCGCAGATCCTGTTTCAGGTCATGGACAACGGCGGCCGCATGTTCGTGCTCATCCCGCAGCCCGCGCTGTATCCGATTCGCAAGGTGCTGGAACGGGAGCGCGCGTCGGTGGTGACGTCCAACGATCCACGCTGGACGCGGCAGATGCAGAGCGGCATCGCGCGCGCGGAGGTGATCCTCCAGGCGGTGCTGGAAGGGCACGACATGACGCTCGGCGAGGTGGCGGCACTGCGGCGCGGGCAGATTCTGCAACTGGACTCGACGATGCAGAGCCCGTTGACCCTGGAGTGCGAAAACGAGCCGCTGTTCCTATGCCGCCTCGGGCAGTTCCAGGGGAATTTCACCGTGATCCTGGAGGGGCCGGCGGTGCAGAAGACCGATTTCGCGGCGGATATCCTCGCGGCTTCGTTGAAACGGTGAGCATCAGGGCGGGAGCGGCACGTAGCGGCTGCCGGTTTGTATGGTACCGCTGCCCCGGATCGAACGGGGGACCTCTAGATCCACAATCTAGCGCTCTAACCATCTGAGCTACAGCGGCACAGTCAACGCCCAAGCCTGGGCGGAGGCCCAAGCTTTGATGCCCGGACGTTATGCGCAAAGCGCGCTTTTTTCAAGCGCAACGGTGAAGGAATACACATTGAAGCGGGAAAATGTTTTTGCGGCCCGCGATTCGTGTAACCGATCCTGCGCCGGGAGTGTCCACGAGCGAACGGCAGCGGCCGCAAATCACTGCGGCGCAGCAGGCGAAAGCCCCGCCCCGCGCTGACTTGCAGCCACCAAAGCCAGAAGCACCGGGAGCAGAATCCGCCGCACCAGGGGATGCGGCACGATTCTGCGCCGGATGCATAAGCCGAAGCCGGAATTTCCGGCTTGCCAGGCTCTTAGACGACGGGCTGCGCCTTCTGGGCGGCCTGAGCGACCAGACGCGACATTTCCTGCGCCTGCTGCGTGTAGGTTTCCACCTGACGGCGGGCAAACTGGCCCTGGATTTCAAGGGCTTCCTTAATGTCCTTGGCGTTCACGAGGCGCGTGGCAGCCTCGAAGCTGGCGCTAACGTTGGCCTCGGTGTACTGGATGGCCTTTTCCTGAAGCTCCTTGGCGCCCGAGGTCATCGCGCTGGTTGACTTGGCGACGAGTTCCTGAGCCTGACGGCTGGCATCGGTCAAGCGGACGTAAGCGTCCTTCGCCTGCTCGACGCTCTTGGCGATGGCTTCACGGACATTGGCGGGAATTTCGAAATCAACGGTCTGATTCATGGTGAGTCCTCTGATTAACTCAAAAAGCAGTTGCACGCCTGAATTGCACAGCCTTGCGTTGAAATCAACATCCAAGCGGCATCGGCTAACAGAGATATAGCCGCACCCTTGCTGCATTGCAATAGCGATTTTGTTGCAGTGCACAAAAAGACCAAGCGCACGTCATTTTATGCCCCGGTCAATGCGCTGGCATTAACGAGCGGGCAAGGGCGTGCATCCGGCGGGGCTGAATTTCGGCGATTGTTTCGCGTATGAGGTGGCGAGGGAACACGGCTGCCGGTTGTTGTATGTGGGGGAGGATTTTGTGCGGACGGATGTGGAGGGGTGGTTTGAGCGGACTTTCATGATCTCGCTAACGAATGGGCGGTGTGATCGCATCTGTTGATCAACCTGCATCAAAGGTTGCCGTATTGCTTAAAGTGCAGTCTATTTCGGGGCGGTAATGCGAAGAGGCGACGTGGTTGGGCAACTCCAAGTTCCCCAACGGCGTGTCATTCAGCGCCTGCTGAGAAAATCAACGCGCACTTTGAAAAATTTTACGGTTAACAAATGTCCGAAGAGTTATTTGCATTCGTTCTGATGCCATTTTCTGATGAGTTTCGAGATACATACCAGCTCGGCATAAAAGATCCATTGAGCCAACTAAATATTCGTGCCGAGCGCGTGGATGAACAGGCATTTCACGAAGAAACGATACTTCAGAGGATTTATAACCAGATAGATGCCGCTGACCTTATCATCGCAGATATGACAGGCCGGAATCCCAACGTATTCTATGAGACCGGGTACGCTCACGCCAAAGGAAAACCGTGCGTACTCCTAACAGAATCCGCTGAAGATATACCGTTTGATCTTAAGCACCATCGGCATATTATTTATAAGTCAACGGCTGTTCGTGACCTAAAAGAGAGATTGACCGCTGAATGCACCGTTCTAGTGGATAAGTTGAAAGAACGTCGCAAAGGGTTGGCTGTCACTGTAGCGAGCGATTACGGTTTTTTGGAAAAAGGAAAGTACATTGCGAAAGGGGAAGTTGACATACACTTTGATATAACGAATAGCACAAATCGATCTCTTGACGTGCAGGCTATGTATTTTTATACCGGAGATGGCTGGAAATTTGTTCAGGACAGAGCAGTCTGCCCCTCAACCAAGTCAGATATTCGACAATTTTCCGTAAGACATTTCGTAAAACCTCCAATGACCAAGTTTGCTCCAAGGACTGCATGGGCGCGCGCCACAGTCAGTGGTACAAAAACACTGGCGACGGCATATAAGGGCGAGGAATTGCTGGACAACTACTCTATCAATGGAACTGTTCTCCTTCGTCTAGAAACCAACGTTGGAATAGCGGATCACCGCAGTGTCTTAAAGGTTACCTTCGATGAATTTCCCTTCTAAAGAGCAAGGGCGGCTCTTTTGATTGCGTATTCGTCATAGCCCCCTCAATGCGCCTCGTCCCAATTCCCCGCCGCCCGGGCGTCCACCTTCAGCGGCACCGAGAGCGCCACGGCGGGCTCGCCGCCGCGCTCCATGACCTTCGCGGCCAGTTTGATCGTCGCCTCCACCTCGCGCATCCGGCGCCTCGAACACCAGTTCGTCGTGCACCTGCAGCAGCATCCGCGCCGCACGCCCGCCTCCGCCAGCGCGTCCGGCATGCGGACCATGGCGCGGCGGATGATATCGGCCGCCGTGCCCTGGATCGGCGCGTTGATGGCGGCGCGCTCGAAGAAGCTGCGCATGTTGCGGTTGGCGGCTGCCGATCTCGGCGAAGTGGATTTTGCGGCCGAACAGCGTGCTCACGACAGCCATCGCGCGCGGGCCTTGCCCTTGATCGCCTCCATGTAGTCGCGGATGCCGGGGAAGCGCTCGAAATACTTGGTGATATACTCGCCCGCCTCGCTGCGCGAGATGCCGAGCTGCTGCGCCAGGCCGAACGCCGAAATGCCGTAGATGATGCCGAAATTGATGGCCTTGGCGCGGCGGCGCACCTCGCCCGGCATGTCCTTCACCGGCACGCCGAACATCTCGGACGCCGTCATGGCGTGGATGTCGAGCCCCTCCGCGAAGGCGCGCTTCAGCTCGGGGATGTCGGCGATGTGGGCGAGCACGCGCAGCTCGATCTGGCTGTAGTCGGCGGAGATCAGCTTGTGGCCCGGCTCGGCGATGAAGGCGGTGCGGATCTGCCGGCCTTCCGCCGTGCGGACGGGGATGTTTTGCAGGTTCGGGTCGGTGGAGGACAGCCGCCCGGTGGAGGTCGACGGCCAGCGCGTAGGAGGTGTGTATGCGCCCGGTCTGCGGGTCGATGTAGCTGGGCAGCGAGTCGGTGTAGGTGCTCTTCAGCTTGGCGAGCTGGCGCCATTCCAGCAGCTTCAGCGGCAGCGGCGCTGATCGTCGGTCAGGTCCTCGCTCGCGACCAGTTCCTCCAGCACGTTGGCGCCGGTGCTCCACTCGCCGGTGGCGGTCTTCTTGCCGCCCGGCAGGCCGAGCTTGCCGAACAGCAGGTCGGCCATCTGCTTGGGCGAGCCGATGTTGAATTTCTCGCCCGCCAGCGCGTAAATCTCGGCCTCGATACCGGCGAGGCTCTGCGCGAACTCGCCCGACAGCCGCGACAGCATCGGCCGGTCCACCTTGATGCCGGCGCGCTCCATGTCGCCCAGCACCGCACCAGGGGCCGCTCCAGCCGCTCGTAAACCGCCGTCATGCCCTCGGCGGCGAGCCGCGGCTTGAGCACGTGCCACAGCCGCAGCGTCACGTCGGCGTCCTCGGCGGCATATTCGGTGGCCTCGTGCGACGCGGACGCGGTCGAACGTGACCTGCGTCTTGCCGGTGCCCGCCACATCCTTGAAGGTGATGGGCGTGTGGCCGAGATGGCGCTCGGACAGTTCGTCCATGCCGTGGCCGCCCTTGCCCGCCCGGACCCGTCGTCCAGCACGTAGGACATCAGCATGGTGTCGTCGATGGGCGCGATGCGGAGCCGTAGCGGCGCATGACCAGCATGTCGTATTTGAGGTTCTGGCCGATCTTCAGCACGCTTTCGTCTTCGAGCAGCGCCTTCAGCGCGGCGAGCGCGTCGCGTCGAGCGGGATTTGCGTGAGGCGCGCCGGCGCCGTCGAGGTCGAGGCCGTCGCCGGCGGCCGGTGCGCAGCGGGACGTAGCAGGCGCGGCCCGGCGCCAGCGCCAGCGAGACGCCGCACAGATCGGCGCGCATGGCGTCGAGCGGTTGGTTTCGGTGTCGAAGGAGACGAAGCCCTGCTCGGTCGCGTCGGCGATCCAGTCGTCGAGCGCGGGCGAGGTCCGTCACGGTTTCGTAGGCCGGAGCGGTCGAACGGGATGTGGCGCAGGCCGCTTTGCGCCCGGCGGCGAGCCAGTGGCGCTGGGGCTTCTCCGCCAGCGAGCCGCGCCGGCGGGCTGGATTCCGCCGCTGTGCGGACCATCCGCCGGCGCCGTCGCCGGGCAGGTCGCGCCGCCTCGACGCCCAGCGCCTCGGCGATGCGCTTGGTCAGCGTGTTGAATTCCATCTGTCTGCAGGAACGCGAGCAGCGCCGCCGGGTCGGGATCGCGCGCCGGCCGTGTCGTCGAGCGGCCGTTCCACCGGCACATCGTCCTTCAGCCGCACCAGTTCGCGGCGAAATCCGCGCCTGATCCGCAAACTCCAGCAGCCGCTCGCGCCGCATCTTCTGCTTGATGCGAGCGGCGTTGGCCAGCAGCGTGTCGAGGTCGCCATATTCCTGGATGAGCTCCGCGGCGGTCTTGATGCCGATGCCCGGCACGCCCGGCACGTTGTCGGTGGAGTCGCCCGCCAGCGACTGCACATCCACGACCTTGTCCGGCCTGACGCCGAACTTCTCCAGCACCTCCGCCTCGCCGATGCGCCGCTCGTTGCCGCATGGGGTCGTACATGGCGACGCGCGCGCCGACGAGCTGCATCAGGTCTTTGTCGCAGGAGATGATGATGACGCTGCGCGCCGGCCTCGGCCGCCTGGCGCGCGTAGGTGGCGATGAGGTCGTCGGCCTCGAAGCCCGGCTGCTCGATGCGGCGTCAGGTTGAAGGCGCGCACGGCGTCGCGGATGAGCGGGAATTGCGGCACCAGCTCCTCGGGCGGCGCGTCGCGGTTGGCCTTGTACTGCGGCGTAGATCGCGTTGCGGAACGTCTCGCCCGGATGGTCGAAGATCACGGCGAGATGCGTGGGCGCCGCTCGTCGCCCTTGCCCTCGCGCAGCAGCTTCCACAGCATGTTGCAGAAGGTCATCACCGCGCCGACCGGCGTGCCGTCCGAGCGCGTGAACGCGCGGCCGCGCGCCTGCGCCGCCTTGAACATCGCGAAATAGGCGCGGAAAATGTAGCTGGAGCCGTCGATGAGATAGACGTGGTCGCCGGGCGCGATGGGGCGGTGCGGGGCGGCGGAGGGTGCGGGGGGCTTGCTCATGGGGGAACTATAGGGTGATGCGCGGCTGCGGCAAAGGGGGAGCGGCGGGCTGACCACAGGCAAACGCGGGCGTCCGGGGCGGCAGACCCCGGCGCGCCGTCCTTAATCTGGTTCTTTTGAATTTCGAGCGGGGGTTGCGCGATTGCCGTGAACCCCCGCCGCACATCAGCATGCTACCGTGCTCGGACGCGTCAAGGACAAGCGGCCTCCGGCCGTGCGCAAGATCGCGCATCCTTGACCCGTCCTGCGCGCGGTAGCATGTCGCTTGTGCATGGCCGGGACGAGGAATGGCTTTCCGGCCGAACAAGGAATGAAACCTTGGGGCAGTGAAGACGGCAGGCGCAACACCCGTGGCGGTCTCCGCCCCGTTGCTTGCGCACCGGAGCGAGCAAGGTCACCCGTATGGGTGGCCGCAGCGGTGCCCAGGTGTACTGAGCCGCGGAGCGGCGAAGGAGCGGTTGGGCGAAGCACAGAGCGACGATAACCTAAAACTCAGCGCCGAAGGCCGTTTACGGCCGTCTTGCTATGATTCGCGAAGCACAGAGCGACGATAACTTAAGACTCAAGATTTGAAAGGCCCTATTCGTGCGCGAGGACGGTGAGCGGGCTGGTATAGGGCTCGACGCGCAGCGAATGGTTCGCCAGCAGGCCGATCTTGTGCAGCGGCGCCACCTGCAAATCGCCGTTGGCAGCCTTGCGGACCGAATACTGCCACACGGTCAGCTCCTTCTTGTCCGCCAGAGCCTGCGCCACCCGTCCGGCGGCGTTCGTCTCCGGGCCGCCCAGCGCCTGTAGCTCCCCGGCATTCAGCCCGATGAGAACTTCGTCCTTGTCAGTAATAACCTTGAACAGCGTCGTTGGCACTTGTCCCTCGCTCCAGGCGGTTTGCGTTCCGGCTGTCATCAGCATCGCAAGCGCGCCTGTCAGGATGACGGCGCGCGTGAAAAAGCGCTTCATGGTGCTATCCTTGTTCTTGCCCGGCAGATGTCTGTAGCGAACCCGCCAGCGCCCGGCAATCTCATTATGCGTTGCATTTTACGCATCGGCCCGGCGGATCAGATCCGGCCCCTGACTGCGGGGATTGTTGACGAGGCGGGAAACCGGCCACAGTTGCAGCCACTCCGGCGGGCAGGGTTGCAGCAAATCCGCGCCGCCCTGGTTCAGCCACGCAGCAACGGCTTCCCGGCCAAGGATCACCGGCATGCGATCGTGCACCGGCTCGATGGCTTCATTGGCCACGGTGGTGATGATGGCGCAGCTCAGGATGTCCGCCCCCGCGCCGTCGCGCCAGCGCTCCCACAGCCCGGCGAAACTGAGGGGGTGACCGTCGCGGCGGCTGATGTAGTAGGGCTGCTTGACGCGCCCCGCCGCCTGCCACTCGTAGAAGCCGCTGGCCGGGATGATGCAGCGCCGCGCCCGGAAGGCCGCCCGGAACGCCGGCTTTTCCGCCACCGTCTCAGCCCGCGCGTTGATCATGCGGCCGCCGATCTTCTCGTCCTTCGCCCAGCTTGGGATCAGCCCCCAGCGCATGGCCGTCAGCCGCAGGCCGTCTGCGGCCTTGACGATGACGCCGATGTCCTGCGTGGGCGCCAGGTTCCAGGAGGCGCCGGACCACGACGCCAGGTCATCCGCGAAGCCGTAATACGCGAAAATGTCTTCCTGCTTGTAGAGTCTGGCTGAATCTGCCGCACATGACCGCCTCATTTGCCGTGCCTCACGCGTTAGATAGTAACGCGCGGCCGGTCAAGCAAAGCAGCCGGATCGCGGCTTTCAGAACAACTCCACGCCGCCATCGCCACCAGTGTCGAGTATCACCGCCGGCACTGCCTTTATGCCCCCCGCCGCCAGAACCTGCTCGATCAACCGCTTGCGCATCTCACTTAGCGTGCATAGAGCGATCATGCGATCAACCCACTCGTGATCGCCGCCATCGCTGGCAGGGAGCACGCCTGCACCGTTGATGGACTGCTGCCGCAGATCGCCCATGGCCTTTGCCATGATGGAGAGCGCATCGCACACATTATGCAGCCGCTGCTTGGCGAGGTCTTCGAACTGCATGTTGACGATTGCGGCGGAAACGTCGTGCGTAATCCGCTCCGTTGCCGTGGCGGTCAGCTCCAGCACCGCGGCGTAGCAACTGTTCTGCTCCACGAGGCAGCGCATGACCGTCTTGATGTGCGCCGTGGCGTCATGATGCTCGTCCGACAACTCGACCGTGGCAATTTCCTGCAACAGCACCTGACTGTCGCGCAGACCGCCGGAAATCGTCTTGATCTGGCGCTTCATGGCGCCCGCGAGGCTATCGACCGATTTCGCCAGTTCCCGCACCTCATCGGCGACCACCGAGAAGCCGCGCCCGGCCTCCCCGGCGCGGGCCGCCTCGATCTTGGCATTGAGCGCCAGGAGATTGGTTTGCCTGTTGATGCCGTCGATCTGAGCGACACTCGTCTCAACGGCCCTCAGCTCGCTCAGCACGCCGTCCAGCGCGTTGGACATGGACGCGCCGCGCGATGAAAGCTTAGTGATCTTTTCGACAAGGCTGGTGAGAGTTGTTCCGAGGGTTTTTGCGACCTCGGAAAGGGGGATGTCTTGCCCATCGAGCTTCACATGCTGAATTGATCTGACGAGATCCTGCACGGTCGTTGTCTGCTGGCGCGTGGCGGTGACGATGTCCTGAAAACGCGCCGAAAGCCCCTGGACGTTGGTTCCCACGTCGCTGGAAACGATCCCCAGCTCCGCAATCAATGCCTCCAGTGCCCGCCGCTGAAATGCAGACAGGCCGAGCCACTCTTGCAGAAAGTCAACCGCCTCGTGCCCGCCAGCCATCGAACGGATTGGAACCGGCAGCTCCGCCGCAAGCATGCTCATAGCGTTAACCTTTGCTGAATACCCGCAAACTTGGCGCCTGCGCCACAGGGACTTGCATCCCCGGCCAAAGACACCAGCGGAGCATCGTCCGCCCCGTGTTTTGACGATAACCGCCCCGGCCTAAAATCTTATTTAACCCCTGCGTGCAATTTTCTGCGTGCGCAACCAGCGCTGAAAACACCAAAGATTGCATTCGCAGAGGTCATGATGGCAAAGGGCATAAAATCGGGGGCCAGGGATGCCGGGCGGGTCGAACTGACCGGCGCGGCAGGCATAAGGGAGGCTGAACAGATCCGTTCCAGCCTGCTGGAGGCGGTCCGTCAGCACAACCGTGTCGTCATAGATTGCACGCGCGCCGCCAGCATCGACATCAGCATCATCCAGCTCATTCTTTCAGCACGTAAGACCGCCGCCGCGGCCGGCAAAACCGTGGCGCTCGCCCGTCCGGCGGACGACAGCCTGCTCGATACGCTGCTGCATGCCGGACTGGTGAACCCGAAGGGGGGCTCTCCCGCCGCAGACCAAACATTTTGGCTCAAATAGGAGGGGGCAATGGCGAAAACCATTCTCACCGTCGATGATTCCGCCAGCATCCGGCAGATGGTCAAGCTGACCTTGTCTGGTGCGGGCTACCACGTCATCGAGGCCGACGACGGCGAGCACGGGCTCGCACCGCCCGCGCCAGCGCCATCGACATGGTGCTGACCGACCTCAACATGCCGCGGCATGGACGGCATCGCCCTGATCAAGGAGCTGCGCAAGCTGCCGGCCTACACCGGCGTGCCGATCGTCCTGCTGACCACCGAGTCCGACGCCGAGCGCAAGCAGGAGGCCAAGGCCGCCGGCGCCACCGGCTGGATCACCAAGCCGTTCCAGCCCGACCAGCTGCTTGTCCGTCACCAAGAAGGTGCTGGGCAAGTGAACACTCACCCGATCCCAAAGAAGTCTTCCGCCAGGAGGCCCAGGACCTCCTGGTGCAGCTCGAGGCGGCGCTGCTCGATCTGGAACACGACGCCCGACGACAGCGCCCTGATCGACACCGCCTTCCGCGCCCTGCACACCATCAAGGGCTCGGGTGCGATGTTCGGCTTCGACGCCGTCGCCGCCTTCACCCATCATGTCGAAAACGCGTTCGACCAGGTGCGCCAGGGCGACGTGCGCGCCGAGCCGGGAGCTGATCGCCGTCGCCCTCCGCGCCCAGGATCACATGCGCCGCCTGATCGAGGATCCCGACTGCACGCCGATAACGCGGAGGGCGACGCTCATCCTGGCGCGATCTGCGCCAGATTGTCGACGCGCGCCGCGCCGATGCGCCAGAAGTCCGCCGACTGCCGGCCGCCGCGCCGGCGCTGGCAACATGGCGCATCCGCATGTGCCTGCCGCGCGACGTGATGGTCAACGGCACCAACCCGCTGCTGCTGCTGGACGAGCTGCGCGCGCTCGGCACGGCGACGGTGGCGCCGCTGACCGACGACATTCCGCCGCTCGAGGAGATCGATCCGACGGCCTGCTATCTCGGCTGGGAAGTGACGTTTCGACGACCGCAGCCGCGTTCAGCGCCATCGAGGACGTCTTCATGTTCGTCCGCGACGAGATGGAGCTCGAAATCGAGCAGATCGATGCCGAGGCGCCGAGCCGGCCACGGCGAAAGCCGCCGCCCGGCTGCAGCGGCGCCGGTCGCCAGCCCGCTCGATCGCCGGCAGCAGCCCGCCGGCCGGCAGCTGGTCAAGCCGCCGGAGCGCCAGCCGCCGCGCCAAGGTCAGCGCGCTGCCGGCGCTGCCGAGCAACAGGCCACCGCAGCCGCGCGCAGCGCGAAGTCGGCGCCACCGCGCAGCATCCGCGTCCCCGCCGAGCGGCTCGACGAGCTGATGAACCGCGTCGGCGAGCTGGTCATCGCGCAGTCGCGCCTGCGCCAGATCGCCACCGCCAGCACCGATCAGCAGATGACGTCGGTGGCCGAGGAAATCGAGCGGCTGGTGCTCGAGCTGCGCGACACCACCATGGGCATCCGCATGGTGCCGATCGGCTCGCTGTTCGGGCGCTTCCGCCGCGTGGTGCACGACCTGTCGCGCGATCTCGGCAAGCAGGTCGAGCTGGCGATGGAGGGCGAGGAGACCGAGCTCGACAAGACCGTCATCGAGCAGCTCAACGACCCGCTGGTCCATCTCATCCGCAACGCCATCGACCACGGCCTCGAAGACCCCGACGGCGCGCACCGCGGCCGGCAAGCCGCCAGATCGGGCGCATCCAGCTTGTCGGCGCGTCATGCCGGCACCGAGGTGCTCATCACCATCACCGACGACGGCCGCGGCCTCAACCGCGAGCGCATCCGCGCGCGGGCCGAGGAACGCGGCCTGATCTGCCGCCGACGCGGTGCGTCACCGACGACGAACTGTTCCAGGTGCTGTTCCAGCCCGGCTTCTCGACCGCGACGGAGGTCACCAGCCTTTCCGGCCGCGGCGTCGGCATGGACGTGGTCAAGCGCACCATCGAGGCGCTGCGCGGCAAGATCGACATCGCCAGCCCGCCCGGCCAGGGCACCGCGATCACGCTGCGCCTGCCGCTGACGCTCGCCATCATCGACGGCCTGCTGGTCCGCGTCGGCCAGGGCCGCTACGTGCTGCCGCTCGGAGCGGTCGAGGAGTGCGTCGAGCTCTCGCGCCGAGGAAGACACCCAGTCGCGCGGCCGCAGCTTCCTCAACATCCGCGGCGATCTGGTGCCGTTCCTGCGCCTGCGCGAACTGTTCGCCGCCAAGGCGCCGCCGCGGAGCGCTTCCAGAAGGTCGTGATCGTGTCGTCCGGCGACCTGAAGGTCGGCCTCGTCGTCGATCAGGTGATCGGCGACCACCAGACCGTCATCAAGTCGCTGTCGAAGCTGCATCGCGGACATCGAGATGTTCTCCGGCGCCACCATCCTCGGCGACGGCGCCGTCGCGCTGATCCTCGACGTCCCGCACCTGGTCGAGTTCGGCCAGGTCCAGGAAGAACGCCTGAAGGCGGCGGATGAGTGAGGAGGAACGAACATGAGCAAGCTGAAGACACCGAGCAGCGCCTCGAAGTCCTGACGCTGAGCCTCGACGGCCAGGTCTTCGCGCTGGAAGCCGCGCATGTGCGCGAAATTCTCGATCTCGTGCCGGTCACCGAGGTGCCGACGCGCCAGCCCGTTCGTCAGCGGCCTGATCAACGTGCGCGGCCAGGTCGTGCCGCTCGCCGACCTGCGGCACAAGTTCGGCATGCGAGCAGCGCCCGTCCACCATCGACACGCGCATCGTCGTCATCGAGATCGATCTCGACGGCGACCAGACCACGATCGGCCTCCTCGCCGACAAGGTCTACGAAGTGACCGAGACTGGCCGCCGCCGCGCTCGAGGAGACGCCGAGGATCGGCATGATCTGGCGGCGCGAATACATCCGCTGCATCGGCAAGTCGGACGACGACTTCATCGTCGTGCTCGACATCGAGCGCGATCTTCGGCTGCCACGCGGACGGACAAGGCGCGACGCTGGCGCCGAACCGCGGCGCCGGCGCGGGCTGCGGCGTAGATAATCCGATTCCATACGAAGGACGATAGGATCATGCGCGTCACCATCAAGACTGAAGCTCGCTGCGACCTTTGCGGTCATCATCGCTGCTGGCACCGGCGATGGCGTGGCTCGGCATCTCCAGCCTGTGACTCGGTCGATGGCGACGTTTGACGCCACGCTCGGCTGGACCGGTGCAGCGGGCTGATGCTGAGTACGAGCTGCACGGCGGACGTGCTGCAGATGGTGCGGGCGGAGAAGAACATGCTGCTCTCCGAAACGCCGGAGGCCAGCCGCCAGGTACGACGCGTGAACTGCACGAAACGCGCACGCTAGTTCTCGCCACAGCTTGAAAAGCTGATGGCGCATCGCTCAGCGCGGAAGGCAAGAAGAAGCTCGCCGGGCTGACCGTCGCCGTGGCAGAAGTGGATACGGTTCAAGACCGCGTCCGCGAGCTGGCCGATGCCGGTCAGCACCGCAGAGGCCAAGACGTGCATATCGCGCAGGCGCGGCCCAGCTGGTCGAACGAGTCGACGTCAAGGTCCTCGACGAAGTCGATCGACCTGAACAACCGCCGCTGTCTGCAAGCAGGCTGCAGGACGACGGCGGATCAGCAATACGACGACCTGCGGCAATACTGCTGGTGGCACGGCCGCTGGCGTCATGCTGCTGATCGGCGGCGCGGCGGGCGCTGTGGATCTCGCTGTCAGCATCAGCCGTGGTCTGAGCCGCGCCGGCGACGCTGGCCAACGCCGTGGCCGCCGGCGACCTCAACCAGAAGGTCGAGGTGCACAGCAACGACGAGATCAAAGATCTGATCGATGCGCTCAACACCATGGACGAGCAAGCTGCGCATCGTCGTCGGCGAGACGCTGAGCGCGGCCGAGAACGTGTCCTCCGGCAGCCAGGAACTGTCGGCCGGAGCCGAGGAGCTGTCCGCCGGCGCCACCGAGCAGGCATCCGCCGCCGAGGAGGCCTCCTCCTCGATGGAGGAGATGGCCGCCAACATCAAGCAGAACGCCGACAACGCCTGCCAGACCGAGAAGATCGCCCGCCAGTCGTCGGCCGACGCCCAGGCCAGCGGCGAGGCGGTCAACCGCGCCGTGCAGGCGATGCAGACCATCGCCGAGAAGATCACCATCGTGCAGGAGATCGCCCGGCAGACCGACCTGCTCGCCCTCAACGCGGCAGTCGAAGCGGCCCGCGCCGGCGAGCACGGCAAGGGCTTCGCGGTGGTGGCCTCGGAGGTGAGCAAGCTCGCCGAACGCAGCCAGACCGCGGCGGCCGGAAATCGGCACGCTGTTCGGGCCAGACGGTGACGGTGGCGCGCGAGGCCGGCGAGATGCTGGCCAAGCTCGTGCCCGACATCAAGAAGACGGCCGAGCTGGTCGAGGAAATCTCCGCCGCCTGCCGCGAGCAGGACATCGGCGCCGACCAGGTCAACCAGGCCATCCAGCAGCTCGACAAGGTGATCCAGCAGAACGCCAGCGCCGCCGAGCAGATGTCGGCGACGTCGGAGGAACTGGCGGCCCAGGCCGAGCAGCTTCAGGCCAGCATCG
Source organism: uncultured Alphaproteobacteria bacterium (assembly GCA_963827885.1). Lineage (GTDB taxonomy): Bacteria > Pseudomonadota > Alphaproteobacteria > Rhizobiales > Rhodomicrobiaceae > CAWHDD01. Next base: position 419,392 of record CAWHDD010000004.1, on the reverse strand, counting down.
CCTTCTTCCGCATCGACGAGCAGGCGGCGGGCGGCGGAGCGGCACGGCTCGCCGCGCGCGCCCCGGCTGGCCGCACCGCGCCGAAGTTCCAGGTCAACCACAGCCTGGCGCAGAAGTCCGCCAAAGCCGCACCGGCAAGACGCGGGGCCGCCCCGGTCAAGCAGCGGCCCCTCGCCCCCAAGGAGAACCCTGCGGGCAGCAGCGGCAACGGTGTCGCCCTCAACCTCAGCAGCGGCTCCAGTGATGCCCAGGACGCCGAGTTCGAAAGGTACTGAGTCATGAGGCAATTGATCTCCAAATCGTCTGAACAGCAGTTCGTCACCCTCGGCATCGAACGGGAAGTGTTCGCGGTGCCGGTCGAGTCGGTGCTGGAGATCCTCGACATGCAGCCGGTGTTCCGGGTTCCCGAAACGCCGGGCTACATGCTGGGACTGATCGACCTGCGCGGGCGCAGCGTGCCGGTGCTCGATCTGCGGGCGAAGCTCGGCCTGCCCTCCGTCCCGCCGACCGAAACAACCCGCATCCTGGTGCTGGAGGTCGACGTTGGCGGCCGTCCGCTGTTTCTCGGGCTGGTCGCCGACCGGGTGATCGAGGTGCTGGCGTTCGCGCCCGGCGACATCGAGCCGCCGCCGGACATCGGCGTGCGCTGGCGCTCGGACTACATCAGCGGCGTCGGGCATCGCGACGCCCGCTTCGTCATCATCTTCAACCTCGCGCGGCTATTCGCCGAGGACGCCGCCGCCCTCACACGTTCAGCCGCCTGAACAGCTTTGCACCTCATGAAAAAGAGAGAGTGATGAAAATTGCGTCCGTTACAAAAATTGCTGGCAGCGCCGTGGTTGGCGGCTTCATTGCTGTGATTGCCGTGAGCATGCTTGGTAGCTACAAACTAAGAGTTGGCGGGGAAGTGTATGATCGAATTATACTTGGAAAGGATTTAGTCGCTGATATCCTACCGCCTGATCAATACATAGTTGAACCTTATCTTGAGGCAAATTTAACAATAAATGACGTAAAAAACATCAAAGACCACGCAGATCGTCTCGCGCAAATGCATAAGGCATACGATAAGCGGCACGACTACTGGCGGCAACAGAATATAGCCCCGAATGTTCGCGATCTTCTGGTCAGGGACGCAGATGCCCCCGCAGCCAAGTTCTGGACACTGACACAGGGAATGTTCCTGCCCGCCCTGGAAAAAGGCGACATGGAAGCCGCCCGTCAGGCGTTTGCGTCCATGGGCGAAGCCTACAACGCCCACCGCGCCAAGATTGAAGAAGCTGTGGCCGCGGCCCAACGCATGAACACGGCGATCGAGGCTGACGCTGCTTCTCAGGCGCGCACGACGGACACGCTTATCTGGTGCGTGTCCGCCATCGTGCTGGCCATCGTTGTCAGCAGCGTACTCGGTGTACTAGCCGGTTTGGTGCGCCCTATGAACCGGCTGAGAGCATCGATCCTGGAATTGGCTACAGGTAACTTCAACCTCGCAATGTCGGGGGCGGGGCGTACCGATGAGATCGGTGACATGGCCAACGCGTTGCAGGGCATGACGGACAACCTGCGCGCTACCGCCGATGTGGCTGACACCATCGCCAGCGGTGATCTCAGCGTGAATGTCAAACCGCTTTCGGACAAGGACACGCTGGGTCTGGCCATGCAACGCATGACGGCCAATCTGCGCACCACAGCCAATGTGGCCGAGGCCATCGCCAACGGTGACCTCCAGACGGATGTCAAGCCGCAGTCCACTAAGGATATGCTCGGCATGGCCATACAGCGCATGACCGCCAATCTGCGCACTACGGCCAACGTCGCCGATACCATCGCGGACGGCGATCTGCGGGTCGAAGCCAAGCCGCTGTCGGACAAGGACACGCTCGGCCTGGCGCTGAAACGCATGGTGGAGAATCTGCGGGCCACGGCCAAGGTCGCGGACGCCATCGCGGACGGCGACCTCCGGGTCGATGCCAAGCCGCTGTCCGACCGCGACGTGCTCGGCCTGGCGCAGAAGCGCATGGTGGAGAAGCTGCGCGGCGTGGTCGGCGACGCGCTGACGGCCTCCGAAAACGTCTCGTCGGGCAGCCAGGAGCTGTCGGCCGGAGCCGAGGAGCTATCGTCCGGCGCGACCGAGCAGGCGTCCGCCGCCGAGGAGGCCTCCGCCTCCATGGAGGAGATGGCTGCCAACATCAAGCAGAACGCCGACAACGCCGGCCAGACCGAGAAGATCGCCCGGCAGTCGGCAGCCGACGCCGAAGCCAGCGGTCAGGCCGTGAACCGCGCCGTGCAGGCCATGCAGACCATCGCCGAAAAGATCACCATCGTTCAGGAGATCGCCCGGCAGACCGACCTGCTGGCCCTCAACGCGGCGGTGGAAGCGGCGCGCGCCGGCGAGCACGGCAAGGGCTTCGCGGTGGTGGCGTCGGAGGTGCGCAAGCTCGCCGAACGCAGCCAGACGGCCGCCGCCGAAATCGGCACGCTGTCGGGCCAGACCGTGACGGCGGCGCGCGACGCGGGCGAGATGCTGGCCAAGCTGGTGCCCGACATCAAGAAGACCGCCGGACTGGTGGAGGAGATCAGCGCCGCCTGCCGCGAGCAGGACATCGGCGCCGATCAGGTCAACCAGGCCATCCAGCAGCTCGACAAGGTCATCCAGCAGAACACCAGCGCCGCCGAGCAGATGTCGGCCACGTCGGAAGAGCTGGCGGCCCAGGCGCAGCAGCTTCAGGCGAGCATCTCCTTCTTCCGCATCGACGAGCAGTCCAAGGCGGCGAGCGGCGGCGGTACGCTCAGACAGCCCGTGCGCAGCGCTGCCGCGCCGCAGTTCCAGATGGACCGTACTCTGGCGCACAAGCCCGCCAAGGCCGCGGCAGCGCCGGCGAAACGCGGGACTGCTCCCGTCAAGCAGCGGTCGCTGGCCCCCAAGGAGAACCCCTCAAGCAGCAGCAACGGCGGGGTCACGCTCAACCTCGGCGGCACCCCCGACGCCCAGGACGCTGAGTTCGAAAGGTACTGAACCATGACGCAACCAATTTCCAAAACCTCTGAGCAGCAGTTCGTCACGCTCGGCATCGAACGCGAGGTTTTCGCGGTGCCGGTCGAGGCGGTGCTGGAAATCCTCGACATGCAGCCGGTGTTCCGCGTTCCCGAAACGCCGCCCTACATGCTGGGCCTCATCGACCTGCGCGGGCGCAGCGTGCCGGTGCTGGATCTGCGCGCCAAGCTCGGCCTGCCCTCCGTCCCGCCGACCGAAACAACCCGCATCCTGGTGCTGGAGGTCAGCGTTGGCGGCCGCCCGCTGTTTCTCGGGCTGGTCGCCGACCGGGTGATCGAGGTGCTGGCGTTCAGCGCCGGAGATATCGAACCGCCGCCGGACATCGGTGTGCGCTGGCGCTCGGACTACATCAGCGGAGTCGGGCATCGCGACGCCCGCTTCGTCATCATCTTCAACCTCGCCCGGCTTTTCTCGGAAGAGGAAGCCATGGCCTAGCCAATACACCTATACCAGAACAGGCGGTCGCTTAAGCGGCTAAACTTTTGAAAGCGAGAGAAAGACGAATTCATGCGTGCAACCATTAAACTAAAACTCGCCGCTGCCTTTGGCGTTGTCATCCTGCTGTCCGGCATAAGCGGCTGGATCGCCATAAACAGCCTCGCCACGATTGACGAGAGCCTGGATCATCTCTTGACCGGTCCGATAGCACGTCAGGACAAGGTGCAAAAACTGGAAAACGACTTACTGGAGATGACGTCGAAGGATGAAGAGCTGATCATTGAGCAAGACCCAGCACACATAAAGAAGCTAGAAGAAGAAATACGCGAGGCCCGCCACAACATCTCAGGGCAAGTCGAGGAAAGCATCAAGGTGCTTTCTGGAGATGCCCAGTCAAAGATGGTGTCTGTTCGCACCCTGCTATCACAGTACGCCACAATTCAAGACAAGATGATCGAGCTGGCGCGTCACGACACGAACGCCGAAGCCTGGCAGCTCTCCAGAAAAGAAGGGCGGGCAGCTCTTGACGAGATGGTAGCGCCGCTTCGCCAGCTCCGTGACCGCCTCGCTCCTCAGCCGCAGACGCCGGAAGTGGCAAACGCCGGCACCACGGCCGTGGAAATGTTGATGCAGATTTACCGGATCGAGACCGACGAGCGCAATTTGTTCATGGCGACATCCAACGCGGACATGGCCTCATACACTCAAGCCATGGAAGCGGCGATTTCAGGCATTCTTGCCCAGCGCGATCCCCTCCGGCGCCAGCTTGACGGAGAAGATCGCACACTGGCGGAACAGTTCTACAACCGTTTCGAAAAATGGCAGGCAATCCACGGCCGCGTTGATGCACTGGGCCATCAGAACTCAAAACAGCACGCAGAGGAACTGGTAAGCGGTGAACTGAAGAAAATCACCGATGGCATCACCGCTCAGGTCAACGCACTCTCTGGTATTCTCCACAAGGAGATGCAGGAAGCCAAGACGCATGCCGACGAAACCTATAGCGGCGCGCGCCAATTGCTGATCGCAGCCATAGCGGCGGCATTGCTGATCGCCGTCAGCGCGGCTACCTGGATGTCGCTCAGCATCAGCCGCGGGCTTGGCCGTGCGGTGGCGCTTGCCGATGCCATCGCCATTGGCGATCTCGAACAGCAGATTGCCGTGAGCAGCAACGACGAGGTCAAGGATCTGGCCGATGCGCTCACCCGCATGAAGGACAATCTGCGCACCACAGCCAGGGTCGCCGACACCATCGCCAACGGTGATCTGCAAGTGGAGGCCAAGCCGCTGTCGGACAAGGACGCGCTCGGCCTGGCGCTGAAGCACATGGTGGAGAAGCTGCGCGTCGTGGTCGGCGATGCGCTGACCGCGTCGGAGAACGTCTCCTCCGGCAGCCAGGAGATGTCCGCCGGCGCCGAAGAGCTTTCCTCCGGCGCCACCGAGCAGGCGTCCGCCGCCGAACAGGCCTCCGCGTCCATGGAGGAGATGGCCGCCAACATCAAGCAGAACGCCGACAACGCCGGCCAGACCGAGAAGATCGCCCGGCAGTCGGCTGTGGATGCGGAAGCCAGCGGCACGGCCGTGACCCGCGCCGTCTCCGCCATGCAGACCATCGCCGAAAAGATCACCATCGTGCAGGAGATCGCCCGGCAGACCGACCTGCTGGCGCTCAACGCGGCGGTGGAAGCGGCCCGCGCCGGCGAACATGGCAAAGGCTTCGCGGTCGTGGCGTCGGAGGTGAGGAAGCTCGCCGAACGCAGCCAGACGGCGGCGCAGGAAATCGGCACGCTGTCCGGCCAGACCGTGACGGTTGCACGCGAGGCCGGCGAAATGCTGGCCAAGCTCGTGCCCGACATCAAGAAGACGGCCGGGCTGGTGGAAGAAATCTCCGCCGCCTGCCGCGAGCAGGATATCGGCGCGGATCAGGTGAACCAGGCCATCCAGCAGCTCGATAAGGTCATCCAGCAGAACACCAGCGCCGCCGAACAGATGTCGGCGACATCGGAGGAACTGGCGGCCCAGGCCGAGCAGCTTCAGGCCAGCATCTCCTTCTTCCGGCTCGACAATCAGGCGAGAAGCGTGAGCGGCGGCATGGCGCGCGGGGCCGCACGGGCCCCGGCACATGCCCCGAAGTTCCAGGTCAGCCACAGCCTGGCGCAGAGCCCGGCCAAAGGCGCGGCGGCCCAGGCAAAACGCGGAAGCGCCCCTGCCGCCAAGCAGCGCCCGCTTGCCCCCAAGGAGAACCCCTCCAGCACCGCGAGCACCGGCAGTGGTGTCGCCCTCAACCTCGGCAGCGGCGCCAGCGATGCGCATGACGCGGAGTTTGAACGGTACTGAGCGATGACACGCCCGGCCGCCGCCTCTGGCGGTCCGGCCGGGCAACTACAACAGCGGCGGGCATCGCGATGCCCGCGGCATCATCACCGGCTTCGCCCGGCAGACCGCTGGCCAACCAAGTCGCCAGCCGGCCATCCCAGCCCTTAAAGAGCTGTCACAGCAGCATTTTTTGACTCTTAACGGAAAGAACGGAAACATGAAGATCGCATCGGTTACCAAAATGGCTGGCGTCGCGGTGGTAGGCGGCTTTGTCGCCGTGATTGCGGTCAGCATGTTAGGAAGCTACAAGCTGAGGGTGGGCGGAGAGGTATACGACAAGATTATTGCCGGCAAAGACCTCGTAGCGGACATCCTGCCCCCGGATCAATACATCGTAGAGCCCTTTCTCGAAGCGACATTGGCGCTGAACGATCCCAAGAATTTCAAGGCCCGCCAGGATCGCCTTGCACAAATGCACAAGGCATACAATAGCCGGCACAATCACTGGCGGCAGCAGAATATCGACCCCAACATCCGCGACCTGCTGGTCAGGGATGCCGACGCTCCGGCGGCCAAGTTCTGGACGCTGACCGAAGCCGCGTTCCTGCCAGCCCTGGAAAAAGGCGACATGGACGCCGCCCAAAAAGCCTACGCGGCCTTGACGGAAGCCTTTGACGCACACCGCGCCAAGATCGAGGAAACGGTGGCCGCGGCCAACCGTATGAATAAGGCCATCGAGGCCGAGGCCGCTTCTCAGGCCGGCACCACGGACGCGCTGATCTGGAGCGTTTCCGCCATCGTGCTGGCCATCGTGATTAGCGGCGTGCTGGGCGTGCTGTTCGGATTGGTGAGCCCCCTGAACCGGCTGAAAGCGTCGATCATGGAACTGGCGACCGGCAACTTCGACCTCGTGATGTCCGGCGCCAAGCGCAGCGACGAGATTGGCGAAATGGCCGGCGCGCTGCAAGGCATGACGGACAATCTGCGCGCCACCGCCAAAGCCGCCGACACCATCGCCGCCGGCGATCTGGAGGTGGATGTCAAGCCGCTGTCGGAGAAGGACATGCTGGGGCTGGCCATGCAGCGCATGACGCTCAACCTGCGCGCCACCGCCAAGGCCGCCGACACCATCGCCGATGGCGATCTGGAGGTGGACGTCAAGCCGCTTTCGGACAAGGACGCGCTCGGCATCGCCATGCAGCGTATGGCGAACAATCTGCGCGCCACCGCCAAGGTTGCCGATACCATCGCCAACGGCGATGTTCAGGTGGATGTCAAGCCGCTGTCCGGCCGCGATACGCTGGGCATCGCCATGCAGCGCATGACCGCCAACCTGCGCGCCACCGCCAAGGCCGCCGATACCATCGCCAATGGCGATCTTCAGGTGGACGTCGAACCCTTGTCCAGCCGGGATATACTGGGCATCGCCATGCAGCGCATGACCGCCAACCTGCGCGCCACGGCCAAGGCCGCCGACACCATCGCCTCCGGCGATCTCCAGGTGGACGTCAAGCCGCTGTCGGACAGGGATACGCTGGGCATCGCCATGCAGCGCATGACCAACAACCTGCGCGCCACCGCCAAGATTGCCGACACCATCGCCGATGGCGATCTGCGGGTGGACGTCAAACCTCAGTCTCCCAGGGATACGCTGGGGCTGGCCATGGAGCGCATGACCGTCAATCTGCGCGCCACCGCCGATGTCGCGAACTCCATCGCGGAAGGCAATCTCCTGGTGGAGGCTAAGCCGCTGTCGGAGAAGGACGTGCTCGGCATGGCGCTGAAACGCATGCTGGAGAAGCTGCGCGCGGTCGTCGGCGATGCACTGGCCGCGGCGGAGAATGTCTCCTCGGGCAGCCAGGAGATGTCGGCCGGCGCCGAGGAGCTTTCAGCGGGCGCCACCGAACAGGCGTCGGCGGCGGAGGAGGCATCGTCTTCCATGGAGCAGATGGCCTCGAACATCAAGCAGAACGCCGACAACGCCGGCCAGACCGAGAAGATCGCCCGGCAGTCGGCGGCGGACGCGGAAGCGAGCGGGCAAGCTGTGACACGCGCGGTCTCGGCGATGCAGACCATCGCGGAGAAAATCACCATCGTGCAGGAGATCGCCCGGCAGACAGACCTGCTGGCCCTCAATGCGGCAGTGGAAGCGGCCCGCGCCGGTGAGCACGGCAAGGGCTTCGCGGTGGTGGCCTCCGAGGTGAGGAAGCTCGCCGAACGCAGCCAGACGGCAGCGCAGGAAATCGGCATGCTTTCGGGCCAGACGGTGACTGTGGCGCGCGAGGCGGGCGAAATGCTGGGCAAGCTCGTGCCCGACATCAAGAAAACCGCCACGCTGGTGGAAGAAATCAGCGCCGCCTGCCGCGAGCAGGACATCGGCGCCGATCAGGTCAATCAAGCCATTCAGCAGCTCGATAAGGTCATCCAGCAGAACACCAGCGCCGCTGAGCAGATGTCGGCCACGTCGGAAGAGCTGGCCGGGCAGGCCGAGCAGCTTCAGTCGAGCATCTCGTTCTTCCGCATCGGCGCTCAGGCAGCGGGCAGAAGCGCCGGCGCGGCGATGGGGATGGCGCGCGGACCGGCGGCTCATGCCGCGAAGTTCCAGGTCAGCCACAGCCTGGCGCAGACCACCGCCAAAGCCGCGGCTACACCGCCGAAGCGCGCGGGAACTGCTGCCAAACAGCGTCCGCTTGCCCCCAAGGAGAACCTCGCAAACCCCGCTGGCAACGGCATGGGTGTCGCGCTCAACCTTAGCACCGGTGCCGGCGACGCGCAGGACGCCGAGTTTGAAAGATACTGAGCAATGCAACGCCCAGCCCCAGCTCCCCCGGAGCGCATTCCATCACACACCGCGCAGACGCGGGGAATTCGCGGTCCCGGTGGTGCTGGGGAGGTCATTGCCCTGGCCCATACATCATCCCCCTGGGCAGGCTGCCCCCTGGCGGCCGGCTTGCGAATTCGAAAGGTGAACTCATGCGCGCGACGATCAAACTGAAACTGGCCGCAACCTTTACCCTCATCACCGTCCTGGCCGGCGTCATGGCATGGCTGGGCATCAGCAGCCTTGGAGCACTCGATGCGTCCATGGAAAACCTGATCAAGGGGCAGGTGCGAGAGACGCAGATCGCTGGGGAGCTTGACGCCATCCGGCTGCGGAGTGTGCGGTCGGAGAAGAATATGATCCTCTCCGATACGCCAGAGCAGATCGGCAAATACGATGCCGACATCGAAAAGCAGCGCAACGAGTTCTCCTCGCGCCTTATTAAACTTCAGCAAATCGCGAGCGGCGAGAGTAAGCAGAAGCTGGCCGAGATTCCCGCCGCCTGGCAGGCGTGGATCGCCACGCAGGATAAGGTCCGCAATCTTGCGAAGCACAACGGCCAGACTGAAGCCAAGGAACTCTCCATGGCCGGCTCGCAGCAATTGACGAGCGTGATCGGCCGCATTCTCGACGGGGTGATCGAACTCAATCACCAGTCCATGGAGCGGGCCGAAACCGAAGCTAGCCGCCAATATGAGACCGCGCGGCAGATTCTGCTGGCGGTGGCGGCAGGGGTTCTCCTGATCGCCATCACGGCCGGCGTCTGGGTGTCGCTGAGCATCAGCCGCGGCCTTGGACGCGCAAGCGCGCTCGCCAATGCGGTCGCGATCGGCGACCTGGACCAGCAGGTGCAGATCCAGAGCAACGACGAGATCAAGGATCTGGTGGATGCACTTAACCGCATGACCGCCAATCTGCACACCACAGCCCAGATCGCCGACGCCATCGCCGAAGGCAATCTCCAGGTGGAGGCCAAGCCGCTCTCCGGCAAGGATACGCTCGGGCTGTCGTTGAAACGCATGCTGGAGAACCTGCGCACCACAGCCAAGGTCGCCGATGCCATCGCGGACGGCGATCTGAAGGTGGAGGCCAAGCCGCTATCGGACAAGGATGTGCTCGGCCTGGCGCTGTTGCATATGGTGGAAAGGCTGCGCGTGGTGGTCGGGCGATGCGCTCACGGCCTCCGAGAACGTTTCCTCGGGCAGCCAGGAGTTGTCGGCCGGAGCCGAAGAGCTTTCCTCCGGCGCCACCGAGCAGGCATCCGCCGCCGAACAGGCATCCGCTTCGATGGAAGAGATGGCCGCCAACATCAAGCAGAACGCCGACAACGCCGGCCAGACCGAGAAGATCGCCCGGCAATCCGCGGCCGACGCCGAAGCCAGCGGCAAGGCCGTCACCCGCGCCGTGCAGGCGATGCAGACCATCGCCGAGAAGATCACCATCGTGCAGGAGATCGCCCGGCAGACCGACCTGCTGGCCCTCAACGCGGCGGTGGAAGCGGCGCGCGCCGGTGAGCACGGCAAGGGCTTCGCGGTGGTGGCCTCCGAGGTGCGCAAGCTCGCCGAACGCAGCCAGACCGCCGCGCGCCGAGATCGGCACGTTGTCCGGCCAAACGGTAACGGTGGCGCGCGAGGCAGGCGAGATGCTGGCCAAGCTGGTGCCGGACATCAAGAAAGACCGCGTAGCTGGTGGAGGAAATCACCGCCGCCTGCCGCGAGCAGGACATCGGCGCCGATCAGGTGAACCAGGCCATCCAGCAGCTCGACAAGGTCATCCAGCAGAACACCAGCGCCGCCGAGCAGATGTCGGCGACGTCGGAAGAACTGGCGGCCCAGGCCGAGCAGCTTCAGGCCAGCATCTCGTTCTTCCAGTTGGACGATCGCGTCCAGGACCGCAGGCGGCGCCAGCAAGCCTCCCATGCGCAGCCCGGCGGTTCATGCCCCAGAAATTCCAGATCAGCCACAACCTGGCGCAGAAATCCGCCAAGACCACGGCTGCCCGCAGGAAAGCGCAGCAGCATCGCCGCTGCCAAGACGCGCCCGCTCGCACCCAAGGAGAACCCGGCAAGCACCTCTGGCAGCTCCAGCGGTCTGACGCTCAACCTTGGCGCCGGCGGCGACGCGCAGGACAGCGAATTCGAAAGGTACTGACCGCAGCGCAGCCACCGGCAATGAGTGCGCCGGCAAGCAAGATGGCAGCATCAGGTAACCATGGCTATCGAAACGCTCGATCATCTCAGCGTCCGCGACTTCCAGCGGCTGGCCGAGTTCATCCACGGATTACAGCGGCATCAAGATGCCGCCAGCCAAGAAGACCATGGTGGAGGGCCGGCTGCGCCGCCGCGCTGCGCGCGACCGGCATGGGCATCGCTGGCGGACTACTGCCGCTATCGTGTTCGACGAGGGCGGGCTGGACGACGAAGTCCGTCCACCTGATCGACGCCGTCACCACCAACAAGACCGACTTCTTCCGCGAGCCGGAGCACTTCCACTTCCTCGTGCGAACAGGCGGTGCCGGAGCTGCTGGCGCGGCGCGCACGGTGTCGCGCTCGACCCGCTCAAGGTCTGGAGCGCCGCCTGCTCGATCGGCGCGGAGCCGTACACGCTCGCCATGGTGCTGGCCGAGCTCGCGCGCGCCATCCCGGTCTTCGCGTCCGATCCTGGCCACCGACATCTGCACCGAGGTGCTGCGAGACGGCGATGCTGCGGCATCTATCCCGAGAGCCATGATCGCAGCCGGTGCCGCTGGAGCTTCAGGCAGCGCTATCTGCTGCGCGCGAAGACAGGGCGCGCGCGACCGGGTGCGCATCGTGCCGGAGTTGCGCCGGCATGGTCGCGCTTCGGCCGCCTCAATCTGATGGAGACGCCCTATGGCGTCGACACGCGACATGCACGTCATCTTCTGCCGGAATATCCTGATCTATTTCGACAAGCAGACGCAGCGTAAGGTCCTGGACCAGATATGCCATCATCTGCGGCCCGGGCGGCTATCTGTTCCTCGGGCATTCGGAAACCGCTGACCGGCTTCGGGCTGCCGCTGCAGCCCGGTCGCCGCGACGGTCTTTCGCCGGATATAGGTGATCGTCGTGAGCCAACCTGTCCGCGTGCTGATCATCGACGACTCGGCCTCGGTCCGGCAGACGCTGGCGGACATCCTCGACGCCGATCCGGACATCGAGGTGATCGGCACCGCGCGCCGATCCCTACGTCGCCGCGCGCCGGATCGCAGCAGGAGGTGCCGGACGTCATCACGCTCGACGTCGAGATGCCGCGCATGGACGGCATCACCTTCCTGCGCAAGCTGATGGCGCAGCGGCCGATCCCGGTGGTGATGTGCTCGAGCCTTGACCGAGGAGGGCTCGGCGACGCTGATCGCAGGCGCTCGAGGCCGGCGCGGTCGACGTCATCCTCAAGCCGCGCGTCGACACGCAAGCAGTTCCTGCTCGAATCGAGCGTGCGCATCTGCGACGCCGTGAAGGCGGCGGCGCGCGCCAATCTGCGGCGGCTGCCGGCGCCAGCGGGCGCCGCGGCGCCGGCATGCGCCGCCGCCGAAAAGCTCACCGCCGACGTCATGCTGCCGCCGCCCGATCGCCCGGCCGACGCCATGGCGCGCACCACCGAAACGGTGGTCTGCATCGGCGCCTCCACCGGCGGCACCGAGTCGCTGCGGGTGGTGCTGGAGGCGCTGCCGGTCGACTGCCCGGGCATCGTCATCGTGCAGCACATGCCGGAGAAGTTCACCGCGGCCTTCGCCCACCGGCTCGACGGCCTGTGCCAGGTCGAGGTCAAGGAAGCCGCCGACGGCGACACCGTGCTGCGCGGCCGGGTGCTGATCGCGCCCGGCAACCGGCACACGCTGCTGCAGCGCAGCGGCGCGCGCTATTACGTCGCGGTCAAGGACGGGCCGCTGGTGTCGCGGCACCGGCCGTCGGTCGACGTGCTGTTCCGCTCGGCGGCGCAATATGCGGGCGCCAACGCCATCGGCATCATCATGACCGGCATGGGCGACGACGGCGCGCGCGGCCTGCTGGAAATGCAGACGGCGGGCGCCCGACCATCGCCCAGGACGAGGCGACCTCGGTGGTGTTCGGCATGCCGCGCGAGGCCATCGAGCGCGGCGCGGCCGATAAGGTCGTGCCGCTGGAACTGATCGCGCAGCAAATCATTCAGGCGGGGCGGCGATGACCCTCACCCTGCCGGCAGATCAGATCGACGGACCGCCCCTGCGTCATGTCTTCCTGCTGCCGGGCGCCCTCCATTGCTCCGCCGAGCCCAGCGTGGTGACAACCGTGCTGGGATCGTGCGTTGCCGTCTGCCTGTGGGATCGCGAACTCCGCTGCGCCGGCATCAATCATTTTGTCCTGCCCCGGTGCGGCACGGACCAGCCGAGCCTGCGCTATGGCGATTACTCGATCAACCGGCTGATGGATGCGATGCTGCGGCTCGGCAGTTGCAGGGAAGAGCTGGAGGCCAAAATTTTCGGCGGCGCCGCGGTTCTGCCGGTGAACGCGCCCGAGAATAATGTCGGCACCAAAAATGTCGAGCTTGCGCTGGAACGGATGCAATCCCTCGCCATTCCCGTCGTAGCGCGCCGCACGGGCGGCCAATACGGCATATCCCTCCGGCTGTTCACGGAAACCGGCGACGTGCTGGTCCGTTCCATCGCGCCATCGATGATGCCGCACATTGACGGCGGCTGCGGATGCGTGCCCAGGCAGCATCCCGCTGGCACGAGCGTGAAAATGGGGCGTTTGACCTTCTGACCGCCTGGCAGCCCAGCCATTCGCGAATTTATGGCCCGCGATGCATTGCGTTCTGGCAACAATTGATATGATATCCTATATAGAATCAAGCGGACCCGCCCTCACCGCAATTTCGCCTTCTTAAAAAAATGGCACTTCACGGAACAAAACCAATGAAGAACGCGACCGCTCCCGGCTTTGAATCCACAACAGAGAGGGCCATATTCGGTAGAAACCTCCGTGAGGCCCGGACCGCAGCGCGTCTTAGCCAGAGAGATATTCATAGAATAACAGGTATTGCCCAATCACATGTCTCGCAAATTGAGAATGGCGATATCAACATTTGCATAGATACCATGGTAAAGCTGTCCTCCCTGGTGGGAAAACCGCTGTGGCAACTGTTCAAGCCGTGATGCGCATTCACCATCACCACAGGGGAGTTCGTCAGGCAACCCCGAGGGCATGCCGCCTCATATTGATAGTGCGCAACATTTCAAGCGGCTGAAGGCGCCTTTTATCCGGTCGCCCAGCGCAGCCAAGGTCATTCATCCCATGGAAACGTTCCTGACACTGTTCATCGCCCTGTCTGTGCTTCTCGTGCTTTCCGGCGGCATTTTTGTTGCCCTTACCTGGGTGCCCGAGAAGCCGGTTGAAGAACTCAAACCCCGCTGGGCGCAACCGCCTTCGGCGTTCATCAGCGCCGGCGGCATGCAGGTTCATATCCGCGATGAAGGTCCACGGGATGATCCCAGCCCAATCGTGCTGCTGCATGGCACCGGGTCGTCGCTCTATGCGTGGGACGGCTGGACGGCCGCCTTGAAGGACAAGCGCCGTGTGATCCGTTACGACATGGCCGGGTTCGGGCTGACAGGGCCGTCTCCCGATGGGATTTACAATGTGGGGCGGGACGTTGAGCTGCTCGTGGCCGTCCTGGACAAACTCCAGGTGCAGCGCTGTATCGTAGGCGGCAACTCCCTGGGCGGGACAGTCGCGTGGCGGGCGGCGCTTGCTCATCCTGAGCGCGTGGACAAGCTCATTCTCGTCAACTCCGGCGGCTACGGCACTTATCCGCAATCGAGCCCTATCGGCATGATGCTTCTGGAACTCCCCGGAATTAGCTGGCTCATGCAGAATATGCTGCCGCGCTTTCTCGTCGAGCAGGGCTATCGCAACATCTTTGGCGACCCCAATAAGGTCACTCGGGAAATGATTGACCGCGCCATTGACCTCACCCAGCGGGAGGGCAACCGGCGCGCTTTGATCCAACGGATGCGGCAGCGGGCGCCCAGCCATCAATCCAGGCGCATCCCCGAATTGAAAATGCCAACGCTGATCATCTGGGGAGGCCGGGACCGGCTGATACCGCCCAGTGACGCGGAGCGGTTTCACCGGGAAATCGCGGGCAGCGCCTTGACGGTTTTCGAAGAACTGGGCCACGCGCCTGAGGAGGAGGATGCGGCGCAATCGGTTGTTGCGGTCAAGCGCTTCCTCGGCATTTCGTAGCGAGGCGCTCGAATTTTTCACGCTGCCCCGGATAGCGCGTTTCAAAGGCGTCGAGATCAATCCGGCGGCCATCGATTTCAAACGCCGTAGTCACATCATGGCGGCGGACGAGGAGTGCAACGGGCCGCTTAGAGCCGAGAATTGAGAGAACGTGAAAGCGCCCGCTACAATGGACACTCGTTTTCACGATGGCGGCAATCGCTACTTCGCCGGCGCAGATGACTTTGTCCAACTCGATGCTGATTTTCATGAGTATGGTCCAAATACGCGCCACGCGAACCGGGCGGCGGGCGGGAAAAACGCCACCGGAATGAAGCTCAGCTTTGCGATGATCTCACCGGAAGCGCGCGGCCCGGAAAAGTCGGGCCTCACCGCAACTGACACAACGGAATCCGGGGAGCTGGAGTAAATCACCGGAGCTAGCATGCCGTAGAACTCGCCGGTACTGGCAGGGTCAGCGAAGCCGATGTCCGCATCGATCATCAGGCGTTCGATGCGGATGGGCCGCAACAAATCAATCAAAAGTTGCGGCTTCGCGATTGCGCGGCGAACTCTCGCCAGCCCTTGACGAGACGAGCGCGGCTTTTTCTCCGGCTTTGCCGGCGGCGGTTTCTTTCTCACGCGCTTGCGGGCGCTGTCATAAATCCGGATCGGCGGCGTAAGGCCACCGAACGGGCGCGCAATAACCGTCAGCCGCAATTCCGGCGCCGAGCGCGCTGCGCAGTCAAGCTTCACCGGCGTCACCAGCGCCGCGATCAGGAGCACCACTGGAACCGCCAGCACCAATAGTACAGCCCAGAGCGCCACCGGCATATTGGCCGTAACCTACTCTTTCCCCGTCTTGCCCTCACGCGCTGACGACCGCTCCATGACATGGACGGCGGCTTCGCCAAGCGCTTCCACTAGGCTTGTGACCGTTCCTTTCATGGCTTCAACGCGCACGCCTTGCTTATCGATAACGATCACGCCAACCGGCTTGATTCCACCGGCCCCGCCAGTGCCGCCGCCCTGGGTCTTCTTTTCATCCGTGCTTCCGCCTGCGCCGAAGCCGAAGCCATAGCTCACCATCGGAATGATGGTGGCGCCGTCTTTTTCGATCGGCTCACCCAGCACATTCTTGGCGTTCAACAAGCGGTCGAGTTCCTCGACGGTTGTTTTCAAAAGCCGTTCTATGTCTTCCATTGGGTACTCCCCGATCGGGTTGAACGAATGGAGGGATAGTACCGCTCTTGTGAACGGCCGGATTGATCTTTATCAGCGTCGGTCCGCGAATCGGGACTGACTGGCCGTCCGCTTTGCACTGCCGGACCTATTCCCTGCGGCACCGCACAGTGACATTGCGGCCGGCAATGGAGCATGATGCCGGGGAGCGGCAATGCTTCGCTGGGGGGCTCCATGGAACAAAACGCACGCAATGGTTTTACCGGCATTCTGGACGGCCTGCGAACCCTGACCGGCATCGTCGCCAGGGCGGGCGGACGGCGCAGGCTCATGGCTCTGGCCCTGGTGATGGCCGCAATCCTCGTCATCAATGCGGCCAGCCAGATCCGTCTGAATGAGTGGAGCGGCGCATTTTACGACGCGCTTGCCCAGCGCAACCTGCCGGGTTTCCTGAATCAGCTCGGCGTTTTTGCGCTGATCGCCGGTTTTCTCCTGGTCCTCAACGTCACCCAGGGCTGGGTCAACTCGCTCATCAAAATCGGCATGCGCGAAGCCATCGCCCGCGACGTGCTCGCCGAATGGCTCAAGCCGAACCGCGCCTACCTGATGCCGCTCACCGGCAGCCTGGGCGCCAATCCCGATCAGCGCATCCAGGACGACGCCCGCAGCCTCACCGATATCACCACCGATTTCTGCGTGGGGCTGATGCAAGCGTCGCTGCTGCTCTTGAGCTTCATCGGCGTGCTGTGGACGCTGTCGGAAAATGTCGTCTTCATGGCTTACGGCACCTCGTTCACCATTCCCGGATACATGGTGTGGTGCGCGCTGGCCTACGCGCTGGCCGGGTCGTGGCTCACATGGCGGGTCGGGCGTCCGCTCGCCGCGCTCAACGACGAAATCCGGGCGAAGGAAGCCGATTTCCGCTTCACCATCGTGCGCGCCCATGAATCCGCCGAGGGCATCGCCCTTTATCGCGGCGAGGAGGACGAAGCGCGCATCGTCAGCGGCCGGCTGGACGCCGTTCTCGCGGTGATGCGCCGGCTGGCTGGCCGCTATGCCCGGCTCAACTGGGTGACGGCCAGCTACGGATGGGCCGCCATCGTCTTCCCGATCATCGTGACGGCGCCGGGCTATTTCGCGGGCACGCTGTCCTTCGGCACGCTGATGATGGTGGTCGGCGCCTTCAATCAGGTCCAGTCGTCGCTCAGGTGGTATGTGGATAACTACGGCAATATCGCAGCCTGGCAGGCGATGTCCTGGCGGGTGATCGCCTACCGGCACAATCTCGGCAGGCTGAACACGCTGGGGGGCGAAGCCGGACGCATCGAGCTGGTTGAGGATACGGGCGAACGGCTCGCCGCTAATGCGGAGTTTGCCGTCTCCTGTCCCAACGGCCGCATCACGCTAGAAGAGCCGGATTTCAGCGTTGCGGCCGGCGAACACGTCCTCATCCATGGCGGGCCGGGCTGCGGCAAGAGCACGTTTTTCCGGGCACTGGCCGGCCTCTGGCCATGGGGAGCGGGCAAAGTGGAGGCGCCCCCGCGCGGCGGCATAATGTTTCTGCCCCACTTCCCCTATATACCGCTCGGCACGCTGCGCGATGTGCTGACCTATCCCGCGCCCGGCAAATTCAGCGATACCGCCGTGCGGGCGGCGCTGGAACGCCTGCGTCTCGGCCATCGCGCGGCCAACCTCGACGAAGTGGCGCGCTGGGACAAGGAGTTGCCGCTCGACGAGCAGCAGCGTATCGCCTTCGTCCGCGTGCTGCTCCACGCCCCGCAATGGGTGATCGAGGATGAATCCATGAGCGCGCTGGACGACGAGGCGCGCCAGATCGTGCAATCCATCTTCGAGACCGAGCTTGCGGGGACGGCTGTCGTCAGCATCGGCCGCGACGAGCTACGCAACCATTTCTACCACCGCATCTATCATCTGCGCACCCAGCCGCCGGGGCTGCGCCTGCCTTTGCAGTGGCGCGAGGAGGCGGATACCGGCGGATGATGCGGCGAAGGGGGACGGGACGCGGGCGCCGCTGTCATCCGGCAATCTGGGACTCCAGCAGCTTCGCCACAACCTTGCTCCCCACGTCCGCGACGCCCGCATCCTTCGTCACCATGGCCGCGACGATGGCGCCGTCCATGAGCAGCGCGATTTCGTGGGTCAGCAGATCGGGATCGGCGGCGCCGGCCTCGACGATGAGGGCGCGGATGTAAGCCAGCACCTGACGCTTGTGGTTGAGCGCCAGCGTGCGGATCTGATCGTTGGACTTGTCGTGCTCGCCGACGGCGTTGATGAACGGACAGCCGTAGAAGCGCTCCTGCCGGAACCACTGCGACAGCACCGGGAATATGGCGCCGAGCTTCTCACGCGCCGTGGCGCCGCCGCTCTTCGTCTCCTCCATGAACCAGTCGCGCCAGGCCTTGCCCTCCGCGTCCAGCACTTCCTCGACCAGCCCGTACTTCGAGCCGAACAGCTTGTACAGCGTGGTCTTGGCGATGCCGGCCTTCTCGACGATAGCGTCTACACCGACCGCGTTGATGCCATGCTGGCAGAATAGCGCCGTGGCCGCCTCGATCAGGCGCTCCCTCGGGTTCTGCTTCGCCTCGGCGTGAATGACATCAGTGATCATTGGCGGCATCTACTCCTGACAGGCTTGGCATGACTGTATCTCCTCTCACGTAAACCCCGCTTCGCTGGAATTGCAAGACGCATGCCGCCGCACATTTCGCGTTTGCCGCTTTCGTAGGCAACTGGCGCCCGAATGCAGGCAGGAATTCCCCGGCGGCGGTAAGGCATCCTTGGGGCAATTCCGCTATATGTCTGTTTTCTAACAAAATTTCCCCAGAATGCCGTTTGGCACGATGCTTGCGAAAACAAAACGGTCTGTTTCCTCCTGACCACGTTTAGAAAATGGAGCACACTCGATGAATGGTCAACAAAAGACAGCCGTCACCGCCTGCCTCACTCCGACGGGCTGCCTCGCCCCGATCGACAAGGAGGCCTCGACAAGCTCATCGCCGCCGGCAAAGCCAACCCGGATGTCATCAAGACGCTGAAGTGCAAGACCGTGGCCGAAGGCCGCTTCCGCCACCTGAATTTTGTCCGCTCGCTTCCGCCCCATGTCATCGACGAGCCGCCGGGCCTGCTGGGTGACGACACCGCCCCCAATCCGTCCGAAGCGGTGCTGGCCGCGCTGGGCTCCTGCCTCGCCGTCGGCATTCACGCCAACGCCGTGGCTCGCGGCATCACCGTG
Organism: uncultured Alphaproteobacteria bacterium; assembly: GCA_963827885.1. GTDB lineage: Bacteria > Pseudomonadota > Alphaproteobacteria > Rhizobiales > Rhodomicrobiaceae > CAWHDD01. The sequence continues at coordinate 400,104 of CAWHDD010000004.1, read as the reverse complement.
CTTCAAGCTCGAACTGGAGCTGGAGGGCGACCTCAACATCACCGCCGTCTGGGGCGTCGGCGACATCTCCGAAAAGCCCGTCGGCTTCACCGACGTGCGCGTCAAGGTGACGTTCGAGGCCGACCGGCCGCGCGCCGAGCTGGAGGAGCTGATCGCCCACAGCCAGGTGTGGTCGCCGGTCGCCAACACGCTGACGCGCCCCGTCAATCTCGAAGTCGCGCTCGCCTGAGAAGCCGCGCGGGGGGCCAGTCCTCTCCGGTTCCCCGCGCCCTCAGCCAGTGTTTTGTCAGCCGGAGGCCGACGCATGAACCTGCCCACACGCATTTCCACACCGCATGCAACGCTTATCGACGAGTGCCACGCCATTACCCGCACGGACCTCGCGCCGCTGGTCGCGGACATCGACGCCAAGGGCGTCTACCCCGAAGACGTCATGCGCAAGCTCGGCAAGGCGGGCGCCTATGCTCAGCATTTGCCCAACGGCGGCACGCCTTTCAGCCTGAGCGCGGCGATTGAGTCCATGTCCGCCGTGGGCGAAGCCTGCCTGTCCACGGCCTTCTGCATGTGGTGCCAGGACGCGCTGGGCTGGTACATCGCGGCTTCCTCCAACGAGGGGCTGAAGGCCAGCCTGCTGGCCAAGGTCGGCGAAGGGCGAGGTGCTGGGCGGCACCGGCCTGTCCAACCCGGTGAAGCATTTTTCCGGCATCGAGCCGGTCAAGCTGCGGGGCAAGCGCGTCGCCGGCGGCTACACGGTCAAAGGCGTGCTGCCCTGGGTGTCGAACCTCGGGCCGGACCACCATTTCGGCGCCGTGTTCGAACTGGAGGACAAGCCGGGCCACTTCGTCATGGCCATCGTGCCTTGCGCCTCCGAGGGCCTGACGCTGGCGCAGAACACCCAGTTCGTGGCGCTGGACGGCACGCGCACCTTCGCCGTGCAGATGCGCGACGTCTTCATCTCCGACGACGTCGATCGCTCGCCGATCCGATCGACGAATACATGCAACGCATCCGCGCCGGCTTCATTCTGCTTCAGGCGGGCATGGCGTTCGGACTGATCGAGGGCGCCATCCAGCTCATGGAGCAGGTGAAAGGGCCGCTGGGCCATGTGAACAAATACCTGCCCGAGCAGCCCGAGCAGTTCCGCGAGCAGCTCGGCCAAATGCGCGCGCGGTGGCTCAGCTCTGCGAAACGCCGTTCGAGACCGATCCCGGCTACTGGCGCAAGGTGCTCGAAGACGCGGCTCGTCGCCGGTGACGCCACCGTGGCCGCGGCGCACGCCGCCATGCTGCATCAGGGCGCGCGGGGCTACGTCATCCAAGGTGCCGCACAGCGGCGTCTGCGCGAGGCCTATTTCGTCGCCATCGTCACGCCTGCTACCAAGCAGTTGCGTAAAATGCTGGCGGAGATGCCGGCGTAACACGAGGGATAAGGGGAGCATCATGAGCGGTTCAATCGTCATCATCGGGGCTGGACAGGCGGGGGCGCAGGTTGCCACGAGCCTGCGGGAACTGGGCCACCAGGGGCCTCTGACGCTGATCGGCAATGAACCGCACCCCCCCTATCAGCGCCCGCCGCTGTCCAAGACCTTCCTGAAGGACGGCGTAAGTGCTGACCGCTTATATCTCAGGCCGCCTACATTTTATGCAACGCGCGGCATTGATCTCGTTTTGGGACGCTCCGCCGGCGCGCTGGACGTGCGGAAACGCACGGTGATCTTCGCCGACGGCCAGGAAATGCCCTTCGATGCGGCAGTGCTGGCGACGGGCACGCGGGCGCGTCTGCCGAAGCTGCCGGGCGCGGGGCTGGCCGGTGTCTTCTCCGTGCGGGGCATCGCGCGATATCGAGACGCTGCGGGCGGCGCTCCCCGGCGTTTCCCGCGTGGTCATCATCGGCGGCGGCTACATTGGCCTCGAAGTTGCAGCGGTACTCCGTCAAATGCATTTAAGTGTCATTCTGCTGGAGGCCGAAGATCGCGTGCTGAAACGGGTCACTTCCGAGCCGGTGTCGGCCTTCTTCGACGGGCTGCACCGGGGGAACGGCGTTGAAATCCTCACACAAGTCCGGGTCGCGGGGCTAACCGGCGAAACCCGTGTGACCGGCGTTCAGCTCGAAGACGGGCGCAGTATCGCGGCGGACGCGGTGCTGCTGGCCGTGGGCGCGGCGGTCAATTCGGAACTGGCGGCGGACGCGGGGCTGAACGTCAGCGACGGCATCATGGTGGACGTCCACGGCCGGACCTCGGCGCCGGACGTTTACGCCTGCGGCGACTGCGCCCGTTTCGACAGCCGCCGCTACGGCCGCTCCGTGCGCCTCGAAAGCGTGCAGAACGCCATCGACCAGGCCAAATGCGTGGCCGCCGCCATCATGGGCCAGCCGGTGGCGCACGATCCGGTTCCGTGGTTCTGGTCCGACCAGTACCGCACCAAGCTGCAAATCGCCGGCCTGTTCAGCCCCGGCGACGACGTGACCGTCGAAGGCGAGCCCGGCGTCGGGCCGTTCGCCGTCGAATACCGCCGCGGTGGCCGTCTCGTCAGGCCGTGGACGCCATCGACAACGCCAGCGCGCACATGCTCGCCCGCCGACGCATCGCGGAGGAAACCGCCAGCGCCTGATCCTTACACAGAGAAGCCGCAAGTCAGACAATCCAAGGAGAGATTGGTAACATGGCGATTTTCGATAATCCCTTCAACGCTTCGAAGCTGCCTGCGCAAACGGCGGCTGCTCCTGCGGCAAGCACGCCTCCCAGTCCGAGCACGACCGCGCCGCCGAGCGCAGCCACGGCCGTCCAGGGCGAGGAGGCGCAACTGACGCGCGTCGTCGAGACCGCCGTGATGCGGGCCATGTTTCCAAACGATGCGACGCGACGGGCCTTCCTGAAGGCGGTGGGCGCAGCCACGGCCGCCGCGGCGGCTCTGGCGCAGGTGTTCCCCATCGGCACTGCGACGCAAGCGCTTCGCCGCCGGCGGCCCGCTGGAGAAGAAGGATCTCAAGGTCGGCTTCATCCCGATCACCTGCGCCACACCCGATCATCATGGCGCACCGATGGGCTTCTATTCCAAGCAGGGCTTCAACGTCGAGGTGGTGAAGACGGCCGGCTGGGCCGTGATCCGCGACAAGACCCTCAACAAGGAATACGACGCCGCGCACATGCTGTCGCCCATGCCGCTGGCCATCTCGATGGGGCTCGGCTCGACGGCGGTTCCCTTCGCCGTGCCGGCCATCGAGAACGTCAACGGCCAGGCGATTACGCTGGCCATGAAACACCAGGACAAACGCGACCCGAAGCAGTGGAAGGGCTTTAAGTTCGCCATCCCCTTCGACTACTCCATGCACAACTACCTGCTGCGCTACTATCTCGCCGAGCATGGCCTCGATCCCGACTCCGACGTGCAGCTTCGCGTCGTGCCGCCGCCGGAGATGGTGGCCAATCTCCGCGCCGGCAACATCGACGGCTTCCTGGCGCCCGACAACATCTGCCAGCGGGCCATTTTCGACGGCGTCGGCTTCAACCACATCCTGTCGAAGGAAATCTGGGACGGCCATCCGTGCTGCGCCTTCGCCGCCAGCCGCGAGTTCATCACCGCCGCGCCCAACTCTTACGGCGCCCTGCTGCGCGCCATCATCGAGGCCAGCGCCTACGCCTCCAAGCCGGAGAACCGCAAGCAGATCGCCGAAGTCATCGCGCCCGCCAACTACCTGAACGCGCCCGTCACCGTGCTCGAACAGGTGCTGACCGGCACCTACGCCGACGGCCTGGGCGCAGGTGAAGAACGACCCCAACCGCGTCACCTTCGATCCGTTCCCCTGGGAAAGTTTCGCCGTCTGGATGCTGACGCAGATGAAGCGCTGGGGCCAGATCAAGGGCGACGTCGATTACCAGGGCGTGGCGAAGCAGGTGTTCCTGCAGACCGACGCGGTGCGGCTGATGAAGGAAGCGGGCCTGACCCCGCCGACGGCGACGACGAAGACCTTCTCCGTGATGGGCAAGACCTTCGATCCGGCCAAGCCCGAGGAATATGCGGCGAGCTTCGCCGTGAAGCGGGATGAGCGCGCTCCAGCAGAACTTCAAGGAGGAGTCGATGAAGCGCATTCTTCAATTTCAGGGCCGCCAGTGCTCTCGCTCTTGTCTGCTGGCCGTCTTCCTGCTCGTTGGCACGTCGCCGTCTCAGGCGGCGGCGGCGGGCAGACGATGGACCCGGAATACGCCAAGCTGATGGGCCTCACCGCCACCCAGGGCAAATCGGCGATGCCCGGCCCCCTCGACGTGGCCGCCGCCATGTGGGGGCACCTGAAAGACCCGTTCTACGTGCGCGGCTCCAACGACGTGGGGCTGGGCATTCAGCTCGGCTACTCCATCCTGCGGGTCATGACGGGCTATCTGCTGGCCATGGTCGTCGCCATTCCCGCCGGTTTCATGATCGGCATGTCGCCGCTGATCGAGCAGGGCGCTCGATCCGTTCATCCAGATGCTGAAGCCCATCTCGCCCCTCGCCTGGATGCCGCTGGCCCTCTACACCATCAAGGACTCGGGCGCCTCGGCCATCTTCGTCATCTTCATCTGCTCCATCTGGCCGATGCTGATCAACACGGCCTTCGGCGTCGCCAACGTGCGCAAGGAATGGCTGAACGTCGCGCGCACGCTGGAGGTCTCCCCTGGCGCAAGGCGTTCACCGTCATCCTCCCCGCCGCGGCGCCGATGATCGTCACCGGCATGCGCATCTCCATCGGCATCGCCTGGCTGGTCATCGTCGCGGCCGAGATGCTGGTTGGCGGAACGGGCATCGGCTACTTCGTCTGGAACGAGTGGAACAACCTGTCGATCACCAACGTCATCACCGCCATCCTCGTCATCGGCGCTGGTCGGCATGCTGCTCGACCAGCTCCTCGCCCGTCTGGGCCGCCTCGTCAGCCTTCAGGAGTGAGCCATGACACCCTATACTTCCAATCGAAGCCATCTCGCGCGCCTACCCGTCCCAGGCGGCGTCTGCACGGTCTTCGAAGATCTCTGGTTCGTCGATGGCGCGCGGCGAGTTCGTGGCGGTGATCGGACACTCGGGCTGCGGCAAGACCACGCTGCTGAACATCCTCGCCGGGCTCGACGGCCAGATACGGGCGTGATCATCGTGGACGGCAAGGTCGATCGGGGGCCGTCGCTCGACCGCGCCGTGATCTTCCAGAGCCACGCGCTACTGCCGTGGAAGAGCGCGCTCGGCAATGTCGCCTATGCCGTGAGCCTCGCGCTGGCCGAAGTGGTCGCGTGCCGAGGTCAAGGCCAAGGCCGTGGAGGCCATCCGCCTCGTCGGCCTCGAGGCGGCGCCCGGACCGCAAGCCGGCGCAGCTTTCCGGCGGCATGAAGCAGCGCGTCGGCATCGCCCGCGCGCTGTCCATCGACCCGAAAATCCTGCTGATGGACGAGCCGTTCTCGGCGCTCGACGCGCTGACACGCGGCTCGCTTCAAGACGAGGTGCGCAACATCTGCCTGGAGACGGGGCAGACGGCGTTCCTCATCACCCACGATGTGGACGAGGCGATCTATCTCGCCGACAAGATCGTGCTGATGACCAACGGGCCGGAAGCCAAGATCGCCGAGATCGTGGCCAATCCGCTGCCCAAGCTGCGCACACGTCAGGACGTTCACCGCCATCCGACTTATTACCCAGTGCGCAACCACATCATCGACTTCCTCATTTCGCGCTCCAAGAGCTTCGGCGAGGAGATCGCCGCGGGCCAGTGGGACGCGCGTCACCCGCCGCTGATCAATCCGGCGATCCCCGAACCGAGCGTGGCGGCTCACGGACACCCCATGGCCCGCAGCCGGCTCGAAGCCTCGTCATCGTTAGCATCCTGAAGGGAGAAACATCATGAAGCGCGAAGAACTCACGGAAAAAATTCTCGACATCAAGCGGGCCAAGGGCTGGAGCTGGAAGCACATCTGCGGCGAAATCGGCGGCATGTCGCCGGTGCTGGTGACGGGCGCGCTGCTGGGGCAGATGAAGCTGGTGAAGCCGCTGGCGAAGAAGGCCGCCGCGCTGTTCGGCCTGAACGAGCTGGAAGAGCGCATGCTCAACGAGGTGCCCAGCCGTGGCACGCCGATGCCGCCGGCGGACCCGCTGATCTACCGCTTTTATGAGCTGGTGATGGTGAACGGCCCTGCGTGGAAGGCGCTGATCGAGGACAAGTTTGGCGACGGCATCATGTCGGCGATTGATTTCGACATGGAAATCGAGCGGCTGCCGAACCCGAAAGGCGACCGCGTGAAAATCACCATGAGCGGCAAGTTCCTGCCGTATAAGTATTACGGGAACGAAGAGGGTGTACAGGAATACGGAGTTAAGGAATAGCGCAGGGCGCGAGCGGACCGCGCATCCGCCGGGTGTGCTGGTGCGGCTCCGCCTCCGGCTTGCGGCGGAGTATCAGACGCGGCGGGCCGTCTGGCGGAGGGCGGTCATCGCCGGCACGGGCGGCGGCATCGCCACGGCCATCATGGTGGCGCTGGCCGGATGGGCGGGGATGCCGCTCTACGCCGTGCCGTTCACCACGTCCATCGTGCTGGTGATGTCCGCGCCGGAGAGCGGGGCGGCGCGTCCGCGCAGCATTCTCGGCGGCCATGTGCTGTCGGCCTTGAGCGGGTTCGCCGTGCTGGGCCTGCTGGGCGCATGGCCGGGCGCCGCCGTTGGGCTGAGCATCGCGCTGATGCTGCTCACGGATACACTGCATCCGCCCGCCGGTGCAAACGGCGTCATTATCGTCACGGCCGGCGCGCCCTGGACGTTTCTGTTCGCGCCGGTCATAACGGGGGCGCTGCTGCTCATCGCGTTCGCCTATATCTATCACCAGCTGACGCGGCCGGGCGTCTGGCCTGGCGCGGAATAGCGGGACAAGGGGGAAATGATATGGAATCCAACGGCTTGATTACCGCCGCCAGCAAATATTCCGTCGCGGAGACTATGGACCGGCTCGCGGCGGCCGTGGTGGAAAAGGGGCTGAACGTCTTCGCCCGCATCGGCCACAGCGCCGGCGCGGCGGCGGCTGGTCTGGACCTGCGGCCCACGGAACTGCTGCTGTTCGGCCATGCCAAGGGCGGCACGCCGCTCATGCAGGAGCAGCAAACCGCCGGCCTGGACCTGCCGCTCAAGGTTCTGGCGTGGGAGGATGCGGCGGGGCAGGTCTGGCTGACGTTCAATGATCCGGCGTGGCTGGCCCGGCGTCATGGGCTGGGCGGCGCGAACGAAAATATCCTCAATGGGATGAAAGCGATGCTGGCGGCGGTTGTGCAGGCGGCGGCTCAGTAGGAGCGCTGGCCGCACGGGCGATGCATGCAATAGCCGGGCACAGGTCATGCGGGGCGCCGGGCTGCGAAATGCCGCGCAATCAATCTTCCGGGTCAGCGCGCCGGGGTTTGCGCGGCTTGCGCTCCGCTTTCGGCGGAGGCAGCGGCTCAGGCGCACGGGCCAGCACCCGCGCATCAGTCGGCTTCTGCGGCTCGCACACGGCCGATTTCAGCGCTTCGCCGGTCGCGGTCATGAAAACATCGCCCCGCACCGGCGCATGGAGCATCACCACCCCTGTGAGAGCTGGCGAAATCACCAGGATCTGATCGTCGCCTTCCTCGGTTTTGTCCGACACGGTTTCCCGCGCCAGCCGCTCCTGCGGCACCAGCAGCATGCGCGTGTCTCTGGTTTTGGCATCGGCGCCGAACATGACGTAAAAATTCTCGCCGTGGCGCGTGTACACCGCCAGCATCCAGGTCGGGTCGAGAATGCTGACGTTCACTGCGACGTTCTTCTCGGTCAGGTCGAACCGGCAGGCGGCGTAAACGACATCCGGGGCCATGAACGGCACCGGGAACTTCGCTTTCCCGGCGGTATCCAGCACGGCCATCTGATTGAGGGGGGTAACGGCGCTGAGCCGGGCCCAGCCGTCGCGCTCGGCCATATAGGGCAGGATCAGCACGGTGACGACGTGAATGATGCCGGCAAGGCTCACGGACGCCGTGACCCAGATCCAGGAAATCCTCTGCCACGGAATGGGCGGCAGGGACCGCAGCACGCGGTGGATGTCGAAATTGCGCAGCATCAGCAGCTCACCCGGCGGATCTGCGGCAGCAAATCCCCTCTCGACCGTTGCATGCCGCTCACCGGAGCGCTCGCCGGCCGGATGACGCTGAGCTGGAGCACGACGCTGGAGCCGTCGCCCGAGGGCAGCCAGTTGCCGGGCCGGGTGCGCGGCGCCAGCCGGATTTTGAACGTTCCGTCCGGCAGAATGGCGACGTTCTTGCTGCTGAAGGCGTGGCGGCCGGCCTTGTTGGGTATGGGCTGGCCGCTGGGATCGTACACCGCCAGGTTCCACCACAGCGCGTTGAAGGCGCGTCCGGTGATTTCATAATCGCAACTGGGGTAGAGCTTGCGGCCGTCGCTGTCGGTGGTGGTGGTGAAATGCAGCGCGCTGGTGGTGGTGATGGGCATTTGCCCCGAACGGGCCATATGGGCGCGCGTATAGGGCTCGGCATCGAGCTTGCCGGCGTCGAGCCAAATGCGCCAGGGGCCGATCGAGGCGGTCGAAAGGCTGGTGCCGCGCTCGACCATGTACCACGCCGAGCCGAAACCGAGGATCAGCGTGACGCCCGCAAAAATGAAAAGTTTCAGCAGAAAGTTCAAGGGGCTAGGTCTCGCGGCGAAGTTGACTGATGGCGTGCTCAAGAACACGCCGATGGCGATTTTATTGTGGCGCCGTTTCGGCTCCACCCGGAGTAAGCGACGCACCACGGTTCGGAACCGGCAGCGGTTCATCGAGCTTCGGCGTGTCTTTGAAGAGCTTGTTGAGATTGGTCACGAAGGTTTTCGTGCGCGGCGGCATCCATCGCGTCACGCTGGCGGCTGGTTGCGAGGCGGTGGCAGCCGCCAGGGCGGGATTTTCCCGGCGCACTTGCTCCTGGCGCGCCACTTCTTCCTGTTGACGCGGATGGAGGTCTACCCCCGGAATGCGCGGGATGTTCATATCGGTCGTCGCGGCGATGTTGAAAGCCTTGAAGGTTTGCGCGGGCAGACTGCCGCCGGTCATCTTATTGGTTGGCGTGAAGTTGTCGTTGCCATACCAGACGCCAGTCACGTAGCTGGCCGGTGAAGCCCATGAACCACGCATCCTTATAGGCCGAGCTGGTGCCGGTCTTGCCCGCCGACGTTGGTGAAGTCGAGCTGCTGCCGCCTTGCCGGTGCCCTCGGTAATTACCTTTTCGCAGCATGCTGATTCAGCGTCTTCGATCACGCGCTGCGCTGAAAATCTGCTTCTGCCGGCGGCTCATCCCGGTCGCGGGAATAGACGATTTCGTCGTGGGTGTTGCGGATCTCGACGATGGCGTAAGGCCTTGCACGGTTTGCCGCCATTGGCGAACTGCGCGTAGCCGGCGGTATGTTCGAGCAGCGTGATGCCCTGGTCGCCCAGCGCCATCGAGCAGGAGATTTTCACCTCGTTGATACCCAGCTTCTTCAGGTTGGCCAGTACCTTTTCGCGCCCGGCCTTCAGCGACAATTTCACGGCGATGGTGTTGATCGACGCTGCCAGCGCGGCGCTGAGCGGCATGGAGCCCTTGATAGCTGCGCCCGTAGTTTTCCGGCGACCAGTTCCCGCAGGACGACCGGACCGTCAACTTCAATGGTGGACGGCTTCCAGCCGTTTTCGAGCGCGGTCAGATAGACGTAGGATTTGAACGACGAGCCGGCCTGCCGGTAGGCGTGGGTGGCGCGATTGAACTGGCTGTCGCCATAGTCCTGGCCGCCGACCATGGCGCGCACGGCGCCGTCGGGGATTTCCATGGAGACGAGAGCCGCCTGATCGACGTTCATAACTGTCGCCGCTCTGGTCGAGCGTATTTTCGACGGCCTTGTCGGCTTCGGCCTGCATGGCGCTGTCGACCGTGGTCGGGCGGTCAGCAGGAATTCGCCCTTGCCCTTCATCAGCCGCTGCACTTCCTCGAAGGCCCAGTCGAGAAAATAGTTCGGGCGCGTCCTTGTCGCTGCGGTCGATCACCTTGGCGCGGGTTGAGGCGCGCGCGTGCACCTGCCCTTCCGTCATGAAGCCCGCTTCCACCAGATTGGTGAGCACCGTCGTTGGTGCGCGTCTGCGATGCGGCGGGATTGGCGTGCGGCGCGTATTTGGTCGGCGCCTTGAACAGGCCGGCCATGAGCGCCGCCTCGCCGAGATTGATGTCGCGCACCGACTTGCCGAAATAGAACTGCGACGCCGCTTCCACGCCGAAAGTGCCGCCGCCCATATAGGCGCGGTCGAGATACATCTTGAGGATTTCGCGCTTGGTCAGCCGCGCCTCCAGCCACAGCGCGATGAAGGCTTCCTTGATCTTGCGCGTCCAGCGAGCGCTCGCGACGACAGGAACAGGTTTTTGGCGAGCTGCTGCGTTAGCGAACTGCCGCCCTGCACCTCTTTGTGCTGCGCGTTGTGCACAACGGCGCGCGAACGTGCCGATAAGGTCGATGCCGAAATGGTCGAAAAAGCGCCGGTCCTCGGTGGCCATCACGGCCTTGATGAGGAAGTCGGGGATTTCCTCCAGCGGCACGGCTTCCGAGTGGAGGATGCCGCGCTTGCCGATCTCCTTGCCGTTGCGGTCGACGAAGGTAACGGCGAAATCGCTGCCGGTGCGCCAGTTGGGATTGTTGGTTTCCTGAATGGCCGGCACGCCGAAGGCCAGCACCACCAGCAGCACCGCAATGCCGATATTGCCGCCCTCGGAGACGGCTTCCACCATCAGCCAGCGGAAGCCGGTGACGCGGAAGCGGGCGAAGAACGCGGAGTAGCCGGCGTAGAGGTCTTTGTAGCGCGCCCAGGCGCCATAAACGCTGGAGTCCAGCCAAGCGTCCACGGCCCACCAATTGACGAGGTGCTGGCGGCGGTTAGGTTTGAAAATCCAATCAAGCACTGTGTCTTGGTCCCGGCGTCGAAGTTAACCAATACGGCGTGATTATTAGTCCAAGGGCGGGCTGAAGGAAACTCGTAAATGCACGCGGGACGTGAAGTCTGCGCCACCACTGGAATTCAACCTGTGGAGAGTTGGCCCGAACCTACTTTCCTTGCCCCGGCACTTGTTCACTTTGGCGCATACGAGGGGCAACGCCCGGCACCGGCGGAATGTCCATGTCCGTGTGAGCCGCGATATTATACTGCTTCCAGGCCAGCGCGGGCAGAGTGCCGCCGGTCATCTTATCTGTCGGGCCGTTGTTATCGTTTCCGAACCAGACGCCGGTCACGTACCGGCCGGTGAAGCCGATGAACCAGCCGTCCCGATACTCCGAAGTGGTGCCGGTCTTGCCGGCCGCATTGGTGAAATCCAGCGCTGCTTGCTTGCCGGTGCCTTCGGTGATCACCTTATGCAGCATGCCGTTCAAATCCTCGACCACACGGCGATCGAATATTTGCTCTTGCGGCGGCTCATCCCTGCTGCGCGAATAGACCACCTCGCCGGAAGCGTTGCGCAGTTCCACGATGGCGTAGGGGCGCACCGATTTGCCGCCGCTAGCGAAATGCGCAAAGCCCGCCGTATGCCGGAGGAGCGTCATTCCCTGATCGCCCAGCGCCAGCGAGCAGGTCATTATCAAATCGCCGAGCCCCATTTTCTTCAGGTTGGCCAGCACCTTTTCGCGCCCGGCCTTCAGCGATAATTTCACGGCGATGGTGTTGATGGATTGAGCCAGCGCCGCAGTGAGCGTCATGGAGGACCGGTAATTGCGCCCATATTTTGCCGGCGTCCAGTTCCCGCAGGACACCGGGCCGTCAACCTCGGCGGAGTCCGGTTTTAAGCCGGTTTCCAGCGCGGTCAGGTAGACATAGGGCTTGAACGACGAGCCCGTATTGCGCAAGCTCACGGCAGCGCGATTGCGCCAGCCGCCGTCATAGCCGCGTCCTCCAGCCATGGCCCGCACCGCGCCATCGGGGAGTTCCATGGAAACCAGGGCCGCCTGTTTAACGTTGAATGGCTCCCCCTGTTCAGCGAGCTGTTTCTCGATGGCCTGACCGGCGGCAATTTGCAGGGCGCCGTCGAACGTTGTAAGCGCGGTGAGCACCTTTTCGTTCCTGCCCTTCATCAGCCGCCGCACCTCGCTGGCGCTCCAGTCGAGGAAATAATCAGCTCCTTCCGCCGCCGGGCTCCCGGACGGCACGCCGCGCTTGCCGATCTCCTTGCCGTGGCGATCCAGAAACGTGATGGAAATGCCATCATTGCCAAACAAGTTATGATAAAAACTCGCGGGAAGCGCCCATGCAACAACCGGCAGCGCAGCCAGCAGGAGGACGGCTACAGGCCCCACACGGAGGCGCCGATTGCTGATATTGCTGGGAATTTCGTCTGACATCGAGCACCGCCGTTGCAAATGATTTGGACGCCGTTACGCCATTCAGATGGCGGATTTAGGGTGGCCGGGGCGCCAGCCTCCCCTTCATTCACGCAGCGTTCAGCCGCTTCGCCGTATGCGTGAATTCAAACAGGCCGGCCCATGTTGAAACTTATTTGCGCCATCATATTGCCACTGAGTTTGGGACTGGCGTGTCTGGTGACCCCCAGCCATGCGGCGGAGGATTGCGTGCGGTCGTGGTCGTCCACGGACTACAAGTCCTTCGCCCAGGTCCAGGCCGAGGTGGTCGCCCGGCATCGCGGCGCGCACATCATCAGCGTCCAGCTCTGCGGACGCGGCCCCGCCGCGCGCATCCGCGTCACCATCGACGTCGGCCGGGAAATCAGGACGCTGACCATCAACGCCAAGTGACGGATGGTGTGCAGTGCGCACACCAAACAGCGGCGTCCCGCGTTACACGGGAGACCGCGATCTCATTCCATTGGTACAACGGGTTCGCGGGGCAATGCACCCCGCGCCGCCGGTCCCGCTATCAGTCGCCCTGACCAGGATTGGGCGAGAAGTATTTCTCGAACTTGCCCGTTTCCTTTTCATACCTCTTGGCATCCGGCGCATGCGGCTTTTTGGTGGTGATGTTCGGCCACTGCTCCGCATAGGACCGGTTCACTTCCAGCCACTTCTCAAGGCCGGGCACCGTGTCGGGCTTGATGGCGTCGGCCGGGCATTCCGGTTCGCAAACACCGCAGTCGATGCACTCGTCGGGATGGATGACGAGCATGTTCTCGCCTTCATAGAAACAATCGACGGGGCACACCTCAACGCAGTCGGTGTATTTGCATTTGATGCAGGCGTCCAAGACGAGAAATGTCATTTTATAGGATCTCCGTGAGCCGCAGGGCCTCGCTAAGGACTCCCGCGATCCTCGTCCGCAGGGTGCCCAGGCTCCATATATTGTCAAGTTCAGCGATAGCTTTCCTAGCCCAGTTGCCGCTGTAAAACAAGCCGACCGGGTGAGGCAAAATGCGGCGCGCCGGCGCCGGGTTCCGATGCCCCGCAATGCCGGGGAGCGGCGGGCCGGGAACGCCTGCCGGTTCAAAATCACCTTCGCGGAAAAAAATGAGGTGATGGCGGCGTTTACGGGTGGTGTGTGAAGATTCACACAGCGCCGCCGCCCAATGGGTGGACGGCGACACATCTCTTGCGCCTGCCGCAAGCGTAACAGCACAATACTTTATCTCGACATTCAGGAATGGCGGCGTTTCCGCGTAGCGCCCGCGGTGACACCGCTGGTGGCATGCGCTTTGCGGCTCGTGGCATGCATTTTGCGAATGTCAGCATTGCGACGAATGCCCGCAATGCGCGAACCGGCGCTTTGTCGAAAAAACGAGAGAGGAAAACTTATGAAAAACTTCACTATCGCCGTGGCCCTGGCGGCCTACGGTCTGATGGCCGGCCTCGGGGGGCAGGTCCAGGCTCAGGAGCCCATCGCCATCAAGTTCAGCCACGTTGTCGCACCCAACACGCCCAAGGGCAAGGCGGCGGTACGGTTCAAGGAGCTGGCCGAGAAATACACGGACGGCAAGGTCAAGGTCGATGTTTACCCCAACTCGCAGCTTTACAAGGACAAGGAAGAGCTGGAGGCGCTGCAACTCGGAGCGGTGCAGATGCTGGCGCCATCCTTCGCCAAGTTCGGCCCCCTCGGCGCCAAGGAATTCGAAGCGTTCGACCTCCCCTTCATTTTCCCCGACACGGCGGCGCTGCGCAAAGTGACCGACGGCCCCATCGGCAAGTCGCTGTTCGCCAAGCTGGAAAGCAAGGACATCAAAGGCCTCGCCTTCTGGGACAACGGCTTCAAGATCATGTCCGCCAACAAGCCGCTGAAGACGCCGGACGACATGCTCGGCCTCAAGATGCGCATCCAGTCGTCCAAGGTGCTGGAAGCGGAGATGAAGGCGTTCGGCTCGATCCCGCAAGTGATGGCCTTCTCCGAAGTCTATCTCGGCTTGCAGACCGGCGTGGTGGACGGCACCGAGAACCCGCCTTCCAACATGTACACCCAGAAAATGCATGAGGTGCAGAAGCACGCCACGCTGACCAATCACGGTTATCTCGGCTATGCGGTGATCGTGAACAAGAAGTTCTGGGACGGACTGCCGGCGGATGTGCGCACCAATCTGGAGAAGGCCATGGCCGAAGCGACGGTCTACGCCAACGAAATCGCCCAGAAGGAAAACGACGACTCCATGGAGGCGATGAAGAAGTCGGGCAAGACCGAATTCCATACGCTGACACCCGAGGAAAAGAAGGCTTGGATGGACGCTGCCAAGCCCGTGCACCAGGAAGTGGCGGGCCGCATCGGCAAGGAATTGCTGGAATCGATCTATGCGGCCACCGGCAGCTCAATGAAGTGACGGTCTGGCGGGAGCGGCGGCCGGGAACCGCCGCTCTTTCGCTTTTGGCCTGCCACGCAATCGAATTGGGAGGAGACGAGTCATGCTGATGCGTGCACTTGACAGCCTTGAGGAGTTCCTCATCGGTCTGTTTATGGCGCTGGCAACGCTCATTATTTTCGCGGCTGTCGTCCACCGTTACGGCGCGCCGCTGACGCTCGATGTGGCCCGGTGGGGCAAGGCCCACGGCTTCGACTGGCTGTATCAGGCAGGTCTCGGCACTTATAAAGTGCTGTTGGCCTATGCCCCGACCTGGGCCCAGCAGGCCTGCATCATCATGTTCGTGTGGGTGGCGAAATTCGGTGCGGCCTACGGCGTGCGCACCGGCATCCATGTCGGCGTGGACGTGGCGATCAACAGCCTCGATCCCGCATCGCGTAAACGCGTGGTGCTGTTTGGCTTGTGCTGCGGCGCGCTGTTCACCAGCATCGTCGGCTCGCTGGGCGCGCATTTCGTCTGGGGCCTGGCGCACCATCCCGATCAGGTGGCGGACGACATCCAATGGCTGCCGGTCTGGATCATCTATCTCGCCATCCCGTGCGGCTCATACCTGATGTGCTTCCGCTTCCTGCAAGTGGCGTGGACTTTCGCCCGCACAGGTGAGCTGCCGCATCATGACCATGGCCATGTGGAAGGCATCGAGGACGATGTCCCCCTGATCCCCGGCGTCGCCGGCGTTGATACTCACGATACAGTTCACGGAGGCGCACGATGAGCGGAGAAGCCATTATCCAGGAACCCGGCGTGCCCCTGAAGAGCCGGGGACTCGCCGGATTGCTCATCATCGCCGCGCCGCTGGTGCTGCTGGGGTTATGCCTTGCGGCGCAGCACGGCGTGGTGCCGATGCCGGCGGGCTTGCGCGTCCCTCTGATTTTCGCGCTGCTGATCGCGCTCATGCTGACGGGCATGCCGATTTCGATTTCGCTCGGCCTGACCGTGCTGACCTTCCTGTTCACGCTCAGCGACGTGCCGCTGGACATGGTGGGGCTCAAGCTCTTCAAGGGCATTGAGAATTTCGAGATCATGGCCATCCCGTTCTTCATCCTGGCGGGAAACTTCCTCACCCATGGCGGTGTGGCGAGGCGCATGATCAATTTCGCCACCTCCATGGTGGGGCATCTGCATGGCGGCCTCGGCCTTTCGGCCGTGGTGGCCTGCGCGCTGTTCGCCGCGGTGTCGGGCTCGTCTCCCGCGACCGTGGTGGCCATCGGCTCGATCATGCTGCCCGCCATGGAGCGCCAGGGGTTCCCCAAGCGTTTCGGCGCGGGCGTAGTCACAACCTCCGGCGCGCTCGGCATCCTGATCCCGCCGTCCATCGTCATGGTGATTTACTCCGTGGCGACCAGCGGCATGTCGGTCGTTGGGCCGAACGGTACGCCGGTGGGGTCGGCGTCGGTGGGCACGCTGTTCATCGCGGGCGTCATTCCCGGCCTGATGCTGGCCTCGATGCTCGGCGTCACCACCTGGTACCGCGCCTGGAAGAACAACTATCCGCGCCTGCCCAAGGCAAGCTGGCTGGATCGCTTTCAGGCGCTGCGCAAGAGCTTCTGGGGGCTGCTGCTGATCATCATCGTCATCGGCGGCATCTATACCAAAATGTTCACGCCCACCGAGGCGGCCGCCGTGAGCGCGGTCTATGCCTTCATCATCGCGGTGTTCGTGTACAAAGACCTGACGCTGTCGGACGTGCCGCGCGTGCTGCTGGCCTCCGCCAACATGACCGCCATGCTGCTCTACATCATCGCCAACGCGGTGCTGTTCTCCTACCTCATGGTGTACGAAAACATCCCGCAGGCGATGGCTGCCTGGATCACCGGCACCGGCGTGAGCTGGATCATGTTCCTGCTGTTCGTCAATGTGCTGCTGCTGGTGGCGGGCAATGTGATGGAGCCGTCGTCGATCGTGCTGATTATGGCGCCCATTCTGTTTCCGGCGGCGGTGGCGCTGGGCATCGACCCGGTGCATTTCGGCATTCTGATCGTGGTGAACATGGAGGTCGGTATGTGCCACCCGCCGGTGGGGCTGAACCTCTACGTGGCCTCGGGCATCACCAAGCTAGGCATCACGGAGCTGACCATCGCGGTCTGGCCGTGGCTGCTGACCATGCTGGTGTTCCTGGTCATCGTCACCTACTGGCCGGATTTGTCGCTCTGGCTGCCGAGGATGCTCGGAATGCTGTGAAGCCTTGAGCCTCAGGGGGAGGAGACGCCGCTGCCAGATGGGGGTAGCGGCGTTTTCTTTTGTAACTCCCCGGCTGCGGCAGATCTAACGCAACGCTTCGCGCGTCAACTCCAGCGGCGCATGAATCTCCAGGCCGTGCAGCACCTCACGTCCCAGCGTGACGCCGCGTTCCACCGAAAGCCATATTTCTTCCACCACCTGCGCGCGTCCTTCCGGCGAAATCCCCTCGAAGGATTTGCGGTCCATACCCTGGATCAGCACCGTCAGGCGCTCCACCTGGCAATAGAAGGCGACCACCTTCAGGATCACCGCGCGCGGCAGGCTCGCCAGTCCGGCCAGATTGGTGGTGTAAACCAGCGTGTGGGCCGCGTTGGTGATATGCGGGCGGAACTGCGGATCGGCCGCCACCACCTGCTTGGCGCGCTCGACCGGCGGCGAGGCTTGCAGGAACTCGCTCAGATCCTCGGTGTTGGCTTTGATCTCGGCGTAAAGCGCGCAAATCAGGCGCTCGGCTTCCTGCTGACGCCGCCGGCGCCGGCTGACTGTTTCGGCTAAGTGCTTGATAAAATAGGCTGCGAAGACCAAGGCCGCAATGTTTGCCGCCATGACCGCCGGGTCGCTGAGCGTACCCATGTCTATCCCCCTAACGTGATCTCTCGGAACGCCCGCCTCTTAGCACGTGAACATGACAGCGGGCAATTTCCGCAATGGTTTAGTCCACCTGTTCATGAACCGGATTCACAATGGCGCGGCGGCGGCTTTTGGGGCTGGGCGGCCCACTCCCTGTAAATCCGCGACCTTTAGCCAGCCGCGAATGACTGCGCATCACGCTAGACTTCCGGGCGAATAGGGCTAAAAATCGGGCCACGGCCCAGATTTTTCCCGTCGGCCGCAGCCATCGCAACTATCGTCACCGGAGCTTTCCGTGCGCCCTGCTGTCATCGCCGCGACCGGCCTCTACACGCCGCCCGAAAGCATCTCGAACGCCGAACTGGTCGAGGCCTTCAACGCCTATGTCGAGCGGTTCAACGCCGACAACGCCGCGGCCATCGCCGAAGGGCGCATCGAGGCGCTTCTGCCCTCGTCCGTCGAGTTCATCGAGAAGGCATCGGGCATCAAGTCGCGCTTCGTGGTGCAGAAGTCGGGCATCCTCGATCCCGCCATGATGCGGCCGGTCATTCCCGAGCGCCCGAACGAGCGAGATATCGATCCTGGCCGAGATCGCGGTGAAGGCCGCCGAACAGGCGCTGGAGCGCTGGGGCAAGCCGCGCGAGCGGATCGGCGCGGTGCTGTGCGCGGCGTCCAACATGCAGCGCGCCTATCCGGCCATGGCGGTCGAGATCCAGGCAGCGCTTGGCCTCGGCGGCTTCGCCTTCGACATGAACGTGGCCTGCTCGTCGGCGACCTTCGGCATCAAGACGGCGGCGGATTACGTCGCGACGGGCTCGGCGGACGCGGTGCTGATGGTCAACCCCGAGATCTGCTCGGGCCACCTGAACTTCCGGGATCGCGACAGCCACTTCATCTTCGGCGACGTGGCCACCGCCGTGATCGTCGAGCGCGGCGACGAGGCGGCCGGCGGCTGGGAGATTCTGGGCACGCGCCTGAAAACCCAGTTTTCCAACAACATCCGCAACAATTCCGGCTTCCTGAACCGCGCCGCGCCCGAGGGCCGCGACCTGCCCGACAAGCTGTTCGTCCAGCAGGGCCGCAAGGTGTTCAAGGAAGTGGTGCCGATGGTCTCGGAGATGATCCTCGAGCATGCCGCCGACCTGGGCCTCGATCCGCACGCGCTGAAGCGGCTCTGGCTGCATCAGGCCAACATCAACATGAACGAGATGATCGGCCGCCGCGTGCTGGGCCGCGATCCGACGCGCGAGGAGAACGTCATCATCCTGGACGAGTACGCCAACACCTCCTCGGCCGGGTCGATCATCGCCTTCCACAAGCACTCCGACGACATGGCGGCGGGCGATCTGGGGCTGATCTGCAGCTTCGGCGCGGGCTATTCGGCCGGCACGGTGTTCGTGCGCAAGCGCTGAGGCCGGCGCGGCGCTCTATCCTCTGGCATTGCGCGGGTCCGGTGGCGGCACCAGCTTCCGCCGCGCATCGTGATACGTGAACAGCCCCACGCCCGCGATCACCAGCACCGTGCCGGCCGCATCCGTTGCGGTGAACGGCTCGCCGAGGATCGCCATCGCCATGACGATGGTTGCAACCGGGCTGATGGTTCCGATCATGGAAACGGCCTGCGCGCCTGCCCGGTCCAGCGCCGCGCTGAGCATGAACGACGGCAGCACCGTCGATACGACCGCCATCGCCGCCGCCAGCCAGACGATACGCGCCGGCACATCGGCAAGCTGGAGCAGGCTGTTCCGGCCATGAAGTGGACGAGAACGCCGGCGCACGCCGCCATCATGGCGATACTGGTGAAAATGCGCGTGCCCATCCGCGTCACCACTGGCTTCGCCAGCAGTTGATAGAGCGCGAAGGTGAACGAGGCGGTGAACACGAAAGCCGCGCCGAGGACGGCGTGATCGCCCTTCGCCGTGGCGCCGGCGGCAAAGATCAGAATGATGCCGCTATAGCTGACGAACAGCGCGGCGACGCCCCAGAGCGTGATCCTGCCGCCGAAAAACAAAGCGCCAAGCAGCGTCACGAACACCGGATAGGTCATCAGGATCAGCCGCTCGAACTGAGCCGACAGATATTGCAGGCCGGCGAAGTCGAGATAGCTTGAGCAGTAGTAGCCCAGCAGGCCAACCAGCACAGCCATGACTATCAGCCGCGCCGGCGGCAGAGGCTGGGCATTGCGCGCGCGCACCTTCCAGGCGATGGCGCCAATGACCGCATAGAACGGCAGGGCGAAAGCCATGCGCAGCGCCAGCAGCGTGATCGCGTCAACCTCGGGCACGCTGGCATCGCCGTAAGCGAGTTTGACCAGAATACCCTTCATGGAAAAAAGGACGGCGCCCAGGGCGGCGAGGACATAACCGCTGTCGCGCCGGGCTGTGGATGGGGTGAGTGCAGCTTGCTGAGCCATGGCATGTTCCAATGCGTGGCTCGCGTCAAATTCGAGGATGCTCGCACCATGCCAACCGCCTCGTCTTGTGTCACGAGCCGGTTGGGAGAAGGCAAACGGTTAGGAGTTCGTCCCGGCGATGTGACGAAGGGTAATAAGCCAGCGATGGTTGGCGCGTGACGGCATGGGCGTGGCATAGCATGCCGGGGCGGAGATGGCGAGGCGGAAAAGCCACCGCCCCGCGCCGTTACATCGCGGACCGCTCCGCCGTTCCCGACGGCTGCCCGCGCCAGAGCTTTGCGGCGATGTGGTCAGCCGAGAGCGCGCCCGGCCCGTACTTCATCAGGAACAGCAGCGCCACCGCCCAAACTCCGTGGGTATCGAAGGCGTTGGGGTAGACGAAAACCTCGATCACCAGCGTCATGATCAGCAGGGCGAGCGCGGCGAACCGCGTGAACAGGCCGGCGAACAGCAGCAGCGGCAGCGTCAGCTCAGCGGACATGGCCAGCGCGGCGGCGATGTCCGGCGGGATGAGCGGCAGTTGGTACTCGTCCTTGAACAGGGCGAGCGTGTTGCCGCTGGACCAGCCGTCGAGCTTCAGCAGGCCGGAACGCAGGAAGGTGGTGCCGATGCCGATGCGGGCGAGGATGGCGATGAGGCCGAGGGGGATGTGCTCGAACAGGGCTGTGGTGCGGGCGATGAGGCTGAACATGGTCAATCTCCGGTGCGGGTTGCGTCGAGGCGGAAGCCGCGGAAAGCGCCGGCGGCCAGCAGCTTGGCGATGGCGTGCGGCAGGGAAAGAACGGCGGTTGCGCTGGCTGTGCGGGCGGCATCGGCCAGCGTGAGACCGGACAGCAGGGCCGCCGCGAACAGGTGCTCGCCCGGATCTAGGCGATGCACGCTAACTTCGAGCGCGGGCCGGACGATCAGCGCCGCTTCGCCCGGCAGCTCGGGGCCGATGCTGCGCACGTGCTCGTCGCGGACGTTGGTCTCCCAGATGCTGACGGCGGGATAGGGAGAGCTGATCAGGCCGAGGGAGGGGTGCCGCTCGAAGATCAGCTCTCCCGCCCGCTCCGGCGCCACCGCCGAGAGGGCGGCGGCGGTGAGCGCCGGGCAATCCGCGGCGTGAAAGGCGGCGTGGCGGAGCCATTCGAGGCGCGCCACGTCCGCGAGGTAGGGCAATTCGCGCGCGGGTTCGAAGGCGGCGAGGAAGGCTGCGAAGCCCTCGCCGTACTCCAGCAGCACGGGCGATGATGGCGGATGTTCGCTGACGAACACGCGTGCGGCGGCTGCGAAGAAGTCCTCGCCGGTGAGGCGTTCAACCGCCGGATAGCGCGCCCGCAGCACTTCCGCGAGGCTGGCGAAGACGTTGTTGCGGTACACGGTGAAGCGGTGCGGGGCAACGCCGGCGGCGTCCTGTGCCCCGCCGCCCAGCAGTGCGCGGGTGAAATCGCCTTGCAGCGCGGCGAGGTCAGCGGGCGAATGCATGGCCCGCCCTCCCCGCCATCACGGCATCGGCCTGACGCGCCTCGGCGTGCAGCACGTCCCACGGCGGAATCTCATTGTCCCATTCGATCAGCGTGGGCATGGGGCCGGTGCGGCGCGATGGCGCGTGCATACAGCGCCCAGACCGCCTCGCGCACCGGGCTGTCATGGGCGTCGATCAGCAGCGGCGCGCCGGCGGCGTCCGTGGTCCTCGAAATGGCCGGCGAGGTGGATTTCGCCCACGGCATCCGCGGGGAAGGCGTCGATATAGCCGGCGGCATCGAAGCCGTGATTGACGGCCGAGACGTAAACGTTGTTCACATCCAGCAGCAGCCCGCAGCCGGTGCGCCGCGCCAGCTCGGCGCAGGAACTCGGTTTCGTCCATATCGCTGGCGGCGAACGCGACATAGGTGGACGGGTTCTCGATCAGCACGCGCCGCCCGAGCGCCTCCTGCACCTCGTCCACATGCGCGGCCACATGCGCCAGCGTTGCCCGCGTATAGGGCAGCGGCAGCAGGTCGTTGAGATAGGCGCCGTCGTGGCTGGACCAGGCCAGATGCTCGGAAAACAGGCCGGGCTCAGTAGCGCTGCGATCAGCGCCTTGAGCCGCTGGAGGTGGCGCTTGTCCAGCGCGCCCCGCGCCGCCGATGGACAGGCCGACGCCGTGCACCGACAGCGGATAGCGCTCGCGCACCGCCTCAAGGAACGCATGGGGCGGACCGCCCGCGCCCATGTAGTTTTCGGCGTGCACCTCGAACCAGCCGATGTCCGGCAGGGTCTCCAGAATATCGTGCCTGTGCTCCGGTTTCAGTCCGGCCCCGGCTTGCGCCGGAACCGGGACACGCTGGTGTCGAGAATGCACGCTAAACATCACGGGAACTCCCTGGATCAGCCCTTGATGGGGGAGAGCGAACCGGCTCGCTGCGAGCCATCCTTCAGCGTCACGTTCGTGGAGGCGCAGGTGCCCTTGGGCACGAGTTTCCAGGCGCCCTTGTCGTAGTTGGACTTGGACGTGCCGGCGCAGGAATTGTTGCCGGTCGCGGCGCAGTCGTTCTGGCCCGCCAGCGAGATGCCGTAGCATTTTTCCTTGTCCGCCGAATCCTCGGCCGCAAAAGCCGGGGCGGCGGCCAGGGCGAGAGCGGTGGCGAAGGCACCGGCAAGGGCGAGGTTGAAAGAACGGTTGCTCATGTTAATTTCTCCTGTCATTACCGAGCCGTCATTGGCTCACAATGGGCTTTTCGCCGTGGCCAGGGCCGGTGTTACAGGCTTCACGCAAGCGTGTTTGCGGCATGCTCAGCGGTCACGGCATGGTGAGCGCGAAGCCGCCCGTGTAACAAAAGGGCGCGCTCAACCGTAAACGGATGAGGGAAGCTTTGCGCGATAACGAGCGCCAATGGGCTGAGTGGATGCGCGAGGCCAACGCCGGCGGCAATGACGCCTACCGGCGGCTGCTGGAGGCGCTGGCGCCGTTCGTCCGCGCCGTGGTGCGCCGTGCCTGCCAGCGCTCCGGTATGGCTCTTAACGATGTGGAAGATGTGGTGCAGGAAACCTTGCTGGCCATTCACCTGAAGCGGCAGACCTGGGACGCGGGCGAGCCGGTGACGCCCTGGGTGCGGGCCATCGCGCGCAACAAGTTCATCGACAGCTTGCGCCGCCGGGGCCGCCGCATCGACCTGCCCATCGACGATTTCATCGACATTCTGCCGGCGGAGCAGCCCGAGGAAACGCTGTCGCCGCGCGAGGCGGAGCGGCTGCTGTCGGTGCTGGACGGGCGCCAGCGGCAGATCGTGCAGGCCATTTCCGTCGATGGCGCCAGCATCCGCGAGACGGCGGCGCGGTTCGGCATGACGGAAGGCGCTGCGCGCGTGGCGCTGCATCGCGGTTTGGCGGCGCTGGCGGCGGCATACAGGAGCCAGGAGCCATGAGGACGGATGAGCTGATCAATGCGCTGGCGGCGGATCACGCGGTGCGGCCGGCGCTGAAGCCGCTGGGGCGCGCCTTCGCAGAGGCCGTCGCGGCGGGTGTGGCCGTTGCGGCAGTGCTGTTCGTGCTGACGCTGGGTGTGCGCCCGGATGTGATGTCCGCGCTCGGCACGTGGCGGTTCGAGTTCAAGTTCGTCATGACGCTAACGCTGGCCGCGGCCGCTATCCGGCTGGTGCTGCGCCTGTCGCGTCCGGCGGCGGAGGTTCGGCTTGCAGCATGGGGGCTGGCCGCCGCGCCGCTCCTGCTGCTGGGGGCGATCATCATCGAGCTTTACACCGTGCCGGCGGCGGAGTGGCAGGCGCGCCTGATGGGCCACTACGCGGTGTACTGTCTGGTATACATCCCCCTGCTGTCACTGGCGCCGCTGGCGGCGGCCTTGTTCGCCTTGCGGAACGGCGCACCGGAAGCGCCGGGCCTCACTGGCGCCGTTGCCGGCCTTGCCGCAGGCGCGCTGGCGGCTACGCTCTACGCCTCGCACTGCACCGACGACTCGCCACTGTTCGGCATGGTCTGGTACACGCTGGCCATGGGCGCAGTGACGCTGGCGGGCTGGCTGATTGGGCGGCGTCTCCTGCGCTGGTGACGCCGCTGCCCCGCGTAAATCCGCCCGGTTGCGGCGCGCCCAAATCGTGTATAGCTTGCCGCCATGACCAGGAAACGGCATGTCCCCAGCTTCCATCTCAAGCTCGAATACGGCAACGGCGAACGCATCGGGCCGGGCAAAGTGCAATTGCTGAAGCTGATCCGCGAGCACAACTCGATCTCGGCGGCGGCGCGCGCCATGGGCATGTCCTACCGGCGCGCCTGGCTGCTGGTGGAGTCGACCGGCAAGATCTTCGGTGCGCCCGTGGTCACGACCCATGTGGGCGGCAAGGGGCATGGCGGTGCGACGCTGACAGCGCTGGGCGAAGAGATCATCAGCACCTATGAAACCATCGTCGCCAAGGCCGAAGCGGCAACCGTTGCCGAACGGCAGGCGCTGGCCGTTGACACCGCCGGGACGGCCTGAGCCGCGTCAGTGCGAAACAGCGCCGCCCAGCGCGCGGTGGTTGACGTTGACGGCCTTGATGATGGCGAAAACCTCCAGCCCCGGCCGTAACGCCAGCCGCTCCGCCGACAGCCGCGTGATGCGCGAAATCAGCCGCGTGCCGCCGCAGGCAAGCTGCACGTCCGCATAGGCGCCCGCGTCCTGGCGCACCTCCGTCACCATCGCTTTGAGCACGTTATTAGCGCTGATGGTCCCATTCGGCTCGGCGAGCGACAGCATGACGTCCGTCGCCTTCAGCCGCACCCGCACCTTTTCGCCAGCCGCGACGGGGATCTCCGGCACCACCAGCTCGCCGCCGCTGAATGCCAGCCGGGTCAGCGCGTGCTGCGGCAGATGGCCGTCAACCCGCATCAGGATCACCGCGCCGCCCTCGGAAAACTCGGCGAACGGAAACAGGTCGAGCCGGGCCATGACGTCGTAAATGGCCCCTTGCGCCGCCGCCTTGCCGTTCACCATCAGGATCATGTGATCGGCGAGCCGCGTCACCTCCTCCAGCGAATGGCTCACGTAGAGGATGGGAATGCGCGCCTCGTCGCGCAGCCGCTCCAGATAGGGCATGATCTCGGCCTTGCGTTCGGCGTCGAGCGCGGCCATCGGCTCATCCAGCAGCAGCACCTGCGGAGCGGCCAGCAGCGCCCGCCCCAGCGCGATGCGCTGACGCTCGCCGCCCGACAGCGCGCTGGGCCGCCGGTCCAGCAGATGGCCGATGCCCAGCAGTTCGACAAGTTCGCTCACCGCCCGAATGCCGCCCGGCTGGCCATTCCGCCGCCAGCCGTAGAGCAGGTTGGAGTTCACGCTCATATGCGGAAACAGCCGCGAGTCCTGGAACACGTAGCCCACGCGGCGGCGGCGCGGGGGGACGAACAGCCGGCGTTCCGTGTCCAGCACCGTTTGCCCGTTGATCTCGATGACGCCGGAATTCGGCCGCGTCAGGCCAGCGATGGCCTGGACGGTCTGCGATTTGCCGGCGCCCGAACGGCCGAACAGCACTGTGACGCCCGGTTCCGCCACGGCGAATTCCACCGCCAGCGTAAAGCCGCCCAGCTCATGCCGGATGTTGACGGAAATCGTCATCCGTCCACCATCCGCTGCGCCCGCCGCGCGGCGAATTCCGACAGCAGCAGCCCCGCGAACGCTAGCAGGATCGACAAGCCCGCCAGCCGCGCCGCCGCCGCCTCGCCGCCGGGGATTTGCAGCGCTGTGTAGATCGCCAGCGGCAGCGTCCGCGTTTCGCCGGGGATGTTGGAGACGAAGGTGATGATCGCGCCGAATTCGCCCAGACTCTGCGGCGAAGGCAGTGATGGCGCCGGCGATGATGCCGGGCAGGGCGAGCGGCAGGGTGATGGTGAAGAAGCGATCCAGCGGCCCGGCGCCCAGCGTTTCGGCGGCGGTCGCCAGCCCCGGATTGGCGGCCTCCAGGCTCAGGCGGATGGCGCGCACCTGGAACGGGAAGGTGATGATGGCCGACGCCAGCACCGCGCCCTTCCAGCTAAACATGAAGCGGATGCCGAAGACGTCCCACAGCCACGCGCCCAGCGGCGCCTTGGTCCCAAACGTGATGAGCAGCAGGTAGCCCATGACCACCGGCGGCAGCACCAGCGGCATCAGCACGATGCCGTTGACGAGGCTCTTGCCCGGAAATTCGCGCCGCGCCAGCAGCACGGCGGCGGCGATGGCCAGCGGCAAGGCCGAGACCACCGCCACCAGCGAAATCCGCAAGCTCAGCGACAGAGCTTCAATTTCCGCACCGCTGAGCCACACGCTGAAACCTCAGTTTTTCGAGAAGCCATACTTGGTGAATACGGCCAGCCCCGCCTCTCCGGTCATGTAGTCGAAGAAGCCCCGGCTAGCGGCGTTGTCCTGGCCTTTGACGATGGCGAAGGGATACACCACCGGCTTGTGGGAACCCGCCGGGAATACGCCCACGATCTTCACCTTGGATGACACCTTAGCGTCCGTCTCGTAAACGATGCCCAAAGGCGTTTCGCCTTTTTCGACGTAGGTCAGCGCGGCGCGGACGGTATCGGTGCGGGCCAGACGCGGTTCGAGCGCCGCCCACAGGCCGAGGTTCTGCAACGCTTCCTTGGCGTAAAGGCCGGCACATGGTCGGTATCGCCCGTCGCCAGCCGCCCGTCAGTGCCCAGGAGCTTGGCCAGATCAGTGCCCTTGGCGATCTCCACCTTATCGAGCTTGCTATCCGCGGGCGCGATCAGCACGAGTTTGTTGCCGATGGGCGTTTTGCGGCTCGCCTTCTCAATCAGGTCTTTGCCGGCGGCGTAATCCATCCACTTTTCGTCGGCGGAGATGAAAAGTTGCGCCGGCGCCCCGGCTTCGAGCTGCTTGGCCAGCGCCGAAGACGCCGCGAATGAGAACTTCACCTTGCCGCCCTTGGCCGCCTCGTAGCCCTTGGCGATTTCCTCCAGGGCGTTGGTGAGGCTCGCCGCGGCGAACACGGTGACTTCAGGGGGCGCGTCCGCCGCAATGGCCCGCTGGCCGCCGATTATGGCCGACACGGTCAGAAAAAGGACTGCTAAGTACTTGGCAAAAGTGTTCATTCTCATCTCCAAACTGGCGCTTGCCGCTATGTACGCACATATACAGCGGTTCAGTCAAGCTCCAGGCCGGCGGCAGGTATGCCATTTGCTGTACCTCAGCCCTGCCGGAATGACATTCCTGGCTTCACTGCGCGCCGCCGGGATCACGGCTTGAAAATGCCGGTTTTCCAGCGCTTTAGCGCACTCCGGCCCGCCGGCCGCGAAATTCTGGGGGATTTAAGAGCGTTGTTGCAAATGCTAATTAATTGCATTAAGATCAGCTCAATAGAATCATACCACCATGCCATTTGCGCCGCCACGTCCATTGTAAGGGGCCATAATGACCGACATCGTTGCAACCCGAATGACAATGACCGAGCGCACCACCTCCGGTATCCGCGCCGTCCTCGACGGCCGCAGCAAAGGTCTTGCGCGTCCGCTGCTGTTCGCCGGCCCCGCCGTTATCGCCTCCATCGCCTATATGGACCCCGGCAATTTCGCCACCAACATCCAGGCCGGCGCCAAATTCGGCTATTCGCTGCTGTGGGTGGTGCTGGCAGCCAACCTCATCGCCATGCTGTTTCAGTCGCTGTCGGCCAAGCTCGGCATCGTCACCGGCCGCAACCTCGCCGAAATGTGCCGCGAGCAGTTCCCGCGCCCGGTGGCCTGGGGCATGTGGGGCGTGAGCGAGGTCGCGGCCATGGCCACCGATCTGGCCGAATTTCTCGGCGCCGCCATCGGCCTGATGCTGCTGTTCAACATGCCGCTGCTCCACGGTATGGCCATCGCCGGCGTGGTCACTTACGGCATCCTGCTGTTCGAGCGCGCCGGCTTCCGGCCGATGGAAATCGTCATCGGCAGTTTCGTGGCGGTCATCGGCGGCTGCTACCTCATCGAAATGCTGGTGGCGCCCGTCGATTGGAGCGCGGCGGCACGGCATACGGTCATCCCGGAAATGCCCAATGCCGAAGCGCTGCTGATTTCGGTCGGCATCATCGGCGCCACGGTCATGCCTCACGCCGTTTACCTGCACTCAGGGCTGACCCAGGGGCGCGCGCCTGCCCGCAATGACGAGGAACGGCGCAAACTGCTGCGCTTCTCCAATATCGAGGTCGTGATCGCGCTGGCCATCGCCGGCATGGTCAACATGGCGATGGTGATGATGGCGTCCAGCGCCTTCCACCAGGGCCATGCCGATGTCGATCAGATCGAGACGGCTTATCATACGCTGACGCCCCTGCTGGGCGCGGCGGCGGCGGGGGTGTTCCTGCTGTCGCTGATCGCGTCGGGGATTTCCAGCTCGGTGGTCGGGACCATGAGCGGCCAGTTGATCATGCAGGGCTTCATCCGCTTCCGCATCCCGGTGTGGATACGCCGGCTGGTGACGATGGCGCCGGCATTCGTGATCGTCGCGCTGGGCGTGAATGCCACGCAGGCGCTGGTGATGAGTCAGGTGGTGCTGAGCCTGGCGCTGCCGGTGCCGGTGATCGCGCTGGTGATGTTCACGCGGCGCGAGGATATTATGGGGCAGTTCAAGAACGGGCGGCTCACCAACATCGCGGCCGTTGTGGCGACGGGGCTGGTGCTGAGCCTGAACCTGGTTCTGATCTTGCTGACGGCGGGCGTGCCCATTCCGGGGCTGGCTAATTAGGCCAACTGGTGGCCTGCGCCAGCTAGTTTGCCGGGATATGCCGCCGGGGTTTTTCGCTGTGGCGAGGCTGAACGGTGCGGGCTGTACGGGAATACAGTCAAACCGCTCGGGCTTGTCACGGCGCACAGGCCACTAACCCGCCGTTCTCCTACCGCGCAACACCACAAAGTAGCGCATAACCCCCTTCGCAACCTCACGCCAAGGTGATAGAAATGTTCTATCGCAGCATGCAATCGCTTTCTTGATTTGTTCTACTCCAGCGGACTAAACTCAAAAAAACAGCCAGGGCGGAAGCGTGACCACACATTTAGCTTGGACCGACGGGCTCGCGAAAGACATCATCGCGCGTCATACCGGACGTGAAGGGCCGGTCCTTCCCATTCTCCACGATTTGCAGCACGCCTTCGGCTACGTGCCCGAGGCGGCGGTCCCGCTGATCGCGGATGCGCTGAACCTGAGCCGCGCCGAAGTCTATGGCGTGGTGACATTTTATCACGACTTCCGCACGGAACCGGCAGGCCGTCACCGGCTGAAGCTGTGCCGGGCGGAGGCTTGCCAGTCCATGGGCGGCCGCGCGCTCGCCGATCAGGCGCGGGAAAAGCTCGGCGTCGATTGGGGCGGCACCACCGCCGACGGCGCCGTCACGCTGGAGGAAACATTCTGCCTCGGCCTGTGCGCCTGCGCCCCCGCCGCGATGCTGGATGGCGAAGTCACCGGCCGGCTCGACAGCGCCGGGCTGGACCAGCTCATCTCGGAGGTGTCGCGATGAGCGTGACCGTTTATGTGCCGCGCGATGCCGGCGCCCTGGCCGTTGGCGCGGAAAAGGTGGCGACCGCCATTCAGAACGAGGCGGCCCGGCTCGGGCTTTCCGTCTCCATCGTGCGCAACGGCAGCCGGGGCATGTACTGGCTGGAGCCGATGGTGGAGGTCACGACGCTGGAAGGCCGCATCGCCTATGGTCCGGTGCGCCCCGCCGATGTGGAGGGGCTGTTCGCGGCGGGCTTCCTGACCGGCGGCCAGCATCCCTTGCGCATCGGGCGGCCGGAAGATGTGCCGTTCCTGGCGCGCCAGACGCGGCTGACCTTCGCCCGCTGCGGCGTCACCGACCCGCTGTCGCTGAACGAATATCGCGCTCACGGCGGCTTCAAGGGCCTGGAACGCGCCATCGTCCTGGGCACTGACGGCATCATCGACGAAATGGTTGCCTCGGGCCTGCGAGGACGCGGCGGCGCCGGTTTCCCCGCCGGCATCAAGTGGAAGACCGTCGCGGCCACGCCGCCGGGCCGCAAATACATCGTCTGCAACGCCGACGAAGGCGACAGCGGCACCTTCGCCGACCGCATGATTATGGAAGGCGACCCGTTCTGCCTGCTGGAGGGCATGGCGCATCGCAGGCGTCGCGGTGGGCGCCACCAAGGGCTACATCTATCTGCGCTCCGAATATCCGCACGCCTGCCACCGTCATCGGCACGGCCATCGAGCTGACGCGGCAGGCGGGGATGCTCGGCGAGCACATCGCCGGTTCGAACTACAGCTTCGACATCGAGCTGCGCATGGGCGCGGGCGCTTACGTCTGCGGCGAGGAAACCGCGCTGATGGAAAGCCTGGAGGGCCGGCGCGGACTGGTGCGCGCCAAGCCGCCGCTTCCCGCTCACGAGGGCCTGTTCGGCCTGCCCGACCGTCATCAACAACGTGCTGACGCTGGCCTCCGCGCCGTTCATCCTGGCGCGTGGTGGCAAAGCTTACGCCGAATATGGCGTTGGCCGCAGCCGTGGCACCATGCCGATGCAGATTGCCGGCAATGTGAAGCGCGGCGGACTGTTCGAAGTCCCCGTTTGGCATAACGCTGGGCGAACTTGGTGGACGACATCGGCGGCGGCACGGCCAGCGGGCGGCCGGTGAAGGCCGTGCAGGTTGGCGGGCCGCTCGGCGCCTATTTCCCGCGCGCGCTGTTCGACACGCCGTTCGACTACGAATCCTTCGCCGCGCGCGGCGGACTGATCGGCCATGGCGGAATTGTCGTATTTGACGACACGGTGGACATGGCGAACGCAAGCGCGCTTCGCCATGCGAATTCTGCGCCGAGGAGAGTTGCGGCAAGTGCACGCCGTGCCGGATCGGCTCGACGCGCGGCGTGGAGACACTCGACAAAATCCGTGGCCGGCGCGAGCGTCGCGGAAAATCTCGCGGTCATCGAAGACCTTTGCCACACGATGAAATTCGGCTCGCTCTGCGCGCTGGGCGGCTTCACGCCGTACCCGGTGATGAGCGCGATCACGCATTTCCCGGCGGATTTCGGTGTCGCGCCAACGAGGTTGCGGCGGAGTAAGATATTGCTATTGAACAGAATAACCGCAACGCCGCCGCCCTCACCCGAGCTTACGACTTCGCCTAGCCGCCCGCCCCCTCACGTCCCTCTCCCGCGAGGGGAGAGGGAACGGTAAAGGCGAGGCTCCGCTTTCCCCTCTCCCCTCGCGGGAGAGGGTGGCGCGTGAAACGGCCGGGTGAGGGGGCGGCAGGCTACACATTCGCAGACTGGCGCAAAAACGCCGCGTATTGATCCAGGAGACTCCCATGACCCTCGTCCACGAAATCGACTACGGAACGCCCGCGTCCAAGTCGGCGAACGCCGTCACGCTCACCATCGACGGCGTGCACGTCACCGTGCCCGAAGGCACGTCCATCATGCGCGCCGCCGCCGAGGCGGGCATCAACATCCCCAAGCTCTGCGCCACCGATATGGTGAAGGCGTTCGGCTCCTGCCGCCTGTGCCTCGTCGAGATCGACGGGCGTCCGGGAACGCCCGCGTCATGCACAACGCCCGTCGCCGAGGGCATGAGCGTGCACACGCAAACGCCGCGCCTGAAGCGCATCCGGCGCGGCGTCATGGAGCTGTACATCTCCGACCATCCGCTGGATTGCCTGACCTGCGCCGCCAATGGCGACTGCGAGTTGCAGGACATGGCCGGCGCCGTGGGCCTGCGCGACGTGCGCTACGGCTATGCCGGCGCCAAACCACATCGGCGCGGCGAAAGACGAGATCCAACCCGTATTTCACCTACGATCCGTCGAAATGCATCGTCTGCTCGCGCTGCGTGCGCGCCTGCGAAGAGGTGCAGGGCACCTTCGCGCTGACCATCTCGTCGCGCGGCTTCGACAGCCGCGTGTCGCCCGGCATGAGCGAGCCATTCCTGCAATCGGAATGCGTGTCCTGCGGCGCCTGTGTGCAAGCCTGCCCGACGGCGACGCTCACCGAGAAATCCGTCATCGAAATCGGCACGCCGGAGCATTCAGTCGTCACCATCTGCGCATACTGCGGCGTCGGCTGCGCCTTCAAGGCGGAGATGCGCGGCGACGAGCTGGTGCGCATGGTGCCCTACAAGGACGGCAAGGCCAATCGCGGCCACTCCTGCGTCAAGGGCCGCTTCGCCTGGGGCTATGCCACGCATCGCGACCGCATCCTCAAGCCGATGATCCGCAGCTCGATCCACGAGCCCTGGCGCGAAGTCTCCTGGGAGGAGGCCATCGGCTACACGGCCTCGGAATTCAAGCGCATCCAGGCGAAATACGGCCGCGAATCCGTCGGCGGCATCACCTCGTCGCGCTGCACCAACGAGGAAACCTACCTCGTGCAGAAGCTGATCCGCGCCGTGCTTCGGCGATAATAATGTCGATACCTGCGCGCGCGTCTGCCACTCGCCGACCGGCTACGGCCTCAGCACCACCTTCGGCACCTCCGCCGGCACGCAGGATTTCGACTCCATCGAAGATACCGATGTGGTGCTCATCATCGGCTGCAATCCGACCGATGGTCATCCGGTTGTCGGCTCGCGCCTCAAGAAGCGCCTGCGCGAGGGCGCCAAGCTGATCGTCATCGACCCGCGCCGCACCGACATCGTGCGCTCGCCCCATATCGAGGCCGACTGTGCATCTGCCGCTGCGGCCGGGCACCAATGTCGCCGTGCTGTCGGCCATCGCCCATGTGATCGTGACGGAAGGGCTGGCGAACGAGCGGTTCATCAGCGAGCGCTGCGACCCGGACGAATACCGCGAATGGGCGGAGTTCGTCTCCGAGCCGCGCAACAGCCCGGAGGAAGTGGCGAAATACGCCGGCGTCAAGGCCGATGACATCCGGAAAGCGGCGCGGATATATGCGACCGGCGGCAACGCGGCCATCTATTACGGCCTGGGTGTCACCGAGCATTCGCCAGGGCACGACAACCGTGATCGCCATCGCCAACCTCGCCATGGCCACCGGCAATATCGGACGGCGCGGCGTGGGCGTGAACCCGCTGCGCGGCCAGAACAACGTTCAGGGCTCGTGCGACATGGGCTCGTTCCCGCATGAGCTGCCCGGCTACCGCCATGTGGCCGGCGACGCGGTGCGCAATATGTTCGAGGCGGCCTGGGGCGTGACGCTCGACAAGGAGCCGGGCCTGCGCATCCCCAACATGCTGGACGCCGCCGTGGACGGCTCCTTCAAGGGCATCTACATCCAGGGCGAGGACATCCTGCAATCCGACCCGGACATGCACCATGTCTCGTCCGGCCTCGCGGCCATGGAATGCGTCGTCGTGCAGGACCTGTTCCTGAACGAGACCGCCAATTACGCCCATGTGTTCCTGCCCGGCTCCACCTTCCTGGAGAAGAACGGTACCTTCACCAACGCCGAGCGGCGCATTCAGCCCGTGCGCAAGGTGATGGCGCCCAAGAACGGCAAGGAAGACTGGGAGATCACCGCCGAGCTGGCCAAGGCGCTGGGCTATGACATGCATTACAACCACCCCAGCGAGATTATGGACGAGATCGCGCGGCTGACGCCCGGTTTTGCCGGCGTCAGCTACGAAATGCTGGACCGCGATGGCTCGGTGCAGTGGCCGTGCAACGCCAAGGCGCCGGAGGGCACGCCGATTATGCATATCGACGGCTTTGTGCGCGGCAAGGGCCGGTTCATGATCACGGAGTACGTGCCGACCGACGAACGGACCGGCCCGCGCTACCCGCTGCTGCTCACCACCGGGCGCATCCTCAGCGCAATATAATGTCGGCGCGCAGACGCGGCGCACGGCCAACGTGGTCTGGCATCCCGAAGACGTGCTGGAAATCCATCCCCATGACGCGGAAAACCGCGGCATCCGCGATGGCGACTGGGTGAAGCTCGACAGCCGCGCCGGCGAAACTGGCTTGCGCGCCAAGATCACCGCCCGCGTGGCGCCGGGCGTCGTCTACACGACCTTCCATCACCCGTCCACTCAGGCCAACCTGGTGACGACCGACTATTCCGACTGGGCGACCAACTGCCCGGAATACAAGGTCACGGCTGTGCAGGTGGCGCCGTCCAACGGGCCGACGGGCGAGCAGCAAAGCTATAAGGAGTTCGCGGAGCAGTCCCGCCGCATCGCCAGAGTGACGGCGGCGGAATGAGCGGGGACTTCGCCACAACCGCGCGGGTGCAACGCCTCGTCTGGCACGGCGGCGAAGTGCGCGCGGGCGAGCGGCTGGTGCCCGAGGAGACGCCGGTCGCGCTTACCTATGACGGCTCGACCTATGCCGTGATGATGGCGACGCCAGCCGATCTGGAAGATTTTGCCATTGGCTTCAGCCTGTCCGAGGCCGTGGTCGCGCACCAGGACGAAATCAAGGAGCTGGAGATCGTAGGCCAGGAAAACGGTGTCGAGGCCCGCATGTGGCTGGCGCCGGAGGCTTCGCGGCGGCAGTCCGGCCGGCGGCGGCAGATGGCCGGGCCTACGGGCTGCGGTCTGTGCGGCGTCGAGAGCCTGGAGGTGGCCGTGCGCCCGCTGCCGCGCGTCGAAAGTACGCTGACACTTGGCGCCGGCGCCATCCCATCCGCCATGGCGGCGCTTCAGCC
This sequence comes from uncultured Alphaproteobacteria bacterium, assembly GCA_963827885.1. Taxonomy (GTDB): domain Bacteria; phylum Pseudomonadota; class Alphaproteobacteria; order Rhizobiales; family Rhodomicrobiaceae; genus CAWHDD01. Next base: position 365,522 of record CAWHDD010000004.1, on the reverse strand, counting down.
GTTGCAGCGGCTGAATGCTGAAACACGCGCGACGCATGCAGCGGCGTTCTGGCGGCCCGAAAGCGGCATCGTTGCTGTGCGCGAGGACGTCGGCCGCCATAACGCGCTGGACAAACTCGCCGGCAGCCTGGCGCGGGACGGCGTCTCGGGTGCCGGCGGCGTAGTGCTGCTCACCAGCCGCGTCTCCGTCGAGATGGTGCAGAAGGCCGCGCGCCTCGGCGCCCCCGTCATCGCGGCCATTTCCGCCCCCACCGCTCTCGCCATCCGCCTCGCCGAAGAGGCGGGCATCACGCTCCTGGCCATCGTCCGTCCCGATGGCTTCGAGATTTTCACCCACCCCCAGCGCATCGAGGAGGGGCGCGCGATCCGCGTCGCCTGAAGCCCATGTCACCGGATAAGCTCGTCACCATGGCGAACCAGATCGCCACGTTTTTCAAGGCGCAAGGCCCGGACAAAGCCCCCGAGGCCATCGCCGCTCACATCACGGCCTTCTGGGACCCGCGCATGCGGCGGGAGATCCTGGCCATCGCACGCGGCGGCAGCGGCGCGCGGCTTGACCCGCTGGCGGTGCGCGCTTTGGAGCTTTTGAGCGTTAGCGCCGGATAGGCAGCCGTTCGCCGGTCAACCGGCGAGAACCGCGCAGCGCTCAGCCGGCTCCATCGGCAACAGCGCTGCTTGTATTGTTTCACGCGCCTATTGCGAGCTGACTGCCTGAGCCGGCTGCGTACTACCGCTGGAGGCGGGCAGCGATTGCGTCAGGAAGCCCGCCGGCTGCGGATCGGCCGTAGCGAGCATACCATCGGCGCGGCGGCATGTGTCCGGCGCTAACAACAGGCCGCGGCCATAAATGGGATCGCGGCCGGGCGGCCCAAGGTCCACAACGGAAAGCCTGTCCAGCAGTTCTTCCTTCCGCGCTCTCGCCGTATTGCGGTAGGCCGCCGCCAGCACGCCGGTCACGTAAGGGGCCGCAAACGACGTGCCCGAATGATACCCCTGCCGCGCATCCGGCACCGCAGTCCAGATATCCACCCCAGGCGCCGCCACGTCGATCTGGTGCCCCCGGTTCGCGTAAGGGTAGTTGCGCAACTCCCTGGTGATGGCGGTGACGGCAATCACGGACTTGTATGCAGCGGGATAGGCTGGCGCCGCTGTCGGCCCATCGTTTCCGGCGGCGGCGACGAACACAATGCCGTTCGCACTCATTTGCCCGATGGCCTTCTCGATCAATTCATCCTTGGGCCCGGAAAAGCTCATATTGACGATCTTGGCGTCAAGCGCGTTCAACCATTCCAGGGCATTCAGAAGACTGGCGGTATCGGTCGCCGCCTCCCCGCCCTCATCTATAAAAAAGACATTGGCAGCGTAGAAGTCCGCTTGCGGAATGAGCCCAGGTGTCCCGCCGCCGGCATCCCCCGCGAGCAACGCCAGCACGCCCGTGCCATGCCAGTTGGATGCGGGCATTTTGCCCTCGGGCAAGAAGCTGCCCACATTGAGCCTGGCCTTGGAGAACGCCGGATGCGCGCTATCGACGCCCGTGTCGATGACGCCGATCCGCAGGCTGCTGGCGCAGGAGCGCAGATGATCGCGCCATTGGATCGTGCGAAAACCGAAGCAGCGGTCACTTTGACATGTCCCCTCGCTCACCTCCTCAGCCGATGCGGAATCCCCGGCATTATCGCCTCTGTCTTTTGCCGCGGTCTGGTAAAAGCGGTAGAACTGGTTCAGGGCGAAATGTTCGCGCGGCAGCACCGTTCGCAGGAGATCGCGGGCTGTCGCGGCGTCCACATCCACCGGAGAGGTCAGCCGGGTGAGGCTGCCGCGCAAAACCGACAGGTGCACAGCCTCGCTGACTCTGAATCCCATTTCGCGCGCCCGCGCGGCGCCCGCGGCACTTAGGTTGACACCGATCACTTCGTCAGGCGCATAGGTTTCGCTGCTCGAAGATGCGGACGCCACCCGCCTGGCCGGGGCTGCGGCGTTTCTGGCGGACTTCGGCGCCTGGGCTCCGGGAAGCCGTTTGGGCGGCATGGACGGGGCGCCGGCGTCATCGCCACTCACGGCTGCAACGGGCTTGGCTGCCTGGAGAGGCGGCGCCGCCGCAAACCAGCCTTTCACCATGTCCTCGACCGTGGACGGGAGCTTGATGTCATCGCCGGATTGGCGGGCGGCGCGGCTGCCGGCAGCGGCCGGCGTTCCTGCCGGTTGCTGTTGGGACTTGTCCTGCCGGGTCTGGCTGGAAGTGGAGGCGGGTGCCTGCTGCGGCACGGCGGACGGCCACACGGCTTGCGGAGCCTGCACGGGCGAGCTTGATGCAGGAGATTTCCATTGCGGGGACATCGACCATGACGAACCCGCGCGGCTGTTTGAGTAGGAGCGGCTGCTCCTACGGTCATCCGCCGCAGCGGGGATCGCGAACCCGGCAAATAATAATGCGAGCAATAGCCAACTATAAATATGCATCCGGCCGGGGAAACGCCTGCCTCCAGTTTTTATTTTTTGGCACACAGGACTCATGAATGATTTTTCAAACTGTTGACACGCACAGCGAGGCCGCGACCGCAGCAATAATCATATTTACGTTGTTATGAACGAGTCAAAGAAAGAAATTCACTGATACATTTTTTATAGTTACACATATCGTAAAATTTTATTATTTAATTACTGACGCTACAACAAAGAACAACTAGACACTGCGATCAACAGCGCGCAATAGAAGTGACACACTGCAATGCGGCCCGAGGCGGGTCCGTTTCCAGGCCCGGCACCAGCAAACGCTGGCCCGTCCACCACCATTTGTCAGGCATCAGATGTCACACGGCGGAGCGGAAATGTTGCTAAATGGGAACGGTTGCCGTCAGACTGCATTCCTCGGGCCTCCAGCCCGAATTCGCCACGGTGTGGACATCAAAGCAGAGTCAACATATCCATCACCCCAAACCGCATACAAGCAACGAGGTCAAACCTCGACGTTCATGAAACATTTCAATAAAAAGCCGCTGTGTCACCATGAAACGGGATTGATGTAGGTGGCCACTAAAGGCTAAAGATAATCAGGTTTTCGCGGCGGAAAGGAACGGCTGATGGGTTGGCTTGTGCGTCAGTGTGGAGTAGCGTCACGCTTCTCATTATGGTTGGCCGTGCTGTTCTCCGTTGGCATTGGCACGCAGACGGCAAGCTTCGCCCAAACGTGCGGCGCGGAATACGTCATCAAGGAAGGCGAGTCGCTCGCCGACATCGCCGGCCGCGTTTACGGCAATTCCTCCCAATGGACGATGATCTTCTACGCCAACCAGGACCGGCTCGGCGCCAATGCCTCGCTGCTGGTGGCGGGCCTGGCCGTCCGCATTCCCTGCGTCGGCGAGGGCCAGCAGAAGGCCGCCGCACCCGTCAGCGCCGCGCTGGATACGTCATCATCCGCCTCGTCATCCGGCCCCGCCGAATTCGAGCTGTCCTCGGTGGTCAAGCGCATCGAGTTCCTGACAGCCGACGGTTACACCCCCTTCACCGACCGCTCGCTGCCCAATGGCGGCATGATGACCCAGATCGTCAGCGCCTCGATGGACCAGATCAAGGAGCAGGCCAAGGGCAATTTCGATTACAGCGTTTCCTGGGTGAACGATTGGGCGGCGCATCTCAATCCGCTGCTGATCACGCGCGCTTTCGATGTGGGCTATCCGTGGCTCAAGCCGGATTGCAGCCGCCCCGCCGAGCTATCCCAGGACGCCAAATACCGCTGCCAGAAATTTTTCTTCTCCGAGCCCCTCTATGAAGTTCTCACGGTTCTGTTCGTGAAAAAGGACTCCGGCATCGTCTTTGCCAAGGATGAGGAGATTCTGGGCAAAACGCTCTGCCAGCCTGCCGGCTACTCCACCTATGAACTCGACAAGGGCGGCCGCAACTGGGTGAGGGAAAACAAGGTCGTGCTGATGCGGCCGCAGACCATCGAGGAATGCTTCCGGTTGCTGGACAACGGCACCGTCAACGCGGTTGTGACCGCCGATCTCACCGGCAAGTCGGTGATCGCAGCGCTGGGAATGGGCGAGCGCATACACGCCGTGAACCGTCCGCTCGCCATCGGTACGCTGCATTTGATCGTCACGAAGACCCACCCCCATGCGAGCACGCTGCTTTATTACATCAACAGCGCCATCAATAAGCTGAAGGAAAGCGGCGAATACGACAAGATTGTCGAAGGCCAGTTATCGCGGTTCTGGACGGCGCAGGATAAGAAGTAGGGGATAGCTGGACAACGCACCCGGCCGGCCTCGCCTGCCGGGAATTGGCGTTTTTAAGTTATCGTCGCTCTGTGCTTCGCCCAACCGCTCCTTCGCGGCTCCGCCGCTCAGTACATTGGCGCGGGGCTCCGGTGTGAGAACAACTGGCCGGCGTCCGCCACGGGCGCTGCGTCTGCCGCCTCCGCTGCCCAAAGCGAGCATTTCTTTGTTCGGCCGGAACCATTTCCTCGTCTCGGCCATGCACAAGCCCAATGCTGCCGCGCGCAGGATGTGTCAAGGACGCGCTTCTTCAGCGCGCCCGCAGGGCTTGTCCTTGACACATCCGAGCACGGTAGCATGCTTGGGTGCGGCGGGGGTTCCCGGACCATCAGACCACCCCCCCCCAGATTTGGTATAACTCACCCGCCCTGCATCAAGGCAGCAGCCAATACGCCCCCGCAGGAGGTGTGCCAGCCTTGCTCAGCCCTCGCGCCTGCTCCGTGGCACGCTGAATGATGATGGACGCCATATCCTTCAGCACGGACTCGGCTATCCACCAGATAGCCATGCCCGTAATCCCGCAGCATCGACGACGCGCTGCTGGCGTCGATGGTCTCGATGCCCGGATAGGTGAACACGCCGCCGCTCGTCTCGCCGACGCGGCGATAGCCGTGCACCACCTTCGATGCCTGAAGCGCCACGTCCGACGACGAGGCATAGATCGTCGTGCGCATCTTGTTCGACTTTTGCAGAGCGGCCAGCTTCGGCGCGATCACGGCACGGAACACATCGGCGTTGATGTCGGGCGCGGCGAGCAGCAGTTCGCGCAGGTTCGGCAGCTTTCCGGCATTGGCTTCGATCGCTTGGCTGACGATGCGGTTGCCCATGCTGTGGGCGACAATATAAATGTCGGTGAACGGCAGCTTGGCCAGATCCTTCAGCAGCGACTCGAACACCACCTCGGACAGGATCGTGGCTTCCTCATCGTGCAAATAACCGAAGATGCTGCCCGCCGACGGCCAGCTATAGAACATGGCGACGCCAGGGAACTTCAGGTCGTAGGACATCTGCGCCGTGCGCAGGGCCGCGTCGCGGAAGCTGACATTGTAGCCGTGGACGAACAGCAGCAGCGGCTTCTTCTTCATGCCCGCCGTCTTGGCGATCATCTCCTGGCGCATCGCATCGGCGGTCAGCGGGGAGACGGCTTTCAGCACGAAATGCTTATTAGCGTCCGGGGAGCGTTCCAGCCTCCACAGCGTCGGAAGTTCGAGATTTCCAGCGGTGTGGGTGGGCGGAATGGTGACTGTGGCCCGGCCGTAGTGAAAGGCGACGTCACTGTCGGAACCGTAATACGCGGCCGGTTCCGCCTGGCCGGTCGGCTTCCGGTTGGTGGCGTAGTAGGTGGTGATTTCGATCACATCGCTGGGCTTGGCGGCGCCTCCGGTCTGCGCTCCCGCTGGGGCCGGAGCAGGGGCAAGCGCTTCGCCGGGCCGCGCTCCCCTGGTGGCCGGTGCAATACTTCTGGTACGGCTGTGCATCTGCGGCGGCACGGGCTTGGCCGGCTCTCGCCTTGGAGGCACTTTGCTGGGAGGCAGCGGATTTATCCGCGCTGAGCGCCGCCGCAGCCTCCTCATCGGAGAATTCTGCGGGCCTCCTCGCTGCGCTTTAGCGGCTCAGGCTGGCTGTCCTCGCGCTCGGACCGCACGCCCCCCAGGCCCTGCCCTCTTTTCTCCAGCCCGGCCGCAGCCTCTGGGGACGGAGCGGCCGGACGCGCAACAGCGGCAACCTTGGCCTTCTGGGTCAAACAGTTGATCTGGAAAATGACTTTCAGCAGCTCTTCCTGGTTTTTGGTGAGGCTGACGCCGTTTTGCGACTTTTCCAGCAGCACCGTCACCTCCTGCTCCAGCGTCACGCGGCGCGCCTTGAGCTGTTCCAGCGTCTCCGGCGGCGCGGGTTCGCAACTGCCATTGTCCGGCAGCGCGGCGGCCGGCAGGGTGGTCAGGATCAACAGGCACGACATTATGGCCGCTCTGATCAGCATGGCGTTCTCCCCCAGACACGATGAAGCGTTGAATTAGTACGTTCCCGCGTCGTCATTATGGCGGTTTTATGGATAGCACAGGCGTTTCCGGCGGTCATGTGTCACGCGTCCCATGCGTCTGGATCATTTCAGCCTCCCGCCGCGATAATCAGCTTGCGATTCCCCGCGCGCGTCGCAATTTAACAGCAAGTTCGCCCGCCTCCAGGAGCCCCGCCATGGAAGTATCCCTCATCCGCCAGCAATGTTACGTGAACGGCGTGTGGACTGGCTCGCCATCGCTGCCGGTGACGAACCCGGCGACGGGCGAAATCCTCGCCAGCGTACCGGATTTTGGCGCGGCTGAGACACGCGCCGCCATCGAGGCGGCCCACGCCGCTTTCACGCCGTGGAGCCGCATGCTGGCCAAGGAGCGCTCGGCATTGCTGCGGCGCTGGTTCGAGCTGATCGTTGCGCATGCGGACGAACTGGCCCTGCTCATGACGTCCGAGCAGGGCAAGCCGCTGGCCGAGGCCAAGGGCGAAGTGCTTTACGGCGCCTCGTTCGTCGAGTTCTACGCCGAGGAGGCCAAGCGCATCTACGGCGAGACGATCCCCTCCCCGCGCGCGGGCGGCCGCATCGTGGTGCTGAAGCAGCCGGTCGGGCGTCGTGGGCGCCATCACGCCGTGGAATTTCCCGCTGGCCATGATCACCCGCAAGGTCGCGCCCGCGCTGGCGGCCGGCTGCACGGTGGTGTGCAAACCGGCGCCAGAGACGCCGCTCACCGCCCTGGCGCTGGCCGAACTGGCGCACCGGGCGGGCATCCCGGCGGGCGTGTTCAACATCGTCACCGGCAACGCCGAGGCCATCGGCGGCGAACTCACCTCCAACCCGCTGGTGCGCATCATCGCCTTCACCGGCTCGACGCGAGGTCGGCAAGCTGCTCATGCAGCAGGCGGCCAGCACGGTGAAGAAGGTCGGCGCTGGAGCTGGGCGGCAACGCGCCTTTCATCGTGTTCGACGACGCCGATCTCGACAAGGCCGCCGAGGGCGCCATGGCCTCGAAGTTCCGCAACATGGGGCAGACCTGCGTCTGCGCCAACCGCATCCTGGTGCAGGCCAGCGTGTATGACGCCTTCGCCGCGAAGCTCGCCGCGAAGGTGCGCGAGCTGAAGGTCGGCCCCGGCACGGAGGCCGGCGTCACGCAAGGGCCGCTGATCAACGGAGAACGCGGTGAAAAAGGTCGAGGCGCACGTCGCCGACGCGCTCGCCAAGGGTGCCAGTCTGGTGCTGGGCGGCAAGCGCCACGCGCTCGGGCAGACCTTCTTCGAGCCAACCGTGCTGACCGGCGTCACGCCGGACATGATCGTTGCGGGCGAGGAGACCTTCGGCCCCGTCGCGCCGCTGTTCCGCTTCGAGACCGAGGACGACGCTGTACGCATCGCCAATAGCACGCCGTTCGGCCTCGCCTCCTACTTCTACGCCCGCGACATCGGCCGCGTCTGGCGCGTCGCGGAGCGGCTGGAAGTTCGGCATCGTCGGCATCAACGAGGGCATCATTTCCTCGGAGGTGGCGCCGTTCGGCGGCGTGAAGCAGTCCGGGCTGGGGCGCGAAGGCTCGCGGCACGGCATCGAGGAGTTCCTGGAGATGAAATATGTGTTCTTCGGCGGGCTGGACGCCTGACCGGCGTCACTGCTCCGGCGGCTCCGGCAGTTCCATCCAATGGGTGGCGTCGTCAAAAGCGAACAGCCGGTCGCCGTCGTCGTGCCATTTGTTGAAACCGGCGTTCCAATAGGCCACGACCACGCCGCCGCCCTTGCAGAACTCGCCGCGCTTGAACAGCAACACCGGCGCGCTATCCTTCGGATGGGTGGCGATCTTCTGCCAGTGGCGCACCTTGCCGCCCTTCGCCTGCCACTCGCCGCACCATTGCACCGGCCGCACGCGATGCCAGACGAAATGCGTCTGCGGCGGGTTCCGGCGGCATTCGCCGGTCTTGGTGTCGTAGTAGAGGCGGTCTTCAGGGTCGCCATCCTGGCAGTAGAACCGGCAGGTGGCGCAATACTCGGCGTTGGATTTCATACTAGTGTCCCGTCTCCGAAATACCGCCCAATTTGCCCCACGCTCTCACGGTATTTCGGAGACTAAGGGACACTAGCAGAATCAAAGCTCTAGTGTGGTTTACGTCTCGCAATTACCGTGCTGGAACTCGCCGCGAAGGGTGACGGTAATTGCGAGACACCACACTAGTGGTCCGATCCCAACATTTGCATCCATTGCGGCTTGGCTGAGAGCAAATGTTGGGATCATAAGGACCACTAGCAACATATTGATTCTAGTGGAGCTATCTGAATTTAACATTTGAGTGAGAGGTCGCGGCACTTGGGACTCAAATGTTAAATTCGCTCCACTAGATCGCCCGCAGCGATTGCTCCAGACGATCAGCGCATTCCGGCTGAAGCCTGCGCGACGCTTTCACCATGATCCGCTCAGCCGCGAATTGCGCCTGCCGCAGCCGGCCCGCGGCGGCCCGGATGAAGAGATCGCGCACCGCCTCTTCCACGGCGGCGGCACCGCTTTCCGTCCAGCGCGGCGCAGCACGCCCAGCGGCGCCCTGTTCCGCAAGCTGGCAAGCCTCTTTCGCCGCCGTCAGGACGCGGCCGGCGAACATGGTGCGCGTTTCGGCTTCCAGCCGCTTTTCGAGCTTGCCCCGTTCGGCGTCGCCGCGCAGCGCGTCTCTATATGTGACGGCCAGCAGCCCGTTTTCGCGCCAGAGTCCCGGCACCTGGCTCCAGGCCGCGCGCTCGCTTTCCTTCCACGCCTGCGTGGCGACCGTGCACCAGACCGCAAGGCGGGCACTGCGGAACACGCGCCAGTTGGCCACCGCCGGTTCCGGGATGCCGTGGGTGTCGATGATTTCCAGGCTCTTCAGGATCGGATGCGGCAGGCCCACCTCGACCATCTGCACGGCGGCATCGGCGGCACACGTTTTTTGGGCAGGCTCAGCGCGCGAGTACAGACGATCCGGCAATTCGGACGTCTGGCGCGGCGCGGCCATGTAAATCACCTTCGGAACGCAGCCGCTCTCCTGGGGACGGCTGCCGATCTGCGACAGCGCCTTCGAGGTCAGGCGGGCGCGGGCGCCGTTGGCCGAAATCGCGTAAATCGACGGCTCGGCGGAATAGCGGAACAGAACGTGCGGACGCGCCTTGCCCATCATGCCGCCGGGCACAAGCTGGCGGCCCAGCAGAAAATTGGCGAGGGACGACTTGCCGGAGCCGGGCTCGCCCAGAAGCACGATTCTGAGCGGCGAGGCCAGCGAGTTCCCGATACGCTCAATGGCGCGGCGCGCCGGATCAAGCGCCTTATCCTGCAAGGTCGAGGCTGAAAACCGGTCCTGGGCAAGGCCGAGCTGGTTCAGAAACTCAGCGGTCTCAGGCTGCGCAAGCGAAAACATCATTATCCGGCCGCTATGATCAAGCACTGCTTCTTGGCTTCTTTGATGCTCTGCGCCAGCACCTCGCAGCGAGATACGCCCTGGCGCCATTCTTTCGCCAGGTCATTCCATCGCGCGGGGAGCAGATCGTCATCATCGCCGTCCTCCGGCAAAACCTCGACGATTTGTCGAAGCTGGTCGGCGATCGGGTATACGCCACTGTAGCACATGTACCGAATTCGCCTCAACCCTGCACGCAATGTGGCGGTGAGGTCGGTGTGCGCCTGCTCCGTCAGCTCGGCGACGATGCCGGTGAATTCGGACTGCACGAGCTGCCTGAAAGCGGCGTGCATGGCTTCGGCTGAGCCGTCGCCGATCTTCTCCTTGCCCAGAGCTTCCCAGATATCGCTGATGTCGAAGGCCGTCACCTTGCTCAGCGGCATGATGGATGGCGGCTGAATGCGGCTGGAGACGAGCCCGAACTGCAACACATTGTCGAGGCTGGGCAAAATTTCCTTGGCGATGTTGCGCAGCTTCGACTCCAGCTCCCGCTGACGGGTGAGGAAATTCTTCGAAATATCGGAGAAATGCCGCACGAAATGCTCGGCCAGCTCGGCGCGGAAACGCAGCGTCTCGCCCGGAAAGTTTTGCAGGAAGGTCCGCAGCGACGGGCTGGCCGCCAGCGCCGCCTCCTGTGTCTCGCCAAAGTTTTCCACCGAATAGAACATATACTTCCGCAGCCGCTCCAGTTCGTCCGCAACGAGCTGGTCCCACTCCTGCTGGGTCGTCTTCAAGGCCCGTTCCAGGTCATGCAGCAGGGTATCGAAGCTCTTGAGGCTGGCCCGTATCTGCTGGCGGTAGGCGCCGATGGAGGCAGTGCGCCCCGCCTGGGTAGGGTCCAGCGCCTGCATGCCGAAACGCGACGAAATGGAGGTATTTTCCGCCAGCGCGCCGAGGGTGGACGAGGCGGGCAGCAGCCGCTCCTCGGTCACGGCGTTGCCGATGGTGCGCGCGATGGTGGCGATGATGCCAGGAATGCCGGAACAGGCGCAAAGCACCTCGGCCGCCTTCTGCTCCGGCCACGCCCCGGACTCCTGCCAGCCGCGGATTTCACCATGCCTCACCAGCCCGCGATCCTCCGCATACCGCTGAAGCACCGGCGTGAACAGGGCCGGTGTATCGGGCGCATCAGCGGAAAGCGCCCCATGCGCCCACGATGCGCTGGCGAGCAGCACCGGGATCACCGCCTGCGGGAATTCGCGCTGGAGCGTCTCGCGCACATAATCGACGAGTTCGGCCCCGGTGCGCGTCACGTCGTCCAGCAGGTCGATTCTATTAATGACGGTGATGATCTTGTTCTTCTTCAGCCCCCGCAGCATGCGCAGCAGCCCCAGATCGGAACTGGAGAGCGGCTGCTGCGCCGTCAGCACCACCAGATAGATGTCCACGTCGGCGAGATTGGCGTGGGTGAACTCGTCGCGCACGAAGAACGGGTCGTTGACGCCGGGGGTGTCGATAATCATCGCCGGGTAGGCGAAGGGCTGGCCGCCGAGATAAATCTCGGCCAGCTTGGTGATGTCGGAGAACTGCGGGCGCTGAACGCCGCCGTCCTGCGGTTCGTCATGTCCGCCCGCGCTGACATATTGCCCCATAATTTCCGAGGTCACGGACGAGAACAGGTGGTGCTTGCCGAGATGGCGGGCATAGTTGGCGCCCAGACGGCTTTCGGCCCGCTCGCGCAGCTCCTCCAGCTTCTGGCTGAGCCGGTGCGGCGCCACGGGCAGCGGCGTGGCGGCGGAGGCGCTGAAACGCCCGCCGTGCATGAGCCGCTGCCATTCGTCGTCGGAGAAAAAATGGAACAGCGCCGAATCCCGCTTCTCCTGCGGCGCGCCCAGGAACAGCTTGGTGACAACGGCGGTGGACGGATTGATGTCGGTCGGCAGCAGCGACGGCCGCCGGATCAGCGCATTGATGAGCGAGCTTTTGCCGGCCTTCATCTGCCCGATCAGCGCGATGCGGCAGGTGTGGCCCTCCAGCTCCTTCATCATATCGTTGACGAAAATGGCGAGCGGCGTGCTCATTTCGCCTTCCAGCTCATATCCCAGGCTGAGCACCGAGCCTTTGACCTCCCCCAATTTCGCGGCGACACCAACGTCGGTCAGGCTGGTGAAGCCTGGGGTATGTTCATGCATTTTTATGAACCCGGTCAAATTTTGGATACAGGCGATGGATAGGGTACACCATACAAATTCGGATCATTCGTGACAACGCATGCGCTGCGACAACCTGTCGAAACATTTTTAACATGAAACAGTGCGGAATCGCGGCGGCGGTTCGTGTTAATCATGGCGAAGAATACCACAAATGGACTTTAGTATAAACGCTGTTGAATTGCTATGATGACGGCGATACCGGCGCGGGATTTGCCGATGCCTTTTGGAATACGCCCGGCATCAAACTCCGAGGTTCCCGAGTGCGCGGCGGCCATCGTCCGGCACCTGCCCTTTTCGTGTCCGGGGATCGCCCATCTCATATTTCCAGACCAGCCGCGACCTCTCGCCGGACGAGGTAAGTGCCGCCCGGATTTGTGCACTGAAATAAATATTTACCCGCGCAAATTGTCCCAGGGCTTGCCAAGCCGCCTTCCGCTTGAGACGATAGCTCCTCGCCGCGGCCAATGCGGCACGCGGCCCCCGCTTCAGGAAAATCAATCATGGGAGATACCATGGGCGACTCAGGAAAGGGGGTCGGTAAAGGCCCTCGCTGCATTGCGCTCGTCGGCCCCTATCTGAGCGGCAAGACCACGCTATTTGAAGCCATTCTCTCGCGAACGGGCGCTCCAGGCGCCAATGGCGCACGACACGGAGCCAGACGGCGTTGGCGACGCCTCTCCCGAGGCCCGCGAACACGGCATGGGCGTAGAACTCAACGTGGCGGACATTCGAACTTCCTCGGCGACAAGTTCACCCTGCTCGATTGTCCCGGCTCCATCGAATTCCAGTATGACGGCGATGTCGGCCCTGACGGCCTGCGACGCCGCCGTGGTGGTCTGCGAGGCGGACGAGAAGAAAGCTCCCCGCTCTGCAGATCGATCCTCAAGAACCTCGAAGCCGCGCGGCATTCCGCATTTCATGTTCCTCAACAAGATCGACAAGGCGGAAGCGCAACATCCACGACCTGCTGGAGCTGATGCAGCCCGCGAGCCGCACGCCGCTGGTCCTGCGCCAGATCCCGATCTGGGAGAAGGGCATCGTCACCGGTTTCGTCGATCTGGCGCTGGAGCGGGCGTATCGTCTACCGCGAGCACGCGCCCAGCCAGATCGTCGAAATTCCGGCCGACGTCTCCGCGGAGGAGGCCGACGAGCGCTTCTCCATGCTCGAAAAGCTCGCCGATTACGACGACGAGCTGATGGAGCAACTGCTGGGCGACATCCCGCCGCCGCGCGACAAGATGTTCGACGACCTCGCGGCTGGAACTGCGGCGCGGCCAGATTTGCCCGGTGCTTCTTCGGCTCGGCCGAAGAGGGGCACGGCGTATCGCGCGGCTGCTCAAGGCGCTGCGTCACGAGACGCCGCCTGTGCAGCGAAACCGCCGAAGCGGCTGGGCGTCAAAGGGCGGCCATCCTGCGCGCAGATCATCAAGACCTACCACACCTCCCATGGCGGCAAGCTATCGCTGGCGCGGGTGCTGGCGGGCAAGTTTCGCCGACGGCGCCGCCGTTTACGGCCCGGAGGGCGAAGAGCGGATTTCGGGCGTGTTCAGCGCTCGATCGGCCGGACGTCAAGAAGCGCGGCGCCGCCGGGCCGGGCGACACCGTGGCGCTGGGCCGTCTGGAGCGCTTCAAGACCGGCGAACACGCTGTCCGCCGAGAAGAACTCCACCGTGACGATCCGCCGGTGCTCCGCCGCCCAAGCCGGTCTACGGCCTCGCCCTCGCCGCCGGCGAGCGCAAGGACGAGATCAAGCTGGCCTCGGCGCTCTGGCAAAATCATCGACGAAGATCCGTCGCTATCCCTGGTCCACGACCGGCGATCTGAGCCAGATGGTGCTGTGGGGCCAGGGCGAGATGCACCTGCGCGTGGCGCTCGAGCGTCTCGCCCGCCGGTATCGGCGTCGTCGGCCGCAGACCCGCAAGCGGCAGATTCCGTATAAGGAGACGATCCGCAAGAGCGTGGAAATCCGCGGGCGGCACAAGAAGCAGTCCGGCGGCCACGGCCAGTTCGGCGACGTGGTGGTGGAGATCAAGCCGCAGCCGCGCGGCGAGGGCTTCGCCTTCAGCGAAGTCGATCACGGGCGGCGCCATCCCGCGCAACTATATCCCCGCGGTCGAAGCCGGCGTGCGCGACTACCTGAGTTCCGGGCCGCTGGGCTTCCCGGTGGTGGATGTCGCGGTGATGCCTGAAGGACGGCTCGTATCACACCGTCGAATTCGTCGGACAGGCGTTCCGCACCGCCGGACGCATCGCCATGAGCGAGGGCATGCCGAAATGCTCGCCCGTGCTGCTGGAGCCGATCATGTCGGTGAAAATCGCCGGTGCCCGTCCGAGGCGACGCCGCGCATCAACGCCATCATCTCGTCGCGGCGCGGGCAAATCCTGGGCTTCGACAGCCGGCCGGGCTGGCCGGGCTGGGACGTGGTCGAGGCGCGCATACCCGAGACTCGGAGATGCACGACATCATCATCGAACTGCGCTCGGCGACGGCGGGCGCGGGCAGCTATCGAGTCGCGAGTTCGATCATCTGGCCGAACTGACGGGCAAGCTCGCCGATCAGGCGATGAGCGATAGCGCGGGCGCATAATGCGGCCGTTTTTGCCCTCTCCCCTTCGCGGGAGAGGGTTCACCACCCGCCGGCAGGAAGTACTGGCGCTGGATTACCGCCTACCCCGGAAGAATTGCAGGAAGCGGAAGAAGGATGCCTTGACGAACCGCCACGGGACCGCGGCCGCTTCCTCCAGCCTGTAGAACTGCTTCTTGCCCCATTCTTCCCAGGCTTCAAACGTCGGGTGATGGCGGGCAAACGGCGTCAATATCAGCAGCAATGGAACCGTTATAAACTTCACCACGGTGAGAAGCGCGGGTATCCCTCCGTGAATAAAAACCTGCGTCTTTAACGGAAGCCAGGGCGCGGCAAGAATAGCGATGATGTGGCCGGAAATACCTAAGACGAATGTGCCGAGACTGATCACCAGCAAAGCGCGCCAGCTATGAAATGCCACCAGTGTTTTCATAGACTTGTCACTCATCCCTTTGATTTTCCACCACCTGGTTTACTCATCCGCAATGCCGCATCGCGGAACACGCCGGGCTTTGGCTGCGCGGCTGGCCGGTACGGTGGCAATGCTCACAATGCCGGCCCAGGCGGGAGGTGACTCCAGCGCGAGCCCTGACATTGTATTATATCACTAACAATCCCCAGGGCCGCCAGACGAAACTTCGTGACACGACCTTTACTCCCGCAAGCCGCGCCGGTAAACCCCAGTTTTGAGGGCTAGGTTTCCAGGCGCGCGGCCAGCCCTGGAAACCGGGCGCGACGGGAATATGCGCCGTCCCGGCCGGCTTCGCGAGCTTCTCAAATCCGCGGATTCCGCCGGCTGAAGATATGGCAGCCGCGCCGCCGCGCGCGCGTTCCCCGATGTTGATATTTACCCTCAATACAGGAACAGAACCCGCCCTACAACCTCTCACTTCGGCCAGTTGCCCCCTTGCGTCAAGCGCTTCTAAACTGCAACAATTCAATACCTGACGCTGCTCCGGGGAACCGCCATGCCCAACGCTTATTCGCGCGATCTCGATAAGACGCCCGCCAATTATCAGCCGCTCACTCCGCTGTCGTTCCTGGCGCGCGCGGCACACGTTTTTCCGGCTCATACGGCCATCATTCATGGGACACTTCGCCGCAGCTACGGAGAGTTCTATTCACGCTCCCGCCAGCTCGCCTCCGCACTGGCGCGGCTCGGCGTCAGCACTGGCGATACCGTGTCGGTCATGCTCCCCAATACGCCAGCCATGCTCGAAGCGCATTATGGCATCCCCATGACGGGGGCGGTTATCCACTCCATCAACACCCGGCTCGACGCTGCCATCATCGCCTTCATGCTCGACCATGCGGACTGTAAGGTGTTGATTACAGACACGGAATTTGCAGCCGTAATGCGCGGGGCGCTGGCGCTGGCCAGGGTGAAGCCGGTGGTGATCGACTATGCCGACCCGGAATTCACCGGCCCGGATGTGCGCCTCGGCAACGTCGAATACGAGTCGTTCCTAGCGGCGGGCGACGCGGACTACCGCTGGAAAATGCCCGCCGACGAGTGGGACGCCATCAGCCTCAACTACACCTCGGGCACCACCGGCAACCCCAAGGGCGTGGTCTATCATCATCGCGGCGCCTATCTGCTGGCGGCGGGCAATGTGCAGACCGCCGCCATGGGCCGGCATCCGGTCTATCTCTGGACACTGCCCATGTTCCACTGCAACGGCTGGTGCTTCCCCTGGTCGATCTCGGTGGCGGCGGGCACACATGTTTGCCTGCGGCAGGTGCGCGCCCAGCCGGTCTGGGATGCACTCGCCGATCACCGCGTCTCGCATCTGTGCGGCGCCCCCATCGTCATGTCCACGCTGCTGAACGCACCGGCGGAGCAGAAGCGCGAGCTTGCACACAAGGTCGAGTTCATGACCGCCGCCGCGCCGCCGCCGGAAGCCATCCTGGCCGCCATGCGCGACGCCGGCTTCAACGTCATCCATCTCTACGGCCTGACGGAATCCTACGGCCCGGCCGTCGTCAACGACTGGAAGAGCGAATGGGACGCGCTCGACGGTGCGGGACAGGCGCAGATGAAGGCGCGGCAGGGCGTGAGATACGTGGCGCTGGAGGGGCTGAGCGTCCGCGCCCCTGAGACCATGGCCGAGGTGCCGTGGGACGGCCAGACGCTGGGCGAGGTGATGTTCCGCGGCAATGTGGTGATGAAGGGGTATTTGAAGAACCCGGCGGCGACGCAGGAAGCCTTCGAGGGCGGCTGGTTCCACTCGGGCGACCTGGGCGTGATGCACCCGGACGGCTACATTCAGCTCAAGGACCGCTCCAAGGACATCATCATTTCCGGCGGCGAGAACATCTCGTCCATCGAGGTGGAGGATGTGCTGTACAAGCATCCGGCGGTGCAGGCGGCGGCTGTCGTGGCGAAGCCGGACGAGAAATGGGGCGAGACGCCGTGCGCGTTCCTCGAACTGCGGCCCGGCGCCAGCGTGACGCCGGAGGAAATTATCACCTACTGCCGCGAGCGGCTGGCGCACTACAAGGTGCCGCGCACGGTGGTGATCCAGGAGATCCCGAAGACGTCCACCGGCAAGATCCAGAAGTACAAGCTGCGCGAGATGGCGAAGGAAGCGTAGGCGGGCGGACAAAAAAGAGCGTGGGCCGCAAGGCGCCACGCTCCCATTGGATGCAGACGGAACCGCTTACTTCAGGCCGTCCACAGGCCGGTTGAAGTGGTAGTTCACGCCAATCTTGACGGTATCGACAACCGGCTCGATGTTGATGATGCGGCCGCTGGCGAGTTCATAGTTTTCATCGCCGAAGTCAAAGTGCTGATACTCCAGCTTGACCGACCAGTTGGGACGCAGCATGTGCTCGATGCCGGCGCCAGCCGTCCAGCCCCACAGGTCGGCTTCATCGTCCGACAGAACGGCCGCGCCGCCCTTGGCATAGATCAGGGTATTGCCCGTGGCAACGCCGAGACGGCCAGTGAAGTCGGCGTAAGCCCACGCGTTGGATTCATATTTGTAGTTTCTAACCGTCTTGCTGCCTTCCAGGTCCATGACGCCGAAATCAACTTCCGCGCCGAACACCAGCGCGCCACGCTGGAAGTTGTAGCCAACCTGGCCGCCGCCCATGGCGCCACTGGTGGATATCTTGTCGTTGACCCTGACGTCTTCGAACTTGATGTCGCCCCACGCGCCGCCAACATGCGCGCCGAGGTACAAGCCCTGCCACACCGTTGGCATATAAACCGGGCCGTCCTTGACGCTCGGCGCGGCGTCGCGGCGGTAGATGTCCGCGGCGGATGCCGGTGCAAAGGAAGCGGCGGCCATCAGAGCCACTGCGGAAACGCTAGCGAAAATAAACTTATTCATCTTTTCCCTCCTGCTGAACGCCCTGCGCATTCATCGAAAACGCAATAGGACGCGACTCCATTCAATCTGGCGAAGTGATCAATACATAATATTTATCTCAAACTGCACACAAGTCCCCAGGGATAAAAAACCGGGGATCAATGTGACGCATATCGGCGCCATGGAAGAATATGCAATTGTTTCATATTGTTAGCCAGAATCGTCCACATTACTCAATTCCAGGTAGTTGGACTTGAGCAACAATAGAAAAAATAAATAACAATCATAGATTGTGTGAAATTAATTTCAATCGCGCAACGGTTGAGCGGGAAATCACCAATACAGGCGCCAGTTATCCGGGACTCCCACGCCGCCGGCGCGGCAACCAAGCTTCCCCAATCATCAGTTCATCGCTAGCGCCGGGACCGGACCACTTGCGCGGCCGCTCCTGCTGCATTACATGACTGGCTGGTCAGTCATAGATGGCGCCGCCGATGAACGATAAGCCGGTTCAAAAACGCGCGAAGGCCAGAGCCGCCCCCCAACGCAGCTTGCGTCCGCGGCGGGCCCGCCGGGTGCCGCCGCCCGAACGGCGCCAGGCCATCCTCGACGCCGCCCTCGACGTGTTCGCCGCACAAGGCTTCGCCGCCGCCCGCCTCGACGACGTCGCACGGCGGGCGGGCGTCGCCAAGGGCACGCTGTACCTCTATTTCCCCGGACAAGGAAGAGCTGTTCGAGCAAATCCTGCAAGAGCGTCGCCGGGCCGGTGATGTCCCGCGTCGAGGCCTCGCCGCTGACGACAACTTCCCGCCAATCTGCTGCTGGCGCAAATCCTCGCAATTCCTCGCAGACGGAGGTGCATGGGCACGGATCGGGAGCAGCTGCTGCGGCTGCTCATCTCCGAAGGCCACCGCTTCCCCAGAATCGCCGAGTTTTACCATCGCGAGGTGGTGGACAAGGGCCGCGAAGCCGATCCGCACCATCGCCGACGCGGCGTGGAGCGCGGCGAGCTGCCGTCTGACGCGCTCACCCGATTCCCGCAACTGTTCTTCGCGCCGATCATGCTCGCCGTCGGTCTGGAACGGGCATGTTCGGCGCGTTCGACAAGCTGGACGTGGCCGGCATGATCGAAGAGCACCGCAAGACTGCTGCTGCAACCCCGCCCGGGGAGGCACCATGACGCCGAAGATGAAGCGCATCCTGATTGCTGGTTCTGCTGATCGCCGGCGGGCGGCGGCTACTGGTGGTATACACGCTGACCACGCCGGCGAATGGGCGGCTGATACTGCAAGGCAATGTCGAGGTGCGTCAGGTCAACCTCGGCTTCAAGGTCGCCGGGCCGCATCGAAAAGCTGAATGTGGACGAGGGCGACGTGGTCAAAGCCGGTCAGACGCTGGCGTCGCTGGAGAAGGTCTACTTCCAGGACGCGCTCGCGCAGACGCGCGCCCAGCGCGATCAGATGGCGGCGAATTACGACAAGCTGAAAGCCGGCAACCGGCCGGAGGAGATCGCGCAGGCCAAGGCGCTTGTCGCCGAGCGGGAGGCGGCGGTCACCAACGCCCGCGTCACCCGGGAGCGGGCGGAGCAGCTGCTCAAGCCGCCGTCGGCTCGCAGAAAGACCTTCGACGACGCCGCCGCCGCCGAGCGTCAGGCCGACGCGCAGTTGAATTCCGCCCGCGCAGGCTCTGCGCTTGCCGAGGCCGGCTTCCGCAAGGAGGACATCGCCCTCGCCAGGGACCAGCTCGCCGAGCGGGACGCGGCCGTCAAGGTCGCCGAGCGCCAACTTGCCGACGCCGATCTGATCGCGCCCAGCGACGGGACGGTGCTGAGCCGCGTGCGCGAAGCGGGCGCCATCGTCGGGCGCGGGCGATACGGTTTATGTGCTGAGCCTCACGTCGCCAGTCTGGGTGCGCACCTATGTGTCCGAGCCAGACCTCGGCCGCGTCCGTCCGGGCATGGAAGTGCAGGTCCGGACCGACACGCAAGGGCGGCAGGACTTACACCGGCCGGATCGGCTTCATCTCGACGACGGCCGAATTCACGCCGAAGACCGTCGAAACCACCGAATTGCGCACCGCGCTCGTCTACCGCCTGCGCGTCGTCGTTGAATGACGACGGCGACACTGGGCGGGCTGCGCCAGGGCATGCCCGTGACGGTGACCGTCGCGCCGCCCGCGCGCGCGAGGACCATCAGTCGCTGATCCGGACCACTGTCGATGAATGAGCCGCTCGCCGTCATCAACACCGTCACCAAGCGTTTCGCGCCGGACGGCGTCGCCCGCGCTCGACGCGCTGAGCTTTTCCATCAAGCGCCGGGCAGGTGACGGGCATCGTCGGCCCCGACGGCGCGGGCAAGACGACGCTCATGCGGCTTCTCGCGGGGCTTCTGACGCCGACGAGGGCACGCTCACAGTCTGCGGCTTCGACACCATCAAGGACGTTCGTCAGCGTCTGCACCACGCCATCGGCTACATGCCGCAGCGCTTCGGCCTCTACGAAGACCTGTCCGTGCTGGAGAACCTGACGCTCTACGCCGATCTGCGCGGCGTCGTCGGCAAGGCGCGCGCCGAAACCTTCGAGCGGCTGCTGGCCTTCACCGACCTCGCCCGCTTCACCGGCCGTCTCGCCGGACGGCTTTCCGGCGGCATGAAGCAGAAGCTGGGGCTGGCCTGCGCCATGCTGCGCTCGCCGCGCCTGCTGCTGCTGGACGAGCCGAGCGTGGGCGTCGATCCGATCTCCCGCCGCGAGCTGTGGCGCATGGTGCACGAGCTGATCGGGCGAGGGCGTCGGCGTCGTCTGGACCACCGCCTATCTGGACGAGGCCGAGAACTGCGCCGAGGTCATGGTGCTGAATGCTGGCAAGCGACTGTTCCAGGGCGATCCGAAGACCATGACGGCGTCGGTCATCGCGCCGGGTTTTCCTGGTGCGCGGGCGCGGCGGGCGAACGGCGGGCGCTGCTGACCCGCGCGCTGGCCCGGCCGGAGATCATCGACGGCGTGATCCAGGGCGAGGCCGTGCGCCTGGTGATGGACGAAGGCACGGCATGAGATCTGCGGCCGGCGGGACTGTCGGAGACCGCGACGCCCTCGGTGGAAGCCGCGTCGCCCCGCGTTTCGAAGACGCGTTCGTCGCCATGCTGGGCGGCCAGCCGAAGCGGACGCAGCTCTTCGAGGCGCCGCGTCGGCCCGCGAGCAACGGCGGCGGGGCAGCCGTCGAGGCGCGTGGGCCTGACCAAGCGTTTCGGCGATTTCACCGCGGCCGACCACATCTCGTTCAGCATCAGGCGCGGCGAAATCTTCGGCCTGCTGGGGCCGAACGGCGCGGGCAAGTCGACCACCTTCAAGATGATGTGCGGCCTGTTGAAGCCCACGCCGGGACGGCGCATGTGGATGGCTTCGATCTGTATCGCGCGCCCGCCGTCGCGCGCGGCCGCCTCGGCTACATGGCGCAGAAGTTCTCGCTCTACGGCGAACTGAGCGTGCGGCAGAATCTCGACTTCTTCGGCGGCGTTTACGGGCTCGTCGGGCGCCAAGCGGCGCGACGCCATCGACCGCGTCGATCGCGGCCTTCGATCTGGGGCCGCATCTCAAGGCCGACGCCGGCCAGCTGCCGCTCGGCTTCAAGCAGCGCCTCGCGCTGTCCTGCGCGATGCTGCACAACCCGCCGGTGCTGTTCCTCGACGAGCCGACCTCCGGCGTCGATCCGCTGACCCGCCGCGAGTTCTGGAGCTTCATCAACGCCATGATCGGCGGGCGGCGTGACGGTGATGGTCACGACGCATTTCATGGACGAGGCCGAATACTGCGACCGCATCGCCCTGATCTATCGCGGGCAAGAGCATCGCCATGGACACGCCCGACGCGCTGCAGGCCTCGGTGCGGACGCCAGAGCGGCCCGCGCCCACGCTTGAGGACGCGTTCATCGCCCTCATCATGGCGCGCGACCAGATGGGGGCAGCGTAGTTTTCCCTCTCCCAGGGGGAAGCGGAAGACACAACTAGGGAGGCGGCATGAATAGCAGCGGACTACACGACAGCCTGCGCCGCATCAAGGCGCTGATCGTCAAGGAAACGCTGCAAATCCTGCGCGATCCCAGCAGCCTGATCGTGGCCGTGGTGATCCCGCTGCTTCTGCTCTTTCTCTACGGCTTCGGCATTTCCTTCGACGTGACCACCGTGCGCATCGGCCTCGTGGTCGAGACGGCCGACGCCGGACGACCGAGCTGTTCCGCGCGTCCCTGTCCAACACGCCGTATTTCGATGTGCGCGTCGCGCCCCGACCGGCGCGCCTTTCTCGGCGATCTGACGGCCGGGCCGCCTCGAGGGCGATCGTCGTGCTGCGCCGGCGATTTCTCGCAGCGCCTTGAGCGCGGCGACACCGCGCCGGTGCAGATCATCACCGACGGCAACGATCCCAACACCGCGAGCCTCGTCACGGGCTATGTCCAGGGCGCGTGGCAATCCTGGCTCGCCCAGCGCGCGCTGTCGAGCGGCGGCGCGGCGCCGGCCAGCCTGATCTCGACCGAGCCGCGCGTCTGGTTCAACCCCGAGCTCGAAAGCCGCCGCTTCCTGGTGCCCGGCGCCATCGCGCTCATCCTGATGATGATCGGCTCGCTGCTCACCGCGCTCGTCGTGTCGCGCGAATGGGAGCGCGGCACCATCGAGGCCCTGCTCGCCACGCCCGCCAGCGTGCCGGAATTCCTCATCGGCAAGGTGATCCCGAATTTCGCGCTCGGCCTGTGCGCCATGGCGGTTTCGGTCGGTCTTCGCCCTCGTGGTCTTCGATCTGCCGATGCGCGGCTCGGTGTTCAGCCTGCTCGCGGCCACCGACGGCGTTCCTGCTGGTGGCGCTCAGCGTCGGCCTGCTCATATCGACCGTGGCGCGCACCCAGTTCGTCGCCAGCCAGATCGCCATGCTGGCGTCGTTCCTGCCGGGGCTGTTCTTCTCGGGCTTCATCTTCGAGCTTGTCGAGCATGCCCACGCCGCTGCGGGCGTTCTCGGCGATCGTGCCGGCGCGCTATTACGTCACGCAGCCTGCAAACCATCTTCCTCGCGGGAGACATCGCCGCGGTGCTGGTTCCCAACATCCTCATTCTCTCGGTCATGAGCGTGGTGGTTCTGCTGCTGACGGCGCGGAATTCCAAAATGAGGCTCGACTGACATGCTCTCAAGACTTATGCCGCCCAAACTCGTCGCGCTCATCATCAAGGAGCTGTTGTCGGCGTTCCGCGATCCCAGGACGCGGATGGCCTTCATCATCCCGCCCCTGATCCAGGTGTTTCTCTATTCCTACGCCGCGACGCTGGAAGTGACCAACGTGCCCATCGCCGTCTACAACGAGGACTGGGGCCAGGCGTCGCGGCAGCTCGTCACCGCTTCGAGCGGGCGTCCGCCTTCTCCAAAATCGTGTTCCTGCAAGATCGACGACGAGATGCAGCCGGCCATCGATGCGCAGCGCGTGCTGGCCGCGTGCATATCGGGCAGGATTTCTCGCGGAAGCGTCGCGGCGAAGAGCCCGCGACCGTGCAGGTGATCCTCGACGGCCGCCGCTCGAACAGCGCGCAAATCGTCAACAGCTACATCAACACCATCGTCACGCAGTTCATCGCCGACTTCGCTGCAACGGCCAGCCGCAGCCGCCGCCCGCCATGCTGAGCAGCGTGGTGGACCGCTCCTGGTACAATCCCAACCGCGAATACTGGAGCACCATGGTCCCGAGCCTGGTCGGCACGCTGACCATGACCACCGTGCTGATGGTGATCGTCATGTCGGTGGCGCGCGAGCGGGAGCTGGGGACGTTCGAGCAGCTTCTGGTGTCGCCGCTGCTGCCGGTGGAGATCATCATCGGCAAGGCCGTGCCGGGCGCTGATCATCGGCGTGGTGGTGGCGACCGGCGATCAGTCATCCTGGTGACGCTCGTGTTCGGCATCCCGCTGACGGGGTCGATTTTCGTGCTTTACGCCGGGCTGATCGTGTTCCTGCTTGCCATCATCGGCGTGGCGCTGTTCATTTCGTCGCTGGTCTCCACGCAGCAGCAGGCCATGCTGGGCGCGATGGTCTACATGATGCCCGCGATGATGCTGTCGGGATTCGCCAGCCCGGTGCAGAACATGCCGGATTGGCTGCAGCCGGTGGCGCAGGCCAATCCGCTCACGCATTTTCTGGTGATCGTGCGCGGCGTGTTCCTGCGCGACATGCCGATGGCGCTGGTGGCGCGAGCGGATCTGGCCGATGCTGATCATCGCGACGGTGACGCTGTCGGCCGCGACGTGGCTGTTCCGGCGGCGGGTGGGGTGATGGCTGCCATGCGTGGTCATAGGCAAAATGCACTTGACGGAACAAAATTAGAACAACACATTGACCATATGATTCGCGCCAATTATAATGGCGCGTGTCGATCGCTTTCCCTGTCAAGCTTCACGTAGCGTTTCGCTGAACTTGTTTTTAGCAAACTAGCAACGATTCGTTGCATTGGAGCGATAACGAAAGGGCAGAAGGATGCCAGTTCAACCGAATATAATAGCGGACTATCTTATTCTGGAGAGCCGAGAGCGAGGCGAGCTTCTGACCAACCTGAAGCTCCAGAAGTTGCTTTACTATGCACAAGCTTGGCATCTTGCTTTGAAGGGCGAGGCGCTTTTCGAGGAGGATTTTCAAGCCTGGGTTCATGGTCCAGTGCTTCTCTCCCAGTACCATCGGTTCAAAGAATACAAGTGGATGCCAATCCAGGATGAGGTTGCGGCACCTGAAGTTTCCGATGCGTTGAAGAGCTTTCTTGACGAAATCATTGGCGTTTTTGGAGTAGAGAGCGCGGTTGCCCTCGAAATCATGACGCATCGGGAACGCCCGTGGATAGAGGCGAGGGGCGATCTCCCTCCTCATGAGCCTTGTAATAGTTATATTTCTAAGCAGACCATGACTGACTTTTACCGCTCCCTGTGAGTCGAGATGATTAAAAAGACGAAGACACCCCTTACAATGGGGACGGGAATAAAACGGTCGAAAGAGGATGATGCACCATTAAAATTCAGCTTCATGCTGTTTGATGGCACGGATGCTGAACTGTGCCCTGAGGAATTTTCTGCGAGGTACACAAGAACCTTGATGGAACGGCTGCGAGATCTTTCCGCGTGGAGGATAAGTGATTTTATCGGTCCGCGCCACAAAACCATCCGGAATCATCCTATTGAGTGGGAACATACTTCGCGGCCCGACGGCTTCTCTCACCTAAATGAGCAGTATAGGGCCTACCCCGCCTACCAATTTTCGATATCGGCAAACGAGCATGGACGTGTCCATGGACTTATCATTGACGGCACGTTTTATGTGGTTTGGTTGGACTGCAATCACAGACTTTACCCCTAGACCTTAGTGGAAAGCCGTTGGCATGCAGCGCGAAGCGGAGGCCGGGTTGCATGTTAACGCCTTCCGTGCTCCATTAGCGCGCGCCTGACACCGGGCCAAGCGCCGCCAACCGAACCACCAGAAGCCAAAACCCCATGCCAACCACCCTTTCCCGCTCCAAAGACAAGATCAAGATCCTGCTGCTCGAAGGCATCTCCGACTACCGCCGTCAACGCGCTCGCCGGCGCCGGCTACACCAACGTCGAGCGCCTCACCAAGGCGCTCGACGGCGCAGGCGCTGCGCGAGGCGCTGCAAGGCGTCAGCATGCTCGGCATCCGCTCGCGCACGCAGCTCACCGCCGAGGTGCTCGACGGGCAGCGCGACGCTGATCGCCATCGGCTGCTTCTCCGTCGGCACCAACCAGGTCGACCTCGACGCCGCGCGCGACATGGGCATCCCGGTGTTCAACGCGCCGTTCTCCAACACGCGCAGCGTCGCCGAACTGACGATCGCCGAGATCGTCATGCTGTGCGGCGCGTCTTCCCGAAGTCGCAGTGCGCGCGCATGAGGGCGGCTGGGACAAGTCGGCCGTCGGCGCCTACGAGGTGCGCGGCAAGACGCTCGGCATCGTCGGCTACGGCAATATCGGCAGCCAGCTCGCCGAACTCGCCGAGGCGATGGGCATGCGCGTCATCTTCTACGACCTCACCGACAAGCTGCGCCACGGCAACGTCGCAGCCGGTCGAGACGCTCGCACGAGCTGCTGGCGCAGTGCGACGTCGTCAGCCTGCACGTGCCGGAGACGCCGCAGACCATCGGCATGATCGGCGAGGCGCGAATTCCGCGCCATGAAGCCGGGCGCGTATTTCATCAACAACGCGCGCGGCACCGTGTTCGACGATCGAGGCGCTGGCCGCCGCGCTGAAGGACAAGCATCTGGCCGGCGCCGCGATCGACGTGTTCCCGGTCGAGCCCAGCGCCAACGGCGAGAAGTTCGTCTCGCCGCTGCAGGGGCTGCGACAACGTCATCCTGACGCCGCATGTCGGCGGCTCGACCGAGGAGGCGCAGGAGCGCATCGGCGCGGAGGTGGCGCGCAAGCTGATCGAATATTCCGATGTCGGCTCGACCTTCGGCGCGGTGAACTTCCCGCAGGTGCAACTGCCGCCGCGGCCCGCGGGCACGCGCTTCATCCAGGTGCAGAGCAACCTGCCGGGCGAGCTCGGCCGGCTCAACGAGGTGTTCGCGCGCCGCGACGTCAACATCGCCGCGCAGTATTTCCAGACCGACGGCGAGATCGGCTACGTCGTGCTCGACGCCGACGGCGCGGTGCCGGACGCGCCCGACGTGCTGAAGGAAATCCGCGCGCTGCCGGGCACCATCCGCGCCCGCATGCTCTATCAGCGGACGTAAACGGCGCGATGTCCGCCGCCCTGGCTCACCAGCGCGGCGGATATTTCAGGCCAACCGTTATCGCCGTGTCCTCCTGCACCAGGATTTTCGCTTGGCTGAAGCGGATCTGGCGGGCGATGAAGTGCAATTCTTCCGGCAAAACATGCGAAAAGCCGCGCCCCTCCAGCGGACGCTTCAGAAAGCCGGTATCGAAAACGCCGTCGCTATCCTCGTCATGAAAGACGAACACGGCGTACTCACCCGGCGGCAGGCTAGAAAATACATAGCGAGCCTTCAGATCTTGCAGGCTCTCGACCGTGCGGCGGCAGAGGGCATATTCCGGGAAATCGCAGGGCACATCGTTGCCGCGCTCGTCCCGCCGCTGCACACGGACCGGGTCGGGGAACCTGGCGGTTTCCTCGGTGTCCGCCCACAGGTAGACGACGACTTTGCCCCTATAATTGAACAATCCGCTGACATTGACCGTCAGCCGCACAGTTTGCGCTTGCGCTTGAGCGGGCGTGACAACACCCGCGGCAGCCAGCGCGAGAAGCATCAAAACAACGGTGCGAGCAGGCAGAACTCAATGGCATAAAATAAGATTTAAACATCACTCCCCCCAGAAAAAGGGGCCGGCGGCGCTATTTTGCGCTCACCAGCCCCGTCGAAAGGCACTTAATCCGGCATGGCCGCACTCCGCGCCGCCGCAATCTTTTTATGCAAGCTTCTTCAGCGCCTCCAGCAGCAGGCTCTTCGGTATAACAACCGCGGCCTCCCCCTCACCGATCTTTCCGGTGACGGCTGCGTGCGACAGCAGATCGCTCTGCGTCAGTCCGACGATCACCACGTCATCGCCGGACGCGGATTCCATGATCGTGGGACATCCGCACCCGCAGCTTCCGCAAAGCGTAGCGAGAAATCTTGAATTCGGTATTCGACATTAAGCGCCTCCAGGTATCAGGGTATGCAAGAGGCAATATATCACATAACAAATCGCAACGCATCTCCCTCGCCTAGGGCAAGAATGCGGGGGATCACGCGCGGCTGAACAGGCGTTCCTTTGCCAGCGTCAGCCAGGGTGGACAATGGGCAAGGCCCATCAAGAGATACATCAGCCACATACTGCTCAAAAAGCCCCATTCCCCCGGAACCGTGCACATTGGCGGGGTCTGAACGTAGTTGATATAGGCAAGCACGAGGAAGGCTGGCGTCACAGAATAGTTCAACATGAGGTTTCCTAGGCAGAACTCACCAAAAGCGGCCTTCCCGGTTTTGGGAAACTCTGCGAACACAACTAAATCTATACAACCGCCAGAGGACTTCTGCTTCGCAACGGCCTGCGCATTGGGATATAATATCCCTTGCGGCCGCCCCAAGGAAGCGAAACCACCCAGGAAAGCTGTCACACTCTCTCAATAGCCCAGCTACGAGAGCCTTTTCAATGAGACAATGACTTGCGAGGCATTTCAACCTGAATATTGGGGTTGGGAATTTTCCGCCTCCATCCGTGGCGGAAAAGTGTTCCCGAGCATTGCCCGGCCACGCGTTGCGGCCTCTTAACCGCAGCCGTTCTTTCCAGAAAACGGAGGCGGTGGAGCAATCAGGTGTTCCCTGCGGCATTTGCGCCCATAGGCGAGCACAACTTCCCCCGCCAAACTCAATTATCCAGCCGCAGCGCCGACAGGGAAACCGTGACCTTCACAGTCCTGTCGAGCGGCATACCGCCCGCCAGCACTTCCGGGCCGATCCCGTATTCGGCGCGGTCGATGGTGAGCGCGCCCACAGCTATGCCGTCGCCGTGATCGAGCGTCAGCGTGAACGGGAACGCGGCCTTCTTCGTCACGCCCTTGATGGTGAGATCGCCCACGGTCTCATAGGTGCCGTCGCCGGTCTTTTTAACGCCCCTGGCGCGGAAAACCGCCTCGGGAAATTGCTGAACATCGAGGAACTCCGCGGTTTTCAGGGCCGCGTCGCCGTCGCTATTGCCGGTCGAGGCGCTCGCCGTGGCGATACGCACGTCGAACTCGGCATCACCCGGCCTGTCCTCGTCGAAGCGGATTTCGGCCTTGAAGCGGGCAAATACACCCTTCACGGCCTGCCCTCCGGCGCTGGTCTCGAAGCCGATGCTGCTCTTCTTGGCGTCCACATCCCATTCGAAGGCGCTGGCAGCGTGGCCCGCCATGGCGATGAAGCCGGCGGCGGAGACCGCCACGGCAATTGACCGGAAAACGCGCGGAAGCATGCGGGACATGACGCCATCCTTTAACAAAAGTCCGTGTCTGAGCCCCGCAGCGATATGCAAGGCGGCGACGGCCGTCAAGCTCCAGGCCAAAACTAGATGTATTTCCTTCAGCAGCGGCTCAAGAGTTTTTTTCTCCTGTGGCGTCAAGGACGCAAGGAACGGCATGTGCGGCCAGGGGATGGCGCCATAAAGCCAGGTCTGCGGCGGAAAGGCGGCAACCGAAATCACCGCCCAGCCGCTAAGCGTCATGGCGAAGAGGAGAGCATAGAGCAGCGCATGCGTGCCCTTGGCGGCGTGCCGTTCCCAGGCGGGCATCGCAGGCGGCAGGACGGGGGCGGGCCGCACCAGCCTCGTCACGGCACGAACCAGCGTAAGCAGCAGCACCGTCACGCCCAGCGACTTGTGGAGCTGATAGAGCTGAAATTTGCCCGCCAGCGTCAGCGTGGCACTGGTCATATAGAAGCCCAGCGCAATCAGCGCGACCACCAGCGCCGCCGTCAGCCAGTGAACGAGCTTCGAGAACCCCGGATACTCGTCAGCGGCGCGCATGGGCCAGCGGCGCCGTTACCAGCGCCCGACATTCGGCATGGACGCCCAGGGCTCCTGGAGGGGCAACGCCTCGCCTGCTTGCAGCAACTCGATGGAGACGTTGTCGGGCGAGCGCACGAACGCCATGCGGCCATCGCGCGGTGGCCGGTTGATGGTCACGCCCCGCGCCATGAGACGCTCGCAAACCTCGTAAATGTCGTCCACCGCGTAGGCGACATGTCCGAAATTGCGGCCCTCGCCATAGGGCTCCTTGTCCCAATTGTAGGTTAGTTCGAGCTGGGCGGATTTGTCACCGGGGGCGGCCAGGAAGATCAGG
Source organism: uncultured Alphaproteobacteria bacterium (assembly GCA_963827885.1). Classification (GTDB taxonomy): domain Bacteria; phylum Pseudomonadota; class Alphaproteobacteria; order Rhizobiales; family Rhodomicrobiaceae; genus CAWHDD01. The sequence goes on along the minus strand of CAWHDD010000004.1, from coordinate 335,900 downwards.
GTGTAGCGGCCGGCTTCGTAATCCATGCGGCGCAACTCGACCAGCCCGAGCTTGTTACAATAGAAGTCCAGCGACTGTTCGATATCGCTGATGCGCACCATGGTATGGAGATATTTCATGAACTTCTCACTCACAATTTCCACTGCATCACCTCCATAAACGGCCATACCGGCCTTCGAAAGCGGTGCAAAAACCAAGAACCCAAGCAGACTCTCATTGGCCTTCGAGCGAAGCCCGCCTGGAGCGCTCCATCCACTCAACATGTGTACGGAACACAAGCCACTCTTTTTGCTTTGCGCACGTGCGATCCCGCCCGTTCGAGTCTCCCGGCGCCTGCCGCAAATTTGTCACGATGGCTGGCGGGTGGAAGACACGGGGCGTCGCGGAATTGCAAGTGGAAAACGTCGTCGGCCAACCTTAGCCGCACGAACGCCTTGCCCGCAACAAAAAGCCGCTTCACGCTCCCGTGATTAATCGCCGCTTTGGCGCAAATATGGCAAGATTTCGGATGTATAAAATTTTCGTCTTTTTTGCGGCGCAAGCCATTGATTCGCGAAAGGGAAGCAGTCCGGGTCCGTTTCTCATCATTTTGGCGGCGTCAGGCAATTATGGCGGCATGCTCTTTTTCGTGGCGGAAGGGCGGCGGAACGGCCTTGAAAATGTCGCTATTTATTGTTGAAAATCAAGGGCGTAAGCTGTCACCCAGGCGTCATGGAATCCAGCCGGTTTTGCCCGTGGTTATCCAACATAATCACAGGCCAAGATTTTTCGCTGGATTAGATGCCGGGCGATGCTATGTTTTGCGCATTGAGAGTGGCTTTGCGTTGAGTTCGAGGGCGGAAGAACTACAGCGCGAAGTTTGGTGCAGTTCCTATGCGGGGGATTATAAAAATGGGGGATCAACTACCTCCAACGATAACAAGCGTGACGAGAGTCATTGACCAACCGAGTCTCGACGTCGTTGTTATTGCGGGTCATATCAAATGGTTCGATGCGTCCAAAGGCTTTGGATTTATCGTTCCCGATGGCGGTTTGCCGGACATTCTGTTGCATGTAACCGTCCTTCGACGTGACGGTTTTCAGACAGCGTATGAAGGCGCGCGGATCGTCTGCGAAGTGTTACGCCGCGACCGGGGGTTCCAGGCGCTGCGCATCATCGAGATGGACGACAGCACTGCGGTGCATCCGTCGCTGCTGCCTCAACGCACCCATGTCACTGTCATCGCCGAAAGCGACTGGCAGCGCGCCACGGTCAAGTGGTTCAACCGGACCAAGGGCTTCGGCTTCCTGACCAGGGGTGACAATACCGAAGATATCTTCGTTCACATGGAGACTTTGCGCCGCTTCGGCTTTGCCGAGCTGCGGCCGCTTCAGGTCGTTCTGGTCCGTCACGGTCATGGCCCGAAGGGGCTGATGGCCGCCGAGCTTCGGCCCGATGGCGTTCCTGGTTTCCCGGCCTCCCATTGATGGCGGCACGAAATTGAACGGACATGCAACCAACGCTTACAGGGCCATTCTCATGGCCCTGTTTTTATTGGGCGCGGCGCCAGTCGCGGTCCAGGCGCAATCGCTCGCCATCGAGACGATCACCATCGTCACGGCATCCGGCCCGCAGACGCTGGAAGTCGAAGTCGCCGACACCAACACCAGCCGCGAGCGCGGCCTGATGTTCCGGCGCGCCATGCCGCAAAATCACGGCATGATCTTCCTCTTCGGCGCCGAACGGACGATCACCATGTGGATGCGCAACACCTACCTGCCACTCGACATGATCTTCGTGCGCGCCGATGGCAGCATTGCGCACATCGCCGCGAATACCGAACCGTTCAGCGAGGACGTCATTTCGTCGGGCAGCCCGGTCTCTGTGGTTATCGAGGTGAATGGCGGTGCCGCCGGCAAGCTGGGGATCAAGCCTGGCGATCGCGTGGAGACGCCCTTGCTGAAGCGCGCGGTCCGGTAGCCAGCACGCACCGCGCGAAATCCCAACCCGTTTGCCGCAGACGCTGATAGGATTTCCCGCGGGGCGTGCTAGCAACCTATTGAATCTAGTACAGCTTTTGGGATGCAAGTCCGCTCGGGAGCTTACGGCAAATGGGGGACGAACCTGCCTCCGGCCGCGCCAGAAGTGCCCCGCCTCTATCGAACAGGAAGATTGCTCAGGCTCGTTGTTCGCCCATAGCAGGTGCTAGCATTTTTCTTCCAGGTGCCGCAAGCCGCCCTTCCCGCACACAGCCGGGCCGGGGAGACAACCATGGCGCGGGGATATTTCACCCCAGCGCCGTTTCGCCCCTCGTCAATACCGGTGGTATCCGCAAGGGGCGAAAGTGCTCGTGCCGTACAGCGATCAGCCTTGGTGGCCGGCCGCCTTCTTCCTGAAGCGCAACTGCGAAAAGAGGCCCAGCGGAAACAGCCGGCGCTTCTCGATGAGGTGCAGGTTTTCGCACACCATCACTTTCTTCACCGGAAAGATGGGATGCCATCCGAGCTTGTGGGCATGGGGCGCCATTTTGTGCTCAACCCAGCCGCGCATGCCGTGATCCTGGCTGAAATGGTTCACAAGGATCACTTCACCCCCCGGCGCGCATACACGCTCCAGCTCGCGCATCACGCGGGTCGGATCGGGGACCACCGTCATCACGAACATGGCGACGACGGTTTCGAAGGTGCCATCGCCGAAAGCCAGCGTCGAGGCATCCATCTCATAGAGCGCTTCGACGTGGGATAGCCGCCGGACCGCCACACGCTCGCGCGCCTTGTCCAGCATCTCCGCCGACAGGTCGATGCCGGTGATCTTCAGATGCCGGGCGTAGTAGGGCAGCGAAAGCCCCGTGCCGACCCCGACTTCCAGAACCTTGCCCTTGCCCCGGTTGATATGCTGGACGGCGGTGCGCCGGCCTGTCGCGGCGATGACGCCGAAACTGTAATCGTAGACAGGTGCCCAGCGCTTGTATGCTTTCCGCACCGCTTCACTATCGAGACTTGCCGCCAAAATAGACCTATTTTCCGTTTTGCATGTCCGGCTGATTGTGGCCGGACGCTCACCTCAAACGCGCGCAAACCTACAGCTTTTTGGCCGCGCGAGCAAAAACTTAATAAATGATTGATGCGTTTTCGGCCGGAGGTGAGGCTTTGATCCAACCTCCGCCCAGAACCTGGGCACGAGATTTACCGCTATCGTAAAAAACGCAGGCCTGGCCGGGCGAGATGCCGTCCTCTCCGTCGCGCAACTCCACCAGCACCCGCCCGTCGCGGAAAAACAGTGTGGCCGGCCGGGGCGGCTGGGTTGAACGGATGCGCGCCCACAGGGCGAGCCCCTCCGCCGGGATGGCGCCGAGCGGCGTTTCTCCCAGCCAATTGACGTCGCGCAGCTCCAGCGAAAAGGCGCGCAAAGCCTCACGCGGCCCTACAACCACAAGGCGCCGCGCCGGATCGAGCCGCACAACGTATAGCGCCGCCGCGGCCGGAATCCCCAGCCCCTTGCGCTGGCCGATGGTGTAGTTGACGATGCCGCTGTGCCGCCCTAGCACGCGGCCGCTCATGTCCACGATGTCGCCGGGCGCCGCCGCTTCCGGGTGCAGCTTTTCGACAATCTGCGTGTAACGGCCGGAGGGAACGAAGCAAATATCCTGGCTGTCCGGCTTTTCCGCGACGGGCAAGTTCAGTTCTGCGGCAATTTGGCGCGTCTCCTCCTTCCGCAGCTCGCCGAGGGGAAATCGCAGGAATTGAAGCTGCTCGCGCGTGGTGGCGAAGAGGAAATAGCTCTGGTCGCGGGCAGCGTCGGCGGCACGATAGAGCGACCAGCCGGCAGGCCCCGGACGGCTGACAATATAATGCCCCGTCGCCATGACATCGGCGCCCAGGTCGCGGGCGGTATACAATAAATCCTTGAACTTGACCGACTGGTTGCAGGCGATGCACGGCACCGGCGTCTCCCCCTCAACATAGCTGGCGGCAAAGGCGTCGATAACGGACTTGCGGAAGCGCTCCTCGTAATTCAGCACGAAATGCGGAATGCCAATGCCGGCGGCCACCCGCTTGGCGTCGTGGATATCGCGCCCCGCGCAGCACGATCCCGGCCGCGCCACCGCCGCGCCATGGTCGTAGAGCTGCAAGGTGATGCCAATAACCTCGTAGCCCTCGCGCTTCAGCAGCGCCGCCGTGACCGAGGAATCGACGCCGCCCGACATGGCGACGACCACGCGCGTCTCAGCCGGCGGCTTCGGCAGTCCGAGGCTATTGCATGCGGGAAGGGCTGACGGCGGTGCCGTCAAATCGCTGGCGGTATTCATGGGGCTGTTCGCTCGAAACGGTCCGCACCGGAACGGGCGGGCTCTGGCGGAAACATAATAATCTCGCCGCCGCCAGGCAAGGATCTGTGAACCATCCTCGCAAACGGCACTTGAAGACAACTCCAGATTGGTACAGAAATGTTTCGCACCCCAAAGGTGCGGGCAGTGATTTGTTATTCACCAATTCGTTTAAGACGGCATTAAGTCCGCGCGGTTACTCTCAGCGCGGGTGATGCATTTGGCACGGCCATAGAGACCGCTGCCACTTCCGTGGGAAAATACAAAGAGGCTTGGCGTCACCTGAACTTTTGGGTCTGGATCAGTCGAGAGTACGATGACCGAGCAATTCAGGGCACGCGTAAAATATGTTATTGGGCCTGATGGCGCCCCCCTTACCATCGCCGATCTACCGCCGGTAAGCACCAAACGCTGGGTCATCCGCCGCAAGGCGGAGGTCGTGGCGGCCGTGCGCGGCGGACTGCTCAGCCTGGAGGAGGCTTGCCACCGCTATAAGCTGACGGTGGACGAATTCCTGAGCTGGCAGCGCTCCATCGACCGGCATGGCCTCCAGGGGCTCCGGGCGACGCGCATACAGGACTACCGGAATTAAGAACTTACCCGCGCAGTATGGGATACCCCCGGCAGTACCAGCGCATGCTGGTCGCCGCAGCCCTTGCTGCCGAAGATCCAGGTCTCAATGTCCCGCTTCATGCGTGTCGCGACTTCCAGCGGCATGGCGAGATTGCGGGTCGAGATCAGGGTGTTGTCGTTATAGGGGTGAAACTCGATCTGGAAGGCATCGGAGGTTTGCCCGGCCGGCGCATTTTCGGGATAGACCCGGATCACCGGACCGGCGGTTCCCTCTCCGTCCGTGGCTCCCTGAGCTTCGAAGCGATAGCCCTGAAGCACGGATTGCGACCAGCAGACACGCATCTTTTCGGAAAAATTCGACTGAACCGACACGGGGTCGCCGAAGGAAATGCGCTGCGGCTCGGCGCCATCGAGCCGTTCAATGGCCCGATCCTTCTTCGCGCACCCCGATGCGAGAAGAGCCAGCCCCAAGACTATGCCGTATACCAAGAACCGGCGCATCGTGTTCCAGTCTCGAAGATTTTGACCGTCGATAATTGCATGCCAAATTGAGCCAAAAGAATGTCGGAAATCGTGAGGAAAAATGATGCCGCGCCACCGGCACGCGAATGTCACAGATTTATTCCCGCATGATTTTCTCCGCGCCCACGTTAGCGCATCGCACGGCAGCCGGACACGCGCTCGAAGGCCGCAGGAAGCGCAGTCTCTGCCGCACCCGTAGGCGTTAATCCCGGAAATTCACGAACTGTAGCGGCAGCTCCACCTTCATGCCTTTCACGTGCTGAATGGCGTCCTGGAGGTCGTCGCGCTGCTTGCCCGTCACGCGCAGTTCATCCCCCTGGATGGCGACCTGCACCTTGAGCTTGGCGCTCTTCAAGTCCTTGACGATGGTCTTCGCCAGTTCCTTGTCGATGCCGCTCTTCACCACCACCACCTGCCGCACCGACTGGCCGGCCGCCTTCTGCGGCTCCTTATAGTCCAGCACGCCGTGGTCGATCTTGCGCCGCGCCAGATGCGCCTGAAGCAGTTCGTGCATCTGCTTCAGCTTCAAGTCGTCGTCGGCCAGGATGGTCAGCTCGGACTCCTTGCGCTCGATGCTGCATTTCGCGCCTTTGAAGTCATACCGCGTCTCGATTTCGCGCCGCATGTTCTGGAGCGCGTTATCGACTTCGGCGAGGTCGGTTTTGGAGACGATGTCAAATGAGGGCATGGGGTGCGCCATGAAATAGAGGAACACTATTTGCAGGACGGAACCTTGGAAGCGCGGCCACGCACTGTCAATGGCGGCTTTCCCTCCCCCCAAAAAAGGCTGTTAGAATGTGCAGCCGATGCCATGGGCATCGCCACATGTCATCCCTTCGCCAGGGGCCGGTTGCGGCGGCGGTTGAGGCTGCCTATAGTGGCGCATTCGCATGCCGCCATGGAGAGCCCCCGTGAACGAGGTTTCACCCCCGTCGAAAATCACTAGCGAAATCCGCCACGACTGGACGCGCGCCGAACTCGCCGCGCTGTTCGGGCTGCCGTTCGCCGACCTGATCTTCCGCGCGCAGACCGTGCACCGCCGGCATTTCGATCCCAACCAGGTGCAACTTTCCACGCTTGTATCCATCAAGACCGGCGGCTGTGCGGAGGATTGCGGCTATTGTTCGCAAAGCGCCCATCACGAGACGGGCGTGAAGGCGGAAAAGCTGATGGCGGTCGAGGATGTGCTGGCCGATGCCAAGCGTGCCCGCGACGGTGGCGCCACACGTTATTGTATGGGCGCGGCGTGGCGCAGTCCGAAGGACCGCGATCTGGACAATGTGTGCCGGATGATCGAGGGGGTGCACGCGCTGGGGCTGGAGACGTGCGTAACGCTGGGAATGTTGAACGAGTTGCAGGCGCGCCGCCTGAAGAACGCCGGGCTCGACTATTACAACCACAACATCGACACCTCGCCGGAATATTACAGCTCGGTCGTGTCCACACACACCTTCGATGACCGGCTGGAAACGCTGGACCATGTGCGCGCGGCGGGCATAAACGTATGCTGCGGCGGCATCGTCGGGCTGGGCGAGACGCGCGAGGACCGCGTGGGCATGCTGCTGACGCTCGCCAATCTGGCGCAGCATCCCGAGAGCGTGCCGGTGAATATGCTCACCGCCATCGAGGGCACGCCGCTGGCGGAGTCGACCGGCGTGGATGTGCTGGAATTTGTGCGCACCGTCGCCGTGGCGCGCATCGTCATGCCGCGCTCCATGGTGCGGCTGTCGGCGGGGCGGCAGGAGATGAGCGATGAGGCGCAGGCGCTGTGCTATCTCGCCGGTGCCAACTCCATCTTCTTCGGCCCGCGCCTGTTGACGACGGATAATCCGGCGAGGACCGACGACGAGGAACTGTTCAAACGGCTTGGTATCGCCGGAATGCCCCTGGAAGGCCAACAGAAGACCATGGACGTCATAAATCCGTGAAGACGTACAGGGGTAGCACTAACAATTATACCGCCTCACAGGCCATCTGGAGGCCGTATACGCAGATGAAGATCGCGCCGCCGCCCGTGGAGATCGTGGCGAGCGAGGGCGTGCGCCTGCATACAGCCGATGGCCGCGTGCTGATCGACGGCGTGGCCTCCTGGTGGACGGCCTGCCACGGCTACAACCACCCGCACATCGCGGAGGCTGTCGCCGGCCAGCTCGCCCGCCTGCCCCATGTGATGTTCGGCGGCCTGACCCACGCGCCGGCGGAAACGCTCGCCCAGCGGCTGGCCGCGATGCTGCCCGGCGACCTGGACCACGTGTTTTTCACCGACTCCGGCTCCGTCGCCGTCGAAGTCGCGATGAAAATGGCAGTGAAGTACTGGCTGAATCGCGGCGTGACAGGGCGCACGCGCTTCGTTGCATTCCGCAACGGCTATCATGGCGACACGCTGGGCGCGATGTCGGTCTGCGATCCCTCGGATGGTATGCATGGCTCGCTGGGCGGCTACCTGCCCGGGCAGATCGTCTGCGACCTGCCGGCAGACGCCGCGTCCCTCACCCGCCTGGACGAAACCCTGGCGCGCGAACGCGGAACCATCGCCGCCGCCATCGTCGAACCGCTGGTGCAGGGCGCGGGCGGGATGAAATTCCACACGCCGGAAACCCTCGCCGCCCTCGCCGCCGTCTGCGCCCGCCACGGCATCCTGCTCATCGCCGACGAAATCATGACCGGCTTCGGCCGCACCGGCAGCATGTTCGCCGTCGAGCAGGCCGGCGTCGTGCCGGACATCATCTGCCTGTCGAAGGCCCTGACCGGCGGCACCCTGCCTCTCGCCGCGACCGTCGCCCGCCGCCACGTGTTCGAGGCGTTCTGGTCGGACGACCCGGCCAAGGCGCTGATGCACGGGCCGACCTTCATGGCCAACCCGCTCGCCTGCGCCGCCGCCAACGCCTCGCTCGACCTGTTCGAAAGCGAGCCGCGCCTCGCGCAGGCCGTCCGGCTCGAAGGCGCGCTGCGGGACCGGCTGGCCCCCCGCGCCGCCCTGCCCGGCGTCGTGGACGTGCGTACAAAAGGCGCCATCGGCGTGGTGCAACTGACGCCGCCTGTGGACAGCCTGCGCCTGCGCCGCGAACTCGTGGACCTCGGCGTCTGGGTGCGCCCCTTCGGCGACATTATATACCTGACGCCGGCCTTCACCATCGGCGAGGCCGATCTCGCCACCCTGTGCGATGCTGTGCTAAAGCTCGCCGCGCGCCATACCTGAAACGAAACAGTCCGCCATGACCGACGCCAAACCCTGGACCGCCGCCGTCCTCACCATCATGCCGGAGATGTTTCCGGGACCGCTCGGCCAGAGCCTCAGCGGCCGGGCGCTGGCGAACGGCGTCTGGTCACTCGACGTCAGCGACATCCGCACCTTCGCCACCGATCGCCACCGCACCGTGGACGACACGCCGGCCGGCGGCGGCCCCGGCATGGTGATGCGCCCCGACATCGCCGCCGCCGCCATCGACTTCGCAACCACCCGCCATCCCGGCCTGCCACTCATATATATGTCACCGCGCGGAACGCCGCTCACCCAGCCGCGCCTGCGCGCCCTCGCCCAAGGCCCCGGCGCCATCCTGCTGTGCGGCCGCTTCGAGGGCGTGGACGCCCGCGTCATCGAGGCGCGCGGCGCGGAGGAAATTTCCATCGGCGATTACGTGCTCTCCGGCGGTGAACTGGCGGCGATGATCGTCATCGACGGCACGGTGCGGCTGCTGCCCGGCGTCATGGGCGAAAGCCAATCGCTGAGCGAGGAGAGTTTCGAGCACGGCCTGCTGGAATACCCGCACTACACCAAGCCGCGCCTGTGGGAGGGCTGCGCCATACCGGACATCCTGCTGTCCGGCGACCACGGGCGCATCGCGGCGTGGCGGCGTGCCGAGGCGGAGGCGGCCACGCGCATACGCCGCCCAGATCTGCTGGATACAGCCAAGCGCACCAAAGAGTGACATGATGGCCGCGGTGTTTGCGCTGGCGGATGTGGAGTATGCACCCCCTCTCCCGCGAGGGGTGAGGGAAAAAGGGGCGCTTCTCTTTCTTCCCCTCTCCCTTGATGGGAGAGGGTGACCGCGACAGCGGGCGGGTGAGGGTGAGGCCGCATACTCCACATCCGCCACCAATGCCCCGGGGGTAATCATTAAGAGTGATGACCAGCGCCGCTGTATGCACAAGCCGAGTGTTGATAATCGGCCACTCAGCGTCTATCTTCGCGCCAGACCGGAAACAGCGACGGAATGGGATGATGGATACGAGCGGCGATGGCAAGTTGGGCGCTCTCAGCGAGCATATGCATACCAGTCCCGCCACCTCCGATTCCATTCCCCTCCCCCAAAACGGCGCTCCCCTCCAGAATTGGCCCGAAACGCCAGTCACCGGCCTGCTGGTGCTCGCCGACGGCACCGTCATCAAAGGCCAGGGCCTCGGAGCGGAAGGCTCGGCCCCCGGCGAGGTCTGTTTCAACACCTCCATCACCGGCTACCAGGAAATCCTCACCGACCCCTCCTACGCCGGCCAAATCATCACCTTCACCTTCCCGCATATCGGCAACGTTGGCACCAATATCGAGGACATCGAGACGCTCGAACTCGACGCCGAATGCCGGTGCGCGCGGCTGTGTGCTGCGGGCGGCCGTGACGCAGCCGTCCAATTACCGCTCCGTGCAGCATCTCGACGCTTGGCTGAAATCGCGCGGCATCGTGGGCATCGCGGGGCTGGACACGCGGGCGCTGACGCGGCTGATCCGCGAGCGCGGTATGCAGAACGCTGTCATCGCGCATGCGCCCAACGGCAAATTTGACATCGAAAGCCTGAAGGCCGCGGCGAGGGAGTGGCCGGGCATCGAGGGCATGGACCTCGTGCCGGACGTCACCTGCCGCAAGGTCGAGAGCTGGAACGAGACCACATGGCGGCTCGGCACCGGCTTCGGCCATCAGGCCAGCCCGGAATTCCACGTCGTCGCCATCGACTTTGGCATCAAGCGCAACATCCTGCGCTGTCTGGCGGCGGCGGGCTGCCGCGTGACGCTGGTGCCGGCCACGACTTCGGCGGACGACATCCTGCACCTGCGGCCCGATGGCGTGTTCCTGTCCAACGGCCCCGGGGATCCAGCGGCGACGGGCAAGTATACCGTGCCGCAAATCCGCAAGCTGATCGACGCGGACATGCCGATTTTCGGCATCTGCCTGGGGCATCAGATGCTGGCGCTGGCGCTCGGCGCCAAGACCCGGAAAATGCCGCAGGGTCATCACGGCGCCAATCACCCGGTCATGGACTTCACCACCGGCAAGGTGGAAATTACATCGATGAATCATGGCTTTACCGTCGAGCGCGAGAGCTTGCCGGACAACGTCGTGGAAACCCACCGCTCGCTGTTCGACGGCACCAATTGCGGCGTGCGGCTGAAGGATCGCGCCGTGTTCTCGGTGCAGTATCACCCGGAAGCGTCGCCCGGCCCGCAGGACAGCCATTATCTGTTCATCCGCTTCGTCAACCAGTTGCGCCAGCGGCAGCAGAAGCCGATGGTGGACGAGCACGGGGTGCACCAGTTGTGAGGGCCTTGGCCATCGCGGCTTTGATTGCGGGATTGTTCATGGCTTCACCACCTGCCGCCATCGCGGATGATGCCCAGCCGTGGCAGAGCTGGCAGAGCCGGTTGCATGCAGATCACCCGCTCGCGGGCAAACTCTGGTCGGTAAAGGATCTGGCGTTCGTCGAGCCGGATACATTGGCCAAAGCCGCCGCCGGGGCTGATTTCGTGCTGCTGGGCGAAACCCACGACAATCCCGACCATCATCGCCTGCAAGCCTGGATCGTGGCGCAATCGGCCGCGCGGGCGCACAAATCCGCCGTTGTATTTGAAATGATCCGGGCAGATCAGGAGCCCGCGCTGACGGCCTATCTGGCGCGCCCCGATGCCAGCGCCGCCGGTCTTGGCGAGGCGCTCGACTGGAAAAAGCAGGGCTGGCCGGATTGGCCGGTCTACCTGCCGGTTGGCGAGGCTGCTTTCGCCGCGAAGCTGAAGATCGCCGCAGGTGACGCCGCGCGCGATGAAATCCGCAACATCGGCCGCGCGCGCCTGACGTCGCTGCCGGCGGAGAAACTGGCGAGCCTCGCGCTGAACGAGCCGCTTGCCGAGCCGTTGCGGCTGGCCTTGCTGGATGAACTGTTCGAAGGTCATTGCAAAATGATGCCCGCGGACCAGCTCGGCCCCATGGTGGATGTGCAGCGCTACCGCGACGCGCATCTGGCTGACCGCATGTTGAGTGCAGGCGATGGCACATTCCTCATCGCGGGCAATGGCCATGTACGCATGGACCGCGCCGTGCCGTGGTATCTGCACCGCCGCGCCGCAGCCAAGCGCGTGCTGACGCTGATGATCGTCGAGGTCGAGGCCGGCGAGGAGGCCCCGCAAAAGGCCGCGCCCGCCGGCCCCGATGGCGCACCGGCCGCCGATTATGTCTGGTTCACGCCTGGCTTCGAGCGCGAAGACCCGTGCAAGGGGCTCGCCGAGAAGATGAAGGCGAAAAAGTAGCATCCCCGTTTTATTTGTCCGCCAGCCCTGCCGAGCGCCCATGCCAACCAAAAACACACCAGTTCCAATCATCGAGCATATTGCGCCGCTGTCGCACACATACGGCGCGTGGCTGTGTGATATCTGGGGTGTGCTGCATAACGGCGTCGCCTATTTCCCCCACGCGGTAGAGGCTTGCATAAACTTCCGCCGCCAGGGCGGCACCGTCATCTTCCTCACCAACGCCCCCCGCCCTGCCCCGCCGATCCTTGAGCAACTGGACAACCTCCACGTCCCGCGCGAGGCTTACGACGCCATCGTGACCTCCGGCGACGTGACGCTCAGCCTGCTGCGGCAGAACCTGCACCGTTCGATGTTCCATATCGGCCCGGAGCGCGACGAATCGATATTCGAGGGGCTGGACGTGCGCCGCGTATCGCCGGACGCCGCCGAGTTCGTGCTCAACAGCGGCCTGTTCGACGATGACACCGAAACGGTAGACGATTACGCGGAGCTGCTGGCGGCGCTGAAGGCCCGCAACCTGCCGATGATCTGCGCCAACCCGGACGTGATGGTGCAGCGCGGCTCGAAGCTCGTTTATTGCGCGGGCGCGCTGGCGAACGCCTACGCCAAACTGGGCGGCGAAGTGGTGTATACTGGCAAGCCGTACCCGCAGATTTACGAGCTGGCGGTGGCGAAGGTCAGGGAATTGCGCGGCGCGGATTTCCCCATGAGCCAAATCCTGGCCATCGGCGACGGCGTGAATACCGACATGCTCGGCGCGGCGGAGTTCGGCCTCGACGCGGTATACATCGCCAGCGCCGTGCATTTGAAGGGCGGCACGGCGGGGCTGGACGCGGACACCATCGCCGGACTTTTCGCCGGCCTGAACTTCAGACCGGTCGCGGCGCTGAGCCGCCTGGCGTGGTAGGCCGCCCGGCAGTCAGGAGCGCCCCGTCTCCAGTGTCACGCCGGTGGACTGGATGATGGCCGCGAAACGCACGGCCGTTTGAATGGCGGCCGCAGATACGCCCGCATCCTTGAGCAGCTTTTCATGGGCATCGATGCAGGCGCCGCAACCGTTCATCGCCGGAACCGGCAGCGGCCAGAGCTCGAAATCGCTCTTGTCCGCGCCGGGATTGGCAATAATATTCATGCGCAAACGCGCTGGCATGCTGGCGTATTCCTTGGCGGAGGCCAGATGGGTGAAGCGGTAGTAGACGTTGTACATCGCCATCGTGCACACCACGGCGATGGCGGCACGCAGCACGCCTCTAATCACCGGCCATCAGGACAGCTTCAACGTCGCGCCGCCAACTTCGCGATTGCAGGGGCACAGTTGGTTCGTCTGCAATGCGTCGAGCACCCGCAGCGTGTCCTTCGGATTACGACCCACGTTGAGGTTCGTCCCGTAGATGTGTTGGATGGTGTTGCTGGGATCGACAACGAAGGTGTAGCGGTATGCAACACCGGCCGGCGAGCGCACACCGAGCCCGTCCACCAGCGAGCCATTGCTGTCGGCGAACTGCCAGATCGGCAGCTTCTGCAAATCCTTGTGGTCGCGCCGCCAGGCCAGCTTGCAGAACTCGTTGTCGGTCGAGCCGCCCAGCACCACGGCGTCGCGGTCCGAGAACTCACCCGCCAGCCGGGCGAATTCGGCGATCTCGGTCGGGCAGACGAAGGTGAAATCCTTGGGGTAGAAAAAAATCACTTTCCACTTGCCAGGAAAGCTCTCCTCCGTCAGCACCTCGAAAGCGCTCTCGCCGTTCTCTTCATGGGCGTGGAAGCGCGGCTTGACGCCGGTGATCTCAAATTGAGGAAGCCTGCCGCCGATTCCCAGCATAGGGAACTCCTGTTGTGATTTCTCGCAATCGCCGTCAGAGCATATAAACTAGAGATTGCGCATCGGTTAAACACAACTTCAAAATGCCCGGAACCTGCCCCATGGTGACTGGTTACGCGAGGCGGAGTGATCGATCGTGCGCCGGCTTTGAGCCATCGCAGGAGAATTGCCTGAATGTTCCTTTTTAGAACGGAATTGAGAGACTCGCGAATTGCAGGAACTGGCGTTTTCGCACTGGAGCCGATCCCCAGGGGGGCGATTGCCGGATTTCTGAACTACAAGGTCAATATCGTCACCGAGGAACAATACCAGCAGGCCCAGAGGGACGGGGATTTGCTGCTCATTCAATCGGCGGTCCGATGGATCGGGGATTATTTCCTCCATAACACCGAAAATGAGAACGAAGATTACATAAACCACGCCGAAAATGCAAATTTATTGTATCATTGCGGTATCTTATTCGCCACCCACGACATAGAAGCGGAGGAAGAACTCACGGTGAATTACAAATACTTCCTGGCTGTGGACGATGTGTATGCATTCGCGGACCTCGACACCCGCAAAAAGGTGTCCGGCATGCCCGGCAAGGAGGCTCTGCTGCAATCCTGCCGCGAGCTTATGGAGCTATACTGTGATGCCGAAATTGATGCGCCGCGCCATTCGGACTATAAGCCGCTGAAATAGCCGCGCGACGGCGCCGGCCTCAACTGATCTGCGTCACCTGCATGAACTGGCCGCTTTCCATGGCCTCCTCCAGCTCGCGCATTTGCTGGGCGCCGATGCTGGTTTCCTTCGCGGGCAGCAGCCCCAGGATTTCCCGCCCGGCGCTGGCGGCATCGACCGGCTCGCGCGCCCCGAACGATAGCGGCTCGCGAATGATGGGCGTGACGTAGCCTTCCACCCCCTTGCGGCTCACGCCCAGCGCCATCAGCGCGTCCGGCTCGACGAGTTCGCAGGCCAGAATGAAGCCGCTGGCCAGCTTCAGCGCCATGAAAGTGGCGACCAGACGCAGTGTCTGCGCGCGGCTGTCCGCCTCGTCGGGAAGCGGCACCAGCACGCAGAATTCGCCCTCATGGCTGAAAACGCGAAAGCGCGGCACAACCTCGTGGCCGGCACGGATCACCTTCTCGGAAAAAGCGAGTTCTTCGAGAAGGGTTGCTTCGTACAACATGGCCAGGCCCCCGCAAAAACACACAGGCAAAACAACGCGAAACTCCCCGAGGCGGCCTTCCCGGTTTGGGGATAAAATTCAGCAAAAACAATTGCCTCCGAGCTGGCATTTGTTGGGCGGCCAGGGACGCCTGTTTTGCCCGCCGGTGACGCGGCCCCAAACGCCGTCTTGCCGCGTGATGGACCGCTGGAATACCACGCCTTAAAAAAAGACCAGTCAAACAAGGAGTTACAGCAGAATTTTGGCCCGATGGAGGCGGAAGATGCGCCCGCCCCGGCATACGCCCCGGTTCCCTGCTTGATTCCCGGTTATTGTGGTGGAAGCAAGGCCGCGCGGGAGAATGGCGCACCTCCAGGGTGGACCGCTCACGGCGCGCGCTGCGACGCCTCCAGCGGATAGCCCTGAAATTCCCAGGCATCGGTGCCGTCGCGATACCAGATGACGTTCGTATAACCGTAGGCTTCATGTGCGCGCTTGGCGGCGTTCCACGACATCCAGCAGTTGGCCAGACAGTAGATCAGCACCGGCCTGGAGCGGTCGCCGCCGGTCAGGCGCTCCAGATTGCGCCGGAAATAGCTATCGGTTTCCTCGCTCAGGCGGCCGTAGCCGGTATCGGGCAGCCATGTGGAACCGGGAATGTTGCGCCGGACTTTCTCGTGCCACACCACATCGGCGGGCAGACCGGCGGGCCGGGGCGCACGGGGCATGACGTCGATGAAAACCGTGCCGCCGGCACGCCAGATTTGATGCGCCTCGTCAGCGGACACAGTGCGGACACCGGCCAGCACCGCGGGCACCGGCGCGCGGTAGTTCTCCATGCGATATTCGCTTGGGGCATCCGGCGGTGCCTGCCCCTCAGCGGCGCGCGCCGGGATCGTCAGGAGCGCCATCAGCGCTAGTACGCCCCGCAGGAGGTTTGCATGCGAGCTAGCGGCAGGCGTGTGCGAACTTCCGGTAAGCTGTACTAGATTCAATACGCTGCTAGCACGCCTCATCCGCATGAAATCCTAAGAGTGCTTGCGGCAAGCGGGATAGAATTTCCCGCGGGGTGTGCCGGGGCCGCCGTCAAACGCTTCGTGCGCATGCCGGTCAGTGGGACATTGGATGGTCTTGCTCGTCCAGCAGCGGCACACCGTAGGACAGCAGTATCTCATTGATCTTACTTTGATTTTTCTCAATCAGGCCGTTGAGCTTGCGCTTCCATTCCTGGTCGCGCTGGCGAACGCCGAAGGTAATGCGATAGGCCTGACGCAGCCCCTTGGTCTCCTTCACCAGCGGCAGGATGACCAGCGACGGGTCAGCCCGCTTGGCGTAATATCCCGCGATCGGCCCCCAGAGAATAGCGGCGTCGATCTCATCCGCAACCAGGTCCTTCACCATCTGCTCGGAGGGCGACTCGTAGCGGCGATCAACCACCAGATGGTAGGGACGCGCCTTGCCCATCAGGCCGTTATCCGCCATCACGTTGCCCGGCGGGGCATTGGCGATGATGCCGATCCGCTTGTCCTTCAAGCGTTCGTCGTTCAGATTCACCAGCCCGTCGAGGCCGCGCCCCGGCTTGAAAGCAATGGACCACGCCGAACGGTAATAGGCATTGGTGTTCTGCACCATTTCATCACCCTGGGCGAAACCCATGATGACGTCGCATTTGCCGGCCATCAGCGTGTTACGCACAAAGCCGGTAGCCTGCGGAAACCAGGTATAGGTGACGGGAATGCCCAGTTCCTTGCCGATCAAATCGGCAATTTTGTTCTCAAACCCCTCGCCTTTGGTGTTGGAGAACGGCAGAT
Source organism: uncultured Alphaproteobacteria bacterium (assembly GCA_963827885.1). Taxonomy (GTDB): domain Bacteria; phylum Pseudomonadota; class Alphaproteobacteria; order Rhizobiales; family Rhodomicrobiaceae; genus CAWHDD01. The sequence goes on along the minus strand of CAWHDD010000004.1, from coordinate 319,204 downwards.
TGGCGGGGTCGGCACAAACGCGCAGTTGCGTGGTATCCACGTTGGATGCCTCGGTCTGCGCCAATGCGGCCGGGATGCATGACAGCATCATTGTCACGGCGGCCAATAGCCTAAAGGACATTATCCCCTCCCAGGAATGGGCGAGCAGAGTTCCCAAAAGCGGTCTTCCCGGCTTTTGGGAAAAGCTCTGCGAAAACAAAGGAATCTAACAGTTATTCACGGACTGGCCGATGAACATCTGATTAGGATTTTTTCTGCCCCATGCCCATGCATGCATCTTCGTAGGCTTGGGCAGCGGCCGGCTTTGCCTCTTTCTTGGCAGGACGCCCAGGCTGAATGGCGTCATCGGCCTTCGCCTTGAGATAGGCCCAGACGTCGTCGATGTAGCAGACGACATTGAGGTTCTCGCCAAAAGACGGCATGACGAAGTTCTCGGAGGCGCCCACGCGCTTGCGGCCCTGGATGATCACCGTCTTGAATTCATCGTAGGACAAGCGCTTTACGGACTCAGTCAGCGGCGGTGCGTAGGTGCTGCCACCGCCTTCCGGCCCGTGGCAAACGTGGCACTCGGCGTGGTAGCGGCGAAAACCGCTAAACGTATACCAGTCCACCGTTCCGTCGGCCTTCACGTCGTAAGTGGGATTACCGTCCTTATCCAGCCACTTACCGTCTTCGACCTTTTTGTCCTCTGCGCTCAACGGAGCGGCGATAGCCATCCCCGCCACTAGCGCCGCAGAAAATATGCCCAACCTGAAGCGAACCAAACTCGTCATTTCTCCTCCGTTTCCGGTACTTATCTTAGACCAACTCTTTTATTTTTGCTTTTGGCGATTGCTCGCATCTTTCTTAGAATTGTCATAAAAATGACAACCCTCCTCACAGTTCCGGCGCGGTTAGCTTGGAACCGACCGCGCCGGCGCTATTGAAGCTGTTTAGCAGATCAGACTACGGCAGCGTGAAGACCGTCAGCGACACCGCCAAGCGACGTGTACTTCTTCAGGCCGGCGTAACCACCCACAGCGCCCAGACCAGCGGTCGGATCGGCAAGGCCAGCCGCCAGACCGATACCAGCCCAACCGCCGATGCCCGACAGAACCGCGACGTACTGCTTGCCGCCATGTTCATAGGTCATGACGTTGCCGATGATGCCGGACGCGGTCTTGAACTTGTACAGTTCCTTGCCCGTCCTTGGTGTTGACGGCCTTCAGGTAGCCTTCGAGCGTGCCGTAGAAGACGACATCGCCAGCCGTGGCGAGCGCGCCGGACCACACGGAGAACTGCTCCGGGACCGACCAAACGATCTTACCCTTGGTCGCGTCCCAGGCGATGAAGTTACCCATGCCGCCGTGGCGCCAGGAGCGGGGATACATGGCGAGCGTGGCGCCGACGTAGGGCTGACCTGCCGTGTAGCTGACCTTGAAGGGCTCGTAGTCCATGCAGACGTGGTTGGTCGGCACGTAGAACAGCTTGGTCTTCGGCGAGAAGGACGCGGGCTGCTGGTCCTTGGAGCCGAGAGCCGCCGGGCAGATGCCCGTCGTGTTGATGTTTTCGCCATTCTGCTCGGTCGAGTACTTGGCGACGACCAGCGGACGGCCATAGGTCTTGCTGTCCTTGTCCATATCGACCTTGGTGGCCCAGTTCACGGCCGGATCGAACTTCTCGGCAACCAGCAGCTCGCCGGTGTCACGGTTCAAGCGTGTAGCCGAAGCCGTTACGGTCGAAGTGGACGAGAGACTTGGTACCTTCCTTGCCGTCGACGGGGAAGTCGGCGAGGATCATTTCGTTGATGCCGTCGAAGTCCCATTCGTCGTGCGGGGTCATCTGATAGACCCACTTCGCCGCGCCCGTGTCGGCATCGCGGGCCCAAATGGTCATCGACCACTTGTTGTCGCCAGGACGCTGCTTCGGGTTCCAGGTCGAGGGGTTGCCGGAACCGTAATACATCAGGTTGGTCTTGGGATCATAGGAGTACCAGCCCCAGGTCGCGCCGCCGCCGATCTTCCACTGGTCGCCTTCCCAGGTCGAGACAGAGGAGTCCTTGCCGACGGGCTTGCCGAGAGCGGTGGTCTTCTCGGGGTCGATCAGCGTGTCCGCGTCCGGCCCCATGGAGTAGCCGCGCCACACCTTCTTGCCGGTCTTGATGTCGTAGGCCGTAACGACTGCCGCGCACGCCGAATTCACCACCGGAGATGCCGACGATAACCTTATCCTTCACGGGAAGCACGGTGGCGGTGTTGGTTTCGCCCTTCTTGGGATCGCCGTTGGCGACCGACCAGACCACCTTGCCGCCGCCTTTGCCGTCGCCCTTGGCGTCGAGCGCAACAACGGTCGTATCGGCCTGATGCAGGAAGATCATGCCATCGGCGTAAGCGAGACCGCGGTTAACCGTGTCGCAGCACATCACGGGGATGGTATTCGGGTCCTGCTTTGGCTCGTATTTCCAAAGAATTTCGCCGTCTTTGGTAAGATCGAGCGCGTAAACCACGTTCGGGAACGGCGTGTGAACATACATCACGTCGCCGACCACGAGCGGCGAACCTTCGTGACCGCGCAGAACGCCCGTCGAGAACGTCCAGGCAACCTTGAGATCCTTGACGTTGCTCGGCGTTGATCTGATCGAGCGTCGAATAGCGCTGGTTAGCGTAGTCGCCGGTCTGGATTGCCCAGTTCTTGGCGTCCTCGGTGACCTTGATCACGCTTCGTTCGCGGACACAGCACCGGCGGCAATCGTGGTGCTGAGCGCAAAGCAAAGAGCATACAAAGATTTTTGCATTCGTTTCTCCCTAGTTTTCGTTTCCTTGCACATTTAGAAGCCGAATAAACGACAAATTGCATCGCCTGGATCTGCGCACATTGTGCTAATTTTCGGAAAGATCACCGGCAGCGTGTCACAACTAGAGGTGCAAAAAACTGACCTGCACCAGCACGACCCTCTCCAGGTCTATGTCTATTGTACCGCTTAGCTTACGATTTCAGCACTCGACGGTCCCGATCCGCGAATGCCCTAGAAGCCGGTTACCATGAGTGAGACCTTATAATTTTCTTATGGGATGTTCAAGGCCATTCAAGCGCTTAAATGCGGATTGTCCAACAGGTTGCGCCGCACCCAAAGAAGACGCCCTCCATCGCCTTGATAATGCGTACAATCCCCAGGGCCGCGCGTGTAAGTTCATGTCCGGCCAAGACTCCGCTCTGGCTGAAGGCGGGGCTGGCGGATTTGTTGCATTGCGGTCATAGTGCTCCCAGATTGGGGGTGTGCGTGATTTTGCCGCAGCGGCAATAGCCACGCCCCCGCTGCGAAAACCCCCGGAAAAATAAGCACCTAGGGAGGCCGAGCCACATGACGGAGCAATTATTCGCCAGAAATCTCGCATGCAGGCCCCGGCTCGCGGCAAGCACCGTGTTTTTTGCGTTGCTGGTGTCTCAATTGTTCGTGAGCGGCGCAAATTCGGCCGATATATCAGTTGCCGCGTTCATGCAGGCGCTCCAATCCGGCACACGCGACTTTTCCGGGCGGGATCTCTCCGGCATCGAACTGCCGGCGCGCGGACCTGAACTCCCTCAATATGAGGGGGGCCGACCTCACTGGCGCCAAACTCGCGAAGGCCAATCTGCGCGGCGCCGAACTTCAGGGCGCGAAGCTGGACGGCGCCGATCTGACGGGGGCCAACCTGGACGTGGCGATTCTGCGCGGCGCCAGCCTCGTTCGCACCAATCTGCGCGGCATCAGCGCCCATTCCGCCGTCTTCGCCCAGACCAATCTCCAGGGCGCCAGCCTGGAAGACGCCTTCCTCATCTGCAATTTCGACGGCGCGGACCTGCGCGGCGCCAATCTCGCCCGCGCCCGCATGGGAGCGGATATGAAGAACCAGCCCATGGGGCTGATGCGCGTGTCCATGAAGAAGACCAATCTTGAGGGCGCGAATTTGGAAGGCGCGGACATCGGCCGGGGCTTTCTCGAATTCGCCAACTTCAAAGGCGCGAATCTCCGGGGCGCCAATCTGGAAAAAACCGAGTCCGCGGGAGCCGATTTCAGCGGCGCCGATCTGACGGAGGCCAATCTTGACCAGGCCGACGTGCAGGGCGCAAAATTCACCGGCATAACGGGCAAGGAAACCATTCGCGGTCTCGACACCGCAGAGCACAAGGAAACGGCCAGTTGGTGAACCGCAGGCGCCTCGCGTCCAAATCCTTCCACGCCCCTGCCCTCTTGCTGATCGCGGCGCTGACGCTCTTACCGCTCCCGGCCCGCGCTCAGACGGCCGAACCGCTGCCGGTGCAGGAGGTTGCACCCGGCATTTTCGTTTTCCAGGGCGCCTATCAGCTATTTACCCCCAAAAACAAAGGGGCAATCTGCAACGTTGGCTTCGTCATCGGCCGCGACGCCGTGGCGGTGATTGATACTGGCGGCAGTGTGGGCGGGGGACAAAGGCTGCGGGCCGCCATCGAGGCGCGTACAAAACTGCCGGTCCGGTACGTTATTAATACGCACATGCATCCCGACCACATTTTCGGCAGCCCCGCGTTCGAGAGCGCTTCCCCGCAATTCGTAGGGCACGCCAAGCTCGCGCGGGCGCTGGCGGCGCGCGGCGACTATTATATAAGTGCCAACCGGCGGCTGCTGGGCGAGGAAGCGGCGGCCGGGTTGAAGATCATCCCCCCGACGCTGCCGGTGGAAAAATCGCTCGATCTCGATCTCGGCGGGCGCATTCTCCGGCTCACCGCGCATCCAACCGCGCACACCGACAACGACCTGACCGTTCTCGACCTGGAAACCCGCACCCTGTTCACCGGCGATCTGCTGTTCGCCCGGCACATCCCGACGCTCGACGGCAGCCTGAAGGGCTGGCTGAAGGTGCTGGAGACGCTGCAATCCTGGGATGTGGCGCGCGTCGTTTCCGGGCACGGTCCGGTGCCGATGCCGTGGCCGCAAGCCGCCGGGCCGGAACTGCGCTATCTGAACAGATTGAAGGCAGATGTGCTCGCTGCCATCAAAGCAGGCAAAACGCTGGCGGATGCATCGGCGACGGCGGGTGTCAGCGAACGTGACGCCTGGGAGCTGTTCGACGACTTCAACGCCCGCAATGTCGCGGCGGCTTTCGCCGAGATGGAGTGGGAATAACGGCGCACATGCCGCGCCGCAGGCCAGCGCCGGGGCGAGCATTGAGTTTAATTGTATGAAATTTTGCCGTGCGAAGGCGGCACAAGCCCAAGAATTGGCGGCAGCGGAAAAGTTACGGACACAGATTTATCGCCCTCTACTCCGGCTCCAGCCTGAGATATCCCACATCATAAGAATGCAACGCCCCACCACCCCTAAAATATATACCGGATTTAAAACGGACCTTCCTAAAACTCATCACCACACATTCCCAGCAATGCCGCAAACACATCAATATAATACGAGAAAAAGAGTTTCATAAGAGAATAATAAGAAGTCTTAATTCTTTCGTGGATACAAGATTTTTTGATCGGCACACTTGCGACGGAACGACGCACATCATATAAGAGATAATGTTCTCGGGGTCGCTACGGCCTGACGAGAGGGGTGGCCCGCACGCCGGCAAATGCCAAAGCGAACGGGTCAAAACGAAACTAACGAGGAGATACCCATGAAGACCTGGACCAAGCCCGTCGTGTGCACGGTTGACGCTGGTTTCGAAGTGACGCGCTATCTGCCGTCCGACCTCAAGAAGTAAGGTTGCGGGGGAGCGTCGCGCTTTCCTGAGCCACGAACTGTGAAAATCAAAATTCTCGGTTCGGGCGCCGGAGGTGGCTTTCCGCAGTGGAATTGCAACTTCCGGCTGTCCCGGTCGGTGAGGGAGGGAAGCGATGGGTTTCTCGCCCGCACTCAGTCGAGCATAGCCGTCAGCAGCGACGGCGACCGCTGGGTCATTTGCAACGCATCCCCGGATATCCGGCAACAGATTGCTGAAAACCGCGAATTGCAGCCACGGGCCAGCGGTCCCGTGCGTAATACTCCTATCAAAGCGGTGGTTCTGACCAACGCTGACGTGGATCACGTGACGGGCCTTCTCGGCCTGCGCGAGAGCGAGCGCTTTAATATCTACGCCACACAGCGCGTACTGGATGTGCTGAATAGTAACAGCATTTTCAGAGTTTGCAATCCTGCCCTGGTCAAGCGCATTCCGCTGGAGCTGGGCAAGGAAATCGAGCTGGAGGGGCCGGACGGTCCTTTGGGCGTCCACCTCACGCCGATCCCGATCCCCGGCAAGATCGCCCTCTATCTGGAGGATCTGTCGGCGGGCGCCAAAAATTTTGGCACCCAGGAAGGCGACACCATCGCCCTGAAGCTTCGCGCCAAAGGCGAAAAGGCGTTCACGTTCTACATCCCCGGCTGCTCGGAAATCGAGGGCCGGATCAAAGATATGGTATCTGGCGCCGATCTGCTTCTGTTCGACGGCACCACGTATACAGATGACGAACTGGTCGAAGCGGGCATCAGCGAGAAAACCGCGATGCGCATGGGACACGTTTCGGTCGGCGGAAATGACGGCACGCTCGCAGCGTTCAAGGATGTGCCCGTCAAGCGCAGGGTGTTTGTTCATATCAACAACACCAATCCCATCCTGGAACAGGGCTCGGACGCTGAAATGGCCGTGAAAGCCGCAGGTTGGGAAGTTGGGAGAGACGGCCAGGAGATAATTATATGACTTTATACGACGACACCGTTCATATTACCGCATCCGACCCGGTTGTGCCGGAAGGGGGCTTCACGCCCGATCAGTTAGAAGCCGCGCTGCGCCACATCGGGGCCACGCGCTACCACAATCTGCATCCATTCCATAAGCTCTTGCATGGCGGCAAGCTGAACAAGGGCCAGGTGCAGGCCTGGGCGCTCAACCGCTACTATTATCAGGCCGCCATTCCGCGCAAGGACACGGCCGTCATGTCGCGCATGACCGACCGCGAAATGCGCCGCGAATGGCATCAGCGCTATCTCGACCACGACGGTTACGGCGAGGAAGAGGGCGGCATCGAGCGCTGGCTGAAACTGACGGACGCGCTGGGGCTCGACCGCGATTACGTCATCTCCACCAAGGGCCTGCTGGCCGGCACGCGCTTCGCTGTGGACGCCTACATCAATTTCCAGCGCGATCACTCTCTTCTTGAATGCATCGCCTCGTCGCTGACCGAGCTGTTCGCGCCATCAATCCACAGCGAACGCATCGCCGGCATGCTGGCCAACTACGATTTCGTCGAAGACTCCATGATGGCCTATTTCCGCCGCCGTCTGACTCAGGCGCCCCGCGACGTGATGTTCGCGCTGCGCTATGTGAAGGACAACGCCCGCACTGCGGACGAGCAGCGTGCAGTCATGAACGCTTTGATCATGAAGACCAACTGTTTGTGGGCACAGCTCGACGTTCTGCATTATTCCTATGTGGAGCCGGGCCTCGTGCCGCCGGGCGCCTTCAAGCCGGAGTAATCGCCAATGAACACGGGCGTGAGAACCAGACCCATCGCGGATGGCGCGAGCAGGCCGAAAATGCCGCGCCATGTCCGGCTGCAATTCAATCCGCTGCGGGACCGCATGGTGGTTCTCTCGCCCGAACGCATTTTTTGGCCGGACGGCGTGGGCGTGGATGTGCTGCAACTTTGCGATGGCCAGCGATCCGTTAGCGAAATCGCCACCAAACTCGCCGAAGAATACAATGCACCCGCCGAGGTCATCGAGGGGGACGTTCTGGAGTTCGTACAGGAATGGCTGGACAAACGACTACTGATACTTTAGAGCACCCGCAACCGGCGGCGAAACCTGAGGTTGGACCGCCGCTGGGCATGCTGGCGGAGCTGACTCACCGCTGCCCGCTGCAATGCGTCTACTGCTCCAATCCGGTGCGGCTGCTGAAGGGCGACCGCGAGATGAACACCGCCGCGTGGCTCGACGTTCTCGCCCAGGCCGCCGATCTGGGCATCCTGCAAATCCATCTTTCGGGCGGCGAGCCGACGCTGCGCCAGGACCTGGAAGCGATGGTGGAGCTGCTGCGCCAAGCGCGGCGTATACATGAACCTCGTGACTGCCGGCGTGACGCTGGATCGCGACCGCTTGTTCCGGCTGCGGGATTTGGGGCTGGATCATGTGCAGCTCAGCATCCAGAGCATACATGCGGACCTGAGCGACAAGATCGGCAACTACAAGGGCGGGCTGGCGAAGAAGCTTCAGGTGGCCGCCTGGGTGAAGGAAGTCGGGCTGCCGCTGACCGTCAACGCGCCGATCCACCGGCAGAATATCCGCGACGCGGCCAAGCTGATCGAGTTGGCCGTCGAACTGGGTGCGGATCGCCTGGAGGTCGCCAACACGCAATATTATGGCTGGGCGGAGCTGAACCGGGCCGCGCTGCTGCCGGATTATCAGGACGTGCTGGCGGAATCCGCCGTGGTCGAAGCGGCGAAGGTGCGGCTGAAGGGCATCCTCAACATCGATTACGTGCCGTCGGATTATTACGCCGAGTTCCCCAAGCCCTGCATGGGCGGCTGGGCGAAGGACGTGCTGAACGTCACGCCGGAGGGAAAGGTGCTGCCCTGCCACGCGGCCGAGTCCATGACGAACCTGAAGTTCGACTCCGCGCTGGAGAAGCCGCTGGCTGACATCTGGTACAATTCGCACGCGTTCAACATCTATCGCGGCGACGATTGGATGAAGGAGCCGTGCCGGACCTGCGACCGCAAGGACATCGACCACGGCGGCTGCCGCTGTCAGGCGTTCGCGCTGACGGGCGACGCGGCCAATGCCGATCCGGCCTGCATACGCTCGCCGCATCACAAAAGCATGCTGCGGCTGGCGACCCATGTGAGCGCGACGGAGGCGCCGCCGTATATCTACCGGCGCATCGGCTACAGCCCGGCTTAACCCGCAAAGGCCGCGCCCCATCTCACCGGTGGCGCGGCACTTCCGCGGGTGGAATGCCGGGGCAGGCAGCCTACCTCGAGCCAAGCCGTTGCAAGCGATTCCCCGCATCGCCAGCGCCAAGTTCCTGCGCCCGCGTGTACCACTTTTTGGCAAGCTGAGGATCGGACTGCAAGCCGCCCACGACATTCAGTTGCTCCAGCTCGGCGGGGTCGTAGGTGCCGCCCAGTGCGATAGCCGCCGGCGCCCAGCCCAGCTCTACCGCGTTCTGGTAGCATAACCGCGCCACCGTGATGTTGCCGGACGCGAGAACTCTTGTCGCCTTTCTCCATCAGCTTGAGCGCGCTGGCCCTGCCTGCTGCTGTCAGCACTACGGGAGCCGCAGGCAGTGCAGCGGAAGCCGCAGGCGGCGCGGCAGGAGCCGCAGGCGGTGGCACAGGGATCGCCATCGGATTGGGCTTGGGCTCCACCGCAGGCAGCCGCTCCGACATCGTGGCGATGACCGTGTTGTCAGCTTTTTTCGGCGGCGCATTCCCTGAATAGCCTGCCCGCCCGCCCGGAGTTTCGATAACAAGCGTCGCGCGGAAATCCGTCACGAGACTGCCGCTCGCCGTCACCAGCATGATGGTCAACTCGCTGACGCCCTCGGTTCCGGGAGGCGCCGTCATCTTGACCGGAGCCGAAATATCCGCGGGGATACCCCAAACGCCTGGCGACACAAGTTTGCCCTGCCCCAGAGCCACCCTTGCGGGCAGCCCCCGGATCATCAGCGTACTCCCAGGCTGAACGGCCTCAGGCGGCCAGACGGTGATATCCAGAGGGACTTCCGCGCCCGGCGCCAGGTGAATGAATTTCGAGGCGACAATCAGCGGCTTTTGGCGATCGTTCTGGGCTCTCGCACCCCCGTTGCCGGGCATGCAGACCAGACAAACGAACGCCATTGCCGGGATGATCAGTGAGGCTGCACGCCACCCTGGATGGACACGTTCCTGTGCGTCAGCGCATCCCATGTTGTTTCTTCCAAGCTATGAACTCGTCGTACAGCTTGTCATTTGAATCCTGCCCCGCCTGCGCACTCGCGCGGCCGGGCTTAGCTGCCGCCGCTGCTGCCGGCACGGCCGCTGGGCGCTCCTGCCCAATATTGGCGAGCTGCTCTTCCGCTGCCCAATACCGGGTCCAGCCGTCTACTTTGGCAGCCAGATTGACCTCCTTCCACTTGGCCTGATAAGGAGGCTTTTTTAAGGTATCGAAGCGGGAAAAATAATACTGAATGAAGCGCTCGACGCGGCGCGCGCGATCACTGCCCTTAGGCCAGTTATACACCGCCATCACAACCGGAACACCGATCGTGGGAATCTTCTCGCCCGGCTTGATTAAGTTTGGATAATCCTCGGGGTTAAGAGAGGTCGGCACGTAATAGTCTGCGAATTTATCGGAATATTCCAATGGTAAGAAGTGAAAACCCTGATCGGATGGCGTTTTCTGGAACAGGCTGTTCGGTTTGCCGACGGTGTGAACGATGGCGGCAAGCTCACCGGTTTTCATCTGCTCAATGCCTATGGCATTGTTGATAAATAATTTCTCGACTTTGATCCCAAGCCTTTCAAAGACAATCTTCCCTGTGATATTGGCAGCAGATCCCTTGGTGTTGAAGCCAACCTTTTTACCTTCAAGATCTTTGAAGGACTGTATTTCTGGCCGGGCAAGGAGGTGAAACTCGCCAACATACATTTCCGAAATGTAGTTGATACGCTTGTCGATGTTAGCGTACTTCTTTTCCTTCTTGTATTCGTCGAACACGTCAGCGTCGGTGATAGCGATATCGATGCCCTTGAGATACAAGAGATCATTGACGTTTTCAGCCGCGCCGTAGGTCACAATCGGCAGTACACGCAGGTTATCGCCATCATCCAGCGCCTTGCCAAGATCGGCCGCGAAGCGGACAAACGTCCCTTCCAGCAGGCCGCCGGCAAGGCCGACCGTCCAATTATTGACGCGCGAAACGTTCTCGCCTTCGCCCGCTTCAACCGCGCTTGGGGGCTTTTTGGGGGCAACCTGCGCGACAACGAGGTTGTCCCCGGCGGGCTGCGGATCAACCACAAGCTGCGAAAATGCGGGCGCTGTCATCGACATGGCCCCCAGTACGGTCACCGTCATTAATCCCAGCAACCGGAACAGACTGAAACTCATCGGTCCCCCTTCACACGCGCTACACAGACCGGCTGTGGCCGGAATACACCCACACACTCGGAATGCAAGGCAATGCCACAAAAACTGAACGAAGAGTGGGAATTACCACGGACATTGAATAAATCCAAGTGAGAGTTTTTAAAGCCCCCAGCCTTCACCTCCGCCTCCAAGCGGTGCATACCAAGGCGCAATTCATGTGGACAACTGCGAACATCTTGATTTGCGACGCTGGATTTTTGTGCCCAGCTCTGCCGTCAGCCCTTCGCGAAACCACCATAACAGACCATACCGCACGGGCAAGCTTGACGTGAGGCGCGCGCTGCCCCAAGTGATGTGTGAGAGCAGCATTTCTGGACGGGAATTTCGCCGCCTGGCAACCGGTTAGCGCCCGTTGGCAGGGGGCGCCAACTGGGTGACGCATGACATTTGTCTTTCTGGATGACAGCTATGGACCCGCTGGCCGTTCCCGCCTGTTCAAAGGCGTGCGCGAGGAAATCACCGCTTACGATGCCTCCGGGGTGGAGCCCGCGCTGGAGCGCCTGATGGCGGCAACCGCAAACGGCCAATACGCGGCGGGCTTCATGTCCTACGAACTGGGTCTCGTTTTCGAGCCGCGCCTCGCTCCGCTGCTGCCGCCCAGGGGCAATTTGCCGCTGCTGTGGTTCGGAATTTTCGATGCTCCCGAGGTCATGGACAAAGCCCAGGCGGCCGCGTGGCTGGCGCGCCAGGGCGAGGCCGGCTACCAGCTTTCCGGCATCAGCCCGAACATCACGCCCGCCGCTTATGGGGAAAAAATCGCCAAAACGCTCGCCTATATCGGCAGCGGCGACATTTACCAGCTCAACTTCACCTTCAAGGCCAAATTCAGCCTCGACGGCGACCCTATCGCGCTCTACCGCGACCTGCGGCGCAAGCAGAAGGTGCCCTATGGCGGCATCATTTCGGCGCCGGGCTTCCAGATTTTGTCGCTGTCGCCCGAGCTGTTTTTGAACGTTGACGGCCGCACCGCCGAAACCCGGCCGATGAAGGGCACGGCGCGGCGCGGCGTAAATGGCGCGGAGGACGCGGAACTTTGCGCCTGGCTCGCCAGCGACATCAAATCCCGCGCCGAGAATTTGATGATCGTCGATTTGATGCGCAACGATCTCAGCCGCGTGGCGGACATCGGCAGCGTCCACGTCACCGACCTGTTCACGGTGGAGACCTTCCAGACCGTGCTGCAAATGACCTCCGGCGTGACGGCCACCCTGCGCGAGGGCACTGATTTCCGGGCGCTCATGCACGCCATCTATCCGCCGGGCTCCATCACGGGCGCGCCGAAAGTGCGGGCCATGGAGATCATCTCCGAGCTGGAGGACGAGCCGCGCGGCGTATACACTGGCGCCATCGGCATGATCGAACCGGGCGGCAATTGCATGTTCAACGTGGCGATCCGCACACTGGTGCTGGACGGCCAGGGGCACGGCGAGATCGGCATCGGCAGCGGCATCGTGCAGGACTTGGGCGTGGAGGCCGAATTCGAGGAATGCCTGCTGAAAATGCGTTTCCTGACCGACCCGCCCGCCGATTTCAAGCTGATCGAGACGTTCCGGTGGGATCGCGACGACGGCTACTACCTGCTGGAAAACCATCTCGGCCGCCTGTCCGCCTCGGCGGCCCATTTCCTGTTCACCTGCGACGCAGCCGCTGTCCGCCGCGCGCTCGAAGCCTACGCGGAAACGCTGGACGGCGCCTGCCACCGCGTGCGGCTGACGCTGGCGGAGGACGGGGCCATCGGCATCACCAGCATACCGCTGGCGCCGCCGTCTCCCGCGCAGACACTGCGCTACGCCATCGCGCCAACGCGTATGCAATCCAGCAATATGTTTCTCTATCATAAGACCACGCGCCGCGCCTTTTACGACGACGAGCGCGAGCGTCTGGCCAAGCAGCTCAAATGCCAGGAGGTTTTGTTCCTCAACGAGCGCGGCGAGTTGACCGAGGGCAGCTTTTCTAACATTTTCGTCGAAGTTGACGGCGAATTGCTGACACCGGCCCTGTCCAGCGGCCTGCTGGCCGGAACGCTGCGCCAGGAACTGATCGCCAGCGGCAGGGCGAAGGAGGCGACGCTGCACTTGCGCGACCTCACCGGCGCCGATGCCGTCTGGCTGGGCAATTCCGTGCGCGGTCTGGTGCGCGCCGAGGCGGTGGACGCCTTCGTCATCGAGGCCTCGGCGGTGCGGCCACGGCGCGCGGCGGCGGCCAGGGCGAATCTTCACGGTTGAATGGGGCGAAAAGCTTTTGCTCAGCGCCGGTTGAAGGGTTAAGTTTCGCGCGCGTGGCTTCCGGCGGCGGTGGATGACCGGGCGTGGCCGGCAGCAAAGACTAACCGCTTCAATAAGTTACGCAACGAGTTCGAATGGCGGAACCGGCGGCCTCAACGACCGGAACCGGCAAAACCAACAGAGGATTTGGAATGGGTTGGAAACGTCTTACGGCTTTATTTATCGCTGCCGCCTTCGGCATCACCTCGGCATGGGCGCACGGCCCGTCGCGGCTGAAGGTCAAGGAAACCGTGGAAATCAATGCGCCGGCCGATAAGGTCTGGGCGAAAATCGGCAATTTCCAGGACATGTCCTGGCACCCCGCCGTCACCAAGAACGAGGGCAAGGGCGCCAACGACGCCAAGGCCACGCGCGTGCTCACCCTCCAGGGCGGCGCCACCATCGAAGAGCAGCTCGAAAGCTACGACGCGGGAAAGAAAAGCTATTTTTACCGGATCACCAATGTGGACGTGAAAGTCCTGCCGGTATCCAACTATTCGTCGCGCCTCACCGTAACGGATGCGGGCGGCAAGACCGTCGTGGAGTGGTCGGGCGCGTTCTATCGCGGCTTCCCCAACAACGATCCGCCGCCGGAGCTGAGTGATGACGCCGCGGCCAAGGCGGTGACGGGCGTTTATCGCGGCGGCCTGGATAATTTGAAAAAAGTGATGGAAGGCGGCAAATAAGCTGAGTTTCCTGGAGCGGCAGCCCGCCAGAAAACTCCGCCAAAACAGTGGAAACGAAGCCGGCGCACCGGCGTTAGGACGCGGCGGCTTATCATCCATTCCGGCCGTCAGCGGCTGGTGCATGCATTCGCACCTTTCATTCAGCACCAAGACGCGCCAAGGTTGTACCAAAGCAACCTTCGCGCGTCAGGAGACAATCGTCCCATGCCGGCTTGGTTCCGACGGCTGAGCATTTTTCTGCGGTCGCTGCGTTTCATGACGCTGGCGCTGCTGGCGGGAAGTGCCTTCATGGCCTCGGCCGCCGGCATCTCGCTCATCCACGGCATCCGCGAAGCCAACTACTTCATGGAGCGCGCCTCCGCCTCGCAGGCCCAGCTTGAACTGCTGATGCTGCTGTCCGGCCGCGTCACCGATTACGCCATCGCCGTCAACGATTTCCCCCGCACGCCGCAGCAGGACCGGGGCGCCCTCGCCAGTGCCACCAGCGAAGTGAACGCCGTTTTCGAACGTCTCAACCGCTCGGTCGCCCATCAGGTGACGCTGCTGAAGGGGCGCGAATCCCGCAACCGGGAGGCCACCGAGGGGCTGTCCGTCGCCCGCATGCGGGCCATGTTCCAGAATCTCGGCCGGCAGGTATACAGCGTGCTGGAGAGCAAGCAGGACGACGAAAACAAGGCGATCAACCTGCGGCGCCTGATGGACGTCTACGCCATCGGTTTCATGCCCATGCTAGGGCAGGCCATCGAGCACGAGCGCGCCGAAGCGAAAGGCACCGAGCGCGAGATGGGGGACTTGAAGCGCAATCTCACCGCGACGGCCACGGCCATATTGGCGGGCGCGGTGGGGCTGGCTGCACTTCTATATATAGGGCCGGTGCTGTCCATCCTGCGCCGCACCTCGCAGACGGTGAGGGGCGCCAAAGCTCTGTCGGCCGGGCGCTTCGACACGCGCCTCACGCTCAAAGGCCATGACGAGCTGACGCTGCTGATGGCCAGTTTCAACCGCATGGCCGTCAATCTATCGCGCCGCGACCGCAGGCTGGTGGAGGCGCAGGCGGCGCTTCAGGAGACGGTGGAGCTGCGCACCGCCGAATTGCGCGCCGCCAACCGCAAGCTGGAGGAGATCGACCAGAACCGCCGCCGCTTCTTCGCCGATGTCAGCCACGAACTGCGCACACCGCTGACCGTGATCCTGGGCGAGGCCGAGGTGACGCTGCGCCAGAGCGGCGACAAGCTGGCGCCGGCGCTGCGCAAGAGCGTGGAGACCATCCAGGCGCGGGCGCGGCGGCTGAACCGGCGCATCGAGGATCTGCTGCGGGTGGCGCGTTCGGAGAGCGGGCGGATTGATTTGAACCTGTCGCGCATCGACATCGGCGCGGCGCTGACGGAGGCATACGACGACATCGCGCCGCTGGCCCGCCAGCGCAGCATGACCGTCAATATCGACGCGGGGAGCGGCGGCCTGTACGTTAATGGGGACAAGGATTGGCTGCGGCAGGTGTTCGCCGGGCTGATGGCCAACGCCATTAAATATTCGGCTACCGGCGAACTGATCGCGGCCAAGGTGCGGCCGAGCGGCAAAAGCGTCGCCGTTGAGATCAGCGACCGGGGATGCGGCATTGCAGCCCAGGAACTGCCGCACATTTTCGACCGCTTTTTCCGGGGCAACAACAAGCCGTCGTCGCAGGAAAGCAGTCATGGCGTGGGGCTGGCGCTGGCCAAGTGGGTGGTCGAGGAGCACGCGGGCAGTATTCAGTTCGAAAGCCCCAGCCGGCTGAACGGCGGCCATTCCCCTGTTGATAGGCCGGGTGTAACTGTAATCGTCGAGCTAAACCGGATTGAGCCGCTCGCCGTAACGTAGTAACTCAGATGCAGACATTAGAAACATCGCCATGCCCATCTTAATCGTCGAGGACGACGAAGACATTTCATCCCTGCTGCGCCGCGCCTTTGAGCTGGAGGGCTATGAGGTGGACTGCGCGCGTTCCACGGACGAGGCGATTGAAACCGCGAAAAGGCAGCCATACGACACCATCATTCTCGACATTATTCTACCGGGCGGCTCCGGGATTGAAGTTTGCCGCAGATTGCGCGCGAACGGCCCCAACATGTCGGCGCCCATCATCATGCTGAGTGCACGCGACGCCGTGGCCGACCGGGTGGAGGGCCTGTCGGCGGGCGCGGACGACTACATGATCAAGCCCTTCGCCTTCGAGGAGCTGCTGGCGCGGGTCGCCTCAGGGCCGCAGAAGCGGCGGCAGACGCCCAAGGATGCGCGACCGGCCGCCGGAAAACCGCCAGCGCCCGGCTTGAACCTGAACCACAAGCTGCGCGAGGTCGGAATTCAACGGCCAGACGCGTCGAACTGACCGAGCGCGAATTCGACCTGCTGGAGCTGTTCATCGAGCATGAGGGCGAGCCGCTGTCGCGCGCGCAGCTTTTCGACGCGCTTTGGGGCGGCCAGGGCGGCGTGTCGGTCAACGTTGTGGACGTTTATGTCGGTTATCTGCGCAAGAAGCTGGCGGGATTCGGCAAGGGCGGGCGGCCGATCATCCAGACGGTGCGCGGCGTGGGGTTCGTGCTGCGGCTGGAGTGAGCCGGCCGGAGCAATGGGAGGAAGGCCGCCGGAATTCACCCTGGCACACGTCCGTGATGTCTGCCGGGTTGTGGAGCGCCTTGAATTTCAGTAAGAATTCTACCAGATAGCGGCTGCGGCGAAACAAACTTATAATCCGCGCCAGCGCGGCCGCATTCCGAGGAAACCCTGAAAGGCAAATTCGATGGTGCAGTTTTCGTTTCCGCGTAAGGGCGCGGCGGCTTCAGTTCTTTTCGCGGCGTACGTCGCGGGCCTCGCGTCATTCGCCACGGTGGCTCCGGCGGCGGATCGCGATGCGCAATCCTTGATTTTCGACGCGCCCTATCTGCAAAATCTGAAGGCGCCGGGCAAGCTGCTCTATTCCTTCGAGGTTCAATCCGCCGATCCGAAAACTTTCGGTGAGGACTTCACCGACCAGATGCAGGTGAAATTCGCGCCCGCGAAAGACAGCAAAGGCACCAAGGACGTGACCTTCGTGCTGTTCAGCGGCGAACGCGAGAGAAGCGTCGGCCCGATCCTGGACGCCAGCAGCAACGCCGGCGTGATGATGATGCTCGAATGGGATCTGCTGCGCATGAAGCGCTATGTGCCGGGCGATCCGTCCTATTTCCGCAACCGTGTGCGCGAGGCGTTTCGCAGCAAGACCACCATCGAGGACGTGAAATTCACCTATGACGGACGCGAGGTCGCCGGAGCGCGGCTGACCATCAAGCCCTATACCAGCGATCCGCTGGGTGAGAAGCTGGAAGCTTTCCGCAACAAGGTTTATCAGTTTACGGTGAGCGACGCGGTTCCCGGCGGCATTTATCAAATTCGCATTTTCGTGCCGGGCGACGCCAATTCCCAGCTCGCCAAACCGGTCATCGACGAGAAGATGACTTTGCTGCGTTACGAGAGCGGAGGCCAATAATGACCAAGCGTCCCAACACCGGACTGCGGACGGCCATTGCCGCCGCCTTCACCGCCGCAATGCTGGTCCAGCCCTGCGCCGTGCTCCCCGCCGCGGCGCAGGCGCCCGCGAACGATTACCCGACGGAAACCCGGGCCGAATACGTGTTCGCCTGCATGGAAAGCGGCGGACAAACTCACGAATCGCTGAGCCAATGCTCGTGCTCCATTGACGTCATCGCCTCGATTCTGCCCTACGAAAAATACGTCCAGGCGGAGACGATCTTAAGCATCAGTCAGGATCACTCCGGCCGGCTCCCGGTTATGATGAAGTCAACCGCCCTGACCAAGAACATGGTCGCCACCTTGCGGCGGGCACAGGCTGAGGCGGAGGTCCGCTGCTTTTGACGTTTTTCGCGCTAAATGGCGTCCGCCAGCCGTTTGGCCAGCCTGGATTCGAACCGCGCGGCAGAGCCGGAAACAAGATACCAGATAGATTTCGCCTTCTGGCGTAGGCCCGTGCGAACAGCATGCGGCTGTGGATCTGATGCTGGTGCCGTTCGACGTGTGGCAGTTTTACCAGACGATGGCCCGCGCGCTGGAGGCGCGGCGGGCGGTGCGGCTGGATGAGGGGGGGCAGATATGGGGGCAGCAATAAGATGTGCCATCGCGGCGTTGTGCATATCGCTCCTTGCCGCTCCGGCGTTAGCACACAACGGGCCAGACTTCTCGTTGTACAGGATGAGCTTCCTTTTGCGGAGTTATGGCTGTCCTGCATCCGTTGCAGCGCCAGTGAAATGCGAAGACGGACACACCGAAGAGTGCAGCTTGTTGCAGCGGGCCGATGCGCTACCGGAAAAAGATCAATACGGCCACCTGCTTAGTCTGCTGCGAAAGTTCCGCATCAGCGGCTTGGTAGAGGCAGAGCAGGAGGTCCGGCACCGGCTTCCGGCGGCCCGCGAGACATACGTTAAGAGAGAAGATTATCGGGGATTCCTCTCCCAGGCCCGCAACGAAATCCACTCCTGCGCACCGGAACAAGCGTTAATCACCCTCTCTGATCTGGAAAGCCATCCATCGACTCAAAATCGTGGTGCTCTCGAGGATCATCTCGCAGAGCGAGCAGTAGCTGTGTTGGAAAGGGCGCGCGCCGGGGACAAAGCCGGTGTCCGCGAGCGGATAGCTCAGCTTCGCGGGGAGATCGCGGAATTGAAATTCGTCGCGCAGAGCGGTGCCTATGGCGTCACTGACATTGCTCCAAACTTTCCCACTCGCGATGAACCTTGGGTTCAACTGCACAAACTTAGGATAACAATCGCAAAAGCTGCGGCAGAGGTGGACGACTACGATCTGGCCCTTGAACTCCTCCCTGCCCGTAACGGCCGGACGGCCGGACAAATTGCGCAGATCGCCGTTAGACGTGGAAATGTCGACCGGGCTATCGCGATGGTGGAGAACGACTCCCGGCCTAAAAGCCGCGAGGAGGCGTGGACGGAGTTTTTTGCGCGCGCCGCCGCGATCCAAGTCCTCGTGGAACGAGGGCGCAATGCGGAAGCGGAATCGTGGGCGGCTCGCTGGAATGCGATCAAGGTCTCTGAAATTGAGCCAGCGCTGCCCCGCATCAACGTCCATCGGCTGATCGCGCTCGAATTGGCGAAACGGGAACCGCTGGCGGCATTCATGTATCTGAAGGAGCAGGCGCCGAATTCCTGCGTCAACGGATTGGCCATCGTAGCCGCAAGGTCGGGACTCCCCAGCGAGGCGGAGCAGATCATCGATTCGGACGCACCCGGCAAAATCCAGATCAAGGGGGATCCGCAGGACACGCGCGACGCCGCCTGGGTTTCCTTCGCTGCGGCGTCAGTGGATACAGCCGCAGCATACCGGCGGGCCGGTGATGAGTCCAAAGCGAGTGCCGTTATCAATCGTGCAATGTCAGCCTTTAATGCAAACGCGGATCAGATCCTTCCTTCTAATGCGGCGAGGCACACTGACGGATTTGTCGAGCGTATAGCAAGGGAACTGGCTGGTTATGGCAGCCTGCCGCTCGTCGAAGATTTTGTAAGGGAGATGTTCAACAGGCTGCCTGCGCTGGAAACTGAGGTGCAACTCAAGAGTAGAAGTGATGAGCTAACTGCGTTGATGAAAAAGTTGCCCCGCTTTATGAAGGAAATGGCTTCGCCAAAATACTCCTCCGCCACTGAGCCGTTCGAGTGGCTATACTTCGTACCGGGAACAGTGGCTTTAGGCAAGGCATTGGACGATTGCCCCGTCACTGACTGGCCTACAAGGCAAAATGAATACAGATGGACCTCTATACCCACAGTGCCGCCCCAAACGCCGCCGAGGCCACAGCCGCGGCCGCCCACGCACCAACAGGGCCTTTACTGACTGGGCAATAAGGCAAATTGAATAGGCGGACTTTCATACCCCAACGCCCCGCCGATGGCCGCCCCCGCCGCGACCGCCTCCGCCCCCCACGCTGCCGCGCGCGTCGCCGCCAAATTCGCCTCCGACTTGAGGCTCAACCCATCATCCAATATCCGCAAATGGTTGGCCGTCAGCGTCGCCCCCGTGCTGGTGATGTCCACAATCGCCTCGGCCGTGCCGGCAGCCATCGCCGCCCCGGTCGCGTCCAGGCTCTCGCCGATGCGACAGCTCGCCACGCCGGCGCCTCTCGCCATCACTCGAAAATGGTAATGACCCTGGCGAGTACCTCATCCAGGATATCGGGCGGAAGACTGTCAGCCTTCTCGCCGCCGCGCGCCTTGATGTCGAGCACGCGCGGCTGATCGCAGCGCACCACGCCCGTGGTCTCGATGCCGCTCAGGGGAACGGCGAAGCCGATGCGCCGCGCGAATTCGCCGCCTGACGTGATGGGAAGAACCACCGGCAGGCGCGTCGCGGCGTTGAACTCGTCCGGCGAAATGACGACCACCGGGCGGCGGCCCTGCTGTTCATGCCCGGCCGCCGGGTCCAGCGAGACCATGTAGATGTCGCCGCGTTTCATAGCAGCTCGCCGCCGGCAGCCGGGGCATCGGCCCATTCGCGCTCCCCGGCGGGTTGAGGCTGCGAATAATCGGACTGCCTGAGCAGTTCGGCCATCGTGTAGCGGGGTTTCTGGCAAATTTCGATCACCAGCCGGCCGCCTTCGACGCTCATGCCAACCGTCGAGCCTGCCTGCAACCGCAGGACATCGAGAAGGGCCGGCGGGACCGCGAGCATGACGGAACCGCCGACTTTGCGCAGATTTGTGGTGTGCATGGCCGCCTCCTGAGTTATACAAAAATATAACATATGGGGTGTCTAATTGCAAGACGAGCCTGCCGTTCAGCGGCACCATTCTAGCCGCGCCCCGCCCGTCCAAAGCCGCCTATTGCGCCGCCCCCAACGCCCCCCGGGTAACCTCCCCCGCCGTTTGCCGTCGCGCGCCCTTCACAATCCCGCCACACTCCCCGCCTACCCAAATTGCCGGGGTTGGGGGAGGAACACATGTTCGCGAATCGCATAATTTTGACGGCCGCCGCAGCGCTGTGCCTGCTGTCGAGCGCGCCTGCCGCCGAAGCTCAGATGAACCGGCACCATATGCAAATGATGAACAATATGAACAATAGTTCGCGGAACTTGCTCGACATGCAGCGCCGGTCGCAGATGTTCGAAGCGATGCGGCGCTCGCGGGAGGCGCGGGAGCGCAACCAATGCCGGCAGCGCAAAGCCGCGTGCCGACAGGCCCACCGCAAATCCGTGCGTTGACGGGAAACGGATTTCCACGCGGCGGCCTGTGATTTGTCTGCAAAAGCTGTCTGGGGTTCCGTATTCCCGACCGCCGGAACTGGTGCCGCCGCGCGCGTCAGCCTCCCCGCAACGCCTCCCCAATCGCCGCCCCCGCCGCGACCGCCTCCGGCGTCCACTCCGCCGTCCGCGTCGCGGCCAGATTCGCCTCCGACTTGAGGATCAGCCCGTCATCCAATATCCGCAGATGGTTGGCCGTCAGCGTCGCCCCCGTGCTGGTGATGTCCACAATCGCCTCGGCCGTGCCGGCAGCCGGCGTCGCCTCGGTCGCGCCCAGGCTCTCGACGATGCGGTAGCTCGCCACGCCGGCGCTGGCGAAAAACCGCCGCGTCAGGTTCATATACTTCGTCGCCACCTTCAGCCGCCGGCCATGATCGCGGAAGAACTGCGCGCCGGCGTCCTCCAGGTCAGCCATGGTGCGCACGTCGATCCAGCAATCCGGCACCGCCACGATGACATTGGCGTGGCCGAAGCCGAGGGGGTGCAGCGAGGAAATGCGCTCGTCCGCGTCGGCCATCTGCTCGCGGATGAGGTCTTCGCCGGTGACGCCCATGTGCACCGCGCCGGTTTGCAGATGCCGCGAGATTTCCGACGCCGACAGGAACAGCACCGCCGCGCCGGGCAGGCCGTGAATGATGCCGCGATAGCCGCGGTCGGTGCCGGTTTTCTCGATTTTCAGGCCGCCGGCCGGCGAACAGCGCCAGCGTGTCCTCCATCAGCCGCCCCTTGGACGGAATGGCCAGAAGAAGTTCGCCGCTCATGATGCCTCCCGCGCCACGGCCGCCAGCAGGCGTTCGGTGTAAATGGCCGCGCCGACAGCGGGCACGCCGCGCGGTGCGCCGATGCTGCCGAGCAGTTTGTCGTAGCGCCCGCCGCTGGCGAAGGGGGCCGGAATGCCGCCGTCCGGCGCGGAGATTTCGAAGACGAAGCCGGTGTAATATTCGAAGCGCTGCCCCAGCTTGGCGGAAAACGGCATGTCGATGCCGCAGCAGCCGAGCGCGCTCATCTGCTTCAGCCGCGCCTCGAATGCGGCGAGCTGCGGTGTCAGATCGAGGCCGGCGGCGGAGGTCAGTTGCGCGATGCGCTCCAGCGCGGCGGGGGCTGGGCCGGAAATGGCCAGATATTGCTCGATGGTTGCGGCGATCTCGCGCGGCAGCGGCGGCTGGGTGCGGTCGGCGGCGCGGCTCGTCAGGCGCGCGGTGATTTCCGCCAGCGTGCGCGTGCCGATATGCGTGATGCCGGAGGTTTCCAGATGTTCGCCAACGAGCAGCTCGGCGGCGGCGGGACTGGCGCTTTCCAGCGCGTCCAACAGCTTATCCAGCGGGTGAGCGGCTTCGGCGGCGCGCGGCGCGGAAAGCTGTTGCAGCAGCTTGCGGAACGCATCGGTGCGCGAGAAACTGTGGGCGAGGCGAGTGCGCCAGCGCTCCGGCATGGGCAGCGCGTGCAGCAGGCCGTCGAACAGGCCGTTGTCGCCGAGCTTGAGCGTCATGCTCTTGAGGCCGGCCTGGCGCACGGCGTCCAGCGTCAGGCACAGCACTTCGATATCCGCTTTCAGCGCATCGGCGCAGCCGTAGGACTCGATGCCGGCCTGCCGGAATTCGCGCGGGCGTAAGGGGTCCGGCTTGCCGTACTGATAGCGGAAGGCCGGGCCGTTGTAGCAATAGAGCGCTTCGACATCCGCTTCCGGGTGGCGGTCGAGATAGATGCGCGCCACGGGGATGGTCAGGTCCGGGCGCAGGCACAGCTCGTTGCCATCGGCATCGGTGAACACGTAGGTACGGCTGCGGATGGCCTCGCCGGCGCGGTCCAGCAGCAGGTCGGCCGGTTGCAGGATGGCGGGCGCCACGTGCTCGTAGCCGGCGCCTGGAAAACACCGCCATCAGCCGCTCGGCCTGAGCTTCCAGCGCATCGAATTGCCGTGCCGACTCCGCCGTCATACGATTGGAGCCTCGTGGCGGCTGAGGATTTCCCGCACCGCCGTCAGCATCTCAGCCGTCTTCACCGCGATCTGCGCCGGCCGGGCCTTCGCGATATTGCGCGCGATCGGCGATGCCGGCGGCGGCGCGGCTGCCCTCGATCAGATCCTTGATGGTCACTTCGCCGCGCTCCCGTTCGTCGCCCCCCTGAATAATAACACAGGGCGCGCCGCGCTTGTCCGCGTATTTCATCTGCGCCTTCAGGCCGGACTCGCCCAGATACATCTCCGCGCGGATGCCCGCCGTCGCGCAGGTCGCGCACCATGCCCTGGTAATCGGCCAGCCGGTCGCGGTCCATGACCATGACGACCACCGGCCCCATGTGGCCGGCGGTGTTGAGCTTGCCCAGCGCGTTCAGCGCGGCGTAAAGGCGCGACACGCCGATGGAACAGCCGGTCGCCGGGATGCGCGTGCCCTTGAAGCGCTCCACCAGCCCGTCATAACGCCCGCCGCTGGCCACCGAGCCGAAGCGCGGCGCTGTGCCGTCATCGCCGGCGTGAGGTCAGCTCGGCCTCGAACACCGGGCCGGTGTAATATTCCAGCCCGCGCACCACGCTGGGATCGATCTTCACCTGTCGACGCGCCGAAGCCGGCGGAGCTCAAGCAGCGCATCCATCTGGCGCAGCTCCTCCACGCCCTGGAGGCCGATCTCGCTGTCCTTCACCAGCTTGGCGAGCGCGGCGAGCGTCGCGGCGTTATCACCCGCGCCCGCGCCGACGAAATCCATGATGCAGGTGATCTGCTTCTTCTTCAGCCCCGCGCCCTTGGTGAAGTCGCCGGACTCGTCCTTGCGGCCCTCGCCCAGCAGCAGGCCAACGCCGTCGAGGCCGAGGCGGTCGAGCTTGTCGATGGCGCGCAGCACGGTCAGGCGTCTGGCCCCCGCGATCCGCCGGCAGCCCCGCCGCTTCCAGCACGCCGTCCAGCAGCTTGCGGTTGCTGACCTGCACCACATAGGAGCCGCGCGGAATGCCCGAGCTTCTCCAGCGTATCCGACATCAGCATGCACAGCTCGGCGTCGGCGGCGAGATTGGCCGTGCCCACCGTGTCGGCGTCGAACTGGATGAACTGGCGGAAGCGCCCCGGCCCCGGCTTCTCGTTGCGCCACACCGGGCCGAACTGATAGCGGCGGAACGGCTTGGGCAGCGAGTTCGAAGTTCTGCGCGACATGGCGGGCGAGCGGCGCGGTCAGGTCGTAGCGCAGCGACAGCCACTGCTTCGTCCTCGTCCTGGAACGAGAACACGCCCTCGTTGGGCCGGTCGGCGTCGGGCAGGAACTTGCCCAGCGCGTCCGAATATTCGAAGGCGGGCGTGTCCAGCGGCTCGAAGCCGTACAGCTCGTATACGGAGCGGATGGTGGACAGCATGGTTTCGACGCCACGCATTTCGCGGGCATCAATGTCGCGCATGCCTTTCGGCAGGCGGGGTACGGGGCGGGGTGCGGGGGTGTTTTCGGTCATCTCGGGTGTGTGGCGTCCGGCGGACGCATGTGGATTGCTGTCTCTCGTCTCAGGCAGCGTTCTAGCCGATTGAGGCGGATGCGGCAAGTTTACGGCAGGAGAAATTGCGCACGCGTGTCCCAAACTGAGCCGCCATTTGCAAACAGCGTTGCCCGGCTTAACGCAAAGTATTAGGTATGGTCGCCGGCGCGGCCTGCTTCCCTCGCGCTGCCGCTCGTGCAGCCCCTGGGAACGCACCGTCTCAAACCCGTTCCGCGCCACGGAAAATGCCTCGTTTATGGAATGAATCAAGTGAACTACATCAGCACACGCGGTGGCTCACCGGCTTTGGATTTCAATGGCGCCCTCATGGCGGGCCTGGCGCTGGACGGCGGCCTGTATGTGCCGGAAGCGTGGCCGCATGTGACGCCGGCGGAAATCGCCGCGCTGGCCGGCAAGCCGTATGCCGCCATCGCCGCCGCCATCATGGGCCGCTTTGTGGACGGCGCCGTGCCGCCGGACGAGCTGTCGCGCCTGCTGGAGGATGCCTACGCCGGTTTCACCCACAAGGCCACCGCGCCGCTGGTGCAGATCGCGGACAATATCTTTGTGCTGGAGCTGTTCCACGGCGCCACGCTGGCGTTCAAAGACTTCGCCATGCAGGTGCTCGGGCCGCTGATGGATCGCGAGCTGGCGCGCCAGGGCAGCCGCGCCACCATCATCGGCGCCACCTCGGGCGATACCGGCGCGGCGGCCATCGAGGCGTTCAAAGGCCGCGCCTCGGTGGATCTGTTCATTCTCTATCCCCACGGCCGCGTCAGCGACGTGCAGCGCCGCCAGATGACGACCGTCGCGCGCCGGCAATGTGCACACGCTCGCCGTGGAAGGCACTTTCGACGACTGCCAGACCATCGTGAAGATCGCTGCTCGGCGACCCTGAGTTCCGCGCCCGTCACCGCCTGTCCGCCGTCAACTCCATCAACTGGGCGCGCATCGCGGCGCAGAGTGCCGTACTACTTCTCCGCCGCAACCAGTCTCGGCGCACCTCACCGTAAGTTGAGCTTCGTGGTCCCGACCGGTAATTTCGGTGATATATTTGCCGGTTTCGCCGCCGCGCAGATGGGATTACCCATTAGCCGGCTTGTTATCGCCACCAACGCTAACGACATCCTGGTACGCACGCTTGAGAGCGGGCGCTATCAGCCAAAACAGGTGATCGCCACGTCAAGCCCCAGCATGGATATTCAGATTTCCAGCAATTTCGAGCGTCTGGTCTTCGAAGCCAGCGGCCGCAATGCCGCCTCCGTGCGCGAGAAGATGGCGATGCTGGCCGAAACCGGCGGCTTCGATCTCGACGCCGGCGAATTGAGCTGGATACGCCGCATGTTTGCCGCCTTCCGCGCGCCGTGAGGATACTGTGATGCAGACCATCCGCGAGGTTTACGCCTCCACCGGCTATCTGGCCGATCCGCACACCGCCATCGGCATCGCCGCCGCGCAAGCGCAGGCCGCGCGCGCGCCGGACGAAGGGCCATTCGTCGTGCTCTCCACCGCCCACCCGGCGAAGTTCGCCGGCGCCATGCGCGAGGCCGTGGGCTTCGAGCCGCAAGCGCCCGCGCGTCTTGAGGCTGTGCTCGCCGCGGAAGAGCGCTATACCGTACTTCCCAACAGCGCGGCAGCCGTCGCCGCATTCATCGATTCCCCCGCAACCCATTCCACGAGGCCCGTCCAATGACCGTCGAGCTTTCCGAACTTTCCAATGGGATGCGCGTCGTCACGCATCACATCCCGCATTTCGAAACCGCCACCGCCGGCATTTCCGTCAACACCGGCGCGCGGGCCGAAATATCCACCGAGCATGGCATCGCCCATCTGCTGGAGCACATGGCGTTCAAAGGTACGCCCACGCGCAACGCCCGGCAGATCGCCGAGGAAATCGAAGCCGTGGGCGGCGGGCTGAATGCCTCCACCAGCCTGGAGAACACCGACTATTACGCCCGCGTGCTGAAAAACGACGTGGGCGTGGCGCTGGAAATCCTGTCGCGACATCCTGCAAAACCCGGTGTTCGCCGACGAGGAGCTGGAGCGTGAACGCGAGGTGATCCTTCAGGAAATCGCCTCCGTGCAGGACAGCCCCGACGATCTGGTGTTCGACCTCATGCAGGAGACCGCCTATCCCGACCAGCCGCATGGGCCGCCCGATTCTCGGCACGGCGGAGAGCGTGTCGAAGCTCGCCGGCCGCGATCTCCTGGGCTACCGGCACGCGACATACGGACCGGACCGCATGGTGCTGAGCGCGGCCGGCGCCGTCGATCACGATAAAATCGTAGCGCAGGCCGAGAAGCTGTTCACCGCGCTGCCGGCAGGCCACAGCCGCGATATCGAAGGCTCGCGCTATGTGGGCGGGCATCAGACGCTGTCGCGGCCGTTCGAGCAATGCCACATCCTCCTGGCTTTCGAGGGCGTATCCGTTCCGCTCCGAGGAGCTGTTCACCTCGCAAATCTACTCGGTGATGTTCGGCGGCGGCATGTCCTCGCGGCTGTTCCAGGAGGTGCGCGAGAAGCGCGGCCTCTGCTACGACATCCACGCCTTCGACTGGAGCTTCTCGGACAGCGGCATCTTCGGCATCCACGCCGCCACCGGCCCGGAGCAGACGGCCGAACTCGTCAAGGTCGTGCTCCAGGAGATCGCCACCATGATCGAGCACGGCCCGCGCGACGACGAAATCGCCCGCGCCAAGGCCCAGTTGAAAGCCGCGCTGCTGATGAGCCTGGAAAGCTCCGAGGCGCGCGCGTCGCAACTCGCCCGCGACGTGATGTCCTTCGGCCGGCCGCTGTCCACGGAGGAACTGGTCAGCCGCATCGAATCGGTGACTCGCGAAAACGTGCGGGATCTGGCGCTGAAATTGCACATGGGTTCGGCGATCACTTCGGCGGCAGTCGGCCCGCGTCCGGCGGCGCAGTCGGTGCGGCGTCTGGTGGAGGAAAGCGGCTTGCGCGCGCAGGTTTTGCATTAACATAGGCCGGCAGCCGCGTTCCGGGGGGCCGGAGGCGCGTGACGTGGGACGCCGCCATAACAATTTTGTGAGCCGCGATTTGGGGGGACGGGACGCATTGTTTATTAAGGCTGCGGCCATGGACTTTTTGAAATCGGTGACGTTTGTCGATAATGGTCCGGCGCTGACTGCCGGGGACTTTGTCCTCAAACCGCCGCAAATGGCTGACTACGCGGAGTGGGCGCGATTGCGCGAACTGAGCCGCGAGTTCCTGACGCCGTGGGAGCCAAGCTGGAGCGACGACGAACTCAGCCGTGCCGCTTTCCGCCGGCGGCTGAAATACTATCAGCGGGACATCGAGGAGGAGACTGGCTATGCCTTCTTTCTGCACCGGGTTCGTGATAAAGCTTTGCTGGGAGGAATATCGCTCAGCAACATCCGGCGCGGGGTCAGTCAGTCGTGTTCCATTGGCTACTGGATCGGCGTTCCCTACGCGCGGCAGGGCGCCATGACGGCGGCCATGAAGCCTGTGATGGGCTTCGTTTTCAATACTCTGGCACTGCACCGGCTGGAGGCCGCGTGTCTGCCGCATAATCAGGCTTCGGTCAGCTTGCTGGAGCGGGCCGGTTTTACCAGAGAGGGGCTTGCACGCCGGTATCTTAAAATCAACGGCGTCTGGCAAGATCATCTGCAATATGCATTACTCGATGAAGATCCGCGAGCCTGATACCTTGTGCAAATGGCTGGCCGCATTCGATCCGCAACACCTCCGGCGCGCCCTCTGGGTGCTCGCGATGCTGTTTGTCTGGACGGCTGCCAGCGCCCGCCCGGCGCACGCGCTTGAGTCCATCGTCCTCGGTTCGGATCGTGAAGTCGTCGATATCACCATGCAGGGCGAGCAGTACGAGCCCCGCGGCGACAAGCTCAGCATCGAGACGGCCCCCAGCGCCGACGGCGTCACCGGCCGCATGACGGTTTCCGCCAAGACCTCCGGCACCAGCCCGAGCTGGGTGGTGTTCGCGCTCAACAATCCGACCGACAAGCAGGTCCGCCGGCTGCTGGTCGCCCAGCGCTACGATCTGGTGGGCTCGAAGGTGTTCCTGCCCAATCTCGACGCCCCGCGCGTTGCCAACATCACGCCCTCGCTCGGTTTCCGGCCCGAGAAAAGCGACAACGACGCCGCCGACGTCTATGCGCTGACGCTGGAACCCGGCGCCACCGTGACCTTCATCGTGGAACTGTCCTCCGCCGATTTCCCGCGCCTGACGCTGATCGGGGGCGCGGCCTGGGGCCAGAAAGCCCGCGACGGCACGCTGTTCAACGGCATTCTGCTCGGCATCAGCGGCCTCCTGGCGCTGTTTCCTCATCGCCATCTTCGCCGCCAACCACAAGGCTCGATCTTTCCCGCCACGGCCATCGTCGCCTGGAGCGTGGTGGCCTATCTCTGCGTCGATTTCGGCTTCTGGCACAAGCTGTTCAAGCTCCCCGCCGAGGACAACGCCATCTACCGCGCCGCCTCCGAGGCGCCATGGCGGCCAGCATCATCCTGTTCCTCTACACCTTCCTCACATCCGCCTCTGGCATCAGCTGGATCGCCCTGCTGTTCCTGGGCTGGTTCGCCGCCGCAGTTCTGCCTCATGGCGCTGTCGCGTCGTCGACGCCAAACTGGCGTCCGGACTGGCCCGGCTTTCGTATGTCCCGATCGCCGTCATCGGCAGCGGGCTGATCGGCTTTCTGGCCCTGCGCGGACAGGAGCGCGCCCTGTCCCTGCTGCCCACCTGGATGCTGTTCCTGGTCTGGCTGTTCGGCGTCGCCGTGACCATTCATGGGCAAGATGTCCGGCGATATCGTGGTCGCCGCTGCCTGAATGCCGGGCTGGTGCTGTTTGTCGCGCTGCTCGGGTTTCACCGTGACCCAATACGCCTTCCACGCGGGCGATCCGGTGCTACAGCGAGGACGCCGGACAATTCCAGCTCCGGTGCTGGCGCTCGAAGCGTCGGGCGCGTCGGTCTGGGAATGGAACACGCGGCGCGACGAAATCGTCATCGGCGCGGAGATCGACACGGCCCTCGGCTATGCCGCCCGGAACCCTGCGCTCCAGCGTCGAAGACTGGCTGCAGCACCTGCACACGGCGGACCGCGAGCGGTTGCGGCTGATCCTGTGGACGCATCCGCGAGCGTCACGGCGGCGAGATCAACATCGATTTCCGCCTGCGCCGCGCCGACGGCGGCTATCTGTGGTTCGAACTGCGCGCCTCGTCGCTTTCGGCCCGCGCAAAGCCGTTCCAGCCTGCGCTGCGTCGGCCTGATGCGCGACGTCACGCGCAGAAACGCGCGCAGGAACGTCTGCTGCACAACGCCATCCACGACAGCCTGACCGGCCTGCCCAACCGCGAGCTGTTCCTCGACCGGCTGCATTGCGCCATCGTCGCCGGGCCAGGAAAGCGGCCATCGGCCGACGGTACTGTTCATCGACATCGACACCTTCACGAACACAGCACGTCGATCTGGCGGTGAACGACAGTGTGCTGCTCACGGTCGCGCGCCGTCTGTCCCGCCATCTGGGGCCGCTGGATACACTCGCCCGCGTCACCACCGAGCAATTCGCCATTCTGCTGGCCGCCGAGACCGAAGCCGCGCCAGATCGCCATGCTGGCCGACAGTGTGCGGCGCTCGCTGCGTTCGCCGATGAAGGCCGGCGGCGAGACCTCGTCCTGACCGGCAGCATCGGCATTGCGGTGTACGACGGCCACCAGACCTCGCCCGACAGCCTGCTGCGCGAAGCCGAGACGGCCATGTACCGCGCCAAGCGCGCCGGCGCCGACCGCATCGAGCTGTTCAAGACCGAGATGCGCGGCGAAAACGACGACCGCGCCGCTGATGCAGGCCGAACTGCGCCAGGCCATCGAGCGCCGCCAGATCCGCATCTTCTACCAGCCCATCATGCGCCTCGCCGACCGCGAACTGGGCGGCATCGAAGTGCTGATTCGCTGGGAACATCCCAAGCTCGGCCGTCTGAGCCTGCCGGAATTTCTGCCGATTGCCGAAGATCTGGGCATGGTGGGCGAACTGACCGCCTACGTGATGGAACGCGCCGTGCGTCAGGCCGTGCGCTGGCAGCGGACGCTGCAACGCGCGGAAAATCCGGTATTCGTCAGTGTCAATCTCTCCAGCCGGCATCTCTTCAAGCCGGACATCATCCAGGATCTGCGCCTCATCATCGGCCGCGAGACGGCGCCCAAGGGCTCGCTGATGATCGAGGTGAATGAGTCGCTGATCATGGAGAACCCGGAGCAGGCCATCGAAATGCTGAACCTGTTCAAGGGCCTGGGCGCCTCGCTCTGCCTCGACGATTTCGGCGCCAGCTATTCGTCGCTCACCTATCTCCACCGCCTGCCGTTCGACATGATCAAGATCGACCGCCAGCTTCTCAGCCAGGATCAGGGCGACCGGGCCGGCGCCGTGGTGTTCAAGTCGGTGGTCAACATGGCGCGCGAACTGGACAAGGATGTCATCGCCGCCGGCGTCGAGCGCGAGGAAGAGGACAGCTACGTGAAGGCCGTCGGCTGCGATTACGCGCAGGGCTTTTACTATGGCGAGCCGATGAGCGAGAAGGATGTCATGGCGCTCATTCAGGCCATGGCCAAGTCGTCGGCGCGGGCCGAGAAGCATCTGCGCCGCCGGGGGCAGAAACCGTCGCCGGTCGAGACCTCGCTGCCGCCGATCGAGCCGCCCGCCGGCGGCCTCAAGGCTTTGCCCGCGCCAGAGCCGGACTATTCGATCCCCGTGCTGAAGGAAGAAAGCGCCCGGCCCGTGATCGACCGCGGCGGTGCACATTCCGCCCCGATGCCGGCACAGGGCGGCGACCCGTATTCATCCGAACGGCTTTATCAAGCCAGTCTGGCAGCCGATGCACCGCCGTCACCGGGCAGCGGCGTGCCCTGGCGCCCGTCGAACGGCCCATCCCTGCAAGGGGGACCGCAGGCGGCTGGCCATCCGGTGCTGCCGGAGATCGAACGCCCCGCGCAGCCAGGGCCGGCCCGTTCAGGCGGACAGCGCCGCCGTTGATTGCGCAGGCGCGGCGGCTTCCGGCCGCCCTCCGCTAGTGACCGGTCTCCTAATTGCCGCCCAGTTCGCCGGTAGCTCTTACGGCAATTAGGAGACAAAAGGGCCTCTTTCAAATTTCGAGCGGGTACCCCATCCGTCTCGCACTGCCCTCGCAGCAT
Organism: uncultured Alphaproteobacteria bacterium; assembly: GCA_963827885.1. GTDB lineage: Bacteria > Pseudomonadota > Alphaproteobacteria > Rhizobiales > Rhodomicrobiaceae > CAWHDD01. Next base: position 287,243 of record CAWHDD010000004.1, on the reverse strand, counting down.
GCCTGTATGCAGGGTAGATTCCTTTGTTCGGCCGGGCTGCCATTCCTTCGTCCCGGCCATGCACAAGCCCAATGCTACCGCGCACAGGAGGGGTCAAGGACGCGCTTCTTCGCGCGCCCGTAGGGCTTGTCCTTGACGCCTCCGAGCACGGTAGCATGCTGATGTGCGGCGGGGCTCACGGCAATCTCAGCAACCCGCTCAGGATTCGAAAGAGCCACAAAAGGACACCAGAGGACGGCGTTGCCGCGAATTGACGCCGCCGTCAGTCCTGGGGCGCTTCGGGCAGGATGACCGAGAACGTCGAGCCCTTGCCCAGCTCGGACTCGATGCGCAATTCGCCCTGGTGGCGCTTGACGGCATGCTGCACGATGGCGAGGCCGAGCCCCGCGCCGCTCTCGCCGCTGGCGGCCCGGTAAAAGCGCTCCGTCAGCCGCGGCAGGTGCTGGGCGGCGATGCCAGTGCCGTCGTCGGCCACCGTCAGCACCAGCTTGCGCTCAGCCGGTATACGCTCGATGCCGACGCGCACATGCCCGCCCTCATGCCCGTACTTGATGCCGTTATGGATGAGGTTTTGCAGCACCTGGCTCAGTTCGTCGCGATCGCCCAGTACCAGGGCTTCGCCGTCCGGTTCGCTGAACTCCACCGTCACGCCCGACGCGGCGGCCTGCGGCTCCAGCGCCTGCACGGCATGACGGGCGATTTCGCCCAGGTCGGCGGCGTCCCCCGGCCGCAGATGCGCGTGCATCTCCACGCGGCTGAGCGACAGCAGGTTATCGACCAGCCGCGACATGCGCCGCGTCTGCTTGAGCATGATGGCGAGGAAGCGCTCGCGCGCCTGCGCATCGTTCTTCGCCGGGCCTTGCAGCGTCTCGATGAAGCCGGTCAGCGAGGCGAGCGGCGTTTTCAGCTCGTGGCTGGCGTTGGCGACGAAATCGGTGCGCATCTCGTTCAGCCGGTCCTGCCCGGTCAGATCGCGCAGGAAAATCATGATCGCGGGCGCGTCCGTGCGGGGGCCGCGCGGCCCCGGCTTCACCGCGCTCACCGTCGCCGCCATCCGCCGTTCCACGGGCACCCGCTCGATATAGCTCACCGTGCGCCGCCCCTCGCCCCTGGCGATCTGATCGACGGCGGCCAGCACCTGCGGACTGCGGATGATGGACGAAATATGCCGGTCCGGGCTGAGGGCGGGAAAATCGTCAGCCGCCTTGCTGTTGAAGGCGAGGATGGTGCCGGAAGCGGTCAGCAGCAGCACGGGCTCGGGAATGCCTTCCATCAGGCGCAGGGCTTCCCCGCTGCCGGCCGTGTCAGTGCCGTCCGTGGGCAAGGCGGAGGTTCGAACCTTGATGCGCACCAGATGCTCGCGCGGCAGCAGCGCGGCGGCGGCGATCATGAATGCCGTGGCGGCCGTGGCGGCGCTGAGCGGCAGGCCGCTGGTGACGGAGAGCGTCAGCAGGATCGCCGCCGTGGCCGCGATGAGCCAGCGGCGCGCACGGATGCGATGCAGAACCTTGGCGGTCCATGTTGGGTGGTCGAACAAATCGTCCTCGCCGGCTGGCTCAACGAAGAGCGCCGTTCCCGGTTTTTCCAGGCTATCCAGACGTTTGTGCATGAACCCGCTCGCCTGCCGCAAGGGTTGATTGGCGGCAAGCCCAGGATTCTATCAGGTGCATACGGCAGTTTGTTAACAGCCGGCGTAAAATGTGTGCCGGTATGGAAAACCGCTACCGCAGGCTTTCCGGCGCGGGGCGAGAATCGGCTTCCTGCTGCAAGGGCGCCGCCATGGTGCCCGTGGAGGCGGTGTTTTTCACCGGCGGCTTGCCGCGTGGCATCATGTCCGCCGTCACCGCCGTTATGGTCAGAATGGCGATGACCGGCCCCCAGAAACGCATGGGAACGAATAGCAGCGAGTGATAACCGCCGGCATAAAATTCCTTGCCGGTGGTCCTGTCCACGAGGCGCTGCCGGTCGCGCTTGTAGAAATAGTCGCCCGCCAGCCACACCACGAGGGCCGACAGCAGCATCATGCCGCCATAGATGAGATTTTCCGCCTCCCGTCCCTCAGCGACGCCGGGGATGCCATGCGGCATATTCACCTCGATATAACCCGCGCCGAACAGGAACCCGAGAACAATGAAGATGGTGACAAGGCCATTTCCTGTCCAAACGATCATGGCTGGTATTCTCCTGATATTTTACGTGATTTGGCGCATGGCGGCCGGGCATCAGACCGCGAATATTCTAAAAATTTTCTCGAAAGGAAATGTGAAAATCGCAACCGCGCCACGGGTATATAACGTTAATCCAGCGCATTTATTCAAACATATGTTGACGAAACGATGACGATGCTGACGAGGTGCGCCAATTCGTCTCAACAGGAACAGTGCGAGCTGCCTGTTGTCATAACCCCGCGGGAAAACGAATTCTGCCGCCGCATGCGCTCAAGCGGCCAAAACGCCAATTGCGCCGCCGCCGGTTTCTTCGTACATACGCGGTCCCATTACCGAACATCGCGGCGGGGGATCGCTCCGGCCGTGGCAATGAAAAACCCTCACGCGGATGGGAAAGCATGCGGGCGGGGGAAGGTGAAATGACCGGTCAGGAAACTTCAGAGACAAAGCCCTTGGCCCCGGAGCGCCCCCAGGTCACGCCCGCCATCGTGCTGGTGGAGCCGCAGCTCGGCGAAAACATCGGCACGGCCGCGCGCGCCATGGCCAATTTCGCCCTGGACGACCTGCGTATCGTGGCGCCGCACGAGCCATGGCCCAGCGCCAAGGCGGTTGCCGCCTCGTCGGGTGCTCACTGGGTTCTGGATAAGGCCCGCGTTTTCAGCAGCTTGCGCGAAGCCGTCGCGGACTTGAATTATGTATTTGCCACGACGGCACGCGCGCGTGATATGGTCAAACCGGTGATGTCGCCGGAGACTGCGGTCGAGGAAACGCTGCGGCGTCAGGCGGATGGCCAGGCTTGCGGCATCCTGTTCGGCCGCGAACGCTGGGGGCTGGAAAACGACGCTCTCAGCTACGCCGACGCCATCGTCATGGTGCCGGTGAATCCAACGTTCGCCTCGCTCAATCTGGCGCAGGCGGTGCTGCTGATCGGATACGAATGGTTCAGAAGCGGCGGACCGCAAGAGCCTTGGGCGCCAGACGCGTTTCGACGGCCGCACTGAGGAGGGCACGCCCCGCGATGGCAGCCGCCCGGCGAACAAGGCGGAACTCTACGGGTTTTACGAACATCTGGAACGGGAGTTAGATGAGTCTGCATTTCTGCAACCGCCTGAAAAGCGCCCTTCTATGGTGCGCAACATCAGAAACATGTTCGCACGCATGGAGGCGACGGAGCAGGAAATCCGCACACTGAGAGGCATAATTGCCTCGCTTTGCCGGGCACATCGTCCCCGGCCGAAATAAGCCGCGGCAGGGTGATTTCGTGTCATTTTTATGCCCCGATTTTGGTATTGCTCGGATGGGAAACTGGGTGGCTGAGTGCCGCAATTGCAACAAGGGCTTCGAAATGGTTAAACTTAAGCGTGTAAGTTTATGGCGAATTGGCGGAGCCCTGCTGCTCGGCGCAATGCTCGTCAATCCGGCGGCGGCCCAGGACAAGGCGGCCCCCGCTCCCAAGGCTAATGCCCAGGCGAAAGCGGCAGCGGCTGCACCGGCAGCAGCGGCGCCTCAGGCCGGCGACAAGACCGACCTGAGCCCGAAATCGGTCACGCTGATCACCGGCTTCGCCCTCTCGACCATCCCGAGCGAGGTCACGACGCCGGACGGCAAGATTCTGAAGATCGACAAGTCCGACCCGTCCAAGCTCACGGTGCCCTTCGAGAACGCGCGCCATGTCATCAAGGTGGCGCGTCTGTCGGCCATGGCGCAGAACTGCGAAATGCCCAGCGAGCAGACCGACAATTACAATTGGCTGATCTCCCAGGAGCGCGCCAAGAAGAAGTGGACGGAAGAACAGATGCTGTTCATCAACCGTCTGCATCTGTTCACCGTTATGTGGCTGACCGGCAACGTGAAAATCACCGAGGGCGGCGACGGCAAGCAGGAAGCCAAGGTGACTTCCGAGACGGAGAGCAAGAAGAAGGCCTGCACGCCGGAGGAGAAGGAAGCCCTCAAGAAGCAGATCGAAGCTTTCTGGAACGGCGAGCCGAAGAAGCCGTAATCCTTGGCGAATGCGGCTGCGGGTGATTGACACCGCGGCCCATCTATGGTCTTAAGAGCGGCGAGTCCATTAGGCTCGCCGTTTTCACATGCCTGTGGCGCGTTCTCATGAACCGTGCCTGTCGGCCTTGCCGCCGGTTGCCTGCCCGAAAGGGATTTGGTGAAAGACGGAAAGACAGAGGAAGGCGTGTTGATTATTTCCGTATCAATTATCCCATGACTTTGGAGATCTGAAATGTCAAAGCGCCTCAGCGCCAAGCATAAAATCGACCGCCGTCTCGGCCAGAATATCTGGGGCCGCGCCAAGAGCCCCGTCAATAACCGTGAATACGGTCCCGGCCAGCACGGCCAGCGCCGCCGCGGCAAGATGTCGGACTATGGCACTCAGTTGCGCGCCAAGCAGAAGCTGAAGGGCTATTACGGCAACATCAACGAGCGGCAGTTCAAGAACATCTACAAGGAAGCCACCCGTTTGAAGGGTGACACCTCGGAAAACCTGATCGGCCTGCTGGAGCGCCGCCTGGACGCTGTCGTCTACCGCGCCAAGTTCGTGCCGACCGTGTTTGCCGCCCGCCAGTTCGTCAACCACGGCCATGTGAAGATCAACGGCCGCCGGGTGAACATCCCCAGCTATCGTGTTGCCGTCGGTGACGTGATCGAGGTGCGGCAGAAGTCGCGGGAAATGGCGCTGGTGATGGAAGCCATGCAGAGCCCGGAACGCGACATCCCGGATTACATCACCGTCGATCAGGGCAAGATGACGGTCACTCTGGGCCGCCTGCCGCAACTGACCGACGTACCGTATCCGGTATTGATGGAACCGAATCTAGTGGTCGAATTCTATTCGCGCTAAGACGGGGAACGGCGCGAACGCCGGTGTGGCCTGTATGGGCCGCATCGACGGCCGCGTAAGCCAGCATCGATAGAACCACCGACGCGGAAAAGTAGTAGACGCCTGGCAGCGCCACGGCGTCCATTACTGTTGTGGATTTCGCATAGAACACTACCAGCGCCAGCACCAGCACGTCGAGCATCGACCATTTGCCCAGCCACGACAGGCGGTGATGCAGGCGGGCGGAGGCGGCGGTTGGCGCGGCGGCGAAGGCGGTCAGCAAATAGAGCAGCTTGAACGCCGGAAACACGATCGAGAATATGAAGATCACGGCCGCCAGGAACAACTCGTTGTCCCGGTAGAGCTGGCGGACAATGGCCGAGAGGGAATAGTCCTGCGTCCAGAAATACAGATAGCTGAGGCGGACGACGGGAACAGTCAGGCCAAGAACCAAACAGGCCGTGGCCCCGAGGATCATCACGCCGATCACAATGTTTCTAATGCCGGCGCCCATGCAGACCTGAGTTGGATTGAGTGTAGCTTATCCGATCAGCTGCAAACCTTTATAGCGCACACGGCGCCGTCTGGCAATCTGATGCCCAAACGGCGGGCTGCCAGCCGTCTGGCGCTGCCAGCGATTTCAATTGGTTAGCATACGCCCAGCGGCGCGCATTTTGCGTGAAGCGCTCCCGCTCAGCCAGCAAATGCCGCCCCCTCCCGCCAGGGAAGAGGGCGGATTTTCGCTCATTACGCCGGAAGGCTGCGGTTCTCGAACTCGACGCCTTTTTCACTCAGCAGGCTCTGCAACTCGCCGGCGCGGAACATTTCCGCTGTGATGTCGGCGCCGCCGACAAATTCGCCTTTGACGTAGAGCTGCGGAATGGTCGGCCAGTTGGAGAAGCTCTTGATGCCCTCGCGCAGGATCGGGTCCTCCAGGACGTTAATGTCCTTGAAGCCGACGCCGAGGTAGTCGAGCATTTGCACCACGCGGCCCGAGAATCCGCATTGCGGAAACGATTTGGTCCCCTTCATAAACAGCACCACATCGTTCGCTGTGACCTGCTGCCGTATCCAGTCGTGAATATTGCCTTGGCTCATTCCGTTACCTTGGTTTGTACAGATGGAAGTGACTTCCATTCCTAATTATCGGGTACTGAGGTCTGAAGTGCAAGGGCATGTAGCGCGCCGCCCATATTCCCTTCCAGCGCCTCGTATACCATCTGATGCTGCTGGACCCTGGTTTTGCCCCGGAAAGCCTCGGAAATCACAGTCGCTGCATAATGATCGCCGTCGCCGGCCAAGTCCTCGATGTTCACCCGTGCATCGGGAAATTTTTTCCGTATGAGCTGCTCGATGTCACCTGCATGCATTGCCATGGCTGTTTCCTCATTATGTCAGCGTTGCCGCATATTCGCCTGAAGCCATCATACCGCGAAGGAGGACCGCGTAGTCAACTCGGTTGATGCTGCATAAAATCCGGGAGCCAGGCCTCGTGGAGGTGTCGCAATTCGTCCAGCGGAATGGCGCCCTCGTCTGGAAGTGCAAGCGACGTGCCACCGGCCTTGCCGGCGACGCGCGCCGTGATGTCCTTGGATGCAGCGCGGCTTAGAACGCCCTCCACCTCCTCCGCATGCACGGCGATGAGATAGCGGCCCTGATCCTCGCCGAAAGCGATGGCGTGGGCGGGCAGAGCTGCGGGGAATGTCTCCAGCGTCACACCCATGTTGCCCGCCAGCGCCATTTCCGCCACGGCAACCAGCAGGCCGCCGTCGGAAATGTCGTGCACGGCGGTGGCGGACCCCTCGCGGATGAGCAAGCGCACAAAATCGCCGGTCTTGCGTTCAGCCGCCAGATCGACCGGCGGAGGGGCGCCCGCCAAGGCGCCGGTGGCAAATTCCTGGTAGAGCGACTGGCCCAGATGCCCGCGCTCCTCGCCGAGCAGGATGAGCACATCGCCCTCGTTGCTCAGGGCGATGCGGGCGGAATTGGTGATGTCGGGGATGAGCCCCACGCCGCCGATGGCCGGGGTGGGCAGGATCGCCACGCCGTTGGTCTCATTATAGAGCGACACGTTGCCGGACACGACCGGGAAATCCAGCGCCCGGCAGGCTTCGGCCATGCCCTCGATGCAGCCGGCCAGCTCGCCCATGATCTCGGGCCGCTCGGGATTGCCGAAATTCAGGCAGTTGGTGACGGCCACCGGCTCGGCGCCGGTCGCGGTCAGATTGCGCCAGTTCTCGGCGACGGCCTGCTTGCCGCCCTCGTGCGGATCGGCGAAGCAATAGCGCGGGGTCACGTCGCAGGCGAGCGCCAGCCCTTTATGGCTGCCATCGACGCGGATCACGGCGGCGTCGCCGCCCGGGCGCTGCACCGTGTCGCCCATGACCATGTGGTCGTATTGCTCCCAAATCCAGCGGCGGGAGCACAGATGCGGCGAGCCGAACATGGATTTCAGGGCGCCGCCCAGACTTGCCGGCGCCGGGATGTCGCTGGCGGACACGGCGGCGGGTTTCGGCCTGAAGGTGTGCGGACGTTCGTACAGCGGCGCGGCGTCGCTCAGCGCCTCGACGGGGATGTCAGCTTCCACGCGGCCGCCGTGGGTCACGACCATGCGCCCGGTGTCCGTCGTCATGCCGATGATGGCGAAGTCCAGCTCCCACTTGCGGAAAATGCGCGCGGCCACGTCCTCCGAGCCGGGGCGCAGCACCATCAGCATGCGCTCCTGGCTCTCGGACAGCAGGATTTCGTATGCAGTCATATGGGTTTCGCGCTGCGGAACCTTGTCGATCTCGATCTCGATGCCGACGCCGCCCTTGGCCGCCATTTCCACGGACGAGGACGTGAGGCCGGCCGCGCCCATGTCCTGAATGGCGATGATGGCCTCTTCCTGCATCAGCTCCAGGCAGGCTTCCACCAGCAACTTCTCAGTGAACGGGTCGCCCACCTGCACCGTGGGGCGCTTTTCCGCGGACTCGTCGTCGAACTCAGCGGAGGCCATGGTGGCGCCGTGGATGCCGTCGCGTCCAGTTTTGGAGCCGACGTATACGACCGGGTTGCCCACGCCGGCGGCTGCCGAATAGAAAATACGATCCGTCTTCGCCAGGCCCACGCACATGGCGTTCACCAGGATATTGCCGTTGTAACGCGCATCGAAATTGGTCTCGCCGCCGACTGTCGGGACGCCGACGCAATTGCCATAGTCGCCGATGCCCTGCACACACGCCGCTCACCAGATGGCGCGTCTTCGGATGATCCGGCGCGCCGAAGCGCAGCGCGTTGAGCATGGCGACGGGGCGCGCGCCCATGGTGAACACGTCGCGCATGATGCCGCCGACGCCGGTCGCCGCGCCGTGATACGGCTCGATGAAGGACGGGTGGTTGTGGCTCTCCATCTTGAAAATGACGGCCATCTCCGTCGCCGATATCGACGACGCCCGCATTTTCGCCCGGCCCCTGGATGACGCGCGGCCCGTCGATGGGCAGCCGCTTCAGCCAGACCTTGGACGACTTGTAAGAGCAGTGCTCGGACCACATGACCGAGAACACGCCCAGCTCGGTGATATTCGGCTCGCGGCCGAGATGCTTGACGATCTGCTCATATTCGCCGGACTTGAAGCCGTGGCTGGCGATGACGTCCGGGGTGATGGCGGTGGGGCTGGTCATGGCGGTGAGCTGATCCTGTGCATGCCGCGTTGGCGGTGTGCAGCCCCTCGCCCAGCACGTATGCAGCCGGGCGAGGGGGCACAAAGACATCATCCCCGCGAGAGCGAGGAACGGCAGAGGTCTGGTGGTTCGCTGTCGGAGGCTTACGCCTTACTGTCGATCTCGCGATCCAGCTCGTACTCGGCGACGCCGTGCTTCAGGATGTCCGGCACGTCGTCCAGGAACTCCTCCTCGTCGAAATATTCGACATAGTTGGGGAAATACCCGGCTTCCTCGTCGTCCTCCAGGTCCTCGTCCTCGCTGGCCGTGGGGGACTGGAAGGTGATGCTGCAGTCCTCGTTCACGAACACGGAAGCCAGATGCTCCTTCGTCGAGGCGTGCTTGACGGCGATGAACGGCTCGTTGTTCTCGCTGTCCACGGCGAATTCCAGGCGGCGGCTGGACACGGTTTCCTTGAGCTTTGCGCAAAGCTTCGCCGTGACGTCCTGACGCTGCGCCGGATCGAGCTTGCCAGTCGCCAGTTCCTGTTTCAGTTCGTCAACTTCATCATCGAAACTCATGATCGTGATCCTTTCGAACGTTGTCACACCCTAATGGAGCGCAGTCAGGAGAGACTTGAATACAAGTGCGCCGTCAGTGCCGCCAAGCTCGGGATCGGCGAGCCGCTCGGGATGCGGCATCAAGCCAAGAACACGCATATCTTCGCTATAAACGCCGGCGATATCGCGCCGCGAACCGTTGGGATTGGCGTGCGTCAGCGCGCAATAGCGACACGACGGCCCTCACCTTCGAGGCGGTCGAGCGTTTCGTCGCTGGCGATATAATAGCCGTCCTTGTGGGCGATGGGCATGACGCACCTGCGCGCCCTGGCTGAACTGCGAAGTGTAAATCGTGTCGTTGCGTTCGACCGAGAGGGTCACGTCCCGGCAGATATATTTGAGCGAGGCATTGCGCATCAGCGCGCCGGGCAGCAGGCCGGCCTCGGTCAGAACCTGAAAGCCATTACAGATGCCGAGCACGGCGACGCCGCTCTTGGCCTTCGCCACCACTGCCCGCATGACGGGGGAATGGGCGGCCATGGCGCCGGAGCGCAGGTAATCGCCATAAGAGAAGCCGCCCGGCAACACGATCAGATCGCTGGCGGGCAGTTCGGTTTCCTGGTGCCAGACCATGCGCGGCGCGCGGCCGGTGACCTTCGCCAGCGTGCGCGCCACGTCGCGGTCGCAGTTGGAGCCGGGGAACACGACGACGCTCGCCTTCATGCCGCCTCCAGCTCGTATTCGTAGTTCTCGATCACCGGATTGGCGAGCAATTCCCGGCACATGCGTTCAACTTCGGCCTTGGCGCGGTCCTTGTCGGTCTCCGCCAGGGTCACCTCGATGTACTTGCCCTGGCGCACGTCATCGACGCCCGAAAAGCCCAGCGCCGCCAGCGCGTTGGCTATGGCCTTGCCCTGCGGATCGAGAACACCCTTTTTCAGCGTCACGTGTGATGCGCGCTTTCATGCAGACTGCTCCCGTTTTTAGGACGGCCCCTCAACTGGCCGGCCCCCTGCCCCGAATCGTAAACCCATTCCAGAACGCACTAAGCAGGTTTCCGTTGGGATTGCCAACAAAAGCCTGCTCAGATTATTTTGTTTTGGCATCACATTTCCGAAAGCGCGCCAAGCCGCTTTCAGCAAGCGCTGAATAGCCTATTTCGAGCGCACGAGCACCGGCCCCTTCGGCTTCGGCGGAGGGTTCTCCACAAGAATGCCCAGCCGCTTGGCCACTTCCTGATATGCCTCCACCAGGCCGCCCAGATCCTGGCGGAAGCGGTCCTTGTCGAGCTTGTCCTTGGTCTCGATATCCCACAGACGGCAGCAGTCCGGGCTGATCTCGTCGGCGAGCACGATCCGCACCATGTCGTTCTCGTAGAGGCGGCCGAACTCGACCTTGAAATCGACGAGGCGGATGCCGATGCCGAGAAACAGGCCGGTGAGAAAGTCGTTGATGCGCAAGCGCCAGCGCCATGATCTCGTCGATTTCCTGCGGGCCGGCCCAGCCGAAGGCGGTGATATGCTCCTCCGTCACCATCGGGTCGTTGAGCTTGTCGGCCTTATAATAGAACTCGACGATCGAACGCGGCAGAGCTGCATGCCTTCCTCGATGCCGAGGCGCGTGCAGAGCGACCCGGCGGCCACGTTGCGCACAACCACCTCCAGCGGGATGATCTCCACCTCGCGGATGAGCTGCTCGCGCATGTTGAGGCGCCGGATAAAATGGGTTGGAACGCCGATCTCGCTCAGCCGCGTAAATATGTATTCCGAAATGCGGTTATTGAGAACGCCCTTGCCTTCGATGCGTTCATGCTTCTTGTTGTTGAAGGCGGTCGCGTCATCTTTGAAATGCTGGATGAGCGTGCCTGGCTCCGGGCCTTCATAAAGAACCTTAGCCTTGCCCTCGTAGATCCGGCGGCGGCGGTTCATCTAATTGTTCCTCATAGGCTATGGAGCTTCAGGCCGGCGGACCGGTGATTGACTGTGCGCCTTTTCGTCACCCAAGTCATCCCCGGAATCATTTTCGCAATCAAGCACAAATTTTCCGGCCTTCGCCGGAATGGCAAGCACAAATTTTCCGGCCTTCGCCGGAATGGCAAGCACAAACTTTTCCTGGCCAGGAGCGGATTTGGCAGCCGTGCCAGTGCTGTCGCACGGAGCGGCTCAAAATCCGCTGAAGTTAGAGTGTGTTGCGCAAATCCACCGGCTGGAACCGCGATTCCGGCCGGCCGTTTGCGCACGGGCAGGTCATAAACGGCATACATCGCCGCCATTGCAGGGGCATTGTGGCGCACACACTTAAAAGATGGCGCCTTTTGGGGTAATATCAAGACGTAGGGGTGAAATGCTCCTCAGCGGCGCAAACTGTTGAACTGTCAGCGCATGGAGAGGCGAATGAGTACGTTCGATGAACGGGAAAAAGCCTACGAAAGCAAATTTGCCCATGACCAGGAATTAAAGTTCCGCGCCAAGGCGATACGCAACAAGCTGTTCGCGCAGTGGGCGGCCCGCAAGCTGGGGCTGACCGGCGCGGAGGCCGATGATTACGCCGGCTTCCTCATCAAGAACGAGGTCCGCCATCCCGGCGACGGCCAGCTCACCGGCAAGGTGCTGGACGACCTGATCGCGGCGGGCATGCTGGTCGAGAGCGCCGAAGTTCAGGCCAAGCTTGACGAGTTTGCCGCCGAGGCGCTGCACAAGGTCAAGACGGAAGTACAGGCTTAAGCGAGCGCGGGCGGGCATTTCCCGGAACGGCGGCGGGGAAAAAAGCGTGCGCGTAATCCCGCGTGACAATTCAAGCCTTGAGAAGCGCGTATTCCTTCACTAAACCGGTAACTTCATCGGGGCGGGGCGGTTATCGGGATAATTGAACATGTTTGCGCGAACAATGAAGACATTCGTGGCTGCACTGACGATGGCGGCCGCCCTTTCCTCCACCGGTCATAGCGAGTTCCTGCCAGAACAAGGGGAGTTTCGAGGCGTGGCTCTCGGAATTCAAGCGCGAAGCCCTGGCGGCGGGCATTTCGCGCAAGACCGTCGCGGAGGGGCTCGACGGCCTGACGTTCGATCAGAACATCATCAACAAGGACCGCGGCCAGGGCGTTTTCGCCCAGACCTTCCTGGAATTCTCCACCCGCATGGTGGCGCAGTACCGCATGCAGCAGGGCGGCGCGCTGATACAGAAACACCAGGCGCTGTTCAACCGCATCGAGAAGGAATACGGCGTTCCCGCGCCGGTGATCGTCGCCTATTGGGGGCTGGAGACGGATTTCGGCAGCAACAGCGGCAAGTCGCCGGCGCTCAGGGCGCTGGCCACGCTGGCCTATGACTGCCGCCGCCCGGAAATGTTCCGCCCGGAGCTGCTGGCGGCGCTGAAGATCATCGACCGGGGCGACCTGCCGGCCTCGCAGATGGTGGGCGCCTGGGCCGGCGAGGTCGGGCAGATGCAGTTCCTGCCGACGCGCTACGTGGAATTCGGCGTCGATTACGACGGCGACGGGCGGCGCGATCTGCGCAACAGCGTGCCCAATTCGCTGGCCTCCACCGCCAACTACCTCGTGAATCTCGGCTGGCGGCGCGGTGAGCCGTGGCTTCAGGAAGTGAAGGTGCCGGCGAACCTGCCCTGGGATCAGGCCGACCTCGCCATCCAGCATCCGCGCAGCCAGTGGGCCAAATGGGGCGTGATGGCGGGCAATGGCACGCGTTTGACGGCCGATACGCTGCCTGCGTCGCTGCTGCTGCCCATGGGGCGGCATGGCCCGGCGTTTCTGGCGTATCCCAACTTTCAGGTCTATCTGAAATGGAACCAGTCGCTGGTATACAGCACCACGGCGGCCTATTTCGCCACGCGGCTGGCGGGCGCGCCGCAGTTGAGCCATGGCAGCGGCGAACTGGCCCTGCTGTCGCCGGCGCAGTTGAAGGAAGTGCAGGAGATTCTGGCCAAGTCCGGGTACGAGATTGGCAAGGTTGACGGCGTTGTGGGGCAGAATACGCGCGCGGCGGTGAAGGCCATGCAGATCAAGCTCGGCCTGCCGGCGGATTCCTATCCGACCATGGAGTTTTATGAGCGGCTGCGGCGCGGCCGGTCGTAGCGTCAGCCGCGAAGTTTGGGGGAAGCAGGCAAAGGGCATTCGCTGGTAGACCGGCGGATGCCTTTTTCAATGTTGAGCGGGTAATCCAGCCGGCTCGCACTGCCCTCGCCGCATGACTGTATGCAGGGTGGATTCCTTTGTTCGGCCGGGGAGCCATTCCTTCGTCCCGGCCATGCACAAGCGACATGCTACCGCGCGCAGGAGGGGTCAAGGGTGCGAAGCACTGGCGAAGCCAGCTTGCCCTTGACGCCTCCGAGCACGGTAGCATGCTGATGTGCGGCGGGGCTCACGGCAATCGCTGCAACCCGCTCAAAATTTGAAGGAGCCCTTTTTCTGCGATTACCGCGTCGAGATGATGAAGTCGGTGAACTCGCCCGTTTCGCTGCTGGTGCCGTGATCGGAGACGATCAGCGTGGCGCCGGTCCACAGCATCTCCGAAATGCGCGCCGACGCTTCGCCGGGGATTTCGATCCGTTCGAGCGCTTCGGCAGCCGTGGGAAGCGGGACTTCCGGCGGCGGGGGCAGTAAATCCTCGCGCGATTTTCTGATGCCGCTGCGGCGCACATGGGTATCCCGGTCCGGCGTCGCGTCCGGGATGGACAATGCCTGCCAGCGCATCTTGGATGCATCCGCCTCGGCTGAGGTGGCGACATAAAGATGCGTGCCGATGGGCTGGCCGGCGTCGCGGATGGTGACGGGCGTGTCGAACACCTTGTTGAACGCCTGCCGCACATAAAGACGGCCCGTTTTCCGGCTGATGAAGATCGACACCGGCTCCGTCCTGCGGTTCCATTCCTTGACCGCGGCCGTCAGTTCCTTGCTGGTAGCCTCGGCCTGCCGGAGCGCCTTCACGGACTCGTCGCTTTCCAGTGCGGCTTTCTTTTCATACGCGGCCAGCGCCCGGCCCGTCGCGGCGGTGAGATCCTTTTCCGCATCGGGCAAATCGTCCTGCGCGTCTTCCTTGGCCGAAGCGCTTTTGGCCCGTTCGATGCGCCGGTTGAGAGCCGCGACACGCACTGCGGCTTTGGCCATGGCGGCGTCGGCACGTTTCTGCAACCCTACGGCATCGTTGGCGTCATCCGCCTTATCGCCGGCAGCGGCACGGGCAGCCTTCAGCGCCTTGGCGGCGGCCTCGGCTTTGGCGGCGATCTGCTTGCGCATGGTGCTCGCCAGCTCGATGGGATTGAGCATCCTGGTGCCCGCAACCTCTGCCTTCACCTGCACCGCCAGACTTTCGGCCACGGGGGCGCCGGAATCGTGCTGCGTTGCGGTTGCGTGCTGGTTTTCAGCCACTGGCGCGGGCTGCAATTTCGGCGCCGGCAAGCGGGCGCTGGTAAATTCCGCCGGATCGACATCCTGCCGGGTAATCACCACGCGCTGGCCGACCTTGGTCATGCTAAACAGACGCCGTGCGAATTCGGTTGGCATGCGGATACAGCCATGGGACGCCGGATACCCCGGCAGCACCCCCTGATGCATGGCGATGCCGGACCATGTGACCCGCTGCATCCACGGCATCGGTGCGCTGCTGTATAGGTTGGAGCGATGGAAGCGCTCTTTCCCCAGGATGCTGAACAGGCCGGTGGGCGTGGGATGGCCGGGCTGGCCGGTTGAAATGGGCGCGGATGCCACCAGGCCGGTGTTACCGTAAATGGACACGCGCTGCCGGGTGATGGAGACGACGGCGAACAGCGGCCCTGGCGGCACTTCCACCTGCTGCTTTTTCGGGCTGCCTTCATCGCCGGAGTGCCGGCGGGAGCGGGCCGCGGCTTCGTCCGTCATGACGAGCGGCTGGATGATGAGGAGTCCCAGAAGCGGCAAACACAGCTTGCCTAGGGAAATACGGCCCGAGAGGTGATTGATAATCGCACGCACGACGGAAATAACCCCCGTTTTCCGGTTGTATCCGGTTTTTTATCCCAATCCAGCAAAAGTGCTGAACGATTTATATGCAGGCGCGGGGTGCACGGCAAGCCCGGCTGCTCCGGTCCCCTCCGCCAAAACCCGGCCCGCAGTCCGGGTCTTATAGGGCGGGAACTGTTAACCAAATGCTGCCGAATCCGGCTTCCGTCAAGTATTTGACGGCGTGCAATGGCGCTATGTTTCACGAAAATGCGCCAAAGTCCAGGCGGAGAAAAACGCCGTTAGCGCGTGAAGATTGAGTGGAATGCCGGGCGCTGCTTTGGGTGGCAAGGTAGCGTTTCACGGGCTTTGCCTTATTCTTCGCTCCGGCTGTCTGAACCCAGGCTTCGCCGTGGCCATGCAGCCGGCGCTTGGCCCCGCCGCTGGCACGAGAGCGCCAAATTAGGATCGTATAGCCGTTCAGCTTCGAGTATTTCACTCGTACAGAGTGAGGGGCGGAACTGATGATGGGGACAAAGCCGCGGCTCATTACATTCGGGATATCGCACTACGGTGAAAAAGCGCGATGGGCGCTCGACTGGCACGGAGTGGATTACGTTGAGACCGGCTGGCCGCCGGGCTGGCATGCGGTTTTGGCCAAGTGCCATGGCGCCCGGCATACCACGGTTCCAATCCTCCTGGATGGCAAGCGCGTCATTCAGGGAAGCGGGGCCATTATCGATTGGGCGGATCGGCAGGCGCAGGATTCTTCCCGGCTGCTGACATCCCCCGGCGCGCTTGAAATCGAGCGGCGTGCGGATGACGGCGTGGGCATAAATGTCCGGCGGCTTTTCTATGCCGGGATTCTTCCCGAGGCGGCGCATGTGGTCAAGCCGGCGCTCTTTGCCAATACCTCGCCATTGCACCGGCTCATCGGCAACATCATGTGGCCGGCGATGCAGAGAATCATGATGATAAAGTATGGAATCACGCCCGGCGCGGCGCAGGAGAGCCGCGCGAAGCTCGGCGTAGAGCTTGACTGGCTCGACAGCCTGCTCGCCGATGGCCGCCAATATCTTTCCGGCGGCCGTTTCAGCCGGGCGGATATCACTGTGGCGAGCCTGCTCGCGCCGATTGTGCGGCCGGAACAGATGAAAACCTATCATGACATGGCCGTGCCGGAAGCGCTGACCGCTGCTGTCGAGTGCTGGAAGGACCGGCCCATTATG
The DNA here is from genome assembly GCA_963827885.1 of uncultured Alphaproteobacteria bacterium. GTDB lineage: Bacteria > Pseudomonadota > Alphaproteobacteria > Rhizobiales > Rhodomicrobiaceae > CAWHDD01. The sequence continues at coordinate 270,882 of CAWHDD010000004.1, read as the reverse complement.
CGCTGGACCGCCGGGCTGTACCGCACCGGCCGGGCGGCCAATGGTTTGCATCACGGCCCGCTTCCGCCGCCAGCCGCCTCCCCAACGCCGCATTGAGCGGCGGGCCTCAGGAAATTGCCTTCGCGAAAATCCCGCTGGCCTTCACGCCGTCGAACAGGGCCTGCACCGCGATCCCGGCCAGCAGAATGCCGAATACGCGCATGATCACCTTCTGTGCGGTAACGCCGAGAAACGCGTGCACCTCCTGCGCCACCAGCAGCATGGCGGCGGTCACGCCCATCACTCCCAGCAGCGCCATGATAACCAGCACTTCGCGCCAGAAGACGCCGCCGGTCTTGGCGATCATCAGCGTGACGGCGCTGATGGCCCCCGGTCCGGCCAGCAGGGGCGTCGCCAGGGGGAACACCGTGATTTCCTCCTTGCGGCCCGCCTCGACGGTTTCCGCATGGGTCATGGACAGCGGCCCGGAGCCCCGCGCGAAGGTCATGTCGAGCGCGATCAGCAGCAGGATGATGCCGCCGGCCGCCTGCAACGCCGGAAAGCTGACGCCGAGATATCTGAGGATGGTCAGGCCGAACAGCGCGAAGAACAGCAGGATCGCCGTGGCGATACCGGTCGCCCTGTAGGCGATCACGCGGCGCTCGGAGCGCGAATATTGCGTCGTCAGCCCCGCGAACAGCACGGCCGCCTCGATGGGGCCGATGGTGGCGAAGAAGGTGGCGAAGGCGGTTAAGGCGGTCTCGATCATCGGTTCCCGCGCCGGTTGAATGGGGCTGTCTGTATACAATTTGAGCGCAGGACGCACGTGCGGTGCGTGCGCCCCAGCCAACTTAGCGTGCAGGAATTAACGATGCTTGCACCGCCCCGGCATCGCAGGCGGGTTCCTTCCCCGGCCGCGTGGTCAGGAAGCAGCGGCGCATGACCTGGCAGCGGTGCACGCCCGCCGGGTGGGTTATGTCGCCTTTCGACTTGCCGATGAAGGCGCAGATGTCGTCCATCCCCCGCGCGTCGAGCCAGCCTTCCTCGCGGCCGCGCCGCACGGCGTAGCAGTCGGCCATTTCCTCGTCCCAGCCCACGAACTGGTGGCCGCACTCGTGGGTGTAGGCATAGCGCTGCAAGATGGGGGGAAGCTTGCCGAAACGCTCGGGGTTGACGATGAGGAAACCGTAGAGAGAGGCGGCGTAATCCTCGAATTTGTGCACCAGAAGCGCGGGGCGGCGTCCGCAGGTGAAGCTCTGGCCGCCGATGGTCAGCGCGCCGGCGGGGACGAAGGAGGCGTCCGCGCCGAGGCGCATGAGGTAGCGCTCCGGCGTCGGGTTGTTGGCGGTGTAGCGCAGCCATTCCGACGCGCCCAGCCCCGCGACGGCGACGGCGGCGAAAGCGGCGAGCGCCGCGAGTTGCCTGAAGATGGCGGGAAAGTTAAGCATCGCCGCCGGTCTCCGCCTCGATGGCCTCCATGTCGGCGTCGGAAAAGCCGAAATGATGGCCGATTTCGTGGATCAGCACGTGGGTGATGACGGCGTCGAGCGGCTGCCGCCGGGCTTGGGCATAGGCGAGGATCGGCTCGCGGTAAAGGCGGATCATGTCCGGGCCGCGCGGGATTTCGTCGATGCCGCGGAACGGCTGGCCGGCGCCGTGGTAGAGGCCGAGCAGGCCGTAGGCGGTGTTGATGCGCATGCGGCGGAGTATGCCGCGCGACGGCCAATCGACGACATGGATGACGAGATTGCCGGCAGCCTCGCGGAATTCCAGCGGCAGCGCGTCGAACGCCTGCTGGGCGATGTCCGCGAATTCGTCGATTTCCGCCGGTATGCCGTCCATGCTGTCACCGTCCGTCAGCCGTTCCCGCGAGCCAGGCGAGGGCCGCAGCAGGGCCGCACAGCACCGCATGGCGCCGGATGTCCCCGCTGGCCGCCTCGAACAGATCGCCAACGCTGACGTAGGGACGCCGGAGCCGGGCTGCAATCTCGGCGCTGATAAAATCGCCGGCGCCCGCGCCCGCAACCGGCGCGTCTGGCGGCAGCGGTGTGCCGGATAATACCTGCGCCGCCGCTTCGTATACCAGCGCCAGTTGCCGTTCGCGCAAGTAACGGGCGAGCGCATCCCACGCGGTGTCGCTCGCCTCGCCCGCATCGCGCCCCAGCATACGCGCCAGCCGCGCCCGGCATTCGGCGTGCGTTTTGCCCCGCCCGTCCGAGGCCGGATACTGGTCCTCGTCCGCCCGCAGCTCGCCGGTCAGCCGGTAGACGTCGGCCATGGTGGAGAAATTCTCCGCCGTCACGCGGTGCATGAGGCCGCGGAACGGCGCCTGCGCCGCGATGGCCATCACCGAGGTGCGGATGGCGCCGGTATACACCAGCTCGCCGGTGGTCAACCGCTCGCCGTCGCTGTATCCGCGCGCCGCGATGCCGCCGGCAACCGGGATGATGTCGCATGTGGTGCTGCCGATGTCGATCAGCAGCGCCTTGCCGAGCCGGGCGGCGATGAACGCGGCGGTGGCGTGCCAGTTGGCGGAGGCGACGGCGTCCGGCTGCGCCCTGGCCTCGTCCGGCGTCAGGAAACCGGCGCGGCCGCCATATATAACGAGCGGCGCGGGGGCGAGCGCGGTGGCGATCATGTCCACGATGGTGCGCACGCCCTCGGCGCGCGAGGCGAAAACCTCCGCCAGCTCGCCGGTCATGGTCACGGCATGACGCCCGGCGCCGTCCAGCATCGGACGCAGCTCGGCAACCGCCGCCGTCAGATGCTCCAGCCCGAGCCAGAGCTGACACGGCACCTGCCGCGCGGCGGTGAGGCGTCCATTCTCGTAGCGGGCGCATTTGATATGCACGCCGCCGATATCCCAGCCAGTGGTGATGGTCATCAGGTCAGCTTAAAACAGGTGCGTGCAAATCCAATCGGGATAGCCCGCCACGACGAGCCCGGCCGCAAAGTAGCAGATATCGCCCCAGATGCCATACCGCAGGCGCTCGCGCAGCGGCGGGTAAAAGGCATGCTTCCAGGACTTGTGGATGGTGAGCGATTTGTAGGTCGTATACGAAAAGCTCCAGATCATCTGGATGGTCTTCAGGATGATGAACAGCCCGACGATCAGCAACGCGTTCAAAACATAATTCATCATGCGACCCCTCGTTTGATGGCGGCGGCTCCTGCCTCGCCCGGTGTTCACAACTTTCTCCACCTTTTCAAGGCGATCCCGTGGCATTTGCGGTTATTTCAGAAAGTGCCGGCGCGGGCAATTGCATAAAATTGTGAAAGCGTTAACCGGCTTTCAAAGCGGGAATTCGCACCCGCGGCTAAAATCGCCCCCGCTGGCCTTATCACTTTTTAATCTTCCGCCTCTAGCTTGAATTGCAATGATGTTGACGCCCCAATCTGGGGATGTAACCGGTTGTAAGTTCTGGAGGCCGCCGCATGTCCGGCAACGGCGAGTTCGAAGTCGAGGCTGCACAGAATTCGCGAGCGCTTTGTCGCGTCGCTCCCCGAAAGGATACAGGAGGCCGAAGCGGCGTTCGCTGCTGCGGGGCGCGCGGAACATGAGCATATCCGCGACGGCATAGAGGCCCTGCGTTTCTTTGCCCACGATCTCGCCGGCATCGCGCCTGGGCTCGGCTTTTCGGCCCTCGGCCAGCACGGACAGCTCCTTGAAAAATGTATCGTCGAATGCCTGGACCAGGGCGGGAGCCTCGATGAGGCCAACGCGCGGGAGATTTCCCGCCATCTCACGGCGATCCGGCAGATTTCCCACGGTGAGGCAGCGTAATGGCCATGTTCTATAAGCAAAATGCGTTCGTAGCGCTCCTGTCCCTGGCATGCCTCGCCGCACTGGGAACAGCGCCGGCCGCGGCAGAGCGCACCGTCTCCCGCTCCATCTCCGTCGCCGAGCTGGGCTTTGCCGAGGGCGCGCGCATCGGCGCGGCCGGCGGTTCGCACGACTTCTATTTCCCCGCGCCCCGCTCGCTGACACTGCAAAAGGCCGTGCTCAGCCTCGCCTATGAAGCCGGAGCCGCTTACGAAGGCGCCCGCAATGTGGAAGTGCTGGTCAACGGCCGCTCGGTGCTGCTCAAGCGCTTGCAGGCCGTCAACGAGCGCCAAACGCTGGAAGCAGAGATCGGCGACGTGGCGCGCGAGGACGATTTCCTGCGCGTGTCGGTGCGCTATTCGGGCGTCATCACCACGGAGCGCTGCGTCGATCTGAAATTGTCCGGCGATCATTTCACCGTCACGCCGCAAACCGCGCTGCGCCTGGATATCGCGGGCAACTCGCTGACCAGCGCGGCGGCGGTGCTGCGGCTGATGCCGGTGAAGACGGTGATAAAGGTGCCCGAGGGAAAGCTGGGCGAGGATGCCGTGGCGGCGGCGCTGGAGGCGGCCCGCTTCCTGCGGCAGAGCGGCCGCGAGGTCCGTTTCGAAACCTATGACGGCAGTCTGCCGAAGGTGGCCGCCGGAGATACTCCCGCCGCCTGGCGCACGGGCGTCCTGTTCATTCAGCCATCCGAGGAGGTGCCGCTGCCCGCCGGGCCGGCCGATGGCGCCAGCCGCGTGGATCTGAGCCATTTCCGTGGCGTGCTGAACATCGTTTCCCTGGCTGACGGCCCGGCGCTGGTTGCCACCGGCACCGCGCCACGGCTGGCGGCATCGTTCCTTGGCACCCCCTGGCGCGATGCGGTGCCGGGCAACGTGACCATCGGCGCGGCGGCTCGTGAAGATGCGCTCAGCGATCACATCACCTTCGCCGACATCAACGCGCAGGCCACCTGGAGCGACATCACCGATCGCGGCGGCTGGAGCGTCAATTTCAGCAGCCGCGACGTGCCCGCAGGCCATCGCATCACCGGCCTCGACTTGCAGCTCGCCGTTTCCGCCGATGGCGGGGAGGTGCCGCCCGTCGCCGCCGTGTTCGTCAACGACAACCTTGCCGCCAGCATGGCGGTGGCGTCGAGCGGCCCCGTGCATATCAATGTAGCGCTGCCGGACGGCCTGATCGGGCTGGAGAATACACTGCGCGTCGTGGTGCAGCGCCATCCCAAGGGCGGCGAATGCATGTCGCTGCCGCGCGGCTATCCCGCCCAGCTTCTGCCGTCCAGCTCTTTCGTGCTCAGCCCTTCGTCCGCTGTCACCGACTTCTATCAGTTCCCCTCGGACGCACGGCGCGGGCTACAGGTGGCGCTGGCGTCCCAGACGCCCGGCGATGTCCTCAAGGCGCTGCCGCTGCTGGCGGAAACCGTCGCCCAGCTCACCCCGCGCGATGCGCCGCTGAGCGTGCATTTCGGTCCGGCCGCCGCTGAGACATTTCATTTATTACGGCGATGCGCCGCCAGTGGAATTCGCCACGCCGGTGATTTCGGCGCGGGTGACTTCACCGTGAGCGCCCGCAATGGCCGCGTGCCGCCGATTCGTCGAGCGCCAACGATGTGGCCGTCATCCAGCTCGTGACCAGGGCGCCGGGAGCGCGTGGCGTCTGGGTGCGCCGCCGCGCAGGCTCTGCCGCTGGAACGCCTGAAGCTCGACCGGGGCAACATCGCGCTCGTGCATCGCGAAGGCGCCTGGCGTTCTCCACCGAGCGCGACCGCCTGATCGAAATCTCCTATCCGCAGACCATGACGCCGTTCACCGCCGCGCGCAGCTATTTCATCTGGATCGCGGCCGCGCTGTGGATCGCGGCGACGGCTGTGTTCGTCATGGCGCTGAAGCGTTTCTACTGGCGCCGGGCGTGAAAACGGGCAGGAATAATCGCCATGGCAGCCGCCGTTTCCGCCACGGACATGGCCATCGCCAGCCTCCTGGTGGAGCGGCGGCTGATCACCCTCGCCCAGCATGACACTGCGCTGTCGCTGGCCGAACGGTGGAAGGTGCGCCTCACCGATGTGCTGTTGAGCCGCAACTGGCTGACGCCGCGCCAGTTCTATCAGGCCATCGCCGAGAATTTCGGCCTGCGCTTCGTCGATCTCCTATCGACGCCCTGCGACAAGTCGCTGCTGGACCCGGCGGATGCGCAAATCTACGCGCGCCACCTGCTGATCCCGTGGCAGCGGCGCGGCGGGCGCATCGTCATCGCCACGGCGCGGCCCGGCCCGGAAACGGTGCTGTTCGCGCGGCGCAAATGGGGTTCCGCCATCGAGTTCGCGGTGGCGTCCAAGTTCGATATCGTCTGGGCGGTGCAGCAGGCTTTCGCCGAGCGCCAGTCCCATCTCGCCGTGCACCAGCTCGCCGAGTTCGACCCGGAAATGTCCGCCAGCAAGGTGATCACGCCCGCGCAGGCGGCCGGCATTTATTTCATCGTGTGCGCCATCGCGCTGGGCCTCGCCACCGCGCCACTGGCCACGCTCATCGCGCTCAACGCGGTGATGGCAGTGTTCTATCTGGGGAATTTCGTGTTCAAGGGCCTGCTGGCCTGGGAAGGCGGCAGCTTCCGCGACACCCGCTCGCGCGCCATCGAAATCGCCGCCCGCCAGTTGCGCGACGACGAGCTGCCGGTCTTCACCATCCTGGTGCCGATGTTCAAGGAGCCGGAGGTTCTGCCGATCCTGGTGAACGCGCTGCGCAATCTCGACTACCCCTTCGGCAAGCTCGACATCAAGATCGTGCTGGAGGAGAGCGACCACGACACCATCGAAGCGGCGCGCGGCCTGGGGCTGGAGGGCATCTTCGAGATCATCCGCGTTCCCGCCTCCATGCCGCAGACCAAGCCGAAGGCGTGCAACTACGCGCTGCAATTTGCGCGCGGCGAGTTCCTCGTGATCTACGACGCCGAGGACAAGCCCGAGCCGGACCAGCTCCGCAAGGTCGTCGCCGCCTTCCGACACGCGCCCGATGAGACCGCCTGCGTGCAGTGCCGGCTGAACTACTACAACGCCACCGAGAACTGGCTGACGCGCATGTTCACGCTCGACTACTCGCTGTGGTTCGACCTGATGCTGCCGGGCCTCGAACGCTTCCGCGTGCCGATCCCGCTGGGCGGCACCTCCAACCATTTCCGCCTCGACGTGCTGCGCGAGCTGCACGCCTGGGACCCGTTCAACGTCACCGAGGACGCCGATCTCGGCATCCGCCTGACGCAGAAGGGCTACCGCGTCGAGGTCATCAACTCGACCACCTTCGAGGAAGCCAACTGCTCCACCGGCAACTGGATCAGGCAGCGCTCGCGCTGGATCAAGGGCTACATGCAGACCTTCCTGGTGCACACGCGCCGGCCGCTGGCGCTGATCCGCAGTGCCGGCATTTCCGGCAGCCTCAGCTTCGTGTTCTTCATCGGCGGCACCATGCTGTCCGGCCTGCTGAACCCGCTGTTCTGGCTGATTTTCCTCGTGGGCTTTGTCACCGGCGTGGCGGGGATCGAGCCGGTGTTTCCGCCCGTGCTGTTGTATCTCAGCATGTTCAACCTGCTGGCCGGCAACGGGCTGTTCATCTACCTGTTCATGATCGCGCCGCTCAGACGCGGCTGGGTCGAGCTGACGCCGTTCGGCCTCACCGTGTCCTGGTATTGGGTTTTGATGTCGGCTGCCGCCTACAAGGCGCTGTGGCAGCTCATCGCCAATCCGTTCTACTGGGAAAAAACCCAGCACGGCCTTTCGAACCATACGGCGCTTGAGCTGGCCAGAGCCTATGCCGGCGAGGCGGCGACAGTTCCCGGCGGCGATCCGCAACTGGAGGGCCGCACGCGCCCCAGCCCCGCCGCCACGCAACAGGGGCTGAACGCTAGCGCACCGCCGGCCGGGGAACAGCCGCAATGAGCCGCGTTCTCCCATGGCTGGGCGGTGCGGCCTGTATCTTCGCGGCCTTGCTGGCGGTGCTGGCCCGGCAGGCGGAGCACGGCTACACGGCGGCGGCGGTCTGGACCTCGATGTCCGAGGCGATCCTGTTCCGCGATGGCGGCGGCTCGTTCGAGCAATTGATCACAGCCTATCCGCCGTTCGCCTTCATCGTGTCGCTGCTGGCGCAGATTGGCCTCGGCGGCACGGGGCTGCCGGGCGCCCGCTCTCGCATCCGCGATGATCGTCGCGCTGCTCGCCAGCCATTGGGCGGCACGCCTCTCCCGCATGGGCTATGCGCCCGGCGTGCCCCTGCTCGCCGCGCTGCTCATCGCGCTGCATCCCTTCACGCTTTACACCATGGCGAACGGCCCCGCCGCCGTTCTGCTGATGGCCGCGATCTACTGGCTGACTTCGGCACTTGCCGATCTGCGCACCAAGGCCCGCGTGCGCGATACGATGAATGTGGCGCTGGCTCTGCTGGTGCTGGCCTTCACCCATGTCAACGGCCTGATTATATTGGTGGCGGCGCTGCCGTTCCTGGCCCTGTGCACGCCGCCGGCAATTCTGGAGAGATCGGCTCTGGGGGCCTACCTGCTGGTAACGTTCCCGGTGGCGTTCGCGATGCTGTCGTTCGGGTTCGTCCGTCTCACCTTCGGCGTGGTGGACTGGAGCCTCGGCTTGAGCAATGCGCAGATGAATGCGCTCTTGGAATCGGTTCAGGTTCGCGGCACGGTGACGGAATCCTCCATGTTTTTTGGCGGCTCCGCCATGCTGGAGCTGGCCGCCATTGGCGTTGCCGCGCTGCTGGCCATGCCGGTGCTGATACAGGCGGCGTTCGGCGGAGCGGGACGGCTGCGTGTGTCGCCGCCGCTCATGGCCATGGCCGCGACCGCCGTGCTGAGCGCCGCCGTCGCCGCCAAATTCACCAGCGGCCGCGAAGCTTCGGCGGCGCTGGCGCCGTTCATCGGCATCGTGCCGGCGGCTCTGGCCATGCGCAATCGGGGCGCGCTGCCGGCTGCCGCCGCCATCTCCGTGCTGGTCATGGGGCTCATCGGCGGCGCGTTCGTGGTGTCGCAATGGAGCCAGGGCGAGCCGGGACGCTGGCGTGAAGCCATGATTGGCGCGGTAAGTACGCCGCTGGCCGGCGATGTGGCGGGCGCGCTGGCCGCTGGCCGCTTCCTGGAGGGCAAGCCGGACGTGCTGGCCGACACCGCCGCCGCGCCGGAACTGGCGGCCGGCCGGGGCAGCGCGCGCGGCCTCATCCTGTCAGGTTCGGACGAGTTTCGTCTGGCATTGTTAAGCAAACGAATTGGCAGCCGCTTCGTGGCCGTTTCCGATCCGTCCCTGACGGCGAATTCCCTGAAGCCGCCACGGGGCGAACTTGTGCGCGCGTTTCCAAGGCTTTACGGCGACGGTCTGCCCGGCTACCGGCGAATCTACGATGCCCAGGGCTGGCGTGTTTATGAAAGGACCGCCGCCGCGCGGTGAGGATGGCGTTATGTGCATTCTGGTGGTCGATGATTCCATGGACGCGCGCGAGATCATACAGGCCGCGCTGGAGACCTCGGGTCTCACCGATCTCGCATTCGCGGCGTCGGGCAAGGAAGCGCTGACTTTCCTCGGCGTCGAGCCCCATGGCACGCCGGAGGCGCCGGTGGACGTCATCCTGCTCGACGTGGTGATGCCGCGCATCGACGGGATCGAGGCCTGCGCCCGCCTGCGCGCCGACGAGCGTTATAGCGACATCCCCGTAATCATGGTCACGGGCGAGCGGGATTTGGAATCGCTGGTGCAGGCATTCGTCGCCGGGGCGAACGACTACGTCAACAAGCCGTTCAATCAGGTGGAACTGGTGGCGCGGGTTCGCGGCGCGCTGCGGCTGAAGGGCGAGCTGGACCGGCGCAAGGCGCGCGAAGAGGAACTGCTGAAGCTCCACACCGCCAAGCGGCCCGCCGGTATTGCACCCGCCGAATCCTCCGGCACCGGGGCGGGCGGTCTGATCGACACGGAGACCGGTTATCTGGCGCGCGTCGTGATGGACGAGGCGCTTGCGGTGTGGGCCATACGCGGCAAACCCGCCGTGGGCATTCTCGCCGTCCAGATCGACGATTTCGACTCGCTGCGCCAGCCCGCTCTGGCCGCCGCGAAAGTGCAGGACGTGATCGCGACGATGCGCGCGCGGCTGGATGCCCTTTTCGTGCCCTTCGGCGACGGGCTGTTCGTCGTCGCCATTCCCGATATGACCCGCGAAGAGGCGGAGGGGATGGCCGAGACGATCCGCCGTCATGTGGGATTGATCCGCTTTCCCAAGGGGGCGAGCACGGTCTCCGTCACGGTCGCGGCGGGGCTGCCCTTCGCGGGCCTTCGCGACGATCCGCGCCGCATTCTCATGGACGCCATCGAAGCCCTCGGCCGCTCCAACGGCGATGAAACCATTTTTGCCTGAATGAGGTTTGCCTTGAAAACCGCGCCCATATCCGCCTTTTGCCAAACCTCCGCCGCCGCGCTCGCCGTTGCTGGCGCGCTGGTCTCGCCCGCGCTCGGCGGTGCTTTCACGCAGCAGGCGGGCAAGGGGCAGATCATTGCCACGGCGACGATTACCGACAGCCATCGCTATTTCGACGCCAAGGGCAATGTGGTCCGCGGGCCGGACTACGCTAAAACCGAACTTCCGGTGCTGATCGAATACGGCATCACGGACTGGCTGACCGCCATGGCCACGCCTACGTACCTGCACGCCCGGACGCAAGGCAGCAGCTTTTCCGGCCTGGAATACGCCGAGTTTGGCGCGCGCGTGCGGCTCTACTCGACGCCGGACAGCGCCTTCTCCATCCAGGCCACAACGCGTCCGCCGGGGCCGCGCGACAAGACCGATCCGGCGCAGGCGGGCTACACCGATCTCGAAAACGACGTGCGGGCGCTCTATGCCCGCAGTTTCAAGATGGGGAGCTGGGACTCCTTCGCCAATCTCGAAGCCGGCTACAGATTGCGCAACGGCGCGCCGCCGGACGAGTGGCATTTCGACGCCACGCTCGGCTTCCGGCCCAAGCCGGATCTGCTCATCCTGGTGCAGTCGTTCAACGTCGTGTCCAACGGCGCTGGTTACGGCGGCTTTACCCAGACGAAATACACCAAGGCGCAGCTTAGCGCGGTGTTCGATGTGACGAAGCAATGGTCTGTCCAGGCGGGCGCCATCACCACCGCCGCCGGTGAGAACCAGATCATCCAGCCGGGCGCCGTGGTTGGGCTGTGGTACCGGTTTTAGCGCTTACGCCCGTGGCTGCCCTCGTTCTACGCGGGCAGACGAGCCGTCAGATGGCTTCCCCGTAGGTGAACTTTGGCTTGCTGGCGGCGGCGGCTTGCGCCATCGGCATGTCGATGTGGAAGCTGGTGCCGGCGCCTTCGGCCGTGTCGAACGAGATGCGGCCGCCCAGACGCTCCACGATTTCCTTGCAGATGCTGAGACCGAGGCCGGTGCCGCCTTTCGAGCGGGTGTCGGTACAATCGGCCTGGCAGAATTTCATGAACAGCCGGGGCTGGAAGGCCTCTGGAATGCCAGGGCCGCGATCGCTCACGGTGACGCGGGCGAGGTCGCGCCTGCCGCTCCCTCTCAGTTCCACCGTCACGGTTTCACCCTGCGGCGAAAACTTGATGGCGTTGGATACGATGTTGGTGATGACCTGCACAAGCCGGTCCTCGTCCGCGCTGATTACGGGTTTCAGGCCGTGGTTGTCGAATGCCACATGGACACCGTAGTTCTGGGCAAACGCCGTCAGGCTGCCCAGCGACGTTTCCACGGCGGCGTTCAAATCGACCGGCTTGATGTCGAACTCCATATGCCCGGCCTCGATCTTCTCGATGTCCAGGATGTCGTTGACCAGACGCACCAGCCGGATGGCGTTTTGATGCGCGATCCGCAGCAGCTTGGCCGCCTTGTCGCCCACCTGACCGGCCGTGCCGCCGATAATCAGGCCGAGCGCGCCGGCGATGGAGGTGAGCGGTGTGCGCAGTTCGTGGCTGACCGTGGCGATGAACTCGCTTTTCATGCGGTCAACGCGCTTGCGGCTGGTGGTCTCGTTGAGGCTGGTGAAAATGCTGTCGATCCTGCCGTCCGCGCCGCGTAAGGGAAAGTGGATGCCCTCCCAAAACCGGTCCACGTCCTCCTGATGGTACTCGAACTCCATGGGCAGGCCGCGAGCCATGACGCGGCGGATATCGCCCGCCATGACCTCGCCGCCCTCGTCGCCGTATAATTCGTGGTAGGTTTTGCCGGCGATCTGCTCCGGTAACTTGCCCACCGCCCTGGCGCCGGCCCCATTGGACATGGTCAGGTAGATTTGGCCGTCGTCCCTGCATTTCGAGATGTAGATGCAATCGCGGGAGGTGTTGAAGACGGACTCGAACAATGCGCGCGTGGCCTTGAGGTGCGCCTCGCGTTCCTCCAGCGCATCGGCCATGTGATCCAGTGCGCGGCAGACATCGCCGATCTCGCCCCTTGGCCGGATGGGCAGGCGGGCATGCAGATCCCCCTCCTCCAGCCTGTGTCCGAAATCGGATAGCCGCCGCAGGGGCGCAAAGATCAGCACCTGCGAAACCGCGTAGCCCAGAAGCAGTACGATGCCGAGGATCGCGGCGCTGAGCAGCAGATGGGTTCCCAGTTCGGTGTCCACCTGCCCCAGCGCGGCGTGGCGGTCCTTGGCCAGGATTATCACACCGGCGCCGCCGGCGAGTGTCCGGGAGGCATACAGCTTCGGGGCGCCATCGCTCCCCGTGACTTCATAGACGGCGCTATCTTTTCCCAGGGCCATCTGGACATATTTCTGGGAAGCCAGACTGCTGCCGGCTTCGCCGGGATTGCCGGGAAAGCGGGCGATCAGGGTTCCGGCCCGGTCGATGAAAGTCGCCTCCGTGCCGGGGTCGAGCCCCGTCGAGGCAAGAGCGCTGTCACCGAAGGTGATGGGGTCGAGCAGCGCAATAATCAGCGGCGACGTGGAGCTTTCCGGGTCGGTCGGCATGGCTTCCACGATCTGGTATTTGCCAGTTACGGCAAGTACGACTTCGCTCAGGGTGAAGCGCCGGCTGCGCTGCGCTTCCTGGAAATAGGGCCGGTGGGCGATGCTGGCGCCCTTATAATGCGGCTGGCCGCTGTCGCACAGGACTTGTCCCTCGGCGCTCACCACGGCAAGGGATTTGACCCATGGCTGATAGAGCGCGGTCTGGGCCAGATAAATGTCGCAGGTGTCCCCTGGCGCGGCGATTTCCGGCGCGCGCGTCAGCGCGGACAGCAGCGTCTTGGTGTTTTCGATGATTTCCTGACGCTGCTCCGCCAGCCTCTTGGCAGTGCTGGTCAAACCGTTCAGCGCGTGAGTCAGCCGCATTGCGCGGTCATCCTCCACGAAATGAATCATGAGGGCCGCGAGCGGCACCATCATTGCGATCATGATGAAAGTGACCAGCGTATGCAGGCTGGCATCTTTGCGGGCCGGCGCCAGTCCGATGAAAAGGACCGCGTAGGCAAGTGCCGTTGCGGGGGACACCGTCTGCAAGCCGGTGACGAGTTCGGAAACGGAGTCCTCGAACACGTTGGACATGAACAGAAAAAAGGAGATGCCGAAGCCCAGCTTGCTTGTCCACAAGCCGAGCCTGTCCAGGAAACGTGCTGCGGCGCTACTCTTGCCGCGGGCGCTGCTCCTACCGGGATTTTCCGCGTAACGGAGCAGGGAGATTGAGGCCAGGAGGAACAGGGCGGGGTTGATGGCGGACAAACCGCTGGCGCCAGAGGTTCCGGGACTCGCGGGATCGAACGAAGGCAGGAATGGGTGATCGGTCCAAAGGCCGGCCGCGATCAGCGCGGCCAGGGAGAGGCCGGCTGCGGCGCTGGCCATGGTGCTGACGAGTGAGCTGGCGCGTGCGCCGCCCGGCCAGGTGCAAACCATGAGCCCCGCCGCCAGCAGCACGGCGCCAGCGGCTGCGGCCAGATGCGCGGGTGCGAACGCGTCGCGCCACGCCGCAAGGCCGAACATGACGGAGAGCGGCGGCGCGAGCAGCGGCAATGCCAAGGCGATTAGCCCGAAGCAGGCCGGCAATGCCGTCGCAGACGCCGCGGTTCCGCTGCCGATTCGAGCGCCCGAGACGGCCGTGTCGCTCATTTTCTACAGCTCCAACGCAATACGAAAGAATTCGTTCCGATCTTTTTTCCACCTTAAGTGGTGCTGTTTAACAATTCCTCCGCATGATGGCGATAAGTTGCGGGATCGCGGTTTCCGGGAAAGTGGCGGCTGAGTGATGACACAGGACAAGATCCTTTACATTGACGACGAGCCAGACATTCGCGAGCTGGTTGAGATTTCGCTGGGGCTGGATGACCGGCATGAAGTGCGGACATGCGGCAGCGGCGCCGAGGCGCTTGAGGTTGCCCCCGTCTGGCAGCCCGATTTGATCCTCATCGACGTGATGATGCCTCAGATGGACGGCCCCGCCACACTGGCGAAGCTGCGCGAGAACCCGGCGACGGCCAGCATCCCCGCCGTGTTCATGACCGCGCGCACGCAGAAATACGAGGTCGATCGCTTTCTGGCGCTGGGTGCGGCGGGGGTTATCGCCAAGCCCTTCGATCCGATAGAGTCTCGCGGAAACGGTGCGCCAGTATTTGTCCGGCGGCCACTGAAACACTGGACATTACGGTTTCCTGCGGCTGAATGCTGGTAGTATAATTGCACGTTACGCGCAAAGTATTTTGTTAATAGAAGCGGCCGCGAGTTAATTTATTATTGCAAAACATGTGTATTACATGGGGTTTTCCCCCAATTGACGCGACGCTCCCTTATATACTTATATTGATGATGAAAATATGAGCGATCCCGGTTGCCTGCTGGCCAGCGAAAAGGAATTGGCGCATGGCGATTGGATGAACCGTTTTGCCTCGCGGTTTTAAGAAAGGATGCCGGGGCAGCGGCGGGTAGCATTGCCGCGAAGGTTTGCCTCTCCTGGCGGATGAGCTTCGATCCGTGCCGCCGCGCAGGAGAAATGTTCAAGGTTCTGGCAAATGCCAGACATGCGTCAGAAGGAAAAACGCGAATGCCTACCAAAACCAAGCCCGCTTCCAGCGGAAAACGTCAAGCCCAGGTAGCGGTCAAGGCCGCGTCCAGCGGCAGGAGCCAAACGCCGGCGAAGGCGGCTTCGAGCGTTAAGGCGAAAGCGCCCGTCAAGGGGAAGGCCGCTTCGAGTCCCAAAGCGAAAGCGCCGGTGAAGGCCAGGACAGTTTCGAGCGCCAAGGCGAAAGCACCGGTGAAGGCCAGGACAGCTTCGAGCGTGAAGACCAAAGCGCCGGTGCGGACAAAGCCGGTTTCCAGCGCCAGGGCGAAAACGCCGGTGAAAGCGAAGGCGGCGGCAAGCGCCAAGGCGAAAACGCCAGTGAAGACAAAGGCGGCGGCGAGCATCAAGGCCAAGGCGCCAGTGAGAGCGAAGGCGTCATCGAGCGTTAAGACGAAGGCGGCCGTCAAGGCAAAGGCGGGGGCGCGCGTTCAGACGAAAGCGCCAGTGAAGGCCAAAACAGCCGCCAGCGCCAAGGCAAAAGCGCCGGTCAAGGCCAAGACCGCTCCGAAGGCGGCCGTCAAGGCGAAGGCTGCTTCGAAAGCCAGGGCCGGCGCCAAGCCCAGAACCGCGTTGAAACTCAAGACGGTTTCGAGCGCCAAGCCGAAGGCCGCTTTGAAAGCGGGGGCTGCTTCCAACAAAAAATTCCTGCTGGCCTCCAAAGCCCGGAAGGCATTGAACGGCGTAATCGGCAGGTCATTCGTGGCAGCGAAAACGAAAACAATGAGTGCCGCCAGCAGGTTGCGCTCCGGCCACTGAGCAGGTTCCGCAAACTGTTTTTTCCGGCCCACGGGAAAAACTCACTTGAAAGGCGTGCTTACGCGAGCAGGTATTCGCCAGTCCCCCAGCGAATACCTGCCATGCCTGCTTCTATTCCGTAGCGCAGTGCAAAATACCCTACCTTAATGCGATTATTCCGTTTTCATTCCCGCATCAATGTGCAACACTCGTGTTTTTATGCCATATATACTTGGTGTCTCCTCATAAACAAAGTTAACGGCACGTTAAATCAATGCATTGCACTGCATAAATTGCCTTTATGCGCCGTAAACTAACTTTTGCTATGAGATTGTCATGTTAACAACGCTCACTGCGCTATTCTCAAACGCACCCGTCAGTTTGAAGGGTTTAAGATTTGGGGGAGGGGTGAGGAGAAACCCAAATGGCTGGAAGAAGGGCCAACGGCTCGTCTGCGTGAAAGCCTTTTAAACAAAAGCGGAGACTTAAATAGCCATGGCCAGATCAAGCCAAGCGAAAACGCAACCAATAGCTCAAATCATCTCTAGCGACGCCGGAACAGGGCGCCAATCGAAGAGAAAAAAGCAGTCCGGTATGGGGCTGGGGCTGAAGGAATTCCCAGGGGTCGATAAGTTGATGGCCCTCGCCAAGGAACTGTCCGCCAACGCCAAGGGCCGGCAGCGGAAGGCCGCCACTAAGGGCAAGACCGCACAGCCTGAGGCAAAGCAGACCAAGAGCCGGGCCGCCAAGGCCAAGACGCCGAAAGTTGCCGCCGCCAAGGCGCAGCCCAAGAGCCAGGCCAAGCCAAAGAGCCCGGCAAAGGCCAGGGCTGGTGCCAGTGCGATAGCCAAGCCGAAGGCCGCGCCGAAAGCGAAGGCCGCGCCGAAAGCCAAGGCAGCACTGAGCAAGGCTAAGGCACCGGCTCAAGCCAAGGCGAGAACCAGAGCCACGGTCCAGCCGTCCGCCAGGAGCAATGCCAAGCCGCAGGCGAAGGCCGTCCGGGCGCCCAAGCAGCCGGCCGCCAGCAAAACCGCCGCATCGGCTTCCGCGAGAAGCGCCGCCGCCGCTGGCAAGACCAAGTCCGCCGCGCAGAAGATCCAGGCGAAGGGCTCGCAGATAAAGGCGGCATCGTCCCAGACCAGGGCGAAACAAGCCAGCCAGGCCAAGCCGAAACAGGCCAGCCAAGCCCGTGTGAAGCCAGCCAGCCAAGCCAAGGCAAAGCAGCCGGTCCAAGCCAAGGCGAAGCCGGCCAGCCAGCCCAAGGCGAAGCAGTCCGCACAAGCCAAGCCGAAGCAGGCCGGTCAGGCCAAAGCCCGGCAAGCCTCTCAATCCCAGGCAAAGCAGGCGGGGCGGTCAGCAGCACGCAAGGCCGCGGCATGAAACGCGCGAAGCTTCAACCAAGCATGGCCGGGCGCAACGCCGCTCGGCACAGCTCCATGCCGCCGGCTGAGAGCGATTCGCAACTGACCTGCGCCGCGGGCCTGTTCGAGACGATCGAGCCGGAAATCATGCGCCTCACCACGGCGATCGGTCAGGCGTCAACTCTGCGGGAGAAGGCCGGTTTTGCCGGTCAAATGGTGACGGCGGCCTCGGAACTCCTGGGCTGTCCGCAATACGATACGGCCAATCTGAATTGCGTGCTGTGCCGCAAGCTATCGACGCTGCGGCACGAGACGGCGGCGCTGGTTTTGAAGCTGGCGGGCGCCAACGCTGGCGGTGTGCAATAGGCCGCGCTTCCGTCGCGGTTCGGGCGGCCAATCTCCTGTGAGGCTGCCGGAACCGCGGCGTGGATCATCGCTCCGGCCCGCCGCCGTCATGATGGCCGGGCGCCAGCCATGCGAGGGATGCACGGCAGGTTTGCGGAACCCCGTCCCCAAATAATTCCTTTGTGCCATATGACTGATGCGCCGGATGGTGCACAGTGAGCCGTTTGGCATGGGAAACCCACTTTACGATGAAGCATGTTCCTCCCGATGAGATCACCGGCGATGCGGTGACGTCTGGGCAAGTTCCGGCTGCGGCCGTTTCTGCACCGCCGCCGCTGGAGGCGGGTACGCCGGAGTTCCGCCACGCGGTCACGGCCATTGCCGCCGCCGGTTTCGGCACTTTCCTGATGCTCTATTGCACGCAACCGCTGATGCCGGTTTTCACCGCCGTGTTCGGCGTTTCGCCGGCGGCGAGCAGCCTGTCGCTGTCGGTCGCGACCGGCAGTCTGGCGCCCATGCTGCTGATCTCCGGCATGATCTCCGACAAGCTGGGCCGCCGGGGCGTCATCATCGGCTCGCTGCTGGCCAGCGGCGTATTCACGGCGGCGGCGGCGTTCGCTAGCGGCTTCACCGATATCCTCATCCTGCGCCTGCTGGCCGGCATCGCGCTGAGCGGCGTGCCCGCCATCGCCATGGCCTATCTCGCGGAGGAATGCCACCCGCGCGGCATCGGCATGGTCACGGGCGTGCTCATTGGCGGCAACGCGCTTGGCGGCATGACGGGGCGTCTCACCGCCGGAACGCTGGCGGATTTCGCCTCGTGGCGCTGGTCGCTGGGGGTGATTGGCGTGACCGGCGTGGTGCTGGGGATCGTGGCGTGGCGTCTGCTGCCGCCGTCCCGGCGCTTCACGCCCAGTTCCATCGCTCCGGCGGCGCTGGCCCGGTCGTTCCGCGCGCAACTAACGGACAAAGCGCTGCTGATGCTGTTCTTTCTGGCCTTCGTGCTGATGGGCGGCTTCGTGACGATTTACAATTACATCAGCTACCGGCTGCTCAGCCCGGAGTTCGGCCTGTCGCATACGGCGGTGGGGGCCATTTTCGCGCTCTATCTGGTGGGCATCGCCGCCTCGCTCACCATGGGCCGGCTTGGGGACCGCATCGGGCGCGCACGGTCGCTGTACATCGGCATTTTCATCATGATGGCGGGTGTGGCGCTCACCTTGAGCAGCAGCCTCGCGCTCGTCATCCTTGGCATTGCCGCCGTGACCTTCGGCTTTTTCGGCGCGCACACGGTGGCGTCGGGCTGGCTGGCGGTCAGGGCCAAGGGATCGCGGGCGCAGGCAGCGGCGATCTACATGTTCTGCTATTATGCCGGTTCCAGCGGCATCGGCACGCTGGCGGGCATCGCCTGGCCGGGCGCGGGATGGCCGGCAATCGCCGCGCTGGTGGGCGTGCTGCTGGTGGCGGCGCTGGGTGCGGTGCGCGTGCTTTCGGTGCAGGTGTCCGGCGGGGCAGGGCCGGAGTAAGCTTGAGGAGGCAGGATGGACCCGTGCATGACATTTTCGGCCGGACAAACCGTGGTGGCCTTGCTGTTCGGAAGTCTCATGACACTGCCAATTGTGGTGCTGCCAGTCGTGGCTTCGTTTTTCTTGCCCGAACGGCTCCAGTGGCTGAGGGATTTACGAGTTTGGCGCTATATCGCGTTCGCGGTGTGGGCGTGGCTGGTCTTCGTGCACCTGAATGATACACGCTACTGGATGCGCTGCACGGAGTGTCCCGCCCAGTGCAAAGCGGGCCAGTCGCTATGGGACAAGCCTAGCCGCGGCGGTTTTTGATTGTCCGGCCGGAGCGCAGCGTAAGCTGGCGGGAACTGAAACAAAGGAGCTGCCATGAAATACCGCAAACTGGGCGCCAATGGCCCGATGGTCTCCGAGATCGCCCTCGGCTCCTGGCTCACCTACGGCATCGGCGTGGAAAAGGACGCGGCCGCCGGCTGCCTGCGCAAGGCGCTCGATCTCGGCATCAACTTCATCGACACGGCCAACATCTACGGACGCGGCGCGGCGGAGAGCTTCCTTGGCGAGGCGCTGGCCGGTGTGCCGCGCGACAGCTACGTGCTGGCGACCAAGCTGTTCTTCGCCATGAGCCGCACGGATCGCGGCCTGTCGCGCGCGCAGATCGTCAAGCAGCTCGACAAGTCGCTGGCCCGGCTGAAGACGGATTACGTCGATCTCTACCAGTGCCACCGCTACGACCCGGACACGCCGCTGGAGGAGACCATGACCGCGCTGACCGATGCGGTGCGGGCGGGTAAGGTCCGCTGGATCGGCTTTTCCGAGTGGCCCGCGCATGCCATCCGCGATGCGATGGCCATGGCGGATGTGGAACGTTTCGTGTCGAGCCAGCCGCAATATTCGCTGCTGTGGCGGCAGCCGGAGGCGGAGATCATTCCGCTGTGCCGGGAGAGCGGAATTTCGCAGATTGTCTGGTCGCCGCTGGCGCAGGGCGTGCTGACGGGCAAATACCAGCCGGGCGCGCCATTCCCGGCGGATACGCGCGCGGTGAGCGGCAGCATGGGCGATTTCCTGCGCAACAAGGCGTGGCTCGGCGACGATGTGCTGGAGCGCGTGCAGCGGCTTCGCCCGCTGGCGGACGCGGCGGGGCTGACCATGGGCCAGTTTGCGCTGGCCTGGGTGCTGCGCGAGCCGAACGTTGCTTCCGCCATCATCGGCGCCACGCGGCCGGAGCAGGTGGAGGAAAACGCCGCCGCTTCCGGGTGCAGCGTCGATCCGGCGTTGTTCGCGCAGGCGGAGGACATCCTGCGCGGTGTGAGCGGTGGGGGGCGGTGACGGCGGCATTATACCGGGTCCGCCAAATTGTTTTCCTGGAAGCTATGGAATGGAACCCCGCCGCACATAATCATGCCACCGTGCTCGGATGCGTCAAGGACAAGCCCTCCGGGCGCGCGGAAGACGCGCGTCCTTGACCCATCCTGCGCGCGGCGGCTTGTACTTCGTGCATGGCCGGGACGGAAGAATGGTTCCGGCCGAACAAAAGAATGCCAGCTTGGGGCAGTGAAGGCGGCAGGCGTGACGCCAGTGGCGGACTCCGGCCAATTGTTTACACGCCGAAGCCCCGCGCCAGTGTATTGAGCGGCGGAGCCGCGAAGGAGCGGTTGGGCGCAGCACAGAGCGACGACTACTTAGAACTCTGGCCCATAAGAAGAATGCCGGCTTGGGGCAGTAAATGCGGCAAGGGTGACGCCCGTGGCAATCTCCGGCCCGTTGCTTACACACCGGAGCCCCGCGCCAATGTAATGAGCGCCGGAGGCGCGAAGGAGCGGTTGGGCGTAGCACAGAGTGACGACAACTAAGACTCCGCCGGACAAATCAACCTTTTTGCCTTTCGTGGAAGGGGCGCGTTTCAGCGGACCCGGCGTTATACCGTCTGCCGCTGCTGCCGCGCTTCGTAAGCCTTCAGGTGGATGTACGCGAGCCGCAGCAGCGGCGTATCGAGCCCCGCCGCCTCGCCTCGCGCCAGGAGATCGCCGATGACGTGATCGGCTTCGATCGCGCCGCCCTTCTCGATGTCGCGCAGCATCGAGGAGGTGAACGGCGAATTGGCGGAGGTCAATTGCGCGCGGGTCCGTTCCAGCACCTCGGGACGTGCGCCATAGCCCGCCGCCACGGCGATGGCCTGCGCCTCGTCCAGCAGTGCGGAGATGGTTGCGCCGCCGCCCGCCGTCACGATGTCGCCGATGCTGGCGCGGAACAGGCAGGTGGACGCGGCCAGCGCCGACAGGAACACCCACTTCTCCCACATCTCCAGCACGATTTTGGCGCTGGGCCTCCAGCCGGCGTTGACCGGCTCGAACAGCGCGGTAATGGCATGCACGCGCGGACTATCGCCGCCGTCGCGCTCGCCGAAAACCAGGGTGTGCATATCGCTGGAATGGTGGATCACGCCATCGGCGTCCAGCGTCGTGATGATGGAGCACAAGCCGCCCAGCACGCGCTCCTTGCCGAAGCGCTGCTCCAGCACGTCGAGATGGCGCATGCCGTTCAACAGCGGCAGGATCGCGGTTTGCGGCCCAACCGCCGCCGCGAAGCTGTCGATGGCGCCGGCGAGGCTGTAGGCTTTGCAACTGACGACGATCAGATCCCACGGGCTGGTGATCTCATCGGACTGCACCGTGGGGACGGGAAGCGCGATGTCGCCCTTGTGGCTCTTGACGATCAGGCCGGAGGCGGTGAGTTGCGCGCGGCGGCCGGGGCGCACCAGGAACGTAACATTGCGGCCTCGCTCCATGAGCCGCCCGCCGAAATAGCCGCCGACCGCGCCGGCGCCGACAATTAGGACGCGCATGAACCCTCCCCGTTGATGTGGAGGCCAATTTACCACGCGCGGCGGCGGCCTACAGCGTATTTGTTCGTCGCATATGACGCGGGAGAGGCATCGCCCTGCGGGGGATGGGCCGCCCCCGCGGGTGTTTCATTCCCGCCTCAGCAGCAGCGGTTGAACCGGCTCTTGCCGCCGCCATACCGGGCCGCCTGCCGCTCGCGGAAGAACTCCTCGCGGCTCATGATGGGCGCGCCCGGATGGCACGCGCGGCGGTGCTCCGCGTAGGTTTCATAGTGCGGCATGCCGACCATGAGGTTGGCAGTGCGCCCCAGAAAACCGCCGAACTTCCGCAGGCCGGAGATTGCCGCCTTAAGCCGCCGCGCCATGGCCAACCTCCACGGTTGTCGCATGCGGATTGCCCAGCGCCTTGAAAATCGCCATCACGCCGAACACCACCATCGACACCACGACCGCCATGAACAGCCCGCACAGCGTGGCGTCGACATAGTCGTTGAAGACGATGCGGCTGCATCTGCGTCGATGGTCTTTGGCCGGCGCCAGCACCTTGCCCGCTGCGCCAGCGCGTCGCCGAACTTGCGGGCGTGGGCGAGGAAGCCGATGCGCGGCGTCGGCGTGGAACATCTTCTGCCAGCCGGCGGTCAGCGTGCAGACCAGCAGCCAGGCCGTCGGCAGCGATCGTCACCCAGGCGTAGCGCTCGCGCTTCATCTTGAACAGCACGACGGTGCACAGCATCAGCGCGATCGCCGGCCAGCATCTGGTTGGCGATGCCGAACAGCGGCCACAGCGTGTTGATGCCGCCCAGCGGATCGACCACGCCCTGGTAGAGGAAGTAGCCCCACGGCCGACACGCACAGCGCCGGTCGCGATCAGGTTGGCGGCCCAGGACTCGGTGTCGCCGCAGCGGCGGGCACGAAGGTGCCGAGCAGATCCTGGATCATGAAGCGGCCGACGCGCGTGCCGGCGTCGACCGTCGGTCAGGATGAACAGCGCCTCGAACAGGATGGCGAAGTGGTACCAGAACGCCATCATGCGCCTTGCCGCCGAACACGCTGGACAGGATCTGCGCCATGCCGACCGCCAGCGTCGGCGCGCCGCCGGTGCGCGACAGGATGCGTCTTCTCGCCGACGTCCTTGCGCGATCTGCGTCAGCATCTCCGGCGTGACGACGAAGCCCCAGCTGGAGATCGCCTGCGCGGCCTGCTGCGGCGTCGGTGCCGATCAGCGCCGGCCGGGCTGTTCATGGCGAAGTAGACGCCCGGCTCGAGCACGCGAGGCGGCGATCAGCGCCATGATGGCGACGAAGGATTCCATCAGCATGGCGCCGTAGCCGATGAAGCGGGCGTGCGGTCTCGTTGCTCGAGCATCTTCGGCGTGGTGCCGGAGGAGATCAGCGCGTGGAAGCCGGACACCGCGCCGCAGGCGATGGTGATGAACAGGAACGGGAACAGGCTGCCCGGCGAACACCGGGCCGGTGCCGTCGATGAAGCTGCGTCAGCGCCGGCATCTTCAGCTCGGGCGCGACGAGCAGGATGCCGATCGCCAGCGCCGACGATGGTGCCGATCTTGAGGAAGGTGGACAGGTAGTCGCGCGGCGCCAGCAGCAGCCACACCGGCAGCACCGAGGCGACGAAGCCGTAGCCGATCAGCATCCAGCGCCAGCGTCGCGCCGTTGAAGGTGAACAGCGGCGCCAGCGCGGGCGTCTCGGCGACGTGTCCGCCGTACGACGATCGCGAGCATCAGCAGCACGAAGCCGATGACCGACATCTCGCGCGATCCGGCCCGGGCCGGATGAAGCGCATGTAGACGCCCATGAGCAGCGCGATCGGGATGGTCGCGCACACGGTGAACGTGCCCCACGGGCTGTCCGCCAGCGCCTTGACCACGACCAGCGCCAGCACGGCGAGCAGGATGATCATGATCAGCAGGATGCCGAACAGCGCGATGCACGCCGGCGATCGGGCCCATCTCGGCGCGGATCATGTCGCCGAGCGAGCGGCCGTCGCGGCGCGTGGAGATGAACAGCACGATGAAGTCCTGCACCGCGCCGGCGAACACCACGCCGGCGAGGATCCACAGCGTGCCGGGCAGGTAGCCCATCTGCGCGGCGAGCACCGGGCCGACCAGCGGGCCGGCGCCGGCGATGGCCGCGAAATGGTGGCCGAACAGCACGTATTTGTTGGTCGGCACGTAATCGAGGCCGTCGTTGTGGCGGACGGCCGGCGTGTGCCGGCTCGGCGTCGAGCCGCAGCACCTTGTCGGCGATGAACAGGCTGTAGAAGCGGTAGGCGATGAGGTAGACGCACACGGCGGCGACACCAGCCAGACGGCGTTGATGGTCTCGCCGCGATTGCAGCGCGATGGTGCCGAGGGCGAACGCGCCGGCGATGGCCACGAGAAGCCAGCCGGCCCAGCTCACAAAATTGCTACTGCCCGATGTCCGGGATACTTCCATTAGAAAACCCCCTTGATCCTGAAGGCCGGGGCGATCCCTGCCGCCGGTCCCGCCGCCGTTGACAAATGCGATTTGCCGCTAATGGCGAAGGGGAACCAGACAAATGCTCCCCCGCCTCCCGATGGTACCGCGCAGCCGCGTGCCCTTGAAGTCAAAACTGTGCGGCGGCCGGACGGATCACTGCAAGACCGCGGCGCCGCCCAGGCGGGTGGGGGGAATGATGAACAGCCGGAAGTTGACCGGCGCGGCGGTCCTGCCGCCAAGCCTGTGGGCGACCGTAACACTGGTGTCCAGCATTTGCGG
The DNA here is from genome assembly GCA_963827885.1 of uncultured Alphaproteobacteria bacterium. Taxonomy (GTDB): domain Bacteria; phylum Pseudomonadota; class Alphaproteobacteria; order Rhizobiales; family Rhodomicrobiaceae; genus CAWHDD01. The sequence goes on along the minus strand of CAWHDD010000004.1, from coordinate 246,473 downwards.
CCCGCCATATGCCATGGCGTGCGCGCGGCATCCATCGTCACCCTCAAGGCAAATCGCCAGCAGGCCGGTCTCCTCGATCCGGGTGCGATTGATCCACGGAGAGGCGTGCACATCGAAGTTGGTGAAAACCGACGTGTCGTCGCCGCTGTAGAACGTGACCTCCATGGAGAAGCGCCCGGCCACCGTGCGCAGCGGCATCGCTGTGGCTTCGTGCCAGATGCGCGTGGCTTCCCTGGCGATTTCGATGGCCGGCTGTATCGAGGTGCGTTTCAGCGGATTGAGGTAAGGAATTGCCGGCGACAGCAGCAGTCCCCCGCCCAGGATGATGGCGGCGGCGGCGGCCGTTATGCGCGCGGTGCGCTCCAGGGCCGGCCGCAGCCACATGAGCAGCAGCAATGGAATGAGGAATAATATCGGACTGGCGAAATTCGGGGACAGCCTTGTATGCCCGGCGATGCCGGCGATGACGGTCAGAACGAATGGCCCCAATGCCAGAATGATCACGAATAGCTGGCGGTCCGGGGCGACGGGCGGTGCAGAGGGCTGTTGTCCCGCCCGCCGGTCGAGCATCCGGGCGGCTGCGACGATGGCTATGGCCACGGCGTTGAAAGCCAGGCAGCCGCCAATGAATGAGAGGATGCTCTTGTGCACGGTCTCCGTTGCAAACGCCGTCCGCGTTTCGAGATATTGGAAGGTTCGGAAATCGTTGTTCAGCAGCCACCAGATATGCGGCGTCACCAGGAGCGTGCACACGGCGGCTGCAAGGTAGGGCACGGCGGAGGTGTAGTACCGCCGCCAATTCGGGTGAGCGAAGGAGGCCAGCGCACACGCTCCCAGCAGCAGCCCCATGTAGTATTTGGACAGCAGCCCCGCAGCCCCCAGCGCCCCCAGCCAGAGGCCATAACGCAGCTTCGGCTCGTCCATCGAGCGCACGAAGAAATAGAGGGTCCACGGCCACAGCGAGACGAGCATGAAGTTGGCGTTAAATTGCTGGGCCTGGAAGGTATAGAACGGCAGCAGCGCCAGCAGCAGGACCGCCGTCAGACGGGCCGGGCCTTGCGTAAACAGGCCGGTCAGCCGCCAGATGCCGATGAAGCCGATGCTGATGTTCAGCGTGGCCAGCAGATAGAAGGCCCAGTCCTCGCGCGGAAACACCTTGAACCAGCCGCCGGCGATCCAGGCCCAGAAGGGCGGATGCTTGTAATAGCCGAGCTGGAACTCGCGCCCCCAGCCATAGGCCTCGGTCATGTCGGGGTGGAGACTGCCGTCGTTCGAAACGACAGCGAATACCGTCCAGATTGCCGTGTGCAGGCTAAGGAACAGCGCCGCTGATGCCGCAGGGCGACGCTGTAGAAACGTTGATAGGTAGCCGAGCCTGTCCATGATCTTTATGCTGTTTAGGGTTCGTGACTATGGGGAAACGCCACGACTTGCCGCAGGTTATAGCTGATGGCCCTTCAAAAGGAAATGGATGACTGATGTTTCAGTGGTTTAGCGCGCGTGGGTGAAGATGCCGCTGGCCGCGTGTCCCATCCGCACGCCGAGCCGCCGCCACCACCAGTTGTTGAGCGCGCGCTCGATATCCTGATAGCCGTTGATGAGGCGCCGGTCGGGGTATTCTTCGACCCGGCGGCAAACCACATCGAGGAAGAAGGAACGCTCGACGAGCACCGATTGATTGCTCCAATTGCGGAAGCGCGACGTGGTGAGATAGTTGCCGCTGGGCAGTTTGCTGATCGCGGCGGGCTGAGCGATTTCGGGATGTTTTTCCACATAAATTGCGCCGGCGCGGGAATTTGCCGGTATGCCCATGTTTCAAATGCATGCCAAGCCGTGACATCAGCGGCAGCCCTTGCGGAGCAATCTTGCCGGTCAGCGGCTCCAGAACCGGAAAACATTTGAGGTATTTGCCGAAGACAATGCCCTGACCGGGGGCGGCTCGCGATCTCAGGCTGAAGACGCTGATTTTATGCTCGATCATGTCCGCGACGCAGCTTTCCAGGCACGCCTCGACATCCGCGCCTTGCGGATTTGAAACGATATCGTTTTCGAGAATGAGAACGTATGGCTTTGTCGCCGCCTCGGCGATGTGCCGGAAGCCGCCGTATATGCCGGTGTTGGTGGTGTCCCCGTAATACCGAACCCCGGCGGCGCTGGCGGTCTTCACATCCACATCGCACAGGGCGTTGAAATAGACGAAAAACTCGCCCGCGATGTCCGGGAGACCAGCGGCCTTGTGCGACTCCAGCGAGCGGCTCAGCGTTGCCTGCGCGCCGTAGCTCAGGACGCCAATGGAAATATCCCTGGCGCTTCCACGGCGATGGCTGGCGCTGGCTCGCGCGGAACTGTTCGCGGCCGGCGTGGCGGCGGGATTGTTGAACGGCACTTGTGTTAACTCCCCCGGAGGTCTGCCGCAAAGCGCGCTTCAGCGGCCCGGATAGCGGCTTTCTCCGCCGGTTGTCAACCGGCTGGGGCGCGAAGAAGTGCGGGGGGCCGATTTGAGCGCCCGGAAGCGCTCAAATCTTCGCTGTCATGCCGTCAATAATTAACAGCCTTGCGCAGAAGCCGCTGCTGCGCTTGCGCCGCGAACCGCATCTCGCGGTCTTCGAGCATCGCGCGCCGCCGCCGCATCTTCTCGTCCTCCACATCCTTGTCGGCGCTCAGCACATACCCGACCGGATTGTAGCGATGCTCCTGGCCGATGTTCGAGGCAAGACGGCCGGCAACAAGGCGGCCAGCCATGCCAAGGGCCGTTTCCAGCCCTTGTACGATCCCGTCGAGACCGGCCACGCTTCCCCCAGTGATCTGGCCAACCAGCGGCTGGGACATCACCGTGTGGTGCCGCACGAAGGAGGTCATCTGACGGATCGAGTAGGTGTCGTAGCCCGCGTTTTCAGTCAGCGTCAGCGGCGCCACCAGCAGGTCGGACCAGAAATAGTCGCCCCGCCGGAGATAGCGGCTCCTCTCGACGAAGGTTTGGTAATTGCCGGTGACGCGGGTCCGGTCGCGGGCCGTCGCCACCACGGGAATTAGCATGTCGTGGCCCATGAGCTGCCCGTGGAGTTCCGGCAGGCTGTCGTTGTCGGATTTGATGATGCACCGGTATTCGCTGTCCACGCCGACATGGGTCGGGCAGATGTCGCAGGCGATGCAGCGCCGGATTTGTTCGCCGGTGACGTCGAGAATCGTTGGCTCCATGCGGGATTGCAGGCGTCCGGCCAGCTCCTCCACCGTGCGGCGGGCGATGCCGTCCACGTCCTGGAGGATCATGAACAGGGGACGCGGCAGGTCCGCCAGTTGCTCCCGCATGCCGAGTGTTTTCAGAACCTTGGCCATGCGGCGGCCGACGCCCATTGAGGTGTCGATGCCGTAAATGTCCTTGTGCATGGTTCCGACGTCGCCCGCGTGGCCGGTTCCGCCGTATTGCGCGGTGGTTTCGCTGTCGTTGCCGATGGCCAGCATCCCCAGGCCGAGCATGTCCACCATCTGGTAGATGAGCGTCGTTTCCTGGCCGCCATTACGCTTGGCCCCCACCGCGATACCGCCATACAGCCCGGCCATGGCGTCCCGCAACTCCGGGTCGCGGGCGATGAAATCAATGAGGCTTTCCGCCAGGCTGCCGCGGTCGCCGAAATAAACCGGCCCGGAAACGATGACGCCGTCCGCCTGCATCAGCTTGCGCTTCAGCCGTTCGCCGTTGCGAACCTCGCCAAAAACACCGAAATATTCCGACAGCGACGTATGGCCGATCTCCGCACCTTCTTTTGAAGCGGCCCAAAGCGCTGCCGCCAGCGCGACCTCGGAATTGCTGAGGCCGTTTTCGCCGTTCGTTTTGGAAAGGTTTTTGTAAATCTCAAGGAATTGCTTACCTTCGCGCCGCCCAGCTTGAAGAAAGTTTTCGAGATGTAATTCGAATTCCTTGGTAAGAAATGTGAGTAGCTCGTCTTTGCTGCCGATTTTTTCTAGCTGGGAAACCAGCCGCCTGTTGCCGCTTCCCCATCGGGCGTTTCGTAAACTTGCGGCGATGCCTAGGATATTCGCATTACGCATTGACATTACTACTACCCTCTCCAAGGTGTTTTCAATTTGAATTACTGCACCGAAAATCGAAATCTCTCACGCGAAAGCGAGCCGTCCCATAATAAAGCTTTAAGGAAGCTGCTCAATGCTTATTGCTAAGGTATTTTTGTTGCATAGTCATGTGACAATGCTGTGAAGGAAAGCTGTGTCCGCTGTGAACAGCATGGCGCAGCCATTTGCATGTCACGCAAATGCGCTATATTTGTTGAGAGGCCAAGCCTTACGATCCCGAGTTGCATCCTCATTATCCAGTGCAACCGCACACCAGCCGCCTCTTCACCAACGCGCCTCTCCTCCAATTAACCTTTCGAGATGCAATCGAGATCATATTATGCTAACGATTCCAGCACTGTTTCTGTGCCGCATCGCATCGCGTGTGAGCAGGATATCATCGCAATTAGTGTTTCATTTTGGCATAATCCTGGCTATTCAGTGGCAAACGCAGCGGCAACACGATCCGCAAAGGCCCCAAATATGCCTTACTTCATTGCCTATAAGCTGGGGAAGGGAATGCACGTATCTTCATTGTACGGAAACAAGCGGAATCCGTGACCGTCGAAATATTTGGGTACTGTTAAGATGTGGCGTGTATGCTTTCAAGGATAGTATGTATACATCTCACCTTCTGGATGGCGCCCGGCCGTCGCTTTTATTGGCGCAGTAATCGCTCGATTTCGAATTCGAGGGGGTGTATGCTTCGCCGCCATTCTTCGGACAAAACAATCGCTAGTAATTCTTCCCTCCGCCGCTTTCGGGCTGTCTGAGGTGTCTGCCGGTCTTGCTGTAAATGTTCGTGTGATAGGAGGCGTTCTTGCTCAGAATTTGTCTGGTTGCCGCTCTGGCCATAGTATCTATGCTCCAATTCGGGGGAACGGCTTCGGCCGAGAATAAGAAGGTCGTCGTTACGCAGGCGCTTCAAACTCTTCTCTATCTGCCGCTCTATGTTGCGATAGATGAAGGCCTGTTCGCGAAGCACGGGCTGGACGTGACAAAGGAAACTGCCAAAGGCGCGAATGCAGCCATCGCCGATTTGTCTGAGGGCAAAGCGCAGTTTGCGCTCACTGCCTCGGCCTGGAGTGCTACCGCCGCTGCGAAAGGCGCACCGGTTCAGCTCGTGGCAAACTGCGTGAACGGGGCGGCCGTATGGATTGTCGGTCCGCAGGATTTCGAGTTCAAAGACCTGACCAGCCTGAAAGGGCAGACGGTTATCGTTGGCAAAATGCCAACAACCACCACGGCGCTATTCTTGAAATTAGTTCGCGAAAGTGGCTTGGACCCGGAAAAAGACATCAAGCTGATGGAAGTAAAGCTTGGGTCCGAAGCCGCCGCGCTGCTAACGCTCGGGGATAAAGTTCAATTCGCCGTTGCGGGAGAGCCAGCGACTGACTGGTCCGTGATGCTTGGAAAGAAGGTGCTGGCCAGCTTCCCGAAGACTCACGGGAATTTCGTGTCCTCAGCGGTGTCAACCCGCAAGGACATCGATCCCGATACCGCGCAGCATTTCGTCAATGGGTTGCAAGAAGCGTTAACGCTGATGGCGAAGGATCCTGCCATGGCCGTGGCTGTTGCGAAAAAGGAGTTTCCCAAACTGGCGCCTGAGGTTGTCGAAGCCGCTGTGCAGCGTATGGTGGCCGACAATCTTTACGCGAAATCCGTCGATATCGCTCCTGAAGGCTTCAAAACGGGCCTGGAGGTTTACCTTAGCAAAGATGCGCCAAGGCCTGCCTACGAACAATTCGTCAACCGTGCATTCGCCGAAAAGGCACTTGCGGCGCGATAAGTGTCCTGGGTGGCAATGCCGCATCAGAGGCCCATCAAGCTCAGGACGAAACGGGTTCCCATGGCCATGAGAAACACGGCGAACCCGAACTCCAGTTTCCGGCGTGAGATGCCGTGGGCAAAATATACGCCTAGCGGCGCGGCAAGCACGCTCACTGGAATAACGATTGCCGCCCCGGCCAGGCTCACATACCCAAAGCTGCCGGGCGGCAATCCTGTCATATTCCACCCCGCCCAGACGTAACCAAGTGTGGCGGGAATTGCGATGATCGGCCCGAAGCCCGATGACGTTGCGACGGCATGGTGGATTGGGCGTCCATAGAGCGTCATGTAGGAGCTGACATAAACGCCGCCGCCGACCCCCATGAGTGAGGAAATGAGGCCGATGACAAGGCCCGTCAAAATTCCTACGGGGCTACCCGGCAGTTTGGCGCCGAGTTGCCACCGGTCGCTCCCGGCCAGCAGCTTTGCCGCCATAATCACCGCGGAGGCAGCGAACACGACCTTCAGCAGCGACCCGTTTGCCGCACGTGTAAGGATAATCCCAGCCAGCACCCCCACGATGACGGCCGGCCCCAGATGCCAAATAACATCAAAATTGATCGCCCCGCGCTTGGCGTGCGCCCGGGCCGAACGGAACCCGGTCGGGATGATGATGGCAAGCGACGTCCCCACCGCGAGATGCATGCGCATCTCCTCCGGGACACCGATGGCGTGGAAAAGTTCATACAGCACCGGCACCATAATCCCGCCGCCGCCGACTCCGAACAATCCTGCCAGCATGCCCGATACAAAGCCGCCGGCAAGCAGGGCGGCAAGCAGCCACAGAAGATCAGCATTCAACGCCATGTTTCACTCTGAGAGAATGGGCTGGTAAATGTTTAAAGCAAAATTTCACCCGTACCCCGCAGTATGCCCGCAAATCGCGGCTTTTTTTAAATTACATCCGGCCATCTCGTAACAAAAGTTGCGCCGCAGGACATTGCCGTGTTACGAGATGGTCTCCACTGATCTGTTTATACGCCTTGTTTTCATAGAGTTTTCCCTCAAAACCAGCGGGGTTACCTTTATAGGCTCGACGTTGTTCAATATCTCGTGAATTCAAACGGTTGCGGGCTGACGCTGGCGGTTTGAAAATGTCATGAAACGTCCTATTGAAACTGAATACCGGCTGGTGCGCGGGTGCGCTCCGGCACAAACGCCGTAATGAGGCGGGCACCCTGCTCAGGAAACACCGCCGTCTGCTCCACCACCATGAAGGGAATTCATATCATGAAACGCAGTTTGATGTTAACCATGCCAGTCATCCTGGCCGGTTTCCTCGCAATTTCCACGCCAGCGTTCGCGGAGGAAAAGGCGGCGGACCACGAAGGCGCCGCGCTGGAAGGGATCAAGCTCGACCCGAAACACGGCATCTGCCCGTTCAAGAAGCTGTCCGCCAGCGAGCTGAGCGCGTTCGCGGACGAGCGTGTCGTGCTGCTGAAGAAGGAACTGGCGATCACCAGCGCTCAGGATTCCGTTTGGGGCGAATACGCCAAGGCGCTGAAGCACAATTTGGAAACGCTTCAGTCACTGCGCGGCGAGCTGAAAGCCAAGAAGGGGCCGAAATCCGCGCTTGAGAGCTACGACCTCAGAATTGCCGCGCTGGACGGCCGGGTTGCTTCGTTGAAGGAACTCAAGCCCACACTTACAACGCTGTATGGCACGCTCAGCGAAGAGCAAAAGAAAAAGGCCGACCGCGTTCTAATTCCGCTGAGCTGCATCCGGTAGGCATCGTCACATTCAATGCGGCGAGGCACTGGCGGGCCATAGTTGTGTGGCCCGCCTGATTCTGACCCCGCGGTGGACAGGTGGTGAGGGAGCGAAGAAGGATAGATGTCTGGCAGGTGCCTTGCGCGTGATGGCCTGATTCGCGGATTGCTGCCCTTGTTCACTGCATTGGCGCTGGCTTGCGGCTTCGTGCATGATTTGCGTGCCGCCCCGGTCTTCCAGCCGCACAAACCCAATAGCTGCGCATCGGTTTCGCCCGCGCCCGCATTCGCGCCAGCCCCTCCCGGATACCAGCGCAAATACGACACCATCGCTCACCGCCTGCTGGACAGCGAAGACGGGGCGGGCGAAATGCGCGTCTCCGGCGGCATGCACGCCATTCTCGACGCGCTCATCGGCGAGGCACAGGCCACGCTGAAGCCCTATCCCGCCGGCCTGCCGCCCGCAGAGGCGGCCAAGTTCGCAGGTGACGCACTGCTGCGGATCGACTGCATCCTCCTCCGCCATGGCTTCGTCTATCCCGGCCATGGGCAGGTGCATCTGCTGAGCGATGGTTTGACGCCGACGATGTACACAGACGCCAAGGCGCTGAGCGAGCTGAAGAATCAGCCCCACAACCACCGCCGCCGGGCCTTCATCAGCGCGCGCGGCCACGGCCCTTTTTACGTCGCCGACTGCGACATTGCCGCGTTCGTTTATCTCGCTATCACCGAAGTGATGAAATACCCGCTGAAGCTGGTGGACATTCCCTTGCACAAATTCGTGCGCTGGGAGACCGGCCCCGCGCATTGGGTTGATTTCGAGACCATGGATGGTTTCGTGGCGGACGACGCCTATTACCGCCGCGCGTGGCGCATTCCCGCCCGCTTCGAGGGGCGCGGCGGCGTCCTGCGTTCCATGTCCGAGGTGGAGGTTACGGGCGCTTACGACGCCCTGCTCGCCATGGCCTGGTCTTGGCGCGGCGATTATGCGCGGATGACGGAGCTTTTCGAGCGTTCGATGACGCGCGACGCGGTGCGGCCCCTGGCGGCCAACAACCTCGCGTGGTTTTATGCCACCGCTCCCAAGCGGGAATTGCGGGACGGCGCAAAAGCGCGGCGATATGCGGAGCGTGCCGCCGGGTTGCTGCCCGACAGCGAAAACCTGGATACGCTCGCCTGCGCACACGCGCAAAACGGCGATTTCGCCACTGCAATTCGCGTCGAGCGGGAGGCGGAGAAGGCGGCTGGCCAGTTGGCCGCCGCCAGCATCAGGGCCAATCTGGCGCTGTTCGCCGCCGGAAAGACCTGCAACGACGCGAAATTTGGCCGCGACCCGGCGCCGTTCCGGCCACGCGCCGCCGATGGGAAGAAATAGGGATGTTTTGAATTTCGAGCGGGGTTAAGCGATTGCCGCTAACCCCGCCGCACATCAGCATGCGGCCGTGCTCGGATGCGTCAAGGACAAGCGGCCTCCGGCCGTGCGCAAGATCGCGCATCCTTGACCCATCCTGCGCGCGGCAGCATTGGGCTTGTGCATGGCCGGGACGGAGAAATGGTTCCGGCCGAACAGAGAAATCTCACTTGGCACCGGCTGTTTAGAAGGGCGCGCTGAGATGCATTCAGCCGGATTTTGTATGAACCCAAGCGATGCCTCCGGCATCGCCTCGGCCTGACGAGGAATGCCGGCTTTGGGCATTGCAGACGGCGGAGCTACCCGCTCGAAATTTGAAAGAGGCGGAAATAGCGGTGCTGGGTAGAGTTCCCTGTTACGGTCTCCCGGTCCAGCAACCGCGCCAAACCTCAGCCGCCAACCCTGTTCACATCGCGCACGGCCCCGCGTGCCGCGCTGGTGGCCATCGCGGCGTAGACCCTGAGCGCCTGGCTCACCTGGCGCTGCGCGGCCCGCCGGCTTCCACGCCGCACCGCCCTCGGCCTCCATCGCCTTGCGCCGCGCCGCCAGCTCCTCGCCGCTCAGCCGCACATTGATGGTGCGCGCGGGGATGTCGATGTCGACGATATCGCCCGGCTCGATCAGCGCGATGGCGCCGCCCTCGGCCGCTTCCGGCGAGACGTGGCCGATGGACAGCCCGGAGGTGCCGCCCGAGAAGCGCCCGTCGGTGATCAGCGCGCATTGCTTGCCGAGGCCCGATGCTCTTCAAGTAGCTGGTGGGGTAGAGCATCTCCTGCATGCCGGGGCCGCCGATGGGGCCTTCGTAGCGCACGATCACCACGTCGCCCGCCTTCACGCCGCCGCCGAGGATCTTGCTCCACGGCCTCCTCCTGGCTCTCGCAGATCACCGCCGGGCCGGAGAATTTGAGGCAGCTTTCATCGACGCCCGCCGTCTTCACGATGCAGCCGTCCGCGCGCGATATTGCCGTACAGCACCGCCAGCCCGCCGTCCTTCGAGAAGGCGTTGCCGGCCGAGCGGATCACGCCGCTCGGCGCGGTCGAGTGTCGAGCGCGTCCGGAGCGCTTGGACTGGCTGAACGCCTCCGTGGTGCGCACGCCGCCGGGCGCCGCGCAGGAAAAGCTGCTGCACCTCCGGCCGATTGGCTGCGGCTGATGTCCCAGTGGTCGAGCGCTTCGGCGATGCGTTGCCGGTGTGCACGGTCGGGCAATCGCGATTGATGAGCCCGGCGCGGTCGAGCTGGCCGAGGATCGCCATGATGCCGCCCGCGCGATGCACGTCCTCCAGATGCACGTCGGCCACGCTCGGCGCGACCTTGCACAGGCAGGGCGTGCGCCGCGACAGCCGGTCGATGTCGGCCATGGTGAAGGGAACGCCGCCTTCCTCCGCCGCCGCCAGCAGATGCAGCACGGTGTTGGTCGAGCCGCCCATGGCGATGTCGAGCGTCATGGCGTTCTCGAACGCCTGGAAATTGGCGATGGAGCGCGGCAGTGCGCTCGCGTCGTCCTTCTCGTAATAGCGCTTGGCCAGCTCCACGATGCGGCGGCCGGCTTCGAGGAACAGCTCCTTGCGGTCCGCGTGCGTCGCGACCAGCGTGCCGTTGCCGGGCAGCGCCAGCCCCAGCGCCTCGGTCAGGCAGTTCATCGAGTTGGCCGTGAACATGCCGGAGCACGAGCCGCAGGTCGGGCAGCTCTCGCGCTCGTAGGCCAGCGCCTCCTCGTCGCTGACGGATCTTGTCCGCGCCCTTGATCATGGCGTCGATGAGGTCCACGGCCAGCGTTTGCCCCTTGATCGTCACCTTGCCCGCTTCCATCGGGCCGCCGGAGATGAAAATCGTGGGGATGTTGAGCCGCAGCGCTCGCCATCAGCATGCCGGGCGTGATCTTGTCGCAATTGGAGATGCACACCATCGCGTCGGCGCAATGGGCGTTGACCATGTACTCGACGGAGTCGGCGATCAGCTCGCGGCTGGGCAGCGAATAGAGCATGCCGCCGTGGCCCATGGCGATGCCGTCGTCGATGGCGATGGTGTTGAATTCCTTGGCGACGCCGCCCGCCTTCTCGATCTCGCGCGCGACCAGCTGGCCGAGGTCCTTCAGGTGCACGTGACCGGGCACGAACTGCGTGAAGGAATTGGCGATGGCGATGATCGGCTTGCCGAAATCCGCATCCGTCATGCCGGTGGCGCGCCAGAGGCCGCGGGCGCCGGCCATGTTGCGGCCATGGGTGGAGGTGCGGGAGCGATATTCGGGCATGGAGCGATCCTCGTGTTTTTGCCGCGCGCGCAGGGAGTTGCGGGATGCGGCTCGGAGGGCGTCACACCGGGGTCATGGGCTTGGACGTGCGGTTGCGGGAGCCTCCTGGAACTTGCCGCGTAGATACGCTTTACGGGGGGCGGCGTCAATGTGGGGGTGGAAAGCACGCTCGCGGATGAGGTGCAAATCGGCGATATGTTGTGTCCATGATGTGTTGGGGGCGGGTAGCCCTCAACGGATAGCATGCCGGACAGGTGTCCGCTTACAAAACGGCGCTATTTTCCATGATCTATGACCTGTACTCTCGCCGGCGACGCCGCGAGCTTCAACAAGAACCAGACGTGTATCAGTATGATCAAATCCCCAATATTTTGCGGGAACAGATTCGGCATATCTGGAAAACAGCTATTGGTAATTATTTATTTCGAAACGACTATTCTCTCAGCGGAACAGTGTGGAACAATATTCACATGACAATTTGTCGAGAGTACGGAGTGGAATTTCTTGTTGCACGATCAAATGATCCGAAAAATGACTGCTGTGCGTATCTACGAATGGTTGAATGTGTTGAAAACTTCCTAGATATTATCGAGGTAAGTTTTTCTTATATTGATACCATGAAGAATATTCCCCAGACAGCCAGCGCTCGTGCAGATTGTGGGATTGTGCAATCCCCTGAAGATGCAATAAATGAATTGAATGAACGGTTTCGACAAGAGGCGTTCGGATATAAATTCGAGAGTGGGATAATTATTCGCATTGATAGCGAGTTTGTCCATCGCGAAGTTGTTAGGCCAGCTCTAGCGTTGCTTTCTGACAATAAATTCAAGGGGCCTCAAGAGGAATACCTGAGGGCTCACGAACATTATCGCGCGGGCCGCAATGCCGAGGCGGTAACCAATGCCAACAATGCCTTTGAAAGCACCATGAAGGTGATCTGCGACATCAAGGGCTGGGGATATCAAAGCGGCGCCCGCGCTTCCGATTTGGTCAAGCTCATTCGAAATAATCAATTACTTCCCGATTATACGGAGAAGTCTTTTGACCAGCTCCTTTCTACACTTCAGAATGGGCTTCCCCAAGTTCGCAATAACGCTGGCGGGCATGGCAAGGGCAACGCCGCGGATACGCCACGGTATATCGCCGCCTATGCCATGCATCTTGCCGCCGCTGATATTGTTCTAATGGTAGATGCTCTGCACGCATCGGAGTCCTGATTAGCGCTGGCATCCAATGATGCCAGCGCTATGTGCCCGCCCCCTACTCCAACAACCCCGCCGGCACCGTATCCACCTCAATCGCCACCCGCACCGCCTCAATCGACGACTGGTAATCCGTCGAGAATCCCAGCTTCTTCGCCATGTCCAGCATCGTGCTATTCTCGCGCAGCACGTCGCCGGTCACGCGCTTCAGCCCGCGCTTCTTCGCATATTTCAGCATCTCCAGCATGAGCTGATAGCCGATGCCGTGGCCTTTCAGGTCGGTGCGCACCATCACGGCATATTCCGCCGACATATTGTCCGGGTCGGCCATCAGCCACACCGCGCCGCAGATTTCCGGGCTGTGCTTGCCGTCGCCCCCAATCGGCGACGCGACGATGGCCATCTCGCGAAGGTAGTTGATCTGCGAAAGCCGCGCGGCGAAAACGTGATCGAGCTGCTTCACCGGCGCCATGAAGCGCATACGGATGTCGTGGGCGGAGCAGCGCGCCAGCATGTCGCGCAGAGCGTCGGCGTCCTCGGCGCGGATCGGCCGCAGGAAGAAGCGCTCGTCGTTCTCCAGCGTGACGGTGTGCTCCAGCTCGGCCGGATAGGGCCGGATCGCCATGCGCTGGCGCGGCAGACCTTTGCGCGGCCGCACGCCGATGCGGGCGTCCAGCGCGATGACGCCCGTGGGGCCGGCGAGCAGCGGGTTGATGTCCAGCTCGGCCAGTTCGTCCAGGTCGATCACCATTTGCGACAGCCGCACCAGCGTCAGCTCGATGGCGTTCAGGTCGGCGGGGGGCTTGCCGCGAAAGCCGTGCAACTGCTTGGACACGCGCGTGCGCCCGATCATGTCGCGCGCCAGCACCAGATCGAGCGGCGGCAGTTCGATGGTGCGGTCGCTGATCTGCTCCGCCGCGATGCCGCCGCGCCCGAACAGCAGCACGGGGCCGAACACCGGGTCGGTGGTGATGCCGGCGATCAGCTCGATGGCGTTGGCGCGGGTGATCATGGTTTCCACCGCAACGCCGTCGATTTGCGCCGAGGGCAGCGTCGCGGCGACCCTGGCGAGCATCTTCGCCGCCGCCTCGCTGACCTCCGCGGGCGTCGCGAGGTTGAGCACGACGCCGTCAACCTCGCTCTTATGCGGGATGTCCGGCGACAGGATTTTCACCACATAGGGCGGCTGCAATTGCTGGGCGGCGCTGGCCGCTTCGTCCGGGGTTTTGGCGGTCAGCGTCGGCGCCACGGGAATTTCGTAGGCGCTGAGCACCGCTTTGGCTTCCGGCTCGGTCAGTACCGTCCGCCCCTCGGCAAGCACGGCCTCGATTACCCGTTTCGCGGCCTGGCGGTCCGGGTTGATCTTATCGGATACGGACGGCGGCGTTTCGAACAGCAGCTTCTGATGGGTGTTGTAATGCAGCAGATGTCCGAAGGCGCGGATGGCTTTTTCCGGCGTGCGGTAGGCGGGGAATTTGTGCGCGGCCAGCAGGCGCCTCGGCGCATCCGCCACGCCCCCGCCCAGCCAGCAGCTCAGGACCGGCGTGCGCGAGTGGTGCGGCACCGATTTCACCACCGCTTCGGCGATTTCGGTGCTGTCCGCCATGGCCGACGGGCAGTTCATGACCAGGATGGCGTCCTGATCCGGCTCGGACAGCAGAATTTCGATGGCGTGGGCGTAGCGGCTGCCCTCGGCGTCGCTGCCGATGTTCACCGGATTGCCGTGCGACCAATTGGGCGGCAGCGTGGCGTTGAGGCGCTCCATGGTCGCGGGCGAAAGCTGCGTCAGCCGCCCGCCCTCCTTGGCCACGGCGTCGGTTGCCAGCACGCCGATGCCGCCGCCGTTGGTGACGATGGTCATGCGGCCGCCGCGCACCTTCAGGCCGGTGGCGAGCGAGGCGATGGCTTCGAACACCTCCTCCAGCGTATCGACGCGCAGCGTGCCGGCGCGCCGCAGCGCCGCGTCGTAAACCATATCCGTGCCGGCCATGGCGCCGGTGTGGGAGAACGCCGCCTCGGCGCCGGCCTCGCTGCGCCCCGCCTTGATGACGACCACCGGCTTGTTGCGCGAGGCGATGCGCGCCGCCGTCATGAATTTCTGGGCGTTGGTGATGGATTCCACATACAGCAGGATGGCGGTCGTATGCCAGTCGAGGGCGATGTAATCCAGCAGGTCGCCGAAGTCGATGTCGGCGCAATCGCCCATGGACACCATATGCGAGATGCCGATATTCCGGCTCGCCGCCCAGTCGAGCACGGTGCTGGCCACGGCGCCGGACTGGGTGAGGACCGCAAGGCCGCCCGGCGACGGCGTCAGATGGGCGAAACCGGCGTTGATGCGCTTGTGGGGCGAGATGAAACCGGCGGAGTTGGGGCCGAGGATGCGCAGCAGGTGCGGGCGCGAGGCGTCAAGCATCCGCTGGCGCAGTTCCTGGCCTTCCCCCGCCTCGCCTCCGCCGGCTGCCGGGGAAATCACCGCCGCCGCGCGGCAGCCGCGCTGGCCCAGCTCCGAAATCAGGCCGGGAACCGTCTCCGGCGGCGTGCAGATCACCGCGAGGTCTGGCGTTTGCGGCAGTTCCGCCACGGAACGGCAGGTGAGCGTGGATTGGATGGCGTTTTCGTGCGAATTGACGATGAAGATTGGGCCCGCGAAACCAGCCGAAAACAGATTGCGCGTGACGATCTCGCCCAGCGACCGCGGCGTGTTGCTGGCGCCGATGAGGGCGATGGCTTTGGGCTCGAAAAGGGCATCCAGATTTCTGATGGTCATAAGGGCCTCATCTCAGAACAGCTACAGCGTACTCGGCTTTGGATTGCCCAGCAGGAAGACGTCTCTACCCTTAGGAAATTTTTTTGACCGGCTTATGATGCGCCGCGCGCCGCCATTGTTCAAGTGCGCGACCGGCCCGGCGGCTGGGCTGGCGCGGCGGCTGAAGGTGCCGCTGCCATGCCCGCTGGCCGCCGGTGAGCCCGGCTGCCTGGGGATTACCCCGCAGGAATGGCGTTCCGTTTCAATTATAGCGCGTCGCGTTTTTTTTGTACTAATTTCATGTGCATTTTGTCCGGGCGGTTGGAAAACTACCCTCAGTCAAACTTTGAGCGGGTAGCCCATCCGTCCCGCACTGCCCTCGCCGCCTGCCTGTATGCAGGTTAGATTCCTTTGTTCGGCCGGGCTGCCATTCCTTGTAACTTTCCCCCAGCCGACTCTGGCATTCTCATGAGCGCGGTTACGGGCGGGAGTCCGGTCATTCCTTGGTCTCTGAAGACCGTGACGAAGCCTGGCACCCCGCCCGTTATTCCATCGAACCCGAACAGCCGCCGGGGCCGCAATGCGAGCCCGATTATGCAAGGACGGGTCACCATGGAAAGCATTATTGTTGGTATTGACGTATCGAAACAGAAGCTTGATATCGCCCTGCGTCCCAGCGGGGAGACCTTCGCGGTGGCGCGTGATGCCGCCGGTTTGGACCAGCTCACTGCCCGGCTGAAGGGTCTGATGCCGCATATTGTGGCGCTGGAAGCCACCGGCGGATACGAGACCATTGCCGCCGCGGCGCTGGCGGCGGCAGGCTTGCCGGTTGCCGTGGTCAACCCTGCCCAGGTCCGCGCTTTCGCCAAGGCTCTGGGCAAGCGGGCCAAGACGGACCCCATCGACGCCGCCGTTATCGCGCATTTTGCCGAGGCGGTGAAGCTTGCACCGCGAGCCGTACCGGATGACGCCACGCAACTGCTGGCCGATCTGGTGGCCCGGCGGCGGCAGATCGTCGAGATGATCGGAGCCGAGAGCCAGCGTTTGCAGCGGGCCAGAACCAGCAGCCTCAAGAAGAGCATCGAGCGGTTGATCACGGCGCTGAAGAAAGAACTATCAAGCGCTGACGGCGATATTGATGATGCGATACGTTCCTGTCCCGCTTGGCGGGAGAAGGAGGAACTGCTCACATCGGTTCCCGGTGTAGGCCCGGTGATTTCCAGCACACTGGTCGCGTTGCTGCCCGAGCTTGGCACGCTTTCCCGCAAGCAGATCGCTGCCCTTGCCGGGCTGGCACCATTCACCCGGCAGTCCGGCCAATGGCGGGGACGCAGCCTCATTGGCGGCGGGCGCGGCGTGGTCCGCACGGTTCTGTTCATGGGCGCCCAGGTGGCCAAACGGCACAACCCCATCCTGAAAGCCTTCTTCGACCGCCTCGTGGCAGCCGGAAAGCCCAAGATGGTGGCACTCATTGCCGTTGCCCGTAAGCTGCTGACCATTCTCAACGCCATCGTCAGGGACCAAAAATCATGGCAAAACGCTTGACTTCCAAGACAGCCGCTTCGTCCCGGCCATGCACAAGTTGAATGCTACCGCGCACAGGAGGGGTCAAGGATGCGCGATCTTGCGCACCGGCGAAGCCGGCTTGTCCTTGACGCGTCCGAGCACGGTAGCATGCTGGTGTGCGGCGGGGCTCACGGCTATCTCTGCAACCCGCTCTGAATTCGAAAGAGCCGAAAACTACCTGTAATCAGCGCGCACCAGATACAAGCCGAACGGCGGCGCCACCGTGCCGCACGCCTTGCGGTCCCGCGCCTCCAGCGCCGCTTTCATGCCGGCCGGCGTCCATTTGCCTTCGCCCACCAGCTTCAGGCTGCCCGTCATGGATCGCACCTGATGGTGCAGGAACGACCGCGCCGAAGCCTCGATGCGGATTTCGCCGTCGCACGTCGAGACATCCAGCCGGTCCAGCGTCTTCACCGGCGATTTGGCCTGACAGCCGGCGGCGCGGAAGGTGGTGAAGTCGTGCGTGCCCACCAGCATTTGCGCGGCCTCGTGCATGCGGGCGGCGTCCAGCGCATGTTTGATCGGCCAGGCGCGGTTGTAGTCGAGGGCGAGCGGGGCGGGGCGGCAGACGATGCGGTAAAGATAATGCCGCGCGGCAGCCGAGAATCGCGCGTCGAAGGTTCCGGCGACCGCTTCGCAGGCGAGAATCGCCACAGGCTCCGGCCGCAGGTAATAATTGAGCGCGTTGCGGACGGTACTCGCCGGCCAGTCGCGCGTCAGGTCGATATGGGCCACCTGACCGAGCGCGTGCACCCCGGCATCGGTGCGCCCGGCGCCGCGCGGAATGAACTCGTCGCCGGAAAAGGCTTTGATGGCGGCGGCAATGCGGCCCTGCACGGAAAGGCTGTTGAGTTGCACCTGCCAGCCGCAAAACGGTGTGCCGTCATATTCGATGGTCAGTTTATAGCGCGGCATGGGCAAGCTTCATGTTCGAAAACCGGCTTCCCGGTTTCCGTAAAAAATGATGCGAAAACAAGGAAGCTGGCCTCAGGCAAACACTGACCCCCTGGCGAGCGGAAAACCGCGCAGGAATTCGGCCGCGGGCATCGGCTTCTTGCCCGACCGCTGCAACTGCGTGATGCGCACGGCATGCTCGCCGCAAGCGATGGTCAGATTGCCGTCGAGCAGCGTGCCCGGTTCGGCCTTCCCCGGCACCACCACCGAGCGCAGCACCTTGATACGCTCCAGCTTGCCGCCGATCAGCGCGTCGAACCAGGCGCCGGGAAACGGCGACAGCGCGCGGATCATATTGTGGACTTCCGCCGCCGTATGCCGCCAGTCGATGCGCGTTTCGGCGTTGGTGATTTTGGAGGCGTAGGTGACGCCGCGCTGGGGCTGGGCCCTGAAATTGAGTTTATTCAGCGCGAGCAGCCTCAGGGCCTTTACCGCGAGCTTTGCACCTTTCAGGGACAGATCGTGATGCAATTCGCCCGCCGTTATATCCGGGCCGACGGGAATGCGCGCGCCGAGGCACACCGGCCCGGTATCGAGACCTTCTTCCATGCGCATAATCATCACGCCCGTTTCGGCGTCGTTAGCCATGAGCGCGCGCTGGATGGGTGCAGCACCGCGCCAGCGCGGCAGCAGCGAGGCGTGCACGTTGAGGCAGCCAAAGCGCGGCGCGTCCAGAACGGCTTTCGGCAGGATCAGGCCGTAAGCAGCGACGATCGCGATATCGGCATTGTGCGAGCGGAAGATCTCCTGCTCCTTGGGTTTCTTCAAGCTCGATGGCGTGAAAATGGGAATGCCGGCCTCATCGGCGAAGCGGTATACCGGCGAAGGTTTGGCGGCCATGCCGCGGCCGGCCTGACGCGGCGGCTGTGTGTAAACCGCGACGACATCGTACCCTTCGACGACCAGCTCGCTCAAGGCTGGTACGGCGAAATCGGGTGTTCCCATAAAAACAACGCGCATCGCGGGCAAGGCATCCCCCAATTCAAAGTCCGCAAATGGAGATTTTAGAGCATCCGGCTGTAGCGCGGCCGGGCAGTCTTCCCGTTAACCCGCCTTCATGGGATGAGTGAAGCCGTCATATAGGGATGACGGCATCTGCATTTTCCGGCCGATTAATGAAAGCCTGCTCAGGTAACGCCTGCTCGCGGCTCACATAACATCATTTGGCGGCGAACCCAAGACGAATACTCGCCGGCTCAGGCCATCGCGGCATTTTCACGCCGGGCCTTGTAGAATTTCTTCACCAGCAATTCGCGCTTCAACCGGGACAGGTGGTCGATGAACAGCACGCCGTTCAGGTGGTCGATTTCATGCTGTGCGCAGGTGGCCAGCAGGCCCTCGCAATGCAGTTCGGTGCTCTTGCCGTCATAATTGATGTAGCGGACGAGGCAGGTGGCCGGGCGCTCCACCTCGGCGTAAACCTCGGGGATGGACAGGCAGCCCTCCTCGTGCAGGCGCGCAGTGTCGCCGAGTTGCACGATTTCCGGGTTGATCATGGTGATCGGATTGGGCAGCTCATCGCCCCGGCTGACGTCCATCACCAGCGCCCGCATGGATATCCCCACCTGCGGCGCGGCGAGGCCGATGCCCGGCGCGGCATGCATGGTCTCCAGCATATCGTCGAGCAGGCGGCGTGTTTCGTCGTCCACGCGCTCGAACGGTTGCGCGTTGCGGCGTAAAATCGGATCGGGGATCAGTACGATGGGGCGAATGGTCATGGCGGATAAAATAGGTGGCGGATGGCTGCTGGTCAATTTATTGGAGCCTAACTTTTGCGTATAGTCAATTCATTCTTGCTTTGTTCTCACAGATATGTTCTCTTTTCGTTCGAGGTAGAATCGCGGTAGCGTCCCGCATTCGATGCGTTACGGCGAACATGGAGGCGGGCATGGGCGGATTGGGTGTGATGCTGGCGGTTCTGGGCAGCCTGGTTCTGGCGGCGTTGTGCGGCCTGATCTTCATGGTCTGGCGCCTGATCGCGGAGCGCGCGGCGGAAGATACGGTGCGGCAGGCGGCGGCCCGCGCCTTCGAGAGCGAAGTAGGAGAGCTGAAAGGCCGGTTGCAATCCCTGGCGGAGGTGGCCGTTACGCGCCAATCGGAAATGAGCCGCGACATTCACGAACGGCTTGACCGCGTGACACATAATATAGGCAGCAATCTGGAGGAGACATCGCGCAAGACGACGGAAAACCTGTCGCGGCTGAACGAACGGCTGGCTGTGATCGACACCGCGCAAAAGAATCTGACTGAGCTATCGACCCGCGTTGTGTCGCTACAGGACATTCTCGCCAACAAGCAGGCGCGCGGCGCCTTCGGCCAGATGCGCATGGAGACCATCATTGCCGACGGTTTGCCCAAAAATGCATTCACCTTCCAGGCAACATTATCCAACGGCAAGCGGCCCGACTGCCTGATCCATCTGCCGGGCAGCGACGCCGGCATCGTGATCGACGCCAAATTTCCCCTGGAAGGTTTCGAGATGTTGCGCGCGCTGCATGCGGACGCGCAGCGGAAAGAGGCGCTCCAGCGCATCCGCACCGATGTGGGCAAGCACATTTCCGACATCGCGGAGAAATACGCGCTGCCGGGCGAAACGCAAGACACCATGCTGATGTTCGTACCGTCTGAGTCTACGTATGCCGACCTGCACGAGTTGTTCCCCGACATGCTGCAAAAGGCGCACCGCGTCCGCATCGTCATTGTCTCCCCCAACATGCTGATGCTGGCGGTGCAAACCATGCAGGCCATCCTGAAGGATGTACGCATGCGCGAACAGGCCAGTGTTATACAACGCGAGGTGAGTATGCTGATGGCCGACGTTCATCGTTTGAACGAGCGGACGCTGGATTTCCAGAAGCATTTCGCGGGGCTGGGCGGTGATCTGGATAAGATGAAGACCTCGGCGGAGAAGATTGCCTCGCGCGGCCGCAAGATCGAGGCGCTGGAATTCGATAACGACCGGGCGGCGGTTGTTGCCGCTGGCGTGGTTACACCAATCGACGGGGCTCTGACGAAGAATGGGTAACGCGGAAATAGCTGACGCAAATTTGCAACGCCGGATATTCAAGCGGTTCATAACCTCCGTGCATTTCTGGACAGCCGCAGGCTGGAGTGCAATGTTGCCGCAAGATCAAATATATTCGGAATATTCGGAAAAATACTGATGCGCTGGCCGGTTATCATAACGGCGGTGGTGTTGCTAGGCTGTGCGGCTGCCTTGGGACTTCTAGGATGGCCGCGCGGCCTTGCTGCGGCGGAGACGGCTGCGCCTGGCCGGTCCGCCGCGCTGGCCGAACGCGGCAAATACCTCACAGTGGCGGGCAATTGCGAGGGCTGCCATACCGCGCCTGGCGGTCAGCCGTTCGCCGGCGGC
This sequence comes from uncultured Alphaproteobacteria bacterium, assembly GCA_963827885.1. Taxonomy (GTDB): domain Bacteria; phylum Pseudomonadota; class Alphaproteobacteria; order Rhizobiales; family Rhodomicrobiaceae; genus CAWHDD01. Next base: position 225,355 of record CAWHDD010000004.1, on the reverse strand, counting down.
AATTCGGTCGCAACACCTTTCGGGGCCATCAGATCGCCCAATCTGACGCCCGACCGGGCCACCGGCATTGGCGCCTGGACGGATGAGGACTTCATCCGTGCCATGCGCGAGGGCATCCGGCGCACTGGCGAACATTTGTACCCCGCCTTCCCCTATCCCTGGTATAGCCGCGCGACGCGCCAGGATCTGCTGGCGATCCGCGCCTACCTTGCAACACTGCCGCCAGTGCGCAAAGCCGTGCGGAGGACGGAACTGCCGTTCCCCTATGAGCGGGATAAAATGCTGCTGTGGAACGCGCTGTTCCTGAGCGCCGGTTCGTTTCATCCGGTGGCTGGAAAATCGAGCCTTTGGAATCGCGGTGCTTATCTGGTGGAGGGGCTTGGCCATTGCGGCGCCTGTCATACACCAAAGAACAGTCTGGGTGCCGACGAAGCCGGAGAGACATACCGGGGCGGGATATTACCGGATAAGCAGCGGGTACCGGGCTTGAGGAGCGAGGGCCGCCGCGGTCTCGGCCGGTGGACCGCCGATGACATCGTGCAATATCTCAAGACCGGCCAGAACCGTCATAAGGCTGCCACCGGCCAGATGGCCGTGGTCATCACCACCTCCACCTCCAACATGACGGACACCGACTTGAAGGCCATCGCCATCTACTTGAAGGAAATGCCCGTGCAGAATGTGAACGCCGGGGGAACTGCCGCCCATTGATGGTATTGGAGGCGCTAAGTTACGGTACTGCGGCAATATTACCCAGATGAAACAGCGGCGTCCGCAATGCAATCACGCACCCTTTTGGCATGCGAAGATTGACTGCTAACTTGCTGAGTTTTAATGGGATTTTTGGCACTCTAGAGCCTGCGTCAACTTGGCAGTCATTACTACCTTATGCTCACCTAAAGAATCAATGGAAAAATATCTAGCGTTTGCGGTACATTAGTAGCCTAGCACCTACCAGTAGAACCACTGGTGCTGGGAATAATAGCGTGGCGTCAAAAAAGAAAAGCATACCCGCGGATAAACCGCCCAAGCGTAAGGCCGAAGCCCCGCAAGGCTGCGGCCGGCCGGTTTCCACTGGCTCCAGTGCCCCCAGTCACGAACCGCGCACCCTCGAACAATCCATCGGGCACCACATACGCCTGGAGCGGCGGCGTCTGGAGCTGACCGGCGGCCATCTCGCGACCTCTGCAAACATTTCCACCAGCATGCTCTCGAAAATCGAGAACGGCCAGATCTCGCCGTCTCTCCAGACGTTGCAGGCGCTGGCGGTTGCGCTCAATATTCCGCTGACGTCGCTGTTCGCCTGCCATGAGAACCAGCGCGAATGCTCCTACATGAAGGCAAGCGAAGTGACGGGCATCGAGCGGCGCGGCACCAAGTCTGGCCATCGCTATCACCTGCTTGGCCATTCGCGCTCGAACGACGTCATCGTCGAGCCCTATTTCATCACGCTGTCTCAGGATGCCGTGCCCTATACGGCGTTCCGGCACGAGGGCGTCGAGATCATCTACATGCTGAGCGGCAAGGTGGCCTATCGCCACGGCGACACCACCTACACGCTGGACCCTGGCGATACGCTGTTTTTTGATGCTACGGCAGCCCATGGCCCGGAGGAACTGCTAGTTCTGCCAATGAGTTACCTGTCCATCATCATTTACCGCCGGTGCTGACCGCCTGCGCGGCGTTGCGTTAAAAGGCGGCGATTTTCCCCGCGCACACAGGCCGGGATAGACCTGGAACGGCTGCTCCGCGGCCACGCCGGCAGTTCGCCAAACTGTCCGCGTGATCCACACCCCATCAACCCGTGTCTTGCCAACACCCCGCGACGCGTGCCACCTAATGCGCTCGGCTACGGCAGATTTCGGCCTTAAGGTTCGACCGCGTATCGAGCCATCACATGACATGGGAACAGGGCATGGCGGGAGCACACGATCTTTTTGCCTGGAAGCAGGGGCAGCCGGAGTCTCAGCCGCGCCGCGCGGCAGCCAATAGCGCCGAGGCTGGATACACGGCGGCCGACATCGAGGTGCTTGAGGGCCTGGAGCCCGTGCGCCGCCGTCCTGGCATGTATATCGGCGGCACCGACGAGAAGGCGCTGCACCACCTGTTCGCCGAGGTCATCGACAACGCCATGGACGAGGCCGTCGCCGGCCACGCGTCCTGGATCGACGTCGCCATGGAGGCCGGACGGGCTTCATCACCGTCACCGACAACGGCCGCGGCATCCCGGTGGATCCGCATCCCGAAGTTCAAGAACAAATCCGCCCTCGAAGTGATCATGACCACGCTGCATTCGGGCGGCAAATTCAACTCCAACGTCTACAACACCTCCGGCGGCCTGCACGGCGTGGGCGTTTCGGTGGTGAACGCGCTGTCGGAGACGCTGGAAGTCGAGGTGGCGCGCGGCCAGCGGCTCTACCGGCAGACGTTTTCGCGCGGCGTGCCCGGCGGCCCGCTGAAAGACCTCGGCCCGGTGATGAACCGGCGCGGCACCACGCGTCCGCTTCCGCCCCGACGGCCAGATTTTCGGCGAGGCCGCCGCCTTCAAGCCCGGCCGCATTTTCAAGATGGCCCGCGCCAAGGCGTATCTGTTCGGCGGCGTGGAAATCCGCTGGACCTGCGCGCCCGAGCTGCTGCGCGAGAACGACGAGACGCCGGAAAAGGCGGTGTTCCATTTCCCCGGCGGCCTGAAGGACTTCCTCGCCCAGCCGCATCAACGGCTACGAAACCGTCAGCCAAGGATGCTGTTCGCCGGGCAAGGTCGACGCGCGAAGGCGGCCACGGCTCCGTCGAATGGGCCATCGCGTGGCTGGCGCGACGAGGACGGCTTCATCAACTCCTACTGCAACACCGTGCCGACGTCCGAAGGCGGCACGCACGAGGCGGGCCTGCGCGCCGCGCTGACCAAGGGCCTGAAGAACTACGGCGAACTGACCAACAACAAGCGCGCCGCGCAGATCACCGCCGACGATATCGTGGTGTCCATCGGCGGGCATGCTGTCGGTGTTCATCCGCGAGCCTGAGTTTCAGGGGCAGACCAAGGACCGGCTCTCCACGCAGGAAGCCGCGCGCATCGTCGAAACCACCGTGCGCGACGCGTTCGACCACTGGCTGACCGCCAGCCCGCAACAGGCGACGCGGCTCCTGGACTGGGTGATCGACCGCGCCGAGGAGCGCCTGCGGCGCAAGCGCGAGAAAGAGGTCAACCGCAAGACGGCCACGCGCAAGCTGCGTCTACCCGGCAAGCTCTCCGACTGCTCCAAGGACGCCGCCGACGGCACCGAGATTTTCATCGTCGAGGGCGACTCGGCCGGTGGCTCCGCCAAGCAGGCGCGCGACCGCACCGATGCAGGCCATCCTGCCGTTGCGCGGCAAAATCCTCAACGTGGCCAATGCGTCGTCCATGAAGCTGTCGCAGAACCAGCTCATCGCCGACCTGATCGCTGGCGCTGGGCTGCGGCACCGGCAAGACCTATCAGGACGCCGACTTGCGCTACGAGAAGGTCATCATCATGACCGACGCCGACGTGGACGGCGCGCATATCGCCTCGCTGCTGATCACGTTCTTCTACACGCAGATGCCGAAGCTGATCCAGAACGGGCACCTTTATCTCGCCGTGCCGCCGCTCTACCGGCTGAGCCAGGGCGGCAAGACCGCTTACGCGCGCGACGACGCGCACAAGGACGAGCTGATGGCGCACGGTATTCAGCGGCCGGGGCAAGGTGGAGATCAGCCGCTTCAAAGGTCTGGGCGAGATGATGCCGGCGCAGCTCAAGGAAACGACCATGGACCCCGGCAAGCGCATGCTGCTGAAGGTCGCCATCGCCGAGGACGACGCGGAGGCAACCGCCGATGCCGTCGAGCATCTTATGGGCAACAAGCCGGAGGCACGCTTCCACTTCATTCAGGAGCGGGCGGAGTTCGTGCGGGATCTGGATATTTGAGGGCTGGCCGGTTGCGTGGATACCGGTAAATCCAACCTTGGCGGCCGCCTATGAAGGCGGTAGCGGAGCCGCGGCGAAGTGACAAGCCCAGCTACGGCATGCGTTGGCCTGAGAGCGCCGGGATGACAGCGAGTATTGCCGAAATCCTTGAGCAGGCTTAAACTGAGCGAAATATTGGAAAGAATGCTTATCGCTAGCTGTTTTTTGCGCTGAACCATCGGAGAGAATTGCGATGGACAAACTGGGGTGGAAATCCGCAATCCTTGCCTGCTCCTCCGCCTTGTTCATGCTGCATCCTTCAGCACCGGCCGCGGCATGCCAGCGGACAAATCCCATAAATCTGAGTGACCAGACCTGTGTAACCGCAGTGCAGGAAGCGCTGATCTGGACGGGTGATTATACAGCGGGCACGGAAGGCCGCGCCGGCCCTATGACCATGGAGGCGCTGCGGAAATTTCAGAGCAAGGCCGGTTCAAAAAGTGTGGCCTCGCTATCGCTCAGGGAATATGAAGAGCTGCTGAAGCAGGCGGGCCGGCGCAAATCGGACAGCGGATATCGCGTTCAAATGCTGCCGGATGTGGGCTTCGAACTGGGGCTTCCCCTGGCGCTGCTCAAAAATCCCGCCAATCCGGTCAAGGACAAGTGGGGGCCTACGTGGAAGGGCAACGATGGAACGCTCTCCATCAGTGCCCTGCTGATCGCGGATGGCCGGACGCTCGATGAACTGCTCGCAAAGCTGCGTCAGCTCCCTGGCCGCAAGATCGAGTACGAACGGCGCCACGACGACTGGTTCGTGCTGTCCGGTAGCGACGGCGATACCGGCTTTTACATGCGGATGAGCGGCGCTCAGGGCCAGCTCAGGGGCTTTTCCGTCAGTTATAAGCAGGCCCAGAAAACGCAATTCGGCCCAATTGTCATTGCCATGGCGGCCAGCATGACGGCACCGGCAGGCGCGAGCGGCCAGACCGCACCCGCAACAGCCCAGCGGCCGGCCACGCCTCCCGCCGTGATCCCGCCCGCCGCGGAATTTGTAAAACGCGGCAAGGAGTTCTTCGGCCAGAAGGCGCATGAAAACGCCCTGCGCGAATTCAACAAAGCGCTGGCGGTCTCACCATCGGACATCGACGCGCTGGCACTTCGCGGGCTGACCTATTCCTGGATGAAGGAGACCGATGCCGCCATCCGTGATCTGGACCAGGTGACATTATTGCAGCCGGAGAATCCCTTCGTGCGCGACTGGAAGGCGCAGATATTGGAGGGGCAGAACCAGCCCGCGCGCGCTCTGGCCGCTTACAGCCAGTGCATCGAAGCCGTGCCGCGATATGCGGACTGTTACTACCGCCGCTCGCTGCTTTACCGCAAAACGGGCGATGCCCGCAGCGCTGATATCGACTGGCAGGTGGCCGAGTTGCTCGACCCTTCCGGCAAGCAGAAATTTGCCGCCCAGCCTGCGCAACGGCCCCGGCCTCCCCGAGACGAGGCCATCAAGCAAGCCGGAGCGCTCATCGAACAGGGGCAGGTTGCGGAGGGCATCGCCGCCCTTACGGCGATTATTGACGAAGATCCGCGCAACGCGGCAGACCCGCTGATCATGCGCAGTTTCGCGTATGTCAACCAGCAGCAGAATGACAAGGCCATCGCCGACACCAGCGCGGCCATCGCTCTTGCGCCCTACGCCGCGGCGGCATACCGCATTCGCGGCAGCGCGCTGGATTCGCTGAAAAAATATGACGCCGCGCTCGCGGATGCCACGCGGGCGCTCACCTTGGACCCGCGCGACGCCGAAGCGTGCAACCTGAAGGCCTGGGTGCTGTTCGAGATGGGGCGTCCGGCGGAAGGGTTGCCGTTCATCGAAAAGGCGCTGACGATTGCGCCGGCCAATGCCTTTTACCTGGATACGCGCGCGCACATTCTCGCGGAACTGGGACGCAAGCCCGAGGCGATCGTGGACTACCGCACCGCGCTCGTGCTGGCTCCCGATCTGAAGGAAAGCCGCGAGGCTTTGGACAAGCTGAAGGCCCGCCCCTGAGGCGTCCTTCATACGGCTTCCGGCTGATCATCACTTCCTGACTCCCCTCCCCTTGACGGGGGAGGGGCTGGGGGCGGGGTGAATTTACTCGCGCCGGCGCCAGAGATGCACCCCCACCCCCGGCCCTCCCCCGTCAAGGGGAGGGAGAAGAAGTGATCAACCGGAAGCCGTATCATTCCACCCAGATGCCGGCGGAGGCCGATGCGCCTCTGGCGTCGATGACGCGGATTTTGAACTGCCCCTTGCCCGGCGGAACCCAGGCCGGCGCCGAAAGGCCCGGTTCCGGCTGCACCGGCGTTTGATCGGCGTACCAGAGATAAGGCGGCTGCCCGCCCTTGGCCTCCATGGGGATGGTCATCGCCTCGCCGGCGATGATGCGCGCCCCATCGGGCGGGAAGGCCAGCTTCAGCGGCTGCACCGGCGAGTGGAACGGCGCCATGGACAGGCGTTGCAGCCGCTCCGGCAGATCCTGCCGCTGGGCGAGCACACCATCGGGCGCCGCGCCGGCAACATCGCCGTCCGGCACGGGCAGCATGTCGAAAATCTGAAACAGCAGCGGCGCCGCCGAATGCCGCCCGGAAGCGCCGGGATTGGGTGCGCCGTCCGGCCGGCCGACCCAAACGGCAACCGTATGATCGCTGTCATACACCGGCGGCCCAGGCATCGCGGAAGCTGTAGGACGTCCCGGTTTTATAGGCAATCCGCCGCCCGCCGTCCGCCGAGGTGCGCGCGCTGACACCATCGGGCGGAACGGCATCGGCGAGAATATCGGTCACCGCCCAGGCGGCTTCGCGCGTCAGCAGACTGCCCGGCGCGGAAATCGGATCGCCCGGCAGCAGACGCAATTGGCGCACCTCGCCGCCATTGGCCAGCCCCGCGTATAACCGCGTCAGATCCGCCAGCGAGATGCCGCAGCCGCCGAGCGCGATGGAAAGACCGGCGCGGTTGTCGGTCTCGTCGATGCGCAAATCGGCGCCGGCCCGGCGCAGGCGGGCGATCAGCCGTTCCGGCCCCACCTTGGAGAGCACCGTCACCGCCGTGGTGTTCACCGAGCGGATGAGGGCATCGCGAACCGTGACCTCGCCCTGATAATCCTCGGAAAAATTCTTCGGCTCGTAGGAGCCGAAACGCACCGGCGCATCCACGGCAATGGTGAGCGGGTGCACCGTCAGCGTCTCGAAGCCGAGCCCGTAGACGAACGGCTTCAGCGCCGACCCCGGCGAACGGATCGCCGTCACCAGATCGAGCTGGCCGGCGTTGGCATCGCCGAAAAAATGCGGACCGCTGACATACGCCCTGATGGCCATATCGCTGTTGCGCACCACCAGCACGGCGAGGCTGACACGGGCAGATTCGAGCTGGAATGTATCGCGGGCCAGCGTCTCGACCGCCACTTGCAGGTCGCGGTCGATCAGGGTGGCGACGGCGGACTGCTTGGGAAAGCGGCGGCGCGCGGCTTCGGCGGCATGGGCGGCGGAAACCATCATCTCACGGCGGCGGGCGGCGACAGGCTCGGCCGCTATGCGCACCGCCGCGGCATTCTCCAGCACTCCCGCGGCGGCGGCCCGGCTCAGCGCCCGGTTGCGGGCGGCGCGCGCCCTGGCCGGCCAGAGATTGGGGCGGCGCGTCTCGGGCGACTGCGGCAGCACGATCAGCAGCGCGGCCTCGGCAGGCGTCAGTTCGCGCGGCTCCTTGCCGAAGTAGATGATCGACGCCGCGCGCACGCCCTCGATGTTGCCGCCGAACGGCGCCAGCGTCAGATACATCGCCAGGATGGCTTTCTTGGAGTACCGGCGTTCGAGCTGGCGCGCCGCCACGAGCTGGCGGAGTTTCCCCCGGATGCCGCGCTGCCCCGGCTCCAGGAGGCGCGCCACCTGCATCGTCAGCGTCGAGCCGCCGGACACCACCCGCCCGTTCGCCGCCAGTTGCAGCGCCGCCCTGCCGAGCGCCAGCGGATCTATACCGCCGTGCGAATGGAAACGCCGGTCTTCGTAGGCCAGCAGCATGTCCGCGTAGGCGGGCGGCAGGTCTTTGGCGGCGGCGGCAAGGCGCCATTTCTGATCCGTGGTGAGGAAGGCGCGCAGCAGCTTGCCATTCTCATCCGTGACCGTTTGCGAAACGTCGTGGTAGCGCCGCAACGATGGATCGGGCAGCAGGCGCGCCGCCAGTTCCACGCCGGCGGCGAAGAGAAGCGGCAGCAGCAGCAGGCTGAGGGCGGCAATGGCGAACGCCCGCCCCCGCCCCCGCCAATACCGCCCGATGCCCATCACTCGGCCCGCTCCACTTCGAGACGGTTCGCGCCAACAGTGACCGCCGAAATTTCCGGCAACTCCAAATCCTCCACAGCCGCCGGCGGCAGGGCCAGCGTGCCCGCCACCGTAGCGCGCGCCGTGTAGCCGAGACGGAAGACCGCCGCGGTGTCCTGCTGGGTTTTCTTCACCGGCTGCACGATGGCCACCCAGTGATCGTCGCGCACCTCCACGCGTTTGACGTCGCCCTGCCCTTCGAAATCGAGCCGCTGCCGGGCCTGGAGGTATTTCTCCGCGTCATCGGCGGCGAAGATGTTCCGGCGCATGATTTCAAACCCGGACGGCAGCGTGTCGATGACGGCGATGTCCTCCGTCCTGGCCGCCTCCCCGGCCGCCGCCGGCAGGCTCAGCCCTTCGAGCACGACATAGACCAGTTCGTTCTGACGCACGGCGATTTTGCCGCCGCTCAGTTCCTCGCCACGGGCGTTGAAGAAGCGCCGCCGTATGGTCAGGCCGTTTTCCGGCGAGGTTTCCTGCTGGCGGGCCTGGCCGCGCAGGGTCAAGGTCACGGTCAGCGGCGTCTGGCCGTTATTCTTGATGTCGATGCCGCGCTGCAATTCCTCCCAGGTCAGCAGCCGGGTGCTGACGTACCCGGCCCCGGTCTTGGCGATGAGTTCGCTCTTCAGCGACACGTTGACAGTGCCCGCCCCCTGGCCGCGTTTGGCCAGCGTGTCCAGGCCGCGCGAAATCCAGGCGAGCGCCCCGAGCGGCAGGTGCTGCACCTGTTTGCCATCGCCGGCCAGCTTCTGCATGAGCTGGTCCGTCACCTCGGGCGGCCGCCGGCGGCAACCAGATGCGCCCATGTCTCGGCCATCGCCACGGCCGGCTGCTGGATGGTCACGTCATCTGGCCCTGTCTCCGGCTTGTCCTGCGTCAGCCGCGCGAGGAGAAGCTTGGCCCGATCCTGTGCGCCGAAGCTGTTCAGCATCGCCGCCAGCACCGCCGTGTTGCCCTGGTCCGGGCCGGCATTCTGGCAGCGATCCGCCACGGCCCTGACATCGGCGCCTTCCAGCCGGCCGTGCCGGGCGAGCACATACGCGGCATAGAGCCGGCCGCTGGAACATTGCTTGGCGCGGCCGGCATCCTCGTCATAAACCTCGAAATCGGAGCCTTCCACCAGCGTGCGGATCTCACCCTTGAGATAGGTGAACGCCAGATCCCTCGCATCAGCCGTATTGGCAATGTCGCGCGCTTCGGCTTCGGCGAGCAAGTCAACCGCCGCCGCGGTGTGAGAGACGCTCGGCTTAATCGAGGCGGGCTGCTCCTCCTCGCCACCAGGCTCAACCTTTTTACGGGCACCGTCCGGCTGGTAGTTGACAAAGCCGCCGCCGGAGACTTGCAGCGAGCCGATCTCGCCCACCACCCGCAGCAGTTCCGCCCTTGCCTCCGGCTTATCCGCATCGCCCAGCAGCAGCGTGCCGGCGGCCACCAGCCCGTCCAGCGAGCGCGGCGGCACATCGCGCGCCAGAGCCGACGCGATGGCCTGCGACGGCCCGGCTTCGTGGCCGATGCGCGCCGAAACCTGGAAGGTTTCCGGCACATAGACCGTCTTGCGGATCTCCTCCAGCATGGATGCGCCAAGCTTCTGGGAGGCGCCGGGCGCCAGTTTGAAGCTCACCAGTTGCGCGCTTGCCGCCAGCGGCGGCCGCAGATTGACCTTCCAGTCGCGCATCATCGCCACTGTGACATTGGCCGGTTCCGCGCCCTTAACATCCACCTTGATGTCCGCCTCGCGCGCCTCGACCTTATCGGCCGGGCTGCTCAGCGTGACCTGATAGAGCGCCTTCTCGCCCTGGGCGAGCGAATGCAGGAGCTTGGCGCGGCCGTCATCCATGCTGATCTGGCCGGGACCGCTGATGCGCTCGATCTTGAGCGGGATTTCCGGCGCTAACCGCAACTTCGTACTGGCCGGGCTTGCCCTGCACGTTATGCACGCTGAGCGGCACGGTGGCGGTATCGCCGGTGGCGAGGAAGCGCGGCATACCGAGTTTGGCCACCACCGCGCTGCGGGCCACCACTTTGGCCGTTGCCGTGCCGGCGCCCTTGGCGGACCAGACCACGGCGACGAGGCGCAAGGTGCCGTCGAAGCCGCGCAAGTCCTTGGGATAAATGCCGATCGTCGCCTTGCCATCGGTGAATGTCACCGGGCCGTAAGCCATCGCCACGATGCGCTCGGACAGGTAGTTCTGAAAGGCCAGCCGGTCGGGCGATCGCGGCAGCATGTCGCCGCCGTCGCGGTCGCGGCTGTTGCGCTCGCTAAGAATGATGCGGCCGTAGGAATCCAGGATACCCAGGCCGAGCGCCTGCCGGCCGAAGAAATGGCCGAACGGGTCCGCCTCCTTATGGCGCGTCAGATTGAGAATGCCCTCGTCCACCGCGAAAATGACGGCGCTGGCCGGCTCGTTGAGGCCACGGGCGGTCAGGTTGACATTGAACGGCGTGTCGCGGTCCGATTTGCCGGGATCGAGCATGATCTCGCTGGCGTCGAACTCCACGGCGATGCGGCGGTCCTCACGCCTTTCCACCTCGAAATATGCCGCGCCGAGCGCGCGCGCCGGCCCTGGCTGTACCTCGCCGCTCCCGCCGGCGCGAAACACCGTGGCTACGGCATACAGCGCCTTGCCCCGCCATATGGCCGGAATGGGGATCTTGACGCTGGCGCGCTGCCGGCCGTCCGTTTGGGCGCTGGCCCAGTGGATGATATCGCCGTCGGAGATGGCGATGGCGATCTGGCCGTCGAACGGCGCATAGATCGAGAAATTCACGTCGTCGCCAACGCGGTACTGTCCGTTCTCCTTGTCGGCCAGGATGTCGATGGTGTCGGGAGCCGGTTCGACCAATTCGGAACTGCTCCAGCCGACGGTGAAGCGCAGGCTGGTGGTGGTGCCCGCGCCATCCGTGACCGTCAGGAAATACCGCCCCGGCGCCAGGTTGAACTTCTTGCCCGCGTTTTTGCTCCAGCACGCATCCTGCGCGCCTTTCGCGGCATCGCCGGTTTCCACTTCGCTCGCCGGCTCCACCGGCTTGCGGCCGGTATGCGCCGAGGGCTTCCAGCTCTCCCCGGCGTTCACCCAGATAAAATCGTCCCGCTCGGACATGAGCTGAACTTTCAGCATCTGCCGGGAGCGCGGCTGATTACCGGCATCGAGCGCCAGGAAATCGAAGGCAACCTCGCCGCCACTGGCCAGCGCCGGCGTCTTCAGCAGCTTCACGCCGATTATCGGCTTGCGCCTGGGCAGGACGCGGGTCTCGGAGCGGCGCGCCAGTACGCCCGCCTGATCGAATGCCGAGATGCTCACGCTGAGGTCGAGGGGATGCTGTGCTTCGGGCACGCTGTCGAGCGTCACGCCGATGGGCAGGCGGCCTTGCGCATCGCTGGCCTGATCCAGCGTCTTGCGCCAGAGGGCGGGGACGAATTTCTCGTCGCTGGGACCGAAAGCGTAGCCGTCGTAGCAGCCCTTGACTGGCGTTGTCCCCCGCCGCAGCAGAAATTCCGCCTCGCCCGCCGCGCCCTGCGCGAACGCGTCGCCCTGAGCGCCGCCTTTCGCCTCGATCCCGTAGAGATATTGAACGGTGGCCGAGCCGGTGACCGTGGCCTTGGAATCGGCGGCTTCCACTTTCCAGCTTGCAGGATCGAACGACAGGCGCGCGCGGTCGGGCTTGAAATGGTCGATCTGCACCACGGCGGAACCAATCCGCTCGCCTTCGCTGCCCAGCTCGGCATCAATACGGATCATGCCGAGCGGGGCATTTGCCGGCAGGCTAAGCTTGACCAGCGCTCCGCCCATCGGCCACTCCGATACCACCTGCCGGGCACCCAGGGCCACGCCGTCCGCGCCGCGCAGCACGATGCCGAGAGGCGGCGCGGGATTGGGGGCATTGCCCAGCGGATCGCGCACCAGGACCGTGGCCTCAATCTGCTCGCCGGGGCGATAGACTCCGCGATCAGGATACACATAGGCGTCGAGGTGCTTGGCCGGCGCCCGCCCCTCCGCGCCGCGATTGCTCATGTCGAAGAAATCGCGCTTGAAGTCGATGAACGAGAAGTCGTCCGTGCCGGCGGCGAACACGGCGGCCAGCCGGTTGCCGTTCCTGCCCTGCGCCAGCCTCACGGGAAACTCCGCCACGCCTTCCTTGCCGGTCCGCACCTCGCTCAGCACGCGGTTATTGGCGGACACGAGCTGAATGGCGACGCCCTCAAGCGCCTTGGCTGTTTGCAGCGAACGCGCCATCACATACAGCTTCGAGCGGCCCTCGTAGTAGGTGAGGCCGATGTCGGTGACGACGAACCATTGTACCGGCTTGCCGTCCTGCGACCAGCTTGGACGGTCAACCGGACTGCTGGCGCCGATCTGGCTGTCCTCCTCTCCCGCCGGAGGGTCCTGCATCGAGCCGCGGGGAGGGGTGGTCTTTTGGGGGCCTCCAGGAGCGGCCGGCGCGGCGCTTGCGGGAGCCGTTTCCTCGGGCACCGCGCTTTTATCGGCCTCGGACGCCTGATAGCCGCTGACGATCTTGTCCGGCCCGCTGGCTATGGTCTTGACCGCCACGGCATAGACACCGAGCGGAGGTTTGGCGTTGACGGTACGCTCCCATTCGCGGGCGTCGGCTTGCATCTCGCCAATGAAGGGCGCCAGGGAAAGATTCTTGCCGGCGGCGTCGGCGCGATGTGTGCCGGCCTCCTGAGGGGACGCCAGCCGGGCTCTGCGCTCGTTGAGCAGCTTCATCACCGGCAGATTGGTGGTCAATTCCTCATTGCGCGCCGGAGACGGAACCTGGATATGGCCGTCCCATATCGGCTCGCTATCGTTGTTGAGCAACGCCTCGCGCCGCATGTCGTTCAACCCGGCGCCGAATTTGCCGATAACCATTTCGCGGATCAGATTGCGGTCGTTTACGCGGATAAGGTTGACGGCGACCGTCGAGACATTGATCGTGCGCATCGGAATGACGCCGTCCGAGTGCTTCGGCAGCACGAATGCGGAGGTGCGGAAGCGCACCTGCTCGCCCCGGTCGGCGACGAAGAACCCGATCACCGCGGGCGTGCCGAGTTCACGGCCATCGGCGGAGGCGAATTTGGCGCCGAGCTTCAGCGTGTAGGCCGCGCCGTGCTCCAGACCATAGAGGCAAAGCGCGCGCTCGCTGACCCTGGGTTCGAAGGCCACCGCCGCCGGCTGAGGCTTTGCGCCCTCCTCGCCGGCGTTTTTCGTCAGAGACACCACGCTGCGGTAGGAATCGGCATCGGTCTTGAGCGGCAGCGAGAAACGCACGCAGTAGCCGGCCGTCTTGTCGCTGACATCGGCATAGCGTGCCACGGCGGAGAAAACCGCCGGCGCGGTCTGGCCGGCGCGCTCTTCCACCACATCGTTGCGCTTGCCCATGAGCGTGCGCAGTTCTTTGTAGGCGCGGGTGGATTGTCCGAGACGCAGCAGCGTTTCGTCGCTGGCGGCGCGGAATTTGTCCATCGCCTGCTCGATGGAGCCGCTGGACGCTTCCTTCAATTGCGACTGCGCGTCCTTGAGCTGCTTGGCGCTGACCGTATAGTTTGCGTACAGGTAGTCCGCCAGAACTTGCAGGGTTTCCGTTTCTTCCGGCTTGGTCTGCGCCAGGCTGTAGGCCATGTACGCGGCGGAAATGGCCTCGTCCGCGCCGGGCTTCAGGTTATGCCATGCGCGTGCAAGATCGAGCCAGGTTGCGGCGCCGCCCGTCTTGAGCGCGGCGGCTCTTTCATAGCTGGAAATGGCGGCCGCCCATTGCAGTTCCACCGCCGCCTGCTTCGCCTTCGCCAGCGCGCCGCTGCCGTCCGCACCGCCGGGAGCATGCTGCCGGCTCAACTGCTCCGCGTAGCCGCGCGCCGCCGTCTCCAGTTCGGCAAACCGCACCTTGGCATTCGCCTGAGAAGCTTGCAGCAGGAACGCCGCGGCCAGTACGAATAGAGCTGCAATGCGCATGCTTTGCTCCCAAAACTATCACGACCGTTCCGCCGGCGGATACGTTTATAACTAGCAAATACATCACGGCCGGCTGGCGGTCAGCGGCTGCCGAGTGTTTCCGCCTCATCGGCGTTCGAGTAGACCTCCTGCCCGAACAAATTGCGGTACTTGTACCAATGAGCGCCCGCAGCAGAACCACGTTCCACTTTGCCGCTGATCTCGGTGCCGGCGGGAATCTCGCCGATGGGATCGGTGCGGCGGTCCGGCGTTTTGTAATATTTGCTGCCCGTCATGAAATAGAGGCCGGTTTTCTCCCAGGACTGCTCGGCGATCCACGCCTGCTGACGCGCCGCCTCATGCGGCAGAGCCGGCCGGTCCGCCGCGGGCGGCTGGAAATAAAACTCGGCGTTCAGGACGTCGGAGAAATTGATCTTGCGGTCATCGACGAAATATCCTTCGGGATTGCGGTTCCTCCGCTGCCCGACCTCCTGGCGCACCTTGTGAAAGACGTAATTCGCCGTCGCGCCCGGTGTGTGCGCCATCTCTTCCGCCAGCGCCGCCGCATAGGCGCCATCGTCGCTGGCCGTCGCGCTGGGAACGGCGGCGTAGGCCACCAGAATGCTCGCGGATAGCTTGGGCCGTGGCACCAGCCCCTTGGTGAGCCCCTTCATCGTCACCGTGAAGGGAGCGTCGCGGCAGGCATCGAAGACAACGAAGTTGTGCTTGTTGCCCGCCGTGCCGATGGCGGCCAGGACCGCGTTCAGTTTGACGCCCGACGACGCCAATTGGTTCGCATCGGCGATAGGGGTTCTGGCGGGAACGAGATAGTCCTCGTGACTCGAGGCGTCGGATGCGCCGTGGCCGGAGTAATAGAAAAAGCCCACGGCGTCGCCGGACGCCTCGTTGGCTTTGGCCAGCCGTGCGGCGAAGTCAGTGACCGCCCGTTCGATTTCGATGGCGGTGGCGTCGCGGACCACCGTGACGGTGAACCGCGCCTGCTCCAGGCCGGCCTTGACCAGATCGCCGTCCCTGTGGGTGTTTTCCAGCACGCCGATGGCGGACGTGTAATCCTGATTGGTGACGATCAGCGCCAGACGCTCCCCGGCCTCCGCCGCACCGGCCCAGAGCGCCGTGATCAGAACTAAAATCAGTGAACGGAAACCAACCGGCCTGTGCACTGCCGCCCCCCCCAACTTTTCTGCCGTCCGCTACGGGACGATCTCGTATTCTAGTACGCCGTAAGCCCATTGGCCGGATGCCTCGCCGCCGGGCGATTTCGCCCGTGCCGCGATCACCTGCTCCACCACATTCATCACATAACTGGCCGGTTTCGGCACCGCCCGCATGGACTTCGTGGCCAGGCGAACCTCCTCCGACCCCACCGTCGCTTCGATGGGGAAGCTGTCTGGAACGGCCAGCGCCAGCAGCCGCCCCGCGCCCAGCGGAGGCGCGGCCTCGAAGGCCAGCGTGCCGTGCGCCTCGTTGGGCACGGTGATGCTGGCCCCGGCGGCAACGCGGCCCGTGGCGGCGGCATTCGTCTCGAATTTGTTGGGAAAAATCTGCGTCACCTGATAATCGGCGCCGATGTCGATCAGCAGCAGCCGGCCACATCGCTCTTGATCTCGAATTTGTATTTCTTGCCGAGTTTCAGCGGCAGGCCCTCCGTGGCCGTAATCTGAATACGGCCCGCCACCGGCCCAAGCTCGCCGGCAAGCTGCGCCAATCCGCTATCCACCGCGCTCACCAGTTGCGGAATCTTCACCGCCTGAGGCACGTAAGCCCGCGCCGCCGGCGCCTGGAGCGCGACATGCTGGCGAATCCAGTCCGCATATTTGGAAACGCGCGTGTAGACGCCATACAGCTTCTTCCGGGCGCATCCCTGCCCCCAGCTCACAATGCCCACCTGATAGGGGCAGCCGTCTTGGCCGCGCAGCATCAGCGGACCGCCGCTGTCTCCCTGGCAGGCAGTCCTGGCCGCCGCGATCGTACCCCGCGCAAAGCTGGCTGGCTCCAATCTGGGCGCCGGGATAGCTATTCTTGCAGCTCTGCTCGCTGACGGGCGGAACCGCCGTCTCCAGCAGCAATTGCGCGCTGGTGCGCATGGACAACGGCTCGCGCGTCGTCAGATCGACGAGACTCCCCTTCGCACCGTTGCCCTCCTGCTCGCGATCAATGGTGTCGCCGAAACCGGCGACCAGCATCGGCGCCTGACTGGAGGGTGGCGGATCGGTGGCGTCCATCAGGGAAAGGCTGGAGAACGGGCCGTTCCATGGCCTTTTCAGACGAATGAGGGCAATGTCGTTTCCGTCGGAGAACGGAACACCCTGGTATTCTTCGTGCACAATAATGTCCGCGATTTCATAGACATTGCTGGCGGCTACGGATGCAAGGTCGTCAACCCCCAATACAACCTGCAATCTGTTGCCGCTGCCGTCCGCGAAGGCGCCGTTGCCGCGAGGCTGTATTCTGGAGGGCGTGAGGGGGTTGCTAAGATCGATGATACAGTGAGCGGCGGTCAGCACCCATTCCGGCGCAATGACGCTGCCGCCGCAATGGTGCCAGCCGTTCTTGTCATTCTGAGAAACAAGGCGGAGTTCGGCCAGCGCGGGCCATTGCGCGGAAGTTGCGCGCCAGCCGCCAACGACTTTGGTCCGTTTGCCGCAAGCGGCGGATGGTTCCGCAAAACTGGACTGAATCGAGACCACGCAAAGGCAAACGAAGAACACTCCACGCATAATCGTGCGCAAAACTTGCCCTCCGCACGCATTCATTGCCAATCTCTACTCTGCAATTCGTGATGGAAATGCACCGAATATAATGTTTACATACTATCACCGGCAGAAGGATTAGTCAAGCATATACGTCTCGCTGTACAAATGGGGCGGATGTATTTTTAAGCAAACGCCGATTCGCTTCAAAGCACAGATTTGGTTCACCCGCGAGACTGGCTCGACGGCCGCCGGGAACAGTGCGATGGCGGCGGAAATGGCGAGGCCGTGCTTTTTCTCAGCGGGCGCCTATACCTCAAGTCCCGCCGGAGGTTACAATCAGACGCACACCGTTTACCGCGAAAGGAGAGACAAGCAATGGATTGGAACCAGCTCCGGCCGGGTGAGATCGCAGGCCGCGCGCCGGATTGGGCCGACGCCGCGCTCGTCTTCATCGGACGCATCCGCACGCCGTTCAAATCGCGGGACGAGTGCCCGCGTCAGGGAAGCCCCGATGGGCCGGTTTGCCGGATCGAGATCGGCGAAGCCTGGCGGCCGGCGTTGCAGGGGCTTGAGGCGTGTTCCAGGGTGGAGGTGATCTATTGGATGGATCAGGCGCGGCGCGACCTCCTGGTTCAGGTGCCGGGGAGCGGCGGCGGACCGGCGGGAACGTTCGCCCTGCGCTCGCCCGCGCGGCCGAACCCAATCGCGACCTCGGTGGTTGATCTTGTTGCCATCGAGGACGGAGCCGTGCTGGTGCGCGGGCTCGATTGCCTCGACGGCACGCCGTTGCTCGACCTCAAGCCCGCCCGCCGGGGGCACCTGCCCGGACCGGAGCGCACCTGATTGCAGGTCCGCGCCTGTCCCCGGTTCCTCGAACCGGCGGCCGCGATTTGACGATTCCCGCGCACGAATGTTGTGCACAATGGCCTCCGTCTCCAGCGGCGGCCGCAGGCATGCGCTTTTCATATCGCTCTCAAAACCATATCGTTCAGCGCTGCTGTCCCGGCGTCAGCCTGAAATCCGTTATCCCGTTCCAAGAGGAGCCTCATGCCTGCTGAACCTCGCTCGTCACGGCTTGCGGTCTTGATCGACGCCGACAACGCATCCGCCAAAATCGCCGATGGTCTTTTCGATGAAATTGCCAAAATCGGCGAAGCCAGTGTCCGCCGGATCTATGGCGACTTTTCCAGCACGCGCTCGAAGGGCTGGGTGGATATCCTCGCCAAGCATGCCATCATTCCGCAGCAGCAGTTTCCCTACACGACCGGCAAGAACGCGTCCGATATCACGCTGGTGATCGACGCCATGGACCTGCTGCACAGCGGCCGGTTCGACGGCTTCTGCCTTGTGTCTTCCGATAGCGATTTCACCCGCCTCGCCGCGCGCATCCGCGAAAACGGCGTGGATGTGTTCGGGTTTGGGGAGCAAAAAACCCCGGAGAGTTTCCGGCAAGCCTGCCGCCGTTTCATCTATACGGAGAATTTGCTGCCGGAGACCCAGACGGCCGGTGCGCGCTCGGCGCCGAGGCCCATGCAAAATCTCGCCCACGCCGCCGCCATATTGGACAAGATCGTCTCCGAGATGGAGAGCGACGACGGATGGGTGAACCTGGGCGAGGCCGGCCAGCAGCTCGCCAACCTGGCGCCCGACTTCGATCCGCGCACCTATGGGGTCAAGAAGCTGAGCGATCTGGTGCGCAAGATCGACGCTTTGGAGCTTGAGAAATCGCCAGCCGGCCATCTCCGCATCAGACCGAAGCCGGCCGTCACGGGGAAGGCCGCGAAGCCGCGATAACCCCTTCTGTTGAAATCCTCGCGCTTCAGGGCGCGCGTTTCATAGCCGGTCAGCCGGTATTCCGGCACCTGCGCCGGATTGAAATCCACCTGGATTTTCATATCCTTGGCGATGGGGAACGGCGATGGGGAAGCCTCGTCACAGGCTGAAGGTGTTCAACCGGCCCCACTCGCCAGCATGGCCTTAGCCTCGCGCGGCGTGGCCAGCTCCCGCCCCATGGCCCGCGCCAGTGCGGCCACCTGCCGTATGACCTCGCCATTGGCCGGCATCCCCAACTCGGGATAGGTGTAATCGCCCAGCCCGATGGCCACGTGCCCGCCCATTTCGATGGCAGCGGCGGCGGGGCCGAACAGGTTGCCCGTCTTGTTGCAGACGCTCCATTCGATCCGCCGGCGCGGCGGCAGGAACTCCAGATGCGCCATCAGGCCGCGCACCGTGCCGGGGTGGCCGCCAAGGATGCCGCCATCGGTCAGCTCGAACAGTAGATAGGCGGGCTCGGCGGCGAGGCCCATGTCGAGAAAGGCGTCCAGCGTCCGCGTGAATGGCACCGCCCAGGAAATGTACGCTGGCGTCACGCCCAGTTCGTGCAGCCGCCGGACCAGAAATTGCAGCGTCTCGACGGAGTTTTTGTACGTCCTATCGCCGGTTTCGTAGGCGCGGCGGGTCCGGTCATAAATGTCGATGTTGGTCGATCCCAGATCGACCGGCGCGAAGTCCGGCCGCGTGCTGTCAGAACGGCAAAGCTTCTCGATGTGGGCGAGCCGCATCGCATCCGTTGCGTCGGATTGCGTCACCTGCCCTAGCGTCGGATGGACGAGGATATCGCAGCGCTCGCGAATGAGGCGGATCGTGCGCGCATAGACCGCCGCGTCATGGCAGGGCGAGCCGTCCGGGTGGCGCGCGTGCCAATGCACGATGGCGGCGCCGGCGGCATGGGCACCGGCGGCGGCGTCCGCGATTTCCTCCGGCGTCCAGGGGACGTGGCGGTTATGGCCGCGCATCATGTACTCGTTGATGCGGGCTTCGATAATCAGTTTGGGTTTGACGGTCATGGCGCTCTCTCAGGCATTCGCTGGCAAGCCAACGAATGCCTGCCCGGTTTTCTTCGTTTTCGCAGAGTTTTTTCCCAAAACCGGGAAGGCCACTTTTGGGAACTCTGCTTACGCTGTCAGAGCGCGCATGAGCGTGTAAAGCCCCGCCTTCGCCTCGATGCCGATCCCCGGCACATCGGGCAGGCGGACATGGCCGTCCTCCACCGCGATGCCGTCCGCGAAACCGCCGAACGGCTGGAACACATCCGGGTAGGATTCGTTGCCGCCGAGATGCAAGCCGGCGGCGAGGTTGAGCGACAACTGATGCCCGCCATGGGGCACGACGCGCCGCGGCGACCATCCCTGTTCCGCCAGCACGTCCAGCATCCGCAAATGTTCGACGAGGCCGTAGGATAGCGCGCAGTCAAATTGCAGCCAGTCGCGATCCGCGCGCATGCCGCCGTAGCGCAGCAGATTGCGGGCGTCCTGATGCGAGAACAGGTTTTCGCCCATCGCCATCGGGCCGTCGTAGTGCGCGCCCAGTTCCGCCTGGAGCGCGTAATCCAGCGGATCGCCGGCCTCTTCGTACCAGAGCAGCCCGTATGGCTTCAGCGCGCGAGCGTAGGCGATGGCGGTCTCCAGATCGAAGCGGCCGTTGGCGTCCACCGCGAGATACTGCCCATCGCCAACCACCTTCAGCACGGCGTCGATGCGGCGCAGATCCTCGTAAAGCGAATCGCCGCCGATCTTCATCTTCACATGCGTGTAGCCGCGATCGCGATAGCTGCGCATCTCGTTCTGGAGCGCGGTGTGATCCTTGCCGGGGTAGTAATAGCCGCCCGCCGCGTAGACCCACACCTTGTCATCCGCCTCGCCGCCCCGGTAGCGGTCCGCCAGCAGACGGTAGAGCGGCACGCCCGCGATCTTGGCCACCGCGTCCCACACGGCCATGTCGATGGTGCCCACTGCCACGGAGCGCTCGCCATGGCCGCCGGGCTTCTCGTTGGTCATCATGGTGCGCCAGATCGCGAATGGGTCGAGGTTGTCATTGGCCTCGTCAGTCAGCGCTGCGGGAGCGGCTTCCAGGATGCGCGGAATGAACCGCTCGCGCATCAACGCGCCCTGACCGTAGCGGCCGTTGGAGTTGAAGCCATAGCCGGTGACCGGGCGTCCATCGCGCACAACGTCCGTCACCACCGCGACGATGGAGCAGGTCATCCTGGAGAAGTCGATGTAAGCGTTGGAGATGGGCGAGGCGATGGAGACGGTTTTTTCGCGGATTTCCACAATGCGCATGGGCGGCCTTCATGACTGGAGCGATACTGCCGCC
This sequence comes from uncultured Alphaproteobacteria bacterium, assembly GCA_963827885.1. Lineage (GTDB taxonomy): Bacteria > Pseudomonadota > Alphaproteobacteria > Rhizobiales > Rhodomicrobiaceae > CAWHDD01. The sequence continues at coordinate 204,276 of CAWHDD010000004.1, read as the reverse complement.
CACCATAATTGTGGACGCCGCCGCGCGGCCAATGCCATGATCGCAATGAATTATGCGCATCCGGCATGGCGATGGAACTGATCTGGCTTGAGGATTTCCTGGCACTCGCTGAAGCGGGCAATTTTTCGCGCGCGGCGCAGGCGCGTCACGTCACCCAGCCCGCGTTCAGCCGCCGCATCCGCGCACTGGAGGATTGGACCGGCGCGCCGCTGTTCGACCGCTCCACCCATCGCATCACGCTGACCGAAGCCGGGCAGGCGTTCCATCCCGCTGCCGGTGAGATCCTGAGCCGGCTTTACCAGGGCCGCGAGGATGCACGCGAGGCGGGCGGGCGCGAGGCGGCGGGCCTGCGCTTCGCGGCGACGCATGCGCTGTCCTTCACCTTCTTCCCCCAGTGGCTGCGCCAGTTCGAGGCGGTGACGGTGAGCGGCAAGGTCGAGCTGGCGTCGGATACCATGCAGGCGTGCGAGCAGGCGATGATGCAGGGGCAGGCGCAGTTTCTGCTGTGCCACGCCCACGCGGCGGTGCCGAACCGGCTCGATCCGGCGCGGTTCATTTCGGCGGTGGCCGGGCATGACGTGCTGGTGCCGGTGTCCGCGCCGGATTCCGCCGGAAACGCCCGCTTCGTCCTGCCGGGCACTGTGGCGGCGCGCGTGCCGCTGCTGAGCTACAGTTCCGCGTCGGGCCTCTGCCGGATCATCGCCGCCGTGCGCGGGGCGGATGCGGCTCCGGCGTTCGTCGAAGAAATCTTCACCTCGCATCTCGCCGCGGTGCTGCGAACCATGGCGCTGGCCGGGCATGGCGCCGCCTGGATACCGCTGAGCCTGGTGGACGGCGATCTCACGTCCGGCGCGCTGGTCCGCGCGGGGGGCGGCGCATGGGACATCCCCGTGGAAATCCGGCTGTTCCGTCCCCTCGCGCTCCAGAGCAAGGCCGCCGAGGCGCTTTGGCCGCTGCTGTCTAAATCGCAGCGCATTTAGCGTTCGCCCAGAAACTTTCTCCGTCTTTTCTGGCGCCTCCGGCGGTGTATCTACTTAACCGGAATGCCTTTACTGATGAGGCTGGCACGCACTTCGGCGACGTCCTTCTCAAGTAGTGGCAAGACCTCCAGGCGCATCCGCCGCGTGTCCCGCCAGATCGCCACCGCAGCCTGCATCGTTTTCGTGATACGTTTCCTCGTGGACACGTCCTGCATATTGCTTTCGATATTGCTGTAATAGCGGCGCACGGAGGAGATATATTCAGTCGGCAATTGGAATGTGCTGCTTTGCTGCTTCAGCGTATCCCAGGTAAAGGTGGCCAGCTTCAGCTCGCTGGGATTATTATTAATATCGGTATGGCGGAACGCTGTTGCCGCCTGCCACCAGGCAACCCATGCCTGCCCGTCCGCGACCATCTCTGGATCAGCCCCTTGCTGCAACTCCGGCAAATGGGCCGGGATGGTGCCGCTCTCGTTCAAGTGCGCCTGAAATTCTTCGCCCCAGGTTTTGACGGCGGCGAGATTGTCCTTGAGTTCGTCCACCAGCGCGCGCCGCATGTAATAGCCGTCGCGTTCACCGCGCGCCACCTCGAACTCCAGCGCGGTCTTGTAGCCAGCCAGGGCGGCCAGATAAACACCCATCACGGTCGAAGCCATGATCACCAGGTTGGAAATCCAGAATTCGGCGTTGCCGCTCTCGCGAACTTTGAAAATACTAAAAACCTGTAATAAACGCATGCTCGTATCTCCCGTTACAAACTAAACGCGTCCTCCGCGGGCTGGCCAGCGAAGGAACTGCTGAGAATCCTCTGTTGCTACAATGCTTCTCCCCCAGGAGCGGGAACCCCGCTTTGACCAAGGGCGTACCTAATCGGCCAATGTGCCGGCTTTATGTTATTGCGGGAACAGCAGTGGTGCGCAAACTGTTGCTTCCGCTGGCTAAATTGGAATGGCGCCCCCCACCCGTGCGGCGGCCGTCAGTCGTCCAGAGCCACGCCCTTGGCCGCCAGCCGCGCATGCAGCTTCACCAGCTTCTTCTCGAATGCAGGCACAATCTCGTCCCGCATACGCCGGGTATCTTCCCAGATGACGGCAGCCGCGCGCTGCGTGCGATCCAGGCGGTCCCGCGTCGATACATCCCGCATATTGGCGTCGATCCGGCTATAATACCGGCGCACAGCGGAGAGGAAATCGGATGGAAGCTGGAAAGTGATGTTCTGCTGCTTCATCGTCTCCCAGATGAAGGTGGTGAATTCGAGCCGGGGCGGATTGTCCTCCTTGTAGGTATGACGGAACGCCGAGCCCGCCTTCCACCACGCCACCCACGCATGCCCATCCCGGACCATAACCTGGTCCGCGCCTTCCATCAGCTCCTGAAGGTGCGCTTGTATGGCCGGGTCCTTATCCAGATGCGCCTGGAAATCCTTGCTCCAGGCATCGACAGCGTTGAGGTTATCTCTCAACTCGTCCAGCAGCGAGACGCGCATGAAATAGCCGTCGCGCTCGGCCCGGATGGCCTCGAATTCCACGGTGTTCTTGTGTGCGGCCCGCGCCGCCAGATAGACGCCTACCACCGTCGAGACAAGCTGAACGAGGCTGACAATCAGCGTTTCGAATGACATTGCACTTTCTCCCCATCAAACCCCGCGCTACCAGCCCAAAAGGCAGGCTATGGCAATGCGCGGGGTGGATTTATTCGCCTTTCGAGCCCAATCGCCGGCGACTCGTCCAGCGGCACGCCCTTGGCTTCCAGCTTCGCGCGCAGCTTGACCGTATTCGCCTCGAACACCGGCAGAAGCTCGGTCCGCATGCGCTTGGTGTCCTCGGCGATAGACTTTGCGGCGACGCCGGATTTCCACGATTTGCTGCGCATGTCTTTGTCGTTGCCCTCCATGCTGTCGTAGAAGCGGCGAACGGAGGAGAGCATCTCAGGCGGGAGCTGGAAGGTGGTGCTCTGCTGCTTCATCGTCTCCCAGACGAAGGTCTTCATCTTGATCTCGTCGGGGACAAAGCTACCGGAGGAGTGGCCGCCTTTATCCGACCAATAGGTCACCCAGCTATCCGCGGGCAGGAAATAATCCGCCGATATGCGGTTGCGCAGCGTTTTCTCCAAGTTCGCGCTCCAGCCGTCCACGGCGGCGAGATTGTCCTTCACCTCGTCGAGCAGCGCGCGCCGCATGTAGTAGCTGTCGCGCTGCGTGCGCGCGACCTCGAATTCCAGCGCGGTCTTGTAACCGGCCTGCGCGGCGAGGAAAACGCCAATGATGGTCGAGGCCATGACGATGAGATTGGAAACCCAGAATTCGAGATTGCCGCTTTCGCGGACTTTAAAAACTTGCATCAGACGCGCCATACACGTTCCCTCACGCTACGAACTAACGAGTTGGTGTGCTTGGCGTTTTATTGTGACGGCTTCAGGGCCAGCGCCGCCGGAGCGATGAAAAAATAGGCCCCAGCCATACGCGGCGCGATGCCGCGCGAGGGGCCTGGCCGCCGGAAATCACGGCGGCGGATAAGGCGTTGCCGGATTTTCACCCGGATGGTTCAAACCGCCAGCGATTTTCCGAGCGTTTCCGCCACCTTGCTGATGAAGCCCTCCGTGGACAGCCAGCCCTGTTTATCGCCGACCAGCAGCGCCAGATCCTTGGTCATGAAGCCCGCCTCGATGGTATCGACGGTGACCTCTTCCAGCGTCATCGGCGAAGCGGCCAGCTCCGCGTTGCCGTCCAGCTTGGCGCGATGCTTGAGCCCGCGCGACCAGGCGTAAATCGAGGCGGTGGAGTTGGTCGAGGTCTGCTGCCCTTTCTGATGCTCGCGGTAATGGCGCGTGACGGTGCCGTGGGCGGCCTCGGCCTCGACGGTCTTGCCGTCGGGCGTCAGCAGCACGCTGGTCATCAGGCCGAGCGAGCCGTAACCTTGCGCCAAGCGTGTCGGACTGCACGTCGCCGTCGTAATTTTTGCACGCCCACACGTAGCCGCCCGACCATTTCAGCGACGCGGCCACCATGTCGTCGATCAGCCGGTGCTCGTAGGTGATGTCCGGCTCGTCGAACTGCTGCCTTGAATTCGGCGTCGAACACCTCCTCGAAGATGTCCTTGAAGCGGCCGTCATAGGCCTTCAGGATGGTGTTCTTGGTGGAGAGATACAGCGGATAGTCCGCGATCAAGCGCGAAATTCATCGAGGCGCGGGCGAAATCGCGGATCGACTCGTCGAGATTGTACATGGCCATGGCCACGCCGGAGCCCGTCGAAATCGTAGACCTCGTGCTCGATGGTCTCGGAGCCGTCGGCCGACTTGCCATTTGATGGTCAGCTTGCCCTTGCCGGGAACGCGGAAATCGGTGGCGCGGTACTGGTCGCCGTAGGCATGGCGGCCGATGATCGCCGGCTTGGTCCAGCCCGGAACCAGACGCGGCACGTTCCTGCAGATGATCGGCTCGCGGAAAATCACGCCGCCCAGGATGTTGCGGATGGTGCCGTTGGGCGACTTCCACATCTTCTTGAGGTTGAATTCCTTGACGCGCGCCTCGTCCGGCGTAATCGTGGCGCATTTCACGCCAACGCCGTGGTGCTTGATGGCCTTGGCGGCGTCGATCGTGACCTGATCGGCGGTCGCGTCGCGGTGCTCGATCGAGAGATCGAAATATTGCAGGTCGATATCAAGAAACGGCAGGATGAGCTTGTCTTTGATGAGCCTCCAGATGATCCGCGTCATCTCATCGCCGTCGAGTTCGACGACCGGATTGGCGACCTTGATTTTCTGCATCGGTACCTCAGTGAAACGGCAAGAGCGAAGGAAGTTGGCGCGGCACCTTACCCGCCGGAGGTGCTAACGCCAAGCGTTCCTAAGTTCTAATTGCGATGCAAACACCGCGCCGTCAATCGCGGCTGAGGCCCTTTTCCGCCAGTTCGGCCAGATAGGCGGCCCATTTGGCGTCCAGCGTGCGGCCCAGGTCCAGCAGATAGCCCCAGGTGTATATTCCGGTCTCATGAGTATCGTCGAAAATCAGCCGCACTGCATACCGGCCCACCTGCTCGACGCCAGTGAGGTGAACGCCGCGCTTGCCGCCAACCGTGCGGCGCTCGCTCGGGCTGTGGCCTTGCACTTCCGCGCTCGGGCTGCATACGCGCAGGAGTTCGGCGGGCAACTGGAATGTCTCGCCGGTATCGAAGGCAACGGTGAGGGCGGTCTTGTCCGCGTTGAGCCGGATCTCCGTGGGCCAGGTGTTGGCGTCGCTGGACGGTATGGTCATGTGCGTGTTCCTTTTTGATCGGCCGGCTGAACGGTGTTTTAACCGCTTGCGCCTCATTGAAAACGAAATTCTTGCGTAGCACAAAACTGCGCATGGTGTTTTGTTCGGCGTTTTGTGGAGTTTCGACATGCCGCCAATCCGTTTGACCCGCGAAGAGGTTTCGTCGCTGACCAAACTCGTCGAGCGCGCGAGGCCAACCTCCGAAATCCCCGGCGATCACGCCGCCAAATTCGTCAATTACGGGCTGGCGCGGCGCGACATCATGATTATGCGGGCGACGCGCCTCGGGCAGCTTGAATTGCTGCGCCAGCGGTTCACCGACATCAGCATACCGGGCCGCATCGCGCTGGATAGCGAGACCGGCAGGGGCAGCCTGCTGTTTTCCTCCCGCGATTAAAATTGCACGCCTTTCGCGAGGGGGACGGTTCATTCCGCCGCCACGCAAAAGGCTTGAAGCTCATTGTTTTTGCGGCGTTTTCCCCAACATGGGGAAATTCCATTTCAGGACAACTCCGCATAGCGTAAATTCTTCAGATGTTGTCGTCGAACAACGCTTATGGGCCGCGCCTTCAGTTATAATGCGCGCGCTTATGCGTTGGACACGCCCTGAAGGAGAAAACACCAATGAAATTCGCCACGGCAATCGTCGCCGCCCTTTTCGCCGTTTCGCTCGCGGGTGCCGGTCCCGCCCTGGCGAAGGACACCGCTCCGAAACATAGCGCCAAGATGACCAAGAAGCACGTGCACAAGCGGTCGCCCCGGGTGGCCGGCTGGGTCACGCGCGGCGGTTTCCTCAACGGTGACCAGAACGTGCCTTACGTTTACGCGAACGGCCGCAATCCCAATTCAACGAGCATCGACAACCGCGGCTTCGGCGAACGCGTGTTCGACGGCCCGTTCAACAGCCAGCGCTAATCCGCGTGGCCCCTCCCTTTAAACGGGAGGGGCTATCGACGGTGTTGACTGAGCCACTCCCTGACCATCCCGCTCCATATTCTTCTGGAACAGGCGGATTGCGAGCGGAATGCTGGCGCCGTAGAGCAGCGAGCCCAGGAACAAGGTGAGGTAGGGGAACTTGGCCAGCGCCGCCAGCCCCAGCACCGCCACGATGGCCATGACCGGCGCCATGCGCTTCGCCATGTTCGGGTCGCCGAACTTCGGGGAAAATGCCGGGTAGCGGCTCGCCATCAGCCGGCGATGACAAGGCAGTATACCGCAACGATGAAGGCCGGCATGAACGCGTGACGCAGGCCAAGTCCCTCAATGTAAAGGGGTAGCAGTACCAGAATGGCTCCCGCAGGTGTCGGCACGCCGGTGAAAAAGCGCCGTTTCCAGGCTGGGTCCGCCTCGCCGCCGACATTGACATTGAAGCGTGCCAGCCGCAACGCCGCCGCCGAGGCAAAGACCATCACCACCAGCCAGCCGAAGACCGGCATACCCTGCATTCCCCACAGGTACAGCGTGACGCTGGGCGCAACGCCGAAGCTGACGAAATCCGCCAGCAAATCGAGTTCCGCGCCGAATTTGGAATGGGCGTTCAGCAGCCGGGCCACCGCGCCGTCGATGCCGTCGAGCATGGCTGCCGCGACGATGGCCGCGATGGCGAGGCCGAAATCGCCCCTCAATGGCGAGGGAAATCGCCGTAAGCCCGGCGCACATTCCAAGGAGTGTGATCAGATTGGGAATGTACCGCCAGCCCGACTGGACGCAGCGCCGCCCCCTCGCGTCCCAAGCTTCGCATGTCCATGGCTCTCGCAATCCTCACACAATTCAAGATGATGCAGCTTAAACCAGCTTTACGGCAAATCGTAAACGCCCCGCTAAAAAAAATTGAATAGCTCTGGCGCCACGGAACAGGCATCAACAAAACGGAAACCGCGATTGTATCCTGCGAGCCGAGGTAAGCGTTCTTTATTATGAAGATATGTGTACAATCCCGCGCGGTGAACTCAACAGGGAGTAGATAATGCCGACTCGCGTAAAGCGCCTACTCGTCGCGAACCGGTCTGAAATTGCGATCCGCGTCTTCCGGGCGGCAACGGAACTCGGCATCCATACGGTGGCGATCTACGCGGAGGAAGACAAGCTTTCCATGCACCGCTTCAAGGCGGATGAAGCCTACCAGGTGGGCAAAGGCATGGGGCCGATCGAGGCTTATCTCTCCATTGATGAAGTGATTCGCGTCGCCAGGGACGCCAAGGTGGACGCCATCCATCCGGGATACGGCTTCCTGTCCGAAAGCCCGGAGTTCGCTGAAGCTTGCGCCGAGGCCGGCATCACCTTCATCGGCCCGCGCCCCGACACCATGCGGACGCTGGGCAACAAGGTGGCGGCCCGCAATCTGGCCATCACCGCCAGCGCGCCAGTCATGCCGGCGACGCTGCCGCTGCCGGATGACGATGACGAAATCAAGCGCATGGCGGCGGCAATCGGCTATCCCGTCATGCTGAAGGCGTCCTGGGGCGGCGGCGGACGCGGCATGCGCCCCATCGACAGCGAGGACCAGTTGATCGACGCCGTGTGGACGGCGAAGCGCGAGGCGGCGCCGCGTTCGGCAAGGACGAGGTCTATCTCGAAAAACTGGTGCGCCGGGCGCGCCATGTCGAGGTGCAGCTCCTCGGCGACACCGCACGGCAATCTCGTGCACCTGTACGAGCGCGACTGCTCGATCCAGCGGCGCCATCAGAAGGTGGTCGAACGCGCCCCCGCTCCGTATCTCGACCGAGGCCCAGCGCGCCGCCATCTGCGAAACCGCGCTGAAGATCGGCCGCGCCACCAATTACGCCGGCGCCGGCACCGTCGAGTTCCTGCTCGATGCCGATACCGGCGCACTTCTATTTCATCGAGGTCAACCCGCGCATCCAGGTGGAGCACACCGTCACCGAGGAGGTGACCGGCCTCGACATCGTGAAGGCGCAAATCCGCATCGCCGAGGGCGGGCGCATCGGCCATTTCGACGAAACCGGCATCCCGGCGCAGGAGAACATCCACCTCCACGGCCACGCCCTGCAATGCCGCCTCACCACCGAGAACCCGGAAAACAATTTCATCCCGGATTACGGCCGCATCAGCGCCTGCCGCGGCGCTTTCGGCTTCGGCATCCGCGTCGATGGCGGCACGGCCTATTCCGGCGCCGTGGTGACGCGCTATTACGATCCGCTGCTGGAGAAGGTGACGGCCTGGGCGCCGACGCCGGAGGAAGCCATCGCCCGCATGGACCGCGCCCTGCGCGAATATCGCATCCGCGGCGTGACGACCAACCTGTCGTTCCTCGAAACGCTGATCAGCCATCCGCGGTTCATGGTCCAACGACTACACCACGCGTTTCATCGACGAGACGCCCGAGCTGTTCCAGACGCCGAAGCGGCGCGACCGGGCAACGCAAGCTGCTGAATTACATCGCCGACGTGACCGTGAACGGCCACCCGGAGGTCAAGGACCGGCCGAGGCCGCCGGCCGACGCGCTCAAGGCCGTGGTGCCGGATTTCGGCCGCTCCCACGCCAGCATCGTGGGCGGCACCAAGCAGTTGCTCGACGCCATCGGCCCCAAGGCGTTCGCCGGCTGGATGCGCGAGCAGTCGCGCGTGCTGGTGACGGATACCACCATGCGCGACGCCCATCAGTCGCTGCTGGCCACGCGCGTGCGCACCTTCGACATGGTGAGCGCGGCGGAGGGCTACGCGACCGGGCTGCCGCAGCTTTTGTCGCTGGAATGCTGGGGCGGCGCGACGTTCGACGTCGCCATGCGCTTCCTCACCGAAGATCCGTGGGAACGGCTGCGCCTGCTGCGCGAGCGGGTGCCGAACCTGATGCTGCAAATGCTGCTGCGCGGCGCCAACGGCGTCGGCTACACCAATTACGCCGATAATGTCGTGCGCTACTTCGTGACCCAGGCGGCCGATGCCGGCGTGGACGTGTTCCGCGTTTTCGACTGCCTCAACTGGGTCGAGAACATGCGCGTGTCCATCGACGCGGTGTGCGACGCCGGCAAGCTGGCCGAGGGCGCGATCTGCTACACAGGCGACATTCTCGACCCTACCCGCGCCAAATATTCGCTGCGCTATTACGTCGATCTGGCCAAGGAGCTGGAGAAGGCGGGCTGCCACATCCTCGGCGATCAAGGATATGGCGGGGCTGCTGAAGCCGGGCGCGGCGCGGGTGCTGGTCAAGGCGCTGCGCGAAGAGGTGGGGCTGCCGGTTCACCTGCACACGCACGACACCTCGGGGATCGCGGCGGCGTCGGTTCTGGCGGCGGTCGAAGCGGGCGTGGATGCGTTCGACGCGGCGCTGGACTCAATGTCGGGCGCCACGTCGCAGCCGTGCCTCGGCTCGCTGGTGGAAGCGCTGCGCCACACCGAGCGCGACACCGGCCTCGATTCCGAAGCCATCCGTCAGATCGAGCTTCTATTGGGAAGCCGTGCGCATGCAATATACGGCCTTCGAGAGCGACCTGAAGTCGGGCGCCTCCGAGGTTTATCTGCACGAAATGCCCGGCGGCCAGTTCACCAACCTGAAGGAGCAGGCGCGCTCGCTGGGGCTGGAAACGCGCTGGCACGAGGTCGCCAAAGCCTATCGCGCCGCCAACGACATGTTCGGCGACATCATCAAGGTGACGCCGTCGTCCAAGGTGGTGGGCGACATGGCGCTGATGATGGTGGCGCAGGGGCTGACGCCGGAAGATGTGCTCGACCCGCACCGCGAAATCGCCTTTCCGGGCTCGGTCGTGGAGATGATGCGCGGCGATCTGGGGCAGCCTCAGGGCGGCTGGCCCAGGCCGTTGCAGAGGAAGGTGCTGAAGGGCCGCGAGCCGATCACGGAGCGGCCCGGTTCGCTGCTGCCGCTCGCCAATCTCCCCGCCCTGCGCGAGGAGGCCGAAAAGCGCGCGGCGCGGGCGCTCGACGACAGCGAGTTCGCCGCCTACCTCATGTATCCCAAGGTGTTCAGCGATTTCGCCACCGCCAGCCGCAAATACGGCCCGGTCTCGGCGCTGCCGACGCCGGTGTTCTTCTACGGCATGGACGTGAGCGACGAGATCCTGGTCGAGATCGAGAAGGGCAAGGCGCTGGTCGTCGTGCTGCAAGCCCTCGGCGACACCGACGAGGAAGGCATGGTGCGCGTGTTCTTCGAGCTGAACGGCCAGCCGCGCGTCGTCAAGGTCGCCGACCGTGCCGTCGCCGCCACGCTGCCGCCCCGCCGCAAGGCCGAGGACGCCAACGACGCGCATGTGGCCTCGCCGATGCCGGGCGTCATTTCCACGGTCGCCGTCAAGGCCGGCCAGGAGGTGAACGCGGGCGACGTGCTGCTCAGCATCGAGGCCATGAAGATGGAAACGTCGCTGCATGCCGCCCGCAGCGGTACCATCAGCGAAGTGCTGGTGCATCCGGGCAGCCCGGTGGAGGCGAAGGATTTGCTGATCGTCTTCGCGGCGTAGGCAACGGGCGCCTCTTTCAAATTTCGAGCGCCTAGCCCATCGGTCTCGCACTGTCCTCGCTGCGTGACTGTATGCAGGTGGATTCCTTTGTTCGGCCGGGTAGCCATTCCTTGTAACTCACCCCTGACCAACTCGCGTAATTTTGTGAGCGCGGTTACGGGCGGGAGTCCGGTCATTCCTTGGTCTCTGAAGACCGTGACGAAGCTTGGCACCCCGCCCGTTATTCCATCGAACCCGAACAGCCGCCGGGGCCGCAATGCGAGCCCGATTATGCAAGGACGGGTCATCATGGAAAGCACTATTGTTGGCATTGACGTTTCGAAACAGCAGCTTGATATCGCCCTGCGTCCCAGCGGGGAGACCTTCGCGGTGGCGCGTGATGCCGCCGGTTTGGACCAGCTCACTGCCCGGCTGAAGGGTCTGATGCCGCATATTGTGGCGCTGGAAGCCACCGGCGGATACGAGACCATTGCCGCCGCGGCGCTGGCGGCGGCCGGCTTGCCGGTTGCCGTGGTCAACCCTGCCCAGGTCCGCGCTTTCGCCAAGGCTCTGGGCAAGCGGGCCAAGACGGACCCCATCGACGCCGCCGTTATCGCGCATTTTGCCGAGGCGGTGAAGCTTGCACCGCGAGCCGTACCGGATGACGCCACGCAACTGCTGGCCGATCTGGTGGCCCGGCGGCGGCAGATCGTCGAGATGATCGGAGCCGAGAGCCAGCGTTTGCAGCGGGCCAGAACCAGCAGCCTCAAGAAGAGCATCGAGCGGTTGATCACGGCGCTGAAGAAAGAACTATCAAGCGCTGACGGCGATATTGATGATGCGATACGTTCCTGTCCCGCTTGGCGGGAGAAGGAGGAACTGCTCACATCGGTTCCCGGTGTAGGCCCGGTGATTTCCAGCACACTGGTCGCGTTGCTGCCCGAGCTTGGCACGCTTTCCCGCAAGCAGATCGCTGCCCTTGCCGGGCTGGCACCATTCACCCGGCAGTCCGGCCAATGGCGGGGACGCAGCCTCATTGGCGGCGGGCGCGGCGTGGTCCGCACGGTTCTGTTCATGGGCGCCCAGGTGGCCAAACGGCACAACCCCATCCTGAAAGCCTTCTTCGACCGCCTCGTGGCAGCCGGAAAGCCCAAGATGGTGGCACTCATTGCCGTTGCCCGTAAGCTGCTGACCATTCTCAACGCCATCGTCAGGGACCAAAAATCATGGCAAAACGCTTGACTTCCAAGACAGCCGCTTCGTCCCGGCCATGCACAAGTTGAATGCTACCGCGCGCAGGAGGGGTCAAGGACGCGCTTCTTCGCGCGCCCGAAGGGTTTATCCTTGACGCCTCCGAGCACGGTAGCATGCTTGTGTGCGGCGGGGCTCACGGCAATCTCTGCAACCCGCTCAGGATTCGAAAGCGCCCCCAAGAGACGCCGGCGCCTCAGCCAAAAATCAGCCGGGAAAGCCCCTCGCGCATTTCGGGCGCGAGAGGCGTTGCCCGCCGCGTGGCGCGATCCACATATACATGGACGAAATGCCCTTCGGCGGCGGCATCGTCCTCCCCCTCGCGGAAAATCCCCACGGCGTAGCGCACCGAGGACGTGCCGATGCGATCCACGCGCAACCCGGCGGCGATGCGTCCGGGGAAGGAGACCGGCTTGAAGTAGCGGCAGGCGGTTTCCACGACCAGGCCGATAACCGGGCTGCGCTCGATATCGAGCAGGCCGGCTTCAACCAGATAGGCGTTCACCACGGTGTCGAAAAACGAGTAGTAGACAACGTTGTTCACATGGCCATAGACATCGTTGTCCATCCAGCGCGTGGGGATATCGCGGAAATGGCGATAGGCGGCGCATGTGCCTGGCGGCGTGCGCTCCTCCGATTGCGACGCGGGGCTGGTCATTCGCGCCCTCCAAGGTAGGCCGCACCTGATGGCGGCTGTATCCATAATGCGCATTCATGTGAAAAATGTGATAAATAGGAAACAGACCTTCGCCGGTCTCCCGTTGATTCGAAGAACCTAGTCGCGAACCGCACGTGTCACAAGAACCGAAAGTAAGGCTGGATTTGCTGCTGGCAAAACGAGGTTTGGCGAGAAGCCGGTCGCATGCGCAGGACATGATCCGGCGCGGCTCCGTGCTGGTGGACGGTGATCTGGCGGAGAAGCCGGCGAGCATGGTCGCGACGGACGCCGAAATCACCTTCACCCAGGACGAGGACTTCGTGTCGCGCGGCGCACATAAGCTGCTGGCGGCGCTGGATGCATTCAAGCTGCGGCCGGACGGGCGTGTATGCATGGATGTGGGCGCCTCGACCGGCGGCTTCACCGAAATCCTGCTGCGGCATGGGGCGCGGCGCGTGTATGCGGTCGATGTCGGCTGGGGGCAATTGCACGGCAGCCTGCGCACAGATCCGCGTGTGTCTGTATTCGAGGAGACCGATATCCGGGCCATTGATCCGCACCGGCTGCCCGAGCGTCCGCAGGCCGTGACCATCGACGTGAGTTTCATTTCGCTGCTGAAGGTGCTGCCCGCCGCGCTGGAGCTGACGGCGCCGGGCTGCTGGCTCGTCGCGCTGGTCAAGCCGCAGTTCGAGGTGGGGCGGGAGCACATCGGCAAGGGCGGCATCGCGCGGGACGCGGCGGCACGGCTGGAGAGCGTCGAGCGTGTGCGGACGTTCGTGCAGAATTCGCCCGGCTGGCGGGTGATCGGCGTGGAAGCGTCGCCCATCGCGGGGCAGGACGGCAATTTCGAATTCCTGCTGGGGGCGATTCACAATGAATGACAAACACGCGCGTAGACGCGCTTCGGGCGGGGCGAACGAGAAAGACGTGCGTAAACGCGCTTCGGGCACAGCGGCAAAACGGGAGGCACCGGAGCGGGTTGTGGCCGAACTGACCATCACCAGCCTCGGCGCGCAAGGCGATGGCGTCGCCGCGACGGAGGCGGGTTATGTGTACGTGCCGTTCGCGCTGCCGGGCGAACGCGTGATGGCCGAAATCGAGGGCGAGCGGGCGCGCGTGGTGGAGATTCTCACGGCCTCGCCGGCGCGGGTCGAGCCCATTTGCCCGCATTCCGGCGTTTGCGGCGGCTGCGCGCTGCAACATCTGGCGGCGGAGGAATACCTCGCGTGGAAGCGGCAGGCCGTTGTTGACGCGCTCGGGCATCGCGGCATCGAGACGCCAGTGGAGGCCGTGCGGACAGTGCCGCTGGCGAGCCGGCGCCGCGCGGTGTTCAGCGCCGCAAAGCAGGCCGGCGCCGTCAGCCTCGGGTTTCACCGCGCGCTCAGCCACGACATCGTGGACCTGAAAGTGTGCCCGGTCGTGGTGCCGGCCATCACCAGCGCCCTGCCGGATTTGCGCGCGCTGCTCGGCGCACTGCTGCCGCAGGGAGGCAGCGCGCGCGTGACCGTCACGGCGACGGACACCGGCCTCGACGTCCTTGTGGCCAGGGAGCGCAGCTCGAAGGCGAAGGGCGCGCGGCTGACCGTTGGCATGTCCGCTACGCTGGCGGCGCACACGGCGCGGCTGACCGTCGATGGCGAGGAATTGTTCAGCATCGCGCGGCCCAGCCTGCACATCGGCGGCTTTGCGGTGGTGCCGCCGCCGGGCGCGTTTCTGCAAAGCGTGGCGGCGGCCGAAACCATGATGGCGGAGCTGGTCTGCGAGGGCGTAGGGCGGGCGAAAAACGTCGCCGATCTCTACGCCGGAATGGGGACATTCTCGCTGCCGCTGGCCGCCAAGGCCAAGGTCACGGCGGTCGAATTCGATGCGGCGTTGTTGAATGCACTGGCAGCGGCGGCGCGCGGCGCGAAGGGCCTCAAGCCCATCACGGCCCTCCAGCGCGACCTTGAGCACGAGCCGCTGTCGATGCTGGAACTGGCGCGCTTCGATGCGGCGGTTTTCGACCCTCCGCGAGCCGGAGCAGCGGCGCAGGCGCAGGAATTCGCCCGGTCGCGCCTTGCCCGCGTGGTGGCGGTATCGTGCAACGCCGCCACCTTCGCCCGCGACGCACGCACGCTCACCGGCGCGGGTTTCCGCCTGGAGCGCGTGGTGCCTGTCGATCAGTTCGTGTTTTCACCGCATATCGAACTGGTGGCGTGGTTCGGGCGGTAGCCGGCCGCCACGAGCGTTGCGCCTGCCGCTTCCGGTGCCCCAAGCCGGTGTTCCTCGTCCGGGCTGAGGCTTAGTAGTCGTCGCTCTGTGCTGCGCGAGTCATAGCAACACGGCCGTAAACGGCCTTCGGCGCTCCTTCGCGGCTCCGCCGCTCAGTACACTGGCGCGGGGCTCCGGTGTGTAAGCAACCAGCCGGAGTTCGCCACGGGCGCTGCGTCTGCCGCCCTCACTGCCCTAAGCAGGCATTCTTTTGTTCGGCCGGAACCATTCTTCCGCCCCGGCCATGCACATTCGTGCAGCCGCCGCGCACAGGATGGGTCAAGGGTGCGAAGCACCGGCGAAGCCGGCTTGCCCTTGACGCATCCGAGCACGGCGGCATGATTGTGTGCGGCGGGGTTCCAGGCACATCCCTGGCCTCAGCCTCCAACAACAGCCTCAAATATGGATCGCGCGCTTGCCCGCGGCGAGCGCGGCTTCCTTCACGGCCTCGGTCAGCGTCGGATGGGCGTGGCAGGTGCGCGCCAGATCCTCCGCCGAGCCGCCGAATTCCATCAGCACCGCGGCTTCCGCGATCATGTTGCCGGCGTCCGGCCCGATGATGTGCACGCCCAGCACGCGGTCGGTCGTGGCGTCGGCCAGCACCTTCACGAAGCCGTCGGTCTGCCGGTTCACCTTGGCGCGGCCGTTGGCGGTGAACGGGAACTTGCCGACGTTGTAGGCGACGCCGGCCTCCTTCAGCTCCTCCTCGGTCTGGCCGACGGAGGCCACTTCCGGCGAGGTGTAGACCACGCCGGGGATCACGTCGTAATTCACATGGCCCGGCCTGCCCGCGAGGATTTCGGCCACGGCGACGCCTTCGTCCTCGGCCTTGTGCGCCAGCATCGGCCCGGCGATCACGTCGCCGATGGCGTAGATGCCGGGCACGTTGGTCTGGTAATGCGCGTCCACCACCACGCGGCGGCGGTTGTCGAGCTGCGACGCCCGCCTCCTCCAGGCCGAGCCCTTCGGTGTACGGCACGCGGCCGATGGCCACCAGCACGACGTCGGCCTCGATGATGCTCCGCGCGCGCCGCCCTTGGCCGGCTCGACGGTCGCCTTGACGCCTCGCGCCATCTTGGCTCAACGGCCGTCACCTTGTGGCCCAGCTTGAATTGCATGCCCTGCTTGTGCAGAATGCGCTGGAACTGCTTGGCAACCTCGCCGTCCATGCCGGGAAGGATGCGGTCGAGGAATTCGACCACCGTCACTTCCGCGCCGAGCCGCCGCCACACCGAGCCGAGTTCCAGCCCGATCACGCCCGCGCCGACACCAGCAGCTTCTTCGGCACCTGCGGCAAGTCCAGCGCGCCGGTGGACGAAACCACGCGCTTCTCGTCGATCTCGATGCCCGGCAGCCGCACGACATCCGAGCCGGTGGCGATGACGATGGCCTTCGCCGTCAGCGTCTTCTCCTCGCCGCCGTTGGCCGGCGTCACCGTCACCTGGCCCGGCGCCAGCGATGCGGCCCGATGCCCGTGACGGCGTCGATCTTGTTCTTCTTGAGCAGGTAATCGATGCCCTTGACGTTGCCGTCCACGCCCTCGGCCTTGTAGGCCATCATCGCCTTCAGATCGAGTTCGGCGCTGACCTTGATGCCCATATGCCCCATGCCGTGCGCCGCCTCCTCGTACAGTTCCGGACGCATGCAGCAGCGCCTTCGACGGGATGCAGCCGACGTTGAGGCAGGTGCCGCCGTGCGTGGCGCGCTTCTCGACCACGGCCACCTTCATGCCGAGTTGCGCGGCGCGGATGGCGCACACATAGCCGCCCGGGCCGGTGCCGATGACGACCAGGTCGAAGATCGCCATGACTTGCAGGTCGATGCAGCCATTCTTGTGCAACCGTCTCGCGCTTGCGTTCTGTTTCGCGGCTCGGTCCGGTCAGAAGCGGCTTACAGGTCCAGCACCAGCCGGCGCTGCGGGTCTTCCAGGCTTTCCTTCACGCGCACCAGGAAGGTCACGCCTCGCGGCCGTCCACCAGCGGTGATCGTAGGTCAGCGCCAGATACATCATCGGGCGGATCTCGATCTTGCCGTTGACGGCCACCGGGCGCTCCTGGATCTTGTGCATGCCGAGAATGCCCGACTGCGGCGCGTTCAGGATCGGCGTGGACATCAGCGAGCCGTAAACGCCGCCGTTGGAGATGGTGAAGGTGCCGCCCTGCATTTCCTCGATGGTCAGCTTGCCGTCGCGGGCGCGGCGGCCGAAATCGGCGATGGTCTTTCTCGATCTCGGCGATGGACGCCTGGTCGGCGTCGCGCATCACCGGCACGACGAGGCCGCGTTCCGTGCCGACGGCGATGCCGATATGGTAGTAGTTCTTGTAGACGATGTCGTCGCCGTCGATCTCGGCGTTCACCGCCGGGATTTCCTTCAGCGCCTGGACGCAGGCCTTCACGAAAAAGCCCATGAAGCCGAGCTTCACGCCGTGCTTCTTCTCGAACAAGTCCTTGTATTGCTTGCGCGCGGCCATGATGGCGCTCATGTCCACCTCGTTGAAGGTGGTGAGCATGGCGGCGGTGTTCTGCGCTTCCTTCAGGCGGCGCGCGATGGTCTGGCGCAGCTTGGTCATGCGCACGCGCTCCTCGCGGCGCTCGTCGCCGGGGACGGACGGCACGCGGATGCGACGCGGGCGCCGGCGGCGCAGCGGGGATGCGCGCCAGCGCCGCGGCCGCGTTTGCGCCAGCGGCGAGCACATCGCCTTTCAGGATGCGGCCGTCCTTGCCGGTGCCCGGGATGGTGGCGGGGTCGACGCCGCTTCTCGGCGGCGAGCTTTGCGCACGGCGGGGGACAGCGGCGCAGTTCTGCGGCCGGACGCGCGGCCTCGGCCGTTGGCGGGGGCCGGAGCGGCGCGCTTTCTGCAGGCTTGGCCGATTGGCGGCTGCCGGCGCGGCGGCCGGCCCGCGCCTTCGCCGATGGCGCCAAGCACCGCGCCGACGGCGACAGTCTCGCCTGGCTTGCACGCGATGGCCGACAGCACGCCCGCGGCCGGCGCGTTGACTTCCAGCGTCACCTTGTCGGTTTCCAGCTCCACCAGCGGCTCGTCGGCGTTCACCGCATCGCCGGCCTTCTTGAACCAGTGGCCGACGGTGGCTTCGGTGACGGATTCGCCCAGCGTTGGGACACACGATGTTCCATGGCGCATGCTCGATCAATCTCCTCGGCGTACGGGCGCCGCGCAGCTCGCAGCCGTCTCAGTACGGTCAACGCTTCGTCTAGGAAGGCGTGCAGTTCGGCCAGGTGCTTGCTCATCAGGCCGGTGGCGGTGGCCGCCGAAGCGGGGCGGCCGACATAGCGCGGACGCCGGTACTTGCGCGTTCGATGTGGTCGAGCACCCATTCGATATTCGGCTCGATGAAGGTCCAGGCGCCCATGTTCTTGGGCTCCTCCTGGCACCAGACGATTTCGGCGTTGCGGGAAGCGGCCAGCTCCTGGATCAGCGCGCGCGCCGGGAACGGATAGAGCTGCTCGACGCGCATCAGGTAGACGTCGTTGGTGCCGCGCGTTCTCGCGCTCCTCGAACAGGTCGTAATAGACCTTGCCCGAGCACAGCACGACGCGCTTGATCTGGTCGTCGGGCGCCAGCTTCGACCTGCGTCGCTCGGCCGTCTTCGGCGCTGTCCCAGCAGCACGCGGTGGAAGGTCGGTTGCCGGGCCGAAATCCTCGAGGCTGCGACACCACGCGCTTGTGCCGCAGCAGCGATTTCGGCGTCATCAGGATCAGCGGCTTGCGGAACGTGCGGTGCATCTGCCGCCGCAGGATGTGGAAGTAATTGGCGGGCGTGGTGCAGTTGGCGACCTGCCAGTTGTCCTCGGCGCAAAGCTGCAGATAGCGCTCCAGCCGCGCGGAGGAATGCTCCGGCCCCTGGCCCTTCGTAGCCATGCGGCAGCAGCAGCACCAGGCCCGACATGCGCAGCCATTTGCGCTCGCCCGACGACAGGAACTGATCGATGATCACCTGCGCGCCGTTGGCGAAATCGCCGAACTGGGCTTCCCACAGCACCAGCGCCATTGGGCTCGGCGAGGCTGTAGCCGTATTCGAAGCCCAGCACCGCCTCTTCCGACAGCATGGAGTTGATGACTTCGAAGCGCGCCTGTCCCTTGGCCATGTGGTTGAGCGGCGTGTATTTCTTCTCGGTTTCCTGATCGACCAGCACGGCGTGGCGCTGGGAGAAGGTGCCGCGCTCGCACATCCTGGCCCGACAGGCGCACGGGCGTGCCCTCGTTCAGCAGCGTGCCGAACGCCAGCGCCTCGGCCATGGCCCAGTCGATGCCCGCGCCGTCGTCGATCATCTTGCGGCGGGTCTTGAGCAGCCGGTCGATGGTCTTGTGGGCGGTGAAAGTCGTCGGGAACGTGGCTGATGCTTCTCGCCGACCTTGCGCAGCGTGTCCAGCGCCACGCCGGTGTCGCCCCGGCGCGGGCCTTCCTCGGCCAGCGTCGATGCCCGGACCAGCGGCCGTCGAGCCAGTCGGCCTTGTTCGGGCAGGTAGTTCTGCGCCGGCCTCGAACTCGGCGTCGAGCTGGCGTGTCACGCCTCGCTGCATGCCGTCCACCTGCGCCGGCGTGAGTCACGCCCCTCCGCGACCAGTCGCTTGGCGTAGAGCTCGACCACGGTTTCGATGCTCGCGGATGCGCTTGTACATCAGCGGCTGGGTGAACGACGGCTCGTCGCCCTCGTTGTGGCCGTGGCGGCGGTAGCAGAACATGTCGATCACCACCGGCTTGTGGAACTTCTGGCGGAATTCGGTCGCGACGCGCGCCACATGCACCACGGCTTCCGGGATCGTCGCCGTTCACGTGGAAGATCGGCGCCTCGATCATGCGCGCCACGTCGGACGGATAGGGCGACGAGCGGGCGAAGCGCGGCGCGGTGGTGAAGCCGATCTGGTTGTTGACGATGAAGTGGATCGAGCCGCCGGTGCGGTGGCCGTTCAGCCCCGACAGGCCGAAGCATTCCGCCACCACGCCCTGTCCGGCGAACGCCGCGTCGCCATGCAGCAGCAGCGGCAGCACCTGCGTGCGCTCCTTGTCGCCGCGCTGATCCTGCTTGGCGCGCACCTTGCCGAGCACCACCGGATCGACGATCTCCAGATGCGACGGGTTGGCGGTCAGCGACAGATGCACCTGTTGCCGTCGAACTCGCGGTCGGACGAGGCGCCCAGGTGATACTTCACGTCGCCCGAGCCTTCCACGTCCTCCGGGTTGGCCGAGCCGCCCTTGAATTCGTGGAAGATGGCGCGGTAGGGCTTGGCCATGCACGTTGGCCAGCACGTTCAGCCGGCCGCGATGGGGCATGCCGAGCACGATTTCCTTGACGCCGAGCTGGCCGCCGCGCTTGATGATCTGCTCCAGCGCCGGGATCATCGACTCGCGCGCCGTCCAGGCCGAAGCGCTTGGTGCCGGTGTATTTCTTGTCGAGGAAATGCTCGAAGCGCCTCGGCCTCGATCAGCTTGGTCGAGGATGGCCTTCTTGCCGAGCTGCGGTGAAGCGATCTCCTTGTCCACGCCCTCGATGCGCTGCCTGAATCCACGCCTTCTGCTCCGGCGACGGAGATGTGCATGAACTCGAAGCCGATTCTGGCGC
This sequence comes from uncultured Alphaproteobacteria bacterium, assembly GCA_963827885.1. Taxonomy (GTDB): domain Bacteria; phylum Pseudomonadota; class Alphaproteobacteria; order Rhizobiales; family Rhodomicrobiaceae; genus CAWHDD01. The sequence continues at coordinate 183,890 of CAWHDD010000004.1, read as the reverse complement.
AATAGGTGCGGCGCAGCATCTCCAGGATCTGGCGCACCGTCGCCATTTCGAGGCCCAGCACGTTGTCGAGATAGATCGGGCGGTCGAGATCGGCCTCGGTGAAGCCGTAGCTCTCCGGCTGCAACTCGGGGTGCGGCTTGCGCTCGGTGCAGCTGCAGCGGATCGAGATCGGCGGTCAGATGGCCGCGCACGCGGTAGACGCGGATCAGCATCAGCGCGCGGACGGAGTCGCGCACGGCCTGGATCGTCTCGCTCGCGGTGATTTCGACGCCGACTTCCTGGGCCTTGTCGGCGATCTTGCGCTCGATGTCGCGCTCGGCGCGGCCTCGAAGCCGCCGCCCAGCGCCGTAATCAGGTCGCTGTCCACCGGCAGCGGCCAGTCTGTGCGCCGCCAGGACGGCCCGCCCGCCTCGGCGACCACCTGCTCCTTGCGCTCCTTCAGGTCGGTGAAAAAGGCGCGCCAGTCGGCGTTGACCGATGCCGGGGTTCTCCTGGAACCGGGCGTACAGATCCTCGATATAAGCCGCGTTGGCGCCGTGGAGAAACGAGGTTTGCGCGAATAACTCGTTCGGTCTTCTTGCCGCATTTTCATTCACCCATAATCTGCGCCATAGTCCTTCTGGCGCTGCTCACCCGTCAGATGCGCCGGATGCAAATGCTCCCGAGAAGCAGTCTTGCGCGCGCAACTTTCCCGCTGGACATGATTGCTTTCATGTCCATTCCCGAAGATTCCGCCCCCGGTCCGTTATTGTCTCCGCCGCCAGCCCGGTGAGCGGGCGGCGGAGTTAGCTCATCCGCTCAGCCGTCGAGCACCTCCACCAGCGTCGTGCCCAGCGCGCGCCGGAGATCGGCCACCGAGATGCCCGCCGAACGCATGGCTTCGATCTTGTCGCCCGCCGTCGCCCTTGCCGCCCGCGATGATGGCGCCCGCATGGCCCATCCGGCGGCCGGGAGGCGCGGTCACGCCGGCGATGAAGCCAACGGTCGGCTTCTTGCACCTTGTGGTTCTGTCAGAAAGTCGGCCGCTTCCTCTTCGGCGGAGCCGCCGATCTCGCCGATCATGATGATCGACTGTGGTTTCGTGGTCGGCGAGGAACATTTCAAGCACGTCGATGAACTCGGTGCCCTTCACCGGATCGCCGCCGATGCCGACGCAGGTCGATCTGGCCGAGGCCGACGGCGGTCGTCTGATGCACTGCTTCATAGGTAAGCGTTCCAGAGCGGGACACAATGCCGACCGAGCCGCGTTTGTGGATGTGGCCGGGCATAATGCCGATCTTGCATTCGTCGGGCGTGATGACGCCGGGGCAGTTGGGGCCGATCAGCCGCGTCTTGGAGCCGTGCAGCGCGCGCTTGACCTTCACCATGTCCAGCACCGGGATGCCTTCGGTGATGCGCACGACCAGCGGGATTTCCGCGTCGATGGCTTCGAGGATCGCGTCGGCGGCGAACGGCGGCGGCACGTAAATCGCCGTGGCGTTGCGCCCGTCGCCTGTCATCGCCTCCCAACACGTGTCGAACACCGGCAGGCCCAGATGGGTGGTGCCGCCTTTGCCCGGCGTCACGCCGCCGACCATCTGCGTGCCATAGGCGATCGCCTGCTCGGTGTGGAAGGTGCCCTGGGCGCCGGTAAGCCCCTGGCAGATCACCTTGGTATTTCTATCGACGAGTATCGCCATTAATCGGCCTTTCTGTCATAAAGATGTGAAACGTTTTCATGGAAACCGCCGCAGGTGGCGTCTTTGAACGGATTACGGACACGAACTTCGCCGTAAATCTGCCCGTCGTTCAGGTCTTCGCTGTAAACCGTATCGACGCCCAAAGCTTCCGCCGCCGCGATGATGGCTCCATCCCAATAGGAAATCTTGTAACGCTCAGACAATCTCGACGGCGATCTTGACCAAGCCGGCATCAAGAGGCACGCAGGGCTGTAATTCCAGTTGCTCGATCCACTCCATGGCTTCACGCGGTGTCAAAGGCCGTGTGCCTTTGCGCGTCACCGTGACATAGAACTCCTGCAAAACCTGGGCCGAAATACCGAACCGCGTATCCGCGATCAGCTCAGTCGCCCTTTTCCTCTTCGCTGCCTGCATCGGGCTCGGCAAAGCCGCGTACACCAGAATGTTCGTGTCGAGGAAGCAATCCGCGATCATAGATTTCCTCCCTGTTCCACTTCCAATCCCCCATATCGCCGGCTGTTTTCTCACTCAGCTCGACGAGTTTGGCCCTGGCCTTGGCGGCTTTGTCTTCCTGGGCAGCGATGCGCGTCAGATATTCGCGCACCAGCCCATTCACCGTCGTATTTTTCTCGGCGGCGAAGCGCCGCACGACAGCCAGCACCTCGTCATCCACGCTCAACGTTATGTTTTTCATGCCACACAGTTTATGTGTAACTGTGTGACTGTGTCAAGCCGTCAGGCCGCCCTCTTCACCTCGGCCACGATCTTCTGCGCGGCGTCGGCCAGATCGTCCGCCGGAATGACGGCGAGGCCGGAACCGCGCAGGATCTTCTTGCCCAGTTCCACGTTGGTGCCTTCGAGGCGCACCACCAGCGGCACCTTGAGGCTCATCTCGCGCGCCGCCGCGATGACGCCTTCCGCGATGATGTCGCAGCGCATGATGCCGCCGAAGATGTTGACCAGGATGCCCTTCACGTTCGGGTCGGACAGGATGATCTTGAACGCCTCGGTCACCTTCTCCTTCGACGCGCCGCCGCCCACGTCGAGGAAGTTGGCGGGCTCCGCGCCGTAGAGCTTGATGATGTCCATGGTCGCCATGGCCAGACCGGCGCCGTTCACCAGGCAGCCGATAGTGCCGTCGAGCTTCACATAGGACAGGTCGTAGCTTGGACGCCTCCACCTCGGCCGGGTCTTCTTCGTCGAGGTCGCGCAGCGATCACGATGTCGGGATGACGGAACAGCGCGTTGCCGTCGAAGTTCACCTTGGCGTCGAGGCAGACGCAGCTCGCCCTCTTTCGTCACGATCAGCGGGTTGATCTCAAGCAGGCTCATGTCCTTCTCGATGAAGGCCCGGTAGAGGTCGCCGATCAGCTTCACGCACTGCTTGACCTGATCGCCCTTCAGGCCCAGCGCGAAGGCGACCTTGCGGCCGTGGAACGCGAAAGCCCGCCGCCGGGTCGATGGTCAGCGTGAGGATCTTCTCGGGCGTTCGCGGGCCACTTCCTCGATGTCCATGCCGCCTTCGGTCGAGGCGATGAAGGCGATGCGCGACGTGGCGCGGTCCACCAGCGCGGAAAGATAAAGCTCGCGCGCAATCGTCCGAGCCGTCTTCGATATAGAGCCGCTTGACCACGCGGCCGTCCGGTCCGGTCTGGTGCGTGACCAGCGTGTGCGCGAGCATCTCGTCGGCGAACTGGCGCACTTCGTCGACGGAGCTTGCGCCAGCCGCACGCCGCCCTTGTCGCCGGCTTCCGGCTCCTTGAACTTGCCCTTGCCGCGGCCGCCAGCGTGGATCTGCGCCTTGACCACCCACACCGGGCCGCCAAGCTCCTTGGCCGCGGCGACGGCTTCCTCCGGCGTGAACGCCGCGCCGCCCTGCCCGTACGGCACGCCGTATGCGCCCAGAATGCGCCTTGGCCTGATATTCGTGGATGTTCATGATTGCTATCTCCTAGACTTTTGCCGCAATTAACCGCGCCATCGCCGCATGCGAAAGGCAGTTCGCACACGGTACCGGCGCGGTTACATTTTCGAGCGCCTTTTATGCCTGCCCATTGGGCCAGAGCCGGGCGCGATGCGCAGCAGTTCTCGAACGAGGTTCTGCACCGCGTCGACCGAGCGGTTGAAGTCGATGCTTCTCTGCGTGTTCAGCTCGACCTCGATCACGCGCTCCACGCCCTTGGCGCCGATCACCGCCGGCACGCCGATGTAAAGGCCCTTCACGCCATATTCGCCGTTGAGATAAGCCGCGCATGGCAGCACGCGCTTCTTGTCCTTGAGATACGACTCGGCCATCACCACCGCCGAAGCCGCAGGCGCGTAATAGGCCGAACCGGTCTTCAGAAGGCCCACGATCTCGGCGCCGCCGTCGCGCGTGCGCTGCACGATCTCGTTCAGGCGCTCCTGGGTGATCCAGCGCATCTTGACCAGGTCGGGGAGCGGAATGCCGGCGACGGTGGTGTAGCGCAGCATCGGCACCATGGTGTCGCCATGGCCGCCCAGCACGAAGGCCGTGACGTCCTCGACGGACACGTCGAATTCCTGCGCGAGGAAATAGCGGAAGCGCGCGCCGTCGAGCACGCCTGCCATGCCCACCACCTTCTTGCGGGGCAGCCCGCTGACGCGGTGCAGCGCCCAGACCATGGCGTCGAGCGGATTGGTGACGCAGATCACGAAAGCGTCGGGCGCATACTTCTTGATGCCCGCGCCGACCTGCTCCATCACCTTGAGATTGATTTCCAGCAGATCGTCGCGGCTCATGCCCGGCTTGCGCGGCACGCCGGCGGTGACGATCACCACATCGGCGCCCTTGATGTCGACATAGTCGTTCGTGCCCGTAGGATGCGTTAAAGCCGTCGACCGGCGACGACTGGTTCGATATCCAGCGACTTGCCCTGCGGCATGCCTTCGACGATGTCGAACATAACGACGTCGCCTAACTCCTTTGAGACCGATGAGATGGGCCAGCGTGCCGCCGATCATGCCTGCGCCGATCAGGGCGATCTTACTGCGCGCCATGACAAATTCCTCCAGGTTGAATGAACGATGCGTGAATCAGTGCCAATTAAGCGCCGTTTAACTCCGCATTAAGTAAAACTTAAATTGAGCTTGGCGAGATCGTTAACGCGAAACGCGCGCCTTCGCAAGCTAGCCAAACGTGCTATCGTTACCGCGAACGCCACTGAGCCGCCGCAGCGGGAAACTTATGCCCGCCGCCGCAATAATCCCACTTTAAAACACGTTATGCTGCTTTTGCCAATCGGCGGCCTGTTGTTCGGCCTGTTCGCGCTGCTCTTTCGACAATCCGGTCAGCAGCAGGTCGAGCCGGCCATCGCTCTCGCCGGCCGAGCGGGAAATAATATGCCATTTGGCGGCGAGAACCGGGTCCAGGCTCACGCCGAGCCCCCACAGATAGGCCCTGGCCAGACGGTTCTGAGCCACGGGATTGCCTTTTTCAGCCGCGATCATCAGATACTCGGCGCCGGCGCGTTCGTTCTTCACCACGCCGTCCTTGCCGCTCATCAGCATGATGCCGTATTCGAGTTGGGCGTCGGTCAGCCCCACCTGTGCCGCACGGCCCATCCATTGCGCCGCCTTGAGCGAATCCTGCGGAACGCCCTGGCCGGTCCGGTAAAGGGTTGCCAGGTCATATTGCGCCTGCGCATTGTCCTGGTAGGCGGATTTTTCCAGAAGCTCGGCGATCTTGACATAGTCGCCAGGACGGGCCGCGCCTTCCACATAGACAAGTGCCAGATTATACTGAGCCAGCGCGTTGTTTTTTGCCGCCGCCTGCTCCAGCAGCGAGGCCGCCTTTTTCGTGTCCCTGGCGACGCCGCGGCCGTGAAGCAGCATCATCCCCAGCGCGAATTGCGCATCGGCATCGCCCAGCGCGGCGCCTCTGGCATACCATTCCGCGCCCTTCTTCTCGTCCTTCACCACGCCCAGCCCCTGCTCGTAGAGCTTGCCGATCAGGGTCGCCGCTTGCGGTTCGCCGCGTCCGGCCGCATCGGTCGCCAGCTTCAGCGCCTCCATGTACCGGCCTTCGTCGAAGGCGGCATAAACGGGATCAGTCGCGATGGGAGGCTCGTTGGCGCTGGGTTTGGCCTGCGGAATTGGCGCCAGCTTGGCGGCGCTCGGCTTGACCGGGGCCCATTTGCTGTCCGCATCGCCAGCCATTGCAGGCTGAACGGCCAGCAGCGTGGTTGCCAGCCAAACCAGGAGAAAACTGCGAAGGGGGAAACCGTGGGGCATGGTCTCTATCACAAAAATTTGATCGGGCCGAAGGTTCAGGCTGTCCTTTCCTGACGCGCGGGCTGCTCCTGATCCTCAAGGAGCGATAACGCGAAACAAGGACTTTATCGCGGCGGCGGGTGCTTCCTCCGCTCGCCAGATGATGTCGTTTACCGCGATGAAGTCCGCTCCGGCAAGTGCCAGTTCACGGGCCTCGTCCAATCCGCCGCGATGCCACGCCACACACGGCACCTCGAACAGCTCCGCCCACCACGACACCATATCGGTAATTGGGCCGGTTTCGTGATGATCGTCCGGGTTTTGAGGATTTAGAACGATGGAAAAGCCGGCATAATCCGCCCCCGCTTCGGCGTGGGCCATGGCTTCGTGGCGCGAAAGGCCGCAATCGGCGCCAACGGGCGCGTCCTGGCCCAGCACCGCCTTGGCGCGGGCGACAGCCTCAGCGCCCGTCTCGCCCTGACGCAAATGCACGCCGTCGGCACCGAGACGTTTTGCCTCGCCGGCATCGCCTTCCAGCAGCACGGCGACGCCGCGTTTCTGCGTGAGGGAAATCAGCCGCCGGGTCAGGTCCTCGCCGGACGCGCTGACGGTCTCAGCCAGCAGGAGCACACAGCCAACCGGCCCAACATCCAGCACAGCCGCCAAACTCCCGGCAGCGCTTTCAACGGGCAGCGGCGGAACGATGAGATAAATGCGACAGGGTGCTGGGGCCATGGCTCGAATCGCGGCGGGGGGCACGTGTTGCGCACCCCGCCCTCTCAGTCATGCACCCTGCCGCGATGGCGCGGGTGCGGTTAAAGGAACTTGCCCATGGCGACGGCCGTGTCGAGCCATGCGGCAGGAGAAGCCCCACTCGTTGTCGTACCAGGACATGCACGCGCACCAGCCGTCCGTCGACGATCTGCGTTCCCGACAAGTCGAACGTCGAAGAACTCGGGTCGTGGTTGAAGTCGATGGAGACCACCGGCTCATTGGTGACGCTGAGCACGCCCTTCAGTTCCTGCTGGCTGGCGCGGACCATGGCCGCGTTGATCTCGGCCACCGTCGTCTCGCGCTGCGGAATGAACTTCAGGTCGACGACGCGAGACGTTCGGCGTCGGCACGCGGATGGAGGTGCCGTCGAGCTTGCCGTTCAGTTCCGGCAGCACCAGACCGACGGCCTTGGCGGCGCCGGTCGTGGTCGGGATCATCGACAGCGCGGCGGCGCGGGCGCGGCGCAGATCCTTGTGCGGCAGGTCGAGAATGCGCTGGTCGTTGGTGTAGGAGTGGATGGTGGTCATGAAGCCCGACTGTGATGCCGCACAGGTCGTTCAGCACCTTGGCGACGGGCGCCAGGCAGTTGGTGGTGCACGAGGCGTTGGAGACGACCTTGTGGTCGGCGGTCAGCTTGTCGTGGTTGACGCCGTAGACGACCGTGAGGTCGGCGCCCTTCGACGGGCGCGGACACCAGCACGCGCTTGGCGCCGGCGGCCAGATGCACCGGCGGCCTTGTCCTTGTCGGAGAAGATGCCCGTGCATTCCATGACGATGTCGATGCCGAGGTCCTTCCACGGCAGCTTGGAGGGGTCGCGTCTCGGCCAGCACCTTGATCGGCCGCCGGAGCCGACGTCCATGGTGTGCCGTCGACCTTCACGTCGCCGGGGAAAGCGGCCGTGCACGCGAGTCGTATTTGAACAGGTGCGCGTTCACATCAGTGGTCCCGACGTCGTTGATGGCGACGACGGCGAGGTCCGTGCGTTTGTTTTCCGCAATCGCCCGCAGAACATTCCGCCCGATCCGCCCGAAGCCATTGATAGCCACTCTCAACACCATGCGTATTCTCCCAGCCGTGATGCGGCGGTCGTAAGGCCCGCCGTTTGCCTTCCTAAACCCGCTCTTCAATAAAACTAAAGAGTGTCTTGTATCCGTTAAGAAATGCTTTGTTTGCCTCTAAATTGCAAGTCTCTCCATGATCGCTGCCGCGCCATGTGTCAATTTGTACTGCCAGCCGCCGGCCCTGACGCTACCAGGAATGCCTTAACCACCCGATACGGCATGGAGCCGCATTTGTATGCATATTCACCAAGTTTGTGCAGCAATAACCTTCCGTTAACGATGTTCGTGTAAAAGGGTTAACAAGGGGAAAATGCGTGCGTTAAACTTTGGTTGGTTCAGCCGCCGGGGACGCGTGAAAAGCCGATAAATTATACAATTTTTCGCATGCGGCAGTGGCATAACCGTTAGTCGCAACTTGACGTGCTTTTTAAGGATTGCCAATCTCCCCGCGCCATCTGATCCATTAAGGCAAAAGCGGGCGGGGTAAAGTGACAAATTCAGAAAAAGTGAAAGAGCCGCGGAAAACAAAAGCAGCTCCGCGGGAAAAGACGTCGAAGGCGAAGGAACCAGTGCAGAAGAAGCAGCAGGCCGCGCCTCCGGTGAAAGAGCCGGTGCGGAAAAAGCAGCAGGCCGCGCCACAGGCGAAAGAGCCGGAAATAGCAGTAGCCAAGAAGGCCGCCGTAAAGAAGGCTGCTCCCAAAAAGGCGGCAGCCAGGAAAGACGGGCAGAGCTTGCCGCTCGAACAGCTCGACGGCCTGAAGCGCGAGAACGAGGAATTGAGGGCACAGCTGGCTGCCGCCAACGCCCGCGCCGATCGCCTGTTCGTGGTGACCGGCGATGTGGTGACACGGCTGGACAGTGTCATTTCGCTCATCCGGGGGCTGGTGGAAGGCTGACACCGGAGAGCACGCAAATAGGAGGCGTCGATGGGCCAAGTGACGATTAGCGTCAATGGCCGTAGCTATCGAATGGCTTGCCGCGACGGCGAAGAAAAGCGCGTCGCGGAACTTGCGGCTTTCATTGACGTCCCACACCACGGAGATCAAGGGCGGCTTGAAGCTGGTTCAGGAAGACAAGCTCTTCCTGATGGCGGCTTTGATGGTTGCCGACGAACTTTGGGAAACGCGCGACGAACTCCGCCGCGCGTTGCGGCACCTCGCGGACCTGGGCGCAATTCAGCCGGTCGAGGCGCCGGCTCCCGTTGTGCGCGACAGGCCCAGGGCGGCCAGCCCGGTGCGGCTCAATGCCAAGGCAGTGCAAACGGCCTGACGCTATAGATTATTGACTGGCGCCTGAGGGATCACCCCATGACGCAGGTGACGCGGCCGGCGTGCTTTCGCTCCTTGCCGTTCGCTTTCACCGTAATGCGATAACGGCCGGAAAAATCGGTTTCGGACGTTTGCTTCGTCATCAGCACCAAATCCACCACGGGCTCATTGCCGTCCACATCCTGATGCAGCCACAGGCGCAAGTCCGGCTCGGCGATCCATCGTTGCCGCAGGTTCTCACCATTCAAATCAAAGCTCATCACCGGCCAGCCGCCGAGGGGCTTCAGCTTGATTTCGGCTCTCAAGGTGGTGAGCGACGAATCCATGGTGCCCACAGCGCCCTGCAGATCGAATTCCATCGCAGAATCCTTAATCTCACAATTCAGCGTGGCGGTCGCGCAGGCGTGGCCGGCGGAGGCAAACATGAGCGCTGCGGCTAAAATGGCTGGGCGGAAAGGCATGAGGTTTTCTCCGGGACGGCTGCGGCGGCTGAACTCTTCTGGCACGGTTTCATACCAAACTCCCGCCGGAACCCACTCCGGCACCGGAGCAACAGCGGAACAAAATGCGGAGTTGGCGGAGCCGCGGGGGAGGCTCCGCCAGAGACCGGATGACAGCCTCCAAGGTCTAGTCGCGCCGTCCGGCCGATTGGTTCAAGGTACGCTCAAAAAAAACCGGAAGACGCCGGTTTCGCGGCTCGACGCAGTTTTCCAGGGGGTTTGTGCAAAAGGTTGTGGCGTTTTCGCCGGATTGCGGCCACTATCCCCGGCGAAGGGCTGCGGGGTGCGTCAGGAGATCACGAATACCCGGGGCCGATAAGATCCTTATGGGAGCTGACCCTGCCAGAGCCGTGGCGCTGGTTATTTGGCCCCCACCTACACTGTAGGGACCCAAGGGATCGATTCCTCCAACGGCCTTCGCGGCTCACCCTTCACGGTTTTTCGATGGCGGCGGCGGCGCCTGGCTTCTAAAGCCGAACTTACCTGATCCGGCACGCGGACCGTGGCGGAAAATGCTCGAAGGCGCTGTGACAGCTCAGGATTTGGTTGCGAGCGAAAAGACCGAATTGCGCCGCCGGATGCGTAGCGTCCGCGATACCATTCCGGTTGCCGAAAAGCAGGCAGCCGCGTTGGCCGTTGCCGGCCGGGGACTGGATTTCCTCAATCCGGCTCAAGGCACCATCGTTTCCGGCTATTGGCCAGTGCGCGGCGAATTCGACTGCCTCCCCCTGCTCCAGCGTCTGGAACGCGACGGCTGCCGCATCGCGCTGCCGGTCATTGCTCCGGGCGCGGCGCTGGAATTCAGCCTCTGGACCATCAGCGCACCGCTGACACCCGGCCCCTTTGGCATTCCCGTGCCCGCCGTCCTGCAAATCGTTGAGCCCAGCATCCTCATCGTGCCGCTGTTGGCCTTCGACGCCTCCGGCCGCCGCCTCGGCTATGGCGCCGGCCACTACGACCGCACCCTGCGCACGTTGAGGCAAAGACACACCATCACCGCCGCCGGCCTCGGATTTGACGAACAGGGGTTGAGTCAAGTGCCGGCAAATGAGTATGACGAATTGCTCGACTGGCTTTTGACTCCCTCGGGCGCCAAACAACGCGAGAGTTGAGCATGCGCATCTTATTTCTAGGCGATGTCGTCGGCCGCGCGGGGCGTCAGGCCCTGATCGCCAAACTCCCCGGCATGCGCGAGCGGCTGGCCGCCGATTTTGTCGTCGTAAACGCCGAGAACGCTGCGGGCGGCTTCGGCATTTCCGAGGACATCTTTCTCGAACTGCGCGACGCGGGCGCCGACGTGGTTACGCTGGGCAACCACGTCTGGGACCATCGCGAGGCGCTGGTGTTCATCAACCGGCATGACCGGCTGCTGCGTCCGGCGAATTATCCGCAAGGCTCGCCGGGGCACGGCGCGGGGCTGTTCGAGGCGAAAAACGGCGCGCAAGTGCTGGTCATCAGTGTGATGGGGCAAGTGTTCATGTCCCATCTCGGCTGCCCGTTCGAGGCGGTGGAGCGCGAGCTGGCGGCCTGCCCGCTGAAGGGCGCCGCCGACGCCATCTTCATCGACATCCACGCCGAAGCGACCGCCGAGAAGCAGGCGCTAGCCTATTTCGCCGATGGCCGGGCGAGCGCCGTCATCGGCACCCACACCCATGTGCCCACCGCCGACGAGCGCATCCTGCCCGGCGGCACCGCGTTCATGACCGACGCCGGCATGTGCGGCGATTACGAGTTCGGTGATCGGCATGAAGAAGGACGAGCCGGTCAACCGCTTCGTGACCAAGATTCCCAGCTCCCGCTTCGAGCCCGCCATGGGCGAGGCGACCATCAGCGGCGCGGTCATCGACGTTGACGACGCAACCGGACTGGCAACGTCCATCCGGCCATATCGCAGCGGCGGCGTTTTGAATCCCACGCCCATTGGCGGCGGCGAAATGGAGGCCATAGCCGAGCAGTTCCTGGCCGGCCTCGATATCGACTGACACCGGCTGCGCTAAGTTCCCCGGCGCCCAATTCACGGCACCAGCCAGCCATGGAGAGGCGGCTTTTCCCGCATCCCCTCATGAGACATTGCCGGCGGCGGGCCAGGGACTCCCTGAAAGCCCGCCATACCGCCGCGTGCCCGTCACCGGCTGTGACGCTGGCGCCAGGGCATGGGATTCAGCCCGCCTGCATCCACCTGAAAAATCGCCCCGGCGGCCCTTGGCCGGGCACGCGAGCGAAAGTAGGGGGGAGAATAATACGAAAGTCGATACCACCTCCGATGCGCTGCCGGATAAGCTCATTTGACGGACGCAAGTCCGATCCGGTGCACATCGGCGCGCTTTTCGGAAAGCGTTGATGACACGGCGCAAAATGTTGATCTAAATAACATTTCCCGCCGGTATAAGAGCGGCGGCAGGGAACCATAACGTCCAGAACTGGACATTTCGGAGGAAATTCACATGACGGCAGCGTCACATCGCCGTAGCAGGCGCCATTTCAAACTTATCGGAGCCGTCGCGGCAACTTTGTTGACCGCGGGCGTGGCTCTGGCGGAAGATCCCATCAAGATCGGGCTTTCGGGGCCGTTCACCGGCGGCTCGTCGTCGATGGGCGTGTGCATGCGCGACGGCGTGAAGCTCGCCGCCGAGGAAATCAACGCGGCTGGCGGCGTGATGTCGGCGGCAAGAAGCGGCCGATCCTGCTCATCGAGCGCGACGACGAGGCCAAGAACGAACTCGGCGTGCAGATCGCGCAGGAGCTGATCAACAAAGAGAAGGTCGTCGCCACCGTCGGCTACATCAACACCGGCGTCTCGCTCGCCTGCCAGCGCTTCTACCAGGAAGCCGAAATTCCGGTCATGAACAACGTGGCGACCGGCACCATCGTCGCCAAGCAGTTCGCCGGCGCCGACAACTACATTTTCCGCATCCCGCGCCAACGACACCATCCAGAGCGCCATGATCGTCGAAGAGGCCATCGAGCGGCAGGGCTTCAAGAAGGTGGCGATCCTCGCCGAACTCGACCAACTACGGCCAGCTCGGCAGCGCCGACCTGAGGCGGCGCTCGCCGGCCAAGGACGTCAAGCCGGTCGCGACCGAGAAGTTCAACATCGACGACACCGACATGACGGCGCAGGTGCTGAGGCCAAGGAAGCCGGCGCCGACGTGATCCTGACCTATGCCATCGGTCCGGAGCTGGCGCAGATCGCCAACGCCATGGCCAAGCTCGGCTGGAAGGTTCCGCATGATCGGCTCGTGGACGCTGTCGATGGCGAGCTACATCGACACCGCCGGCGCGAACGGCGACGGCGCGATGCATGCCGCAGACCTTCATCCAGGAGCCGACGACGCCCAAGCGCAAGGCGTTCATCGAGGCCTACCAGAAGAAGTACAACATCGACCGCATGCCTTCGCCGGTGTCCGCCGCGCAGGGCTACGACTCGGTCTATCTGCTGGCCGCCGCCATCAAGCAGGCCAGGCTCCACCGACGGGCCGCAAGATCCGCGAGGCGCTCGAAAACCTGAACGACAAGATCGAGGGCGTCGTCACGATCTACGACAAGCCGTTCACCGCGACCGACCACGAGGCGATCACCGGCAACATTCCGGTGATGGGCCTGGTCAAGGGCGGCCGCGTCGTTCCGGCTCACCCGGAAGACATCGCAGGGCGACAAGGCTGTGCGCGTCAAGAAAAAGAGCTGATCGCGATCAGTTCCTCCGCCAATCGAAGGGCGGCGGGCACAATCGCCGTCCTGGAATAACACGGCGTCCCGCCTCCCATACTCACAGGGACAGCGCGACGCCGCCAACGGCCCGGCCGATCTGGACCATAAGAGGAGTCGAGACGCCACCGCACGCTAGGGCAGACATACCAGGACGGGGCTCGTCAGCCAATGAACATCCTTGCGCAACTTGATCGTCAGCGGCATCGCTGTCGGCATGATCTACGCCGTCATCGCCTTCGGCTATCAGCTCACCTTCGCGACCTCGAAAACGCTGAACTTCGGCCAGGGCGAAGCGCTGATGCTCGGCGCGCTGGTCGGCCTCACGCGTCAGTTCCTGCTGACAGCGTCGGCACTATGCCTGCGCTGATGATGCCCGATCGTGCTGGTGTTCGGCCTGGTGCAAGGCGCGGTCGTCGAATGGCTCGGCGTGCGGCAGGCGATCAAGACCAAGTCCGAAGCCGGCTGGATCATGGCGACGATCGCGCTCGGCATCATCTTCAAGAACCTCGCCGAGAACATCTGGGGCCGCGACGACCTGAAATTCCCCTCGCCCGCTGCCCGAGCCGCCGCTGCAGCTTCCCGGTGTCAACGTGCTGCCGATGGAAATCGTGATCGTGATCGGCGCGCTCGCGCATGATGCTGGCCGTCGAAATCTTCAACCGCCGCTCGATCTACGGCAAGGCCGTGGTCGCCACCTCCAACGACCGCGACGCCGCCGGGCTGATGGGCATCAACACCAACCTCGTCATCACCTTTTCCTACGCGCTCGTCGTCGCTGACGGCGGCCTTCGCCGGCGTGCTGGTGGCGCCGGTCACGCTGACAGGCGCCACCATGGGCGCGGTGCTCGGGCTGAAAGCCTTCGCGGTCGCCATCATCGGCGGCCTGTCGTCGGGCTAGGCGTGATCGTCGGCGGGCTGATCCTCGGCATCGCCGAAACGCTGACCGGCTATCTACATCTCCACCGGCTACAAGGACGTGCCGGGCCTCGTGCTGCTGCTGCTCGTCCTGTCGCTCAAGCCGTCCGGGCCTGTTCGGCAAAGCCGCGATCAAGAAGGTCTGAGCCGCATGTCGCAAATCCTTCAGTCTTGCCGCCGGCCTCGTCGCTCGTCGCCGTCTTCCCCTTCGCCGTCGACAAGCCCGTATTACCTGCACCTCGTCAGACCATCGCGATCTACTCGATCCTCTGCTCGGGCTCGACATCGTGTTCGGCTACACCGGCGAGGTGTCGATCGGCCATGCCGCGCTGTTCGGCATCGGCGCCTATACCGCCGGCGTTCTCGTCCATCAGCAGCTACTGGTGCTGCCGCCCTATGGCGGCGTCATCGACTTCTTCATCGCCATCGCGCTCGGCATCGGCGTCACGGCCGTGTTCGGCGCGCTGCTGGCGCTGCCGGCGCTGCGCGTGACCGGCCCCTATCTCGCCATGGTGACGCTCGCCTTCGGCACCATCATCGGCATCCTCATCAACGAGATGACGTTCCTGACCAACGGCCCGCTCGGCGTGACGATGCACAACGCCGCTGTTCTCGACTGGCGCCCTATGCCGAGACGTTCTCCGTTCCTGAAAATGCGCATGAAGCGCATGAAGGAGGTGGAGTTCTATTACGTCTGCCGTCGGTCGCGCTCGTGCTGATCATCGTCGTCATCAACCGCATGCTCGCCTCGCGCTACGGCCGCGCCTTCGAGGCGCTGCGCGACAGCCCGATCGCGTCCGACTGCATGGGCGTGTCGGTCTACAAGCACAAGGTGCATCGCCTTCGTGACTCAGCGCGGCATTCGCGGGGCTGGCGGGCGTGCTGTTCGCCTATTCCGAGCAGTACATCGCGCCGAACAACTTCAGCTTCGAACTCACCGATCCTGTTCCTGCTGGCCGTGACCATGGGCGGGCGCAAATCGCGGCTCGGGCCGATCCTCGGCGCCGTCATCATCGTCTTCCTGCCGAACCTGCTGGCCGACATCGAGCTGTTCCGCATCGTCGCCGGCAGCATCGCCGCCGTGGCGGTCGTGGCGGGCATCGTGGCGCTGCTGCGCAAGCCGGAAAACCCGGTGTCGGGTCATCATCCCCGTGGCGCTCTGCATCGGCTTCTTCGTGTTCTCGCTGCTGCTGCAGAAGATCACGGACTACAAGCTGACCGTGTTCGGCATGATGATCCTGTTCGTGGTCTATCTACCTGCCGGACGGCATCGTCGGCTTCCTGAAGCAGCTCGTCGCCAGGTCGCGCCCGGAATGGGTGAAGCGCGCACGAAGTCATCGACACCGAGGGCGACGCCGCGCATATCTGGGCCGCGACGCCGCCGAAGGCTCGACCGCGCAATGGCCGCTGCTCGACGTGCAACAGGTCGTCATGCAGTTCGGCGGCCTGAAGGCGCTGGACGGCGTCGACCTCGCGGTGAAGCCCGGCACGATCCACGGCCTGATCGGGCCGAACGGTTCGGGCAAGAGCACGATGATGAACGTGCTGACCGGCATCTACACGCCGACCGCGGGCGGCATCGCGCTTCGACGGCGCGGACATCGTCGGGCTGAAGTCGCCCGACATCGCGGCGCGCGGCATCGCGCGCACCTTCCAGAACGTGCAGTTGTTCGGCGAACTGACGGTGCATCGAAAACGTGCTGGTCGGCCTGCATCACACCTATCGCTCGGGCTTCTCCGGATGTGGCGCTCGGCACGCCGCGCGCCCGGCGGGAGGAGAGTGCGGCGCGCGAAGCGGGCGGCGAGCATCCTCGGCTTCGTCGGCCTCGCGGAGCTGGCCAACGAGGAGGCGCGCAACCTGCCCTACGGCAAGCAGCGCGCTGCTGGAGATCGGCCGCGCGCTGGCGCTCGATCCGAAGCTGCTGCTGCTGGACGAACCGGCCGCCGGCCTCACCGCGCCCGACATCAAGGAGCTGATGAGCGATCATCCGCAAGATCCGCGACCACGGCATCACGCTGATCCTGATCGAGCATCACATGGACGTGGTGATGAGCATCTGCGACACGGTGACGGTGCTCGATTTCGGCCAGAAGATCGCCGAGGGCGCGCCCGCCGAGGTGCAGGCCAACCCGCGTGTGATCGAGGCCTATCTCGGTGGCGCCGCCGACAGCGCATTGAGGAGGGACGCTGATGCTGACAGGTCGAAAATCTCGTCGCGGGCTACGGCAAGGTGCAGGTGCTGCACGGCATTTCGCTGAGGTGCCGAAGGGCAACGCTCGTCACGCTGATCGGCTCCAACGGCGCCGGCAAGACGACGACGCTGCGGGCGGTGTCGGGCATGATCACGCCGGAGTCGGGCCGCGATCGAGCTGAACGGCGAGAACATCGCCGGGCTGCCGCCGCACCAGATCACGCGGCGCGGCATGGCGCATTCGCCGGAAGGCCGGCGCGTGTTCCCGACGCTGTCCGTGACGCGACAATCTGCTGCTGGGCGCCTTTCCCGCGCCTGACCGGCGCGCGGCCGAAGGGCGACGTCGACCGCGACCTCGACCGCATGTTCGAGCTGTTCCCGCGCCTCGGCGAGCGGCGCGACCAGCTTGCGGGCACGCTGTCGGGCGGCGAGCAGCAGATGCTCGCCATGGCGCGCGCGCTGATGCTCGACCCGGAGGTGCTGCTGCTCGACGAGCCGTCGATGGGCCTGGCGCCGCGTCTGGTGGAGGAGGTGTTCGCCACCATCGCGCGGCTGAAGGAGGCGCAGGATCACCATGCTGCTGGTCGAGCAGTTCGCCGCCGCCGCGCTGGACGTGGCGGATTACGGCTATGTGCTGGAGAACGGGCGGCTGAGCGCGGAAGGAGCGGCGGCGGCGCTGAAGACGGACCCGGCCGTGCGCGCGGCGTATCTGGGGGCGGCGCATTGAGGCGGCGCGCCTCACCTTTTATGACAGCAATCTGGAAAAAAGTCCTTTGATCTCACCCCATTTGTCTGAGACCAGGGCTCCCAAGATAGCGCTCGTGATCGCGCCTCCGCCAAGTACGATCACCCGCTCGGCAACTCGCCGATAGTTGACCCGCACTGCGATTTCGATGGTTTGATCGGGCATGGCGTCATGTGCTGGCAAGCCATCCGTGGTTCTCACCTGGGCGGAGATGCATATTTTAAGCTTCTGTTGACCTGCGCGCAGCGGCGTCACGCTCCAAAGCCATTGCGCATAATGGTCTTTTGACGCCTTTGCGTTGTCGTTATGGAGGACAATTTGGGTGTCCGGCGAAACTCCGCTTATTTCGAACCCGCCGTTCGGGGCAAAAAGGCGAACCGACATGGATTCTACAACTTGAACATCGTGCTTATGAGGCGCACCGCGCCCAACGAGATTTTCAATTAACGCGGAAATATCAAATGCAGAGATTCTTATTTCTACAGGTTCTGGTTCTCCTACCCGCATTTTCCTTGGAATATTCTCAACTAGTTTTCCCGGGAGCTTGTACAGCCGTCGCCGCACAGAATTTTCAGCGAGTTCGAGCAATGGAAATGCACTCGGAAGATTGGCGGCTGTGGCCTCCTCCCGGACATCTGCAAATGCTGCCTCAATCTCTTCCGAAAGCGCTTGCTTTTCGGCTTCCGGGATATTGAAATCCGTGCACGCCGGCGTCGGCGTCAACCAATACAGAGCTGCGAACGCAATGCCTATCACTGCGGCCAAAACAACAAGAGCTATTATGCCCCAATAACTGCCCAGAAATCTGTTCCGCAAAATCTCCAATGAATTGCATAGCCGCCCCCGATTAAGGGTGCCTTTTATCACAGGATAAAGACGGCCGAAATTGAATTGTCTCGGCGCGCGGGGTTCTCACCAATGCATTGATGCACGGCTCTTACGGCCGCTGCGTCTTATCTTCGCCAGCGATGCCGCCCTCGAACAAATGCCCCGCCTTGTCCCGCTTGGCCGCGATATAACCTTCGCTGTGCCCATTGGCGAGCGCGATAATGCGCTGCGTCGCCACCACGTCCAGCCCCGCCTCCTCCAGCGCCTGGATCTTGTTCGGGTTGTTGGTCATCAGCCGCACGCGGGTAAACCCCAGCTCGCGCAGCATGGACGCGGCGAAATCGAAGCGCGGTGATCGTGCTCGAAGCCGAGGATTTCATCGGCGTCGTAGGTGTCGTAGCCCTGATGCTGGAGGCCGTAGGCGTGGATCTTGTTGGCGATGCCGTTGCCGCGCCCCTCCTGGTCGAGATACAGCAGCACGCCGCCGCCCGCCTCGGCCATATGCCGGACCGCGCCGCGCAACTGTCCGCCGCAATCGCATTTGAGGCTGCCGAACAGATCGCCCGTCAGGCAGGCCGAATGGATGCGCAGCAGCACCGCCCCGGCTGGATCAGGCCGGTTGATGATCACCGCGATCTGATTGCGCAGCGCATCACCGCCGCGGAACACCACGAACTCGCAAGCCTCCACGCCGTCGAGCGGCACGGGGGCGCGCGATACGATGCGCAGCGACGCCGGCGCGGTCCGCTGAAAGCCGCGCACGGCCTCCGCGTCAACGCCAGACAGCCCAGGCAATTCCGCGATGGCCTGCGCTGACAGCGAGGCGACGCAGGCGGCCGGCAGCAGCAGGCTCAGGCGGACCAGTTCCAGCGCGGCGGCTTCGGTGGCGCCGGCCGGGCGCGCGACGCCATCAAGCCGTGCATCCGGGTTTGCCACCAGAGCGGCGAGCTGATCCAGATCGAGATTGGCGAGCGGAACAGCACCCGCGCCAGCATCGGCGGCCCCGAGATGGCGCAGGCGCGCGGCTGAAATCACCACGCGCGTCTGGGCATCGTGCCATTTCAGCACACGCAGTGCATCGGCGTCCAAATTCTCGAACGCAACCACCAGCAGCGGCGTTTCCCCGCCATCGCGCAACAGAACCGGCCGCCCTGCCCGCAACTCCGCGACCGCACGCTCCACGGCCAGCCGGGACGCATCGCCCAGCAGCGCTTGAAATCCGTTTTTGATCATTCCCCAATGTTCCCGCGCGGAGCCGGCATGTCAAGGTACGAAAGGCCGGCCTGTCCATCGCATTTCCGGCGTGCCTCTGTCATATCGGCATGCTACCGGCACTTTACCAGCTTGTGCGCGCCAATGGCGCATGTGCTGGTGACATGCGGTAAACGGCCGCCAGGTGCGGCGGATGATCTGACCGGCTGGGCCGCGGCCGGGCTGTCAGATGGCGGTCTGGTTCAGTTGCGCATAGGCCTCCGCGAAGAAAACGGCCATGACGATTTCGGCGAACAGCAGGGCGATCTCCGCGATCAGTTCGCCGATGACCTCCGGGAGCATGGCCGTCGCGAGCATTACAATGCCAACCGCGACGATTGTCCCGAAAATGATCAGCAGCCACCAGCCGAGGAGCGGCCAG
The DNA here is from genome assembly GCA_963827885.1 of uncultured Alphaproteobacteria bacterium. GTDB lineage: Bacteria > Pseudomonadota > Alphaproteobacteria > Rhizobiales > Rhodomicrobiaceae > CAWHDD01. The sequence continues at coordinate 164,356 of CAWHDD010000004.1, read as the reverse complement.
GCCACGCCACGCCCCATGGGCCACATTCTATGCAGGACGGACGGGCGTTCGCCGATGGCGACGCCGGGAATCGCAACGCTGAGCCGCACGGAAATATAGAGCAGATAGATAATCGATGCGATGGCCTGGGCGCCCGCGATGATGGCGGCCAGCACGATGCGAGGATCGGAGTGAGAGGTCTCGGTGCTGATCCCCAAAAGCGCGCTGAGGCCAGCCCCCACTGCCACAGTCAGGAGACCGAGGACAAGGAAGGCAGTGATAAGAACGAAGGCTATCGCCAGGGAATACAGCACCGACATGCCAAAACTCTCCGCCTCGCCGGCCGTCAGCGGAAACCCGGATTTCAGCCGGTAACGGTAAATGCGCACCGACATCCACAGAGTGACCGGATAACTCAGCCACATCGCCAGGCGCTCCTGCGGGGTAAACCACTGGCCCGCCGGCTTCTGCACGCCTTCGCCCTGCTGGTACAATGCCAGCAGCGGAGGCGCGGCCGTCAAAGCCAAGTCCAGCAGCATCGGCACCGCGCAGATGGCGAGGACGGGCCAAAAATGCCGGCCGAGGAATTCCAGGCTGCTGGTGAATATCCGTCTGCCCGTCACGGTCTGCGATGCCATCGCCTTCCCTCAAATATTATTGGATTGCAATACACCTGGCGCCGCGCTTTCCGGCCGGTTGAGCTGTGCGTATGCTTCGGAAAAAATAACGGACGACGCGATGTTGTAGAGCAGGGACGGGAGTTGCATGATCGTGGCTGCCGCCACAATCCACCAGATGTTCTGTTCCGTGATCGCGGCCAATTGGGAGGGGTCCTGCATCGCCAGCAGGGTTGGGAGCGCCGCCAGCATACCAACCACCATAATCACGCCCGCAATGGTTCCGGCGGCGAGGCCCAGCAGGATCGACCAGCCCAACAGCGCCCAGGTCACGCCACGCCCCATGGTCCACATGCCGCCGAAAAATGCCGGACGTCTGCCGATGGCGATTCCAGGAAAGGCCACAGAGACGCGCACGGCCCAAAAGCACAAGGCCACGATTGCACCGAGCCCCGCGATGATGCCGGCGGCAATAAACCAGCCATTTTCGATCACCGGTTGTATATCGGCTTTACTGAGCACCACGGCCCCGGCGGTCAGACCGGCCAGCAGCAGGATTGGCGCCAGGATAATGAGCGCAAGCGCCAGGGCGTAAGCGAACACCCAAAGGGCACCGCCCAGTTCGCCGGATGCCACAGGAAACTCGGACTTCAACCGGAACCGGTAAACTCGTACCAGCATCCAAATCTGTGCAAAGACTACCACCAGCAGCAGTGCGAAATAGTGAGGCGGCGGCAGCGTTTCCGGGGCCTCAGGCTGGCGCAGGGCGCCGATGGTGTTCTGCACGTCGATCCAGCTCATCCCCGTCGAAAGGACCAAAATCAGCAGGATGGGTACCGCCGCCGTGCCCAGCAGGCCCATGAAATTCTTGAAGAAAAAATTCATGGCAGTCGTAAAAATCCGTGTCCCGCTTACCGGCGTCATACCCAATTCTCCCTCAACATAATTTCGCAATGCTTTCTATGATTGTGTGGCGATACGATGGAGGGTGTGCAGCCGGCGCGGGAAAACAAGCTTATGCCGAGGATAATGAAGGCCCATTGGCTGGGGCTGGCGCTGGCCGTCGCCGCAATCGCTGTGATCGCCGCCCGGTTTGCCTACGAACGCGTCGAATTTGCGGCGCTGTTTTACCCGGTCACAGGCGTGGACGTTTCCCATCATCAGGGGCCAATCGACTGGCCGGTGTTGAAAAAAAGCGGCGCCGCCTTCTCCTATATCAAGGCCACGGAGGGCAGCAGCTTCCGGGACCCTCGCTTCCAGCAGAACTGGCAGGCGTCACACGACGCCGGATTGCGCCGGGGCGCGTACCACTTTTTCACGCTGTGCAAATCCGGCGCGGATCAGGCCGCCAATTTCATCGCGGCGGTGCCGGTGGACGCCGATGCCCTGCCCCACGCGGTCGATGTGGAGCATATGGGGCCGTGCTCCGGCGGTCCCGCAATCGCCAGTGTACCGGCGGAGATCGAATTGTTTCTCAATCGCGTGGAAGCGCATTTCGGACGCAGGCCGATTGTGTACACGACCCGCGAATTTCACGATGCCCACCTGTCCGGCCAATTGCTGGCCGAACGCTTCTGGCTGCGCAGTCTGGTGCTGCCGCCAGGGTTCCGTCAGAGCCAATGGGTACTCTGGCAATATCACAACCGCGGGCGGCGCACAGGTGTCACCGGCCCGCTGGATCTGAATGCGTTCGCCGGCTCAGCGGCCGATTTCGAACGCTTCGCTGTTAGTGGACGCTGACGCTCGCGCCGCTGGTGACGTTATCCGCCCGGCCAGCTTCGGCCGCTTCCAGCAATTCCAGCTCGGCCACATCATCGTCGAGCGCCAAAGGCTCTTCGAGTTCCAGGGCGTCCTCGCTGTAGAGGCTGAAATACTCGTCCAGCGTATCCAGGAAGCGCTCGCACGTGCTCAGCAGATACTCGATGCGCACTTTGCCGGCCACCATGTAGGCGAGCTTCACCGATGCGTCGTCGCCCTTACCCGTGCGGACAGGTTCGGACTTCAGCCGCTCGCTCAGGAACTGGCGAGCATGGTTGCCGCCATGGAACGACCGCTGCGGATCGGGCGAAACCGCCTGTTGCAGATCCTTGCAGAACACCGTGCCCAGCAGGAACACGCTGATTTCCGGCTTGATCTCCGGCGCCATGTCCTTGAGCATCTGCGCCCATTCGCGGGCACGGCTCAGCTTGGCGATCATGATCGCCTCGCGGCTGCGGATCTCCTTCACATCGTTGCGGAAATCATCGAGGCGCGAGACGATATCCTCGCAAGTCGCCTTGGCCTCGATGACGGGCGGCGCGCAACGCCGCTCCTGCAACGTCTCGCCATCCTCCAGGATGGAGCGTAACGTGTCGGACAGAATGAACACCACGGATTGCAGGCGTTCGTTATCAATGATTGACGTCATCCACATTTCTTCAGCCGGCCGTATAATGGCCGTTCCTCGCGACGTTAAACGCGCAACTCCCGAAGTAGTGTGGACAAAAACGCTCCCACCAACCACAAACTAACAAGCAACCCGGGCTGCAATATCTATTTTACGAACAACCGCTGGTTCCACCGCACGTATCGCATTTCAGGCAAGTGCCATTGCGAACGAGCGTGAAATTCCCGCAGTCACCACACGATTTGCCCTCGTAGCCCTTGGTGCGGGCTTCGAGAACTCGGTCGATGTCAGAACGCGATACGGAAGACATCTGCACAACGGCAGCCCCGCTTACCCGCGTCACCGCGGCGGACTGCACTGAACTCTGCACGGCATCATAGGCGACGGCCAAATTGCCTGTCGTAACCAGATGCGGATCACTGCTCGCGCCGAGTTGTTCCTGCTGAGAGTCAGCCTGAACCATGACAATATTATGGTGAAGCGCGCCACGTGTAAGACCACGGCTCACAAACTTGTCAGCAATTACGGCTGCCTGGGCACTCTCTATATCACCGCCAAGTGCCGTGGAGCTTACGTCCGCAGGCTCCACATGGGCGAGGTCGTGGCGGCCCAGATAGGACACGGCCAGCTCACGGAAGATATAGTCGAGAATCGAGGTTGCGTTCTTGATCGCTTCGTTGCCCTGCACGAAGCCCGCCGGCTCGAAGCGCGTGAAGGTGAACGCCTCGACATATTCCTCCAGCGGCACGCCGTATTGCAGGCCGAGCGAGATGGCGATGGCGAAGTTGTTCATCAAGCGAGCGGAACGCCGCGCCTTCCTTGTGCATGTCGATGAAGATCTCGCCGATGCGGCCGTCTTCGTACTCGCCGGTGCGCAGATAGACCTTGTGGCCGCCGACGGCGGCCTTCTGGGTGTAGCCCTTGCGCCGGTTGGGCAGCTTCTCGCGCTGGGCCATCAGCCGTTCGCGCTCGATCACGCGCTCGACGATGCGCTCGGCCACGATGTTCGACGCGCTTGTGCAGGGGCTTCTCGGCGATCGCTTCGGCATCGTCTTCCGCTCGTCGTCGCGCCGAGAAGCTGCGATTCAGCGGCTGCGACAGCTTGGAGCCGTCGCGATACAGCGCGTTGGCCTTGAGCCCGAGCCGCCACGACAGCAGATAGGCGTTCTTGCAATCCTCGACCGTGGCGTCGTTGGGCATGTTGATGGTCTTGGAGATCGCGCCCGAGATGAACGGCTGCGCCGCCGCCAGCATGCGGATGTGGCTCTCCGCCGACAGGAAGCGCTTGCCGCGCTTCCGCAGGCGTTGGCGCAGTCGAACACCGGCAGATGCTCGCGCTTCAGGCCCGGCGCGCCTTCCAGCGTCATGCGACCGCAGCAGTACTCGTTCGCCGCCTCGATCTCGCGCCTTGGAGAAGCCGAGCGCCGCCAGCAGGTCGAAGCCTGGGCGACTCCAGTTGCTTCCGCCGGGATGCTTCAGCGTGTCGACGCAGAACTCCTCGCCCAGCGTCCACTTGTTGAAGACGAACTTGATGTCGAAGGCGGCTGCCGAGCGCCGCCTCGACCGCGGCGATCTTCTCGGCGGTGAAGCCCTTGGCCGTCAGCCGTCGTGATTGACGTGCGGGCGCACCGGCGAGCGTGCCGCGGCCAACGGCGTAGTTGATGATGGCCTCGATCGCCGCCTCGCCATAGCCCAGGGTGCGCAGCGCCTCCGGCACGGCGCGGTTGATGATCTTGAAGTAGCCGCCGCCGGCCAGCTTCTTGAACTTCACCAGCGCGAAATCGGGTTCGATGCCGGTCGTGTCGCAATCCATGACCAGACCGATGGTGCCCGTGGGCGCGATCACCGATGGCCTGCGCGTTGCGGAAGCCGTGCGCCTCGCCGAGCGCCAGCACCTCGTCCCAGGCTGCCGCGTGCGGCCGCGACGAGATCGTCTTGCGGGCAGACGCCGTTCGTCGAGCGGCACCGGCAGCGTGCTGAGCTGCTCGTAGCCGTGTCCGCGCCATAGGCCGCGCGGCGATGGTTGCGCATCACGCGCAGCATGTGCTGGCGTTGGCCGCGTAGCCGTCGAACGCGCCGAGCCGCTTGGCCATCTCCGCCGACGTGGCGTAGGAGACGCCGGTCATCAGCGCGGAGATGGCCGCCGTCAGCGCCCGGCCCTTCTCCGAAGTCGTAGCCGATGCCGGAAGCCATCAGCAGGCCGCCGATATTGGCGAAGCCCAGGCCCAGCGTGCGGTACTCGTAGGAGAGCTGGGCGATCTCCTGGGACGGGAACTGCGCCATCGGTCACCGAGATTTCCAGCACGATGGTCCACAGCCGCAGGCGTGGGCGAAGCCGCCGCGTCGAACAGTTCGCTGCCCTTGGCGCGGAAGGTCATCAGGTTGAGCGACGCCAGATTGCAGGCGGTGTCGTCGAGGAACATGTATTCCGAGCACGGATTCGAGGCGCGGATCGGCCCGCGACGCCGGGCAGGTGTGCCAGTCGTTGATGGTGGTGTGGAACTGCATGCCCGGATCGGCGGAAGCCCAGGCCGCCTCGGCGATCTGGTCCCACGAGCTCGCGGGCCTTGACCGTCTTCATGGTCTTGCCGGCGATGCGCGCCTTCAGCTCCCAATCGCCATCTTCCTCGACGGCGTGCAGGAAGGCGTCGTCGACGCGCACGGTGTTGTTGGAGTTCTGGCCGGAAACGGTGCGGTAGGCCTCGCCCTCCCAATCGGTGTCGAACAGCGGGAACTCGATGGACTTGAAGCCCTGGCGCGCGAACTGGATGACGCGCTGAATGTAGTTGTCCGGCACGATGCGCCGCGGGCCGCCCGGATTTCGCGCTTCAGCGCCGGATTTTTCGCCGGATCGAAGCAATCGTCGCCGTGCCCCTCGCAATTCACGCAGGCCTTCATGATCGCCGTCAGATGCTTGGCGCAAAGCCTTCGAGCCGGCGACCAGCGCCGCGACCTTCTGCTCTTCCACCACCTTCCAGTTGATGAATTCCTCGACGTCGGGATGATCGGCGTCGACGATCACCATCTTGGCCGCGCGGCGCGTGGTGCCGCCCGACTTGATCGCGCCGGCCGCCCGGTCGCCGATCTTGAGGAAGCTCATCAGGCCCGACGACTTGCCGCCGCCCGAAAGCCGCTCGCCCTCGCCGCGCAGCTTGGAGAAGTTCGAGCCGGTGCCCGAGCCGTACTTGAAGAGACGCGCCTCGCGGACCCACAAGTCCATGATGCCGTTCTCGTTGACGAGATCGTCCTCGACCGACTGGATGAAGCAGGCGTGCGGCTGCGGATGCTCGTAGGCGGACTGGCGCGCGGACCAGCTCGCCGCGTCGCGGAATCGACGTAATAGTGGCCCTGGCTGGGGCCGTCGATGCCATAGGCCCAATGCAGGCCGGTGTTGAACCATTGCGGGCTGTTCGGCGCGGCCATCTGCATGGCGAGCATGTAGCAAAGCTCGTCGTGGAAGGCCTGGGCGTCGTCCTCGTCGGCGAAATAGCCGCCCTTCCAGCCCCAATAGGTCCAGGTGCCGGCCAGGCGGTCGAACACCTGCCGGGCGTCCATCTCGGGGCCATAGCGCTCGGATCTCGGGCAGCTCTTCAAGCGCCTCGATGTCGGGCAGCGAACGCCACAGCCAGGACGGCACCGAATTTTCCTCGATGCTTGCGCAGGCGCGCCGGAACGCCGGCCTTGCGGAAATATTTCTGCGCCAGAATGTCGGCCGCGACCTGGCTCCACTGGGCGGGAACGGCGAAGTTTTCCAGCCTGAACACCACCGAGCCGTCCGGATTCTTGATCTCGCTCGTGGCCTCGCGGAACTCGATATCCGCGTAGGGTGATTGCCCTGTTTTGGTGTAAGCGCCGTTCGATCCGCATTGGTAAGTCCCCAAAATGCGGCGCGAGCCTTATTCATCAGATACACAAAACGAGGAGAGATGCCCGGAAGCCGGGAAGACGTGCGCCTGCTTGCCCCTTAAGTAGTGTGAAAAACGCAGCACAGCATGTTTGTGCCGCAAGCCCTGACGCAGCCAAACATCAAACGCGAAACTGAAAACTGATACGAAATTTGCCGCTGATTCGCGGCGGAGAAACTCAGAACGCTACTGTCGGCAATTCGCGGCTCGCCGCAAAGGGTAGTGTGTTGGCCGGTGGAAACCGTCAAGATGTGGTGGCAAATTTGCCATGCGCGCCTAATTCCCCGGCAGACACGACCGGCACCGCCCCCCCCTCAGCGGCACCGCTCGCGAACAGATGGGTAGCGCGATTCCCCGCGGCCGGCGGGGCTGCCGGACACGTTATCCACCTGTCCTGAACAGGAAAAACGCTTCTGTGCAAAACCCGGCGATTTGGAGGGGGCGGGCGGCCGGCCGCGAAGATAGCGGTTGCCATGTGCCGCTGCGGAAACGGGGTGCTGTGTACCGGGCAACACGCGCGGCCGTCCTTTGACCCTTGCCGGCCACAGCCGGAGCATCGCCCGGAATGCTCATCTTTAGCAGGCCGCTGAAAACACGGGAGCTTCCTGCCATGAACCTGCGAAATTGGCTCCGCGGCCGGGCAGCAGTGAGGCCGGCGGGTTCAATCGTTATTCTGACCGCGTGCCGCCGCTCAAACCGTCACCACAATCTTCCCGAACACATCCCGGCTCTCGAGCCGCTGCAACGCCGTATCAAACTCCTCCAGCGGGATCATCGTATCGATCACCGGCCGCACCTCGCCCGTCGCCAGCTTCTCCATCGACGCCGCCATATTCCGCAGATTGCAGCCGAAGCTGCCGAAAATGCGCAACTGCTGCTGGAACAGCATATGCAGGTTGATCTGCGCCGCTGATGCCGGTGGTGGAGCCGCACGTCACCAGCCGTGCCGCCGCGCTTCATGCACAGCATGCTGCCCTCCCAGGTGTCCTTGCCGACATGCTCGAACACCACGTCCACACCCTTGCGCCCGTCAGCTTGCGCACGCGGCCCTCGAAGCGCTCCTTGCGGTAGTTGATCGACCTCGTCCGCGCCCAGTGCGCGCGCCCTGACGCCCTTTTCGTCGCTGCCGACCGTGGTGATGACCGGCGCGCCCACGGCCTTGGCGAGCTGGATCGCCGCCGAGCCGATGCCGCTGCCGCCTGCATGCACGAGCACTGTTTCGCCGGCCTTCAGCTTGGCGTTGTCGAAGAACATGTGCTCCACCGTGCCGAAGGTGATGGGCGTCACGACGGCGGCGATGACGTCGAGGCCCTTCGGGCGCCTTGACCGCCAGTCGCGCGGGCAGGTTCATGAACTCGCGCAGGAAGCCGTCGATGTGGAAGCCGTAAATGTTATCGGCGCGCTCGCAGAAATTGTCGCGGCCCTCGCGGCAGGCCGGGCATTCGCCGCAGGTCTGGGCGCCATAGAGCGCCACGACGTCGCCGGGCGCGAGGCCGGTCACGCCTTCGCCCACGGCCGCGACTTCGCCCGCAGCCTTCCGCGCCCGCGACGATGGGCAGCTTGCGGCGCACGAAGGCCATGCCGCGCCAGCCCCACACGTCGATGTGGTTGAGCGCCACGGCGCGGATGCGCACCTGGACCTCGCCGGCGGCCGGGCGGCGGCGGCGCGGGCGATGTCCGCAACTTCGATGTCGCGTTCGCCTTTGATGATGAGTGCTCGCATGGATGGTCCTTATCTCGGCATGGGTTCGCGGACGCGTCAGGGCGCGGGGCTTGGACCACGGTTTAACGGAGGAGGGGGAGAATGTGAATGGCCGAATTCAGGCGGCTGGCGGCGCGCGCAACTGCCGCCCAACGCCTTGCGCACGACGTTTTCGGCTCGTCACATAAGCCGGACAACGGCGGAGAAGACACCATATGCTGCCACGATGCAGAAGCCACCGAGCACCGAAATCCACAGCCGGAACGAGCTTATTCCCACCAGCCAGTTCCGGGAAACTCCTTCCACAGGGGGCCGCCGCCCGTGGATAACCTCAAAGCCCTCACCCTTATGTTCGTGCTCAAATCGCGCGAGCAACTCGGAATCAGCCATTTCCAAATTTCTGTGCTTGGCCATGAGCTGGATGGATGCGAACCCAACAATAAAGGAAAAACCTGAAAGAACTAAGGACGCCACACCTTCGACCTGCGGATTGAATGCGGCAGCAAGCAAAAACGCCTGAGCGGCAATTGTGAGAGATGGCGTCTGCCAGATGAACCCGTCTTGCTGATTTCGTCTTTCGCATACAATTTTGTACTGCGTTTCGTTCATAGCATCCCCTCAAACTATGACTATGGGTCGATTTCTGCGTCCGGCACCTCTTGAATATCTTTGTTTGGTTCGACGGCGCCTGTTTACCGCCGCTTCCTGCCGCGTGCATCGCCGCGCGCCACCATCGACCGCATGCCGCGCGCCCGCCCGCGTCCGCGCTGGCCGCTGTCACGCCCCTCGGTCAGCAGCTCGAAACGCAGCGCGCCCGCCGCCGGGAGCGCCTCGGCAAGCCGCACCTCAACCTTGTCGCCCAGGCGGAAGGTCTCGCCAGTGCGCTCGCCGATCAGCGCGTGGCTCGTTTTCCGATGTATTGATAATAGTCGCGCCCCAGCGTGGCGACGGGAATGAAGCCGTCCGCGCCGGTGTCCTCCAGTTTCACGAACAGGCCGAATTCGCGTCGACGCCGGAAATGCGCCCCTGGAAGGTCGCGCCGATCTTGCCCGCCAGATGGAACGCGATCAGCCGGTCGGCGGTCTCGCGCTCGGCGGCCATGGCGCGGCGCTCGGCTGCGAGAAATGGCTTCGGCGATGCTCTCCAGGTCGGCGATGTCGCGGTCCGTCAGGCCGCCGGCGCCGAGATCGAGGCTGCGAATCAGCGCGCGGTGCACGATCAGGTCGGCGTAGCGGCGGATCGGCGAGGTGAAATGCGCGTAGCGGCGCAGGTTGAGGCCGAAATGGCCGAGATTGTCGGCGCGGTATTCGGCCTGGGCCTGGCTGCGCAGGATCACCTCGTTGACCAGATCGGAAAACTCGGTGGCCGAGGCGCGCAGCAGGATGCGGTTGAACTGCCCCGGCTGGAGCGCTGCCCTTCGGCCAGCTTCATATCGAGGCTCAGCAGAAACTCGCGCAGCGTATCCAGCTTCTCGTCGGACGGCGCGTCGTGCACGCGGTAGAGCAGCGGCGCGCGCGTCTCCTCCAGCGTCTCGGCGGCGGCGACGTTGGCCTGGATCATGAACTCCTCGATCAGCCGGTGAGCGTCGAGGCGGTCGGCGGCACGATGACGTCGCTGACGTGGCCGTGCTCGTCGAGCAGGATCTTGCGCTCGGGCAGGTCGAGATCGAGCGGCGCGCGTTTGCCGCGTGCGATCTTCAGCAGCCTCGTAGGCGGCCCACAGCGGCTTGAGCACGGACTCCAGCAGCGGCGCGGTCTTGGTCGTCGGTTTCGCCGTCGATGGCGGCCTGCGCCTCGCTGTAGGCGAGCTTGGCGGCGGAGCGCATCATGCCGCGCAGGAAGCGGTGGCCGAGCTTGCGGCCGTTGCTGTCGAAAACACCATGCGCACGGCGAGGCATGGCCGGTCCTCGCCCTCCTTCAGCGAGCACAGGTCGTTGGACAGCGCCTCGGGCAGCATCGGCACGACGCGGTCGGGGAAGTAGACCGAGTTGCCGCGCTTCTTCGCCTCGCGGTCGAGCGCCGTGCCGGTGCGCACGTAATAGGCCACATCGGCGATGGCGACGATGACGATGAAGCCGCCCGCGTTGGCCGGATCGGTGTCGGGCGCGGCCCACACGGCGTCGTCATGGTCGCGTGCGTCGGCGGGGTCGATGGTGATGAGCGGAATTTGGCGCAGATCATCGCGGCCCTTGAGCGTGGGCGGCGTCAGCGCTGCCAATTCCTTCTCGATATCCGGCGGGAAGACGTCGGGGATGTCGTGGTGGTGGATGGCGATGAGGCTGACCGCGCGCTCGGCCTCCGGGTTGCCCAGGCGCTCGATGATGCGCGCGCCGCCCACACGGCCGTGCCGCTCGATGCTGAAGCGCACCAGCTCGCCGTCCTTGGCGTCCTCCAGGGCGGCGGCGTCGAGGTGCCATTCCTTCATCTGCTTCTTGTTGACCGGCTCGATGACGCCGCCGCCGGTGCGGTGACGGCGCACGATGCCCAGTTCGGCGACGGGCTGGCCGGGCAGGCGGCGCATGGGGCGCGCGACGTAGGCGTATTCCTCGCCATCGGCCTGCGGTTCGATGCGGGCCTGCCAGCGTTCGCCGATGCCGGGGGACGCGCCCTCGGCCTTGCGATCCGCGCGGATGCAGGATTTTCGGCGGCGGGCCTTCCTCCGCCTCCACCCACGATGCGGGCACGGCGATAAGTCTCGCCATACGTGTCGCGCCCGCGAATCTCGATGATGGCCACGGACGGCACGCGCCCCGGCTCCTTGAACCGGCGCTTGTTGTTGCTGATCAGGCCGTCTTCGGCGAGCTGCTTGAGGATCTGCTTCAGGACGATGCGGTCGGAGCCTTTGACGCCGAACGCGCGGGAGATTTCGCGCTTGCCGATGCTGTCATCGGAGGAGCGGATGAAGGCGAGGATTTGCTCTTTGTCCGGCACGCCGGCGGAGGGCGCTTTGATTTTGCGGGCGCGCTTGGGCTTCAGCGATGCCGGAGGATCGCCGCGCTGTCAGCATGGAACTGGCGCGTTTGTGCGCCGCCGGCGCCGTGGCGTTAGCTTTTTTGGTTTTAGTTGTGGCACCCTCGGGCGCCGGCGATACCGGTGTATCGCTGGTTTTTAGTTTCGAACCGGTGCGCTTCGGCGCCGGCTTGGTCGTTTCAGGCATTAAGTCCTATTCCGCGGCTTTGGCCGCCGTTTTTGCTTTACTGCTCTTGCTCGCAGCTTTCGGAGCGGCCTTGGCCGCTTTAGCTTTTGGCTTTGCCGCCGCTGCTTTCGGCTTTGCAGCCGCTTTCGGTTTGGCTGCTGCCGCCTTGGGCGCCGCCTTCGTTTTTCCGCGGCCTGCGCTACCCTTCGCCGGGGCCTTCGCCGCCCTGGCCGCAAGTATTTCCACAGCCGCTTCCATCGTCAACGTAGCCGGATCTGCGCCTTTCGGCAATGTTGCATTCACCTTGGCGTGTTTCACATACGGCCCATACTTGCCGCTGAGCACTTCCACCTTGCCGCCGAGCGTTGGATGTTCGCCCATATCCTTCAGCACCTCGCTGCCGCGCCGCTGTCCGCCGCCCTTCGCGGCATCGGCCAGCAGAGCGACCGCGCGGTTGAGGCCGATGGTGAGCACCTCCTCCGCCGGCAGCTTGGCGTATTTGCCGTCATGCTGCAGGAACGGCCCGTAACCGCCCGAAACCGGCGGTGATGGGTTTGCTGCTTTCCGGGTGAATGCCCACTTCGCGCGGCAATGACAGCAGCTTCAGAGCTTTTTCTAAGTCGAGCGCTGGCCGCTTCCATACCTTTCGGGATGGACGAGCGCTTCGGCTTGTCCTTCTTGTCCACAGCCTCGCCTAGCTGCACATACGGTCCGAACCGCCCTGTGCGCACCGTGACTTCCAGGCCGGTTTCAGGGTCGATGCCGAGCACCGTCTTATCGGCGGCCGGCGCCTCGCTGGCGTCCTCGCCGGATTTCTTGAACTGGCGCGTGAACCGGCATTCCGGATAATTCGAGCAGCCGACGAACGCGCCGAACTTGCCGATTTTCAGGCCCAGCATGCCGCTGGCGCAGGACGGGCACTTGCGCGGATTGCCGCCATCCTCGCGCGCCGGGAAAATATGCGGCCCGAGGATTTCGTTCAGCGCGTCGAGCACTTGCGTCGACGCGCAGTTCCTTGGTGTCGTTGACGGCGGCGATGAAATCGCGCCAGAAGTCGCGCAGCACGTCCTTCCAGGCCAGCTTGCCGTCGGAAATCAGGTCGAGCTTTTCTTCCAGATCGGCGGTGAAATCGTATTCGACATAGCGCTGGAAAAAGCTTTCCAGGAATGCCGTGACCAGCCGCCCCTTGTCCTCCGGGATCAGCCGCTTCTTGTCGAAGCGTCACATAGTCGCGTTCCTGCAGCACCGTCGAGCGTGCTGGCGTAGGTGGACGGGCGGCCGATGCCCAGCTCTTCCATCTTCTTGATGAGCGTCGCTTCGGTGTAGCGCGGCGGCGGCTCGGTGAAATGCTGGTTGGCCTCGATGGCGCGGCGCGTCGAGCGTGTCGCCCTGGCGCCAGCTTGGGCAGGCGGGCATCGTCCTCGTCCTCCTCGTCGTCGCGCGCCCTCCTCGTAGAGCTTGAGGAAGCCGTCGAACAGCACCACGGAGCCGGTGGTGCGCAGGCCGTAGCATGCCGTCGCCGGCCCTTCGCGTCGATCTCGACCGTGGTGCGCTCCAACTCGGCGCTGGCCATCTGGCTGGCGACGGCGCGCTGCCAGATCAGCTTGTAGAGCCCGGCTTCATCCGGCTTCAGCATGCGCTCGCACATCGTCGGGCTGGCGGCTGAAATCGGTGGGGCGGATGGCTTCGTGGGCTTCCTGCGCGTTCTTGGCCTTGGTTTTGTATTCGCGCGGCGCGTGCGGCAGATAGCGATCGCCGAACTTCGTGCCGATCGACGCCGCGGCACTGCGCGATGGCCTCGGGCACGATCTGCACGCCGTCCGTTCTCATGTAGGTAATGAGACCGACGGTTTCGCCGCCGATGTCCACGCCCTCATAGAGGCGCTGCGCGACCTGCATGGTCTGGCGCGCGGAAAAGCCCAGCTTGCGCGAGGCTTCCTGCTGCAGCGTCGAGGTGGTGAACGGCGGCGCGGGGTGGCGCTTGTGCTGCTTGGCGTCGACGCTGGCGACCGTGAACGGCTGCCTCCGAGCACGGCGTCGCGGATTTCGAGCGCCTCGGCCTCGTTCGGGATGTCGAACTTGTCGAGCTTCTTGCCCGCGACGGCTCACCAGCCGGGCTTGCGAACTCTTCCGCCTGGCCGTCTTCAGACTTGGCGGCGATGGTCCAGAATTCGCGGGTCTCGAAGACCTCGATCTCGGTTTCGCGGTCGCAGACCAGCCGCAGCGCCACCGATTGCACGCGCCCCGCCGACTTGGCGCCGGGCAGCTTGCGCCACAGCACCGGCGACAGCGTGAAGCCCACCAGATAATCGAGCGCGCGGCGCGCCAGATAGGCGTCCACCAGCGGCATCGTCGATCTCGCGCGGATGCGCCATGGCCTCCATGATCGCGTCCTTGGTGACGGCGTTGAACGCCACGCGCTCCACCTGCACGCCCTTCAGCACGTGCTTCTCCTGGAGGATTTGCAGCAGGTGCCAGGAAATGGCCTCGCCTTCGCGATCCGGGTCAGTCGCGAGGATGAGCTTGTCCGCGCCTTTTACGGCCTTGGCGATCTCGTTCGACCACCCTGGCGGACGTCGGCCTCGATGTCCCAGTCCATGGCGAAATCCTGGTCGGGCAGCACGGAACCGTCCTTGGCTGGCAGATCGCGCACATGGCCGTACGACGCGATGACCTTGTAGTCCGGGCCCAGATATTTGTTGATGGTTTTGGCTTTCGCCGCCGATTCGACGATGACGATGTTCATTTTCCACGTCCATGATCGCCACGCGCTTTATGGCACGGAGTTCTAAATAGCAAGGGTGCTGTTGATACGGCAAGGGCGGTGTGACGCTGCACTGGGTAAGCATAACCGGGGTGAGCAGGCGGTTTAATACTGCGAAAAAACATGACGGATCAAGGCCCTCAAGGTTCAGGTTCTGGGGATTTGACGGGGAAGCCGAATCATCTGCGGCCATTTGGCCACGGTCGCAAATTTTAATATCTCATGCGCGGAATTGAGGGAATAAGATCATCAACGGGAGCGTGAGAGGGCTTGATCCAGGCAACCAAAGCGTGTAGTTTTTAATCATGTCAATTTTGTGAACGCGTTGTCGTGGAGGGCGGCAACAGACTTTGTTGATAAGAACCTCAAACAACAACCCCCCATGCCAAGACGAAAGCTCCCATGTGCCCTGAAATCAATGCAGACCATGATAAGAGCGGCATCGTTCAACTGCGCTGTTATCAACCCCCCGTTGCGGAACCCGAGCACGCCGCCGAGTATCTCGGTGATGTTCTATCAGAATTAAAGGGACTTGCGGCAAAATCCGGTTTTAAATTTCTCGCGGCGCTTATCGAGGTGTCGATCGAGGAAGCCAAACAGCAAGCGCGCGAGGCGCGAAGGATGGCCGAGCCGGTATAAAACGGCGGGACGGTTTCCGTCACGGCTGTAGCGGAAGCCGCCCCGATTATATTTCCCCAGCATGCGCGTTTTTACCGGCTGACCGGAACAATGCTCGGGGCAAGAGCCAAAGCGACGCGCCCTTGCCCCTGGCGGTCGATCTTGCCGGCGAGGTCGAGTTCCATAAGCGCGATATTGACCTGCCGGGCGTCAAGCCCGGTTACAGTGATGATCTCGTCGATGCTTACGGCAGTAGCCGACAGCGAGGAAAGCACCGTGTCACGCTCAGCTTCGCCCACGATGGACTGCGGCCGGGGCGTCCGCCCAAAGCTGAGAAACTCGTCGCCGGGTTCCGAGAAGCCGCGCATCTTGTAATGCTCGATCTGCGGCGACAGAGCGGCCAGCACGTCTTCGGCGCCCCTCACCAGCGTCGCGCCCTGGACGATCAGCCCATTGGTACCGGCGGCGCGCGGGTCGAGCGGATGGCCGGGCACGGCGAAGACCTCACGGTTCTGCTCCAGGGCTAAGCGCGAGGTGATCAGCGAACCCGACTGAAGCGCGGCCTCCACCACGATGGTGCCGAGCGACAGGCCGGATATCAGCCGGTTGCGGCGGGGGAACTCTTGGCCGCGGGGCTGAAAGCTCATCGGCATTTCGCTGAGCAGGATGCCCTGTTCCGCGATGGCGTCGTACAGCTTGCGGTTTTCCGGCGGATAGAGCACGTCGATGCCGCCCGCCACGACAGCAACGGTGCCGGCGGCGAGCGATCCCCAATGAGCGGCGGTGTCGATGCCGCGCGCCAGGCCGGAGACGACGAGCAGTCCGCTGGCGCCGAGGTCGCAGGCGAGCGAATTGGCGAGCGTTTGCCCCGCCGCCGAAGCGTTGCGCGAACCGACGATGGCGATGGCAGGCCGTCGCAGCAGATCGAGCGTGCCCTTCATATAAACCAGTGGCGGTGGAGGTTCGATTTGCAGCAGCAGCGGCGGGTAATCGTCCTCCTCCATGGCCACCAGCCGCGCGCCGAATTCCTCAGCGGCGGCCAGTTCCATTTCGGCAATCTCTGCGGGGCAAATACGATAGCTGCGTTGTCCGCCCCGGCGCGCCAGTTCCGGTAGTGCCTCCAGCGCCGCGCCGGGCGAACCATATTCGCCAACCAGCGCATGGTAAGTGATGGCGCCGACGTTTTCCGAGCGTATCAGCCGGAGCCGGGCCAGCCTCTCGTCATAGCTTATGGAGTTAGCAGCCGCCTTGATACCATCAGTTTTGAGGGGTAGATGTCTTGTGTGCGCCAATCTTCGTCTCCTCGCCATCAAGCAATCTTTTTATATTGTCTGAGTGGCGGGAGTAAACGAGGATCGACATAAGAGTAAAAATAGCCGCAGCTTCTATCTGCCCTGTTGTTGCGAATACGGCGGGAACTGCCACAGCGGCGGTTAATGCTGCCAGCGACGAATAGCGGAAGAGGACCGCCACGCCGAGCCACGTTATCGCGAAGACGCCGAAGCCGGTCAGAGAGCAGCCCGCCAGCGCGCCCAGATACGTGGCGACGCCCTTGCCGCCCTTGAACCTCAGCCAGACCGGATAAAGGTGGCCGAAAAACGCGGCGAGGCCCGCCAGCAATCCGGCGGCCGGAGCGATCAGCGAAGTGGCGATGGCGGCAGCGGCGGCGGCCTTGCCCGCGTCCGCGAGCAGCGTGGCGGCTGCTAGTCCTTTGCGCCCGGTACGCAGTACGTTGGTCGCCCCGATATTGCCGGAACCGATGCCGCGGATATCACCCAGACCGGCGGTCCAGGTGAACAGCAGCCCGAACGGGATGGCGCCGAGCGCGTAGCCGAGCGCCAGCGCCGAGAGACATTCGAGTGCTGTCAGATGGGAGAATGCACCAAACATGGGAATCCTGACGAACGGAAAAAGCTGCGAAAAGTTATCTCCTCCCGCTTCAATGTCAACAACTTAACCCTGGGAGCACGCACCGGCCGGCAGGCGCGCCGAGATCGCTTCACACTTCGAGGTTGACGATTTCCGGGGTCAGCAGGCCATTGGCGACGGTCAAACGCCCGGTGGTCACTGGCAGTTGAAAACGCCGCGGCCCGGCGCTGCCTGGATTGAACCACAGCACGCCCCGCTTCTCCTCGATCTTGGGCTTATGGGTATGACCGGAAATTACCGCCGAGCATCCTGCCGCTGCCGGATCGATGGTCAGGTCGTGCAGGTTGTGCAACATAAACAGGGCGTGATCGCCCGCGCGAACGATTTCGAAATCCGGCAGTTGCCTGGCCCAATCACCACGGTCGTTGTTGCCCCGCACCGCGACGACGGGCGCGATTTGCCTCAAGGCGTAGAGCACCTCGGGGCCGCAGATGTCGCCTACATGCAGAATGACGTCGGAGCCCTTCAAAGCGTCGATTGCCTGGGGCCGCAACAGGCCATGAGTATCCGAAATGAGACCAATAATGTTCACCATACTGCCAATCATACACTGAGACGGGGCGGGTCAACTACTTCCTGCATCGCGGGTAGTGAATTTGTGCTCATTTCGATATTTCTCAAATGGTCGTTGATTTGCGGCCGATGCCGGGATACGCTACGAGCATACTCGTACAGTGGGACGACCATGGATGCACAAACCGTCATAGCCGCGCTCTCAGCTCTTGCTCATGAGCACAGGCTCGCGATTTATCGCATGCTGGTGGAGGCGGGACCGGCTGGGCTGCCCGCTGGCGTGATCGCGGAACGGCTCGGCATGCCGCCGTCTTCGCTCACTTTTCACACACAGGCGCTAGTGCGCGCGGGTCTGGCGGCGCAGCGCCGCATGAGCCGCCGGCTTTTCTACAGCGTGGACGTCACCGCGATGAACGAGCTAGTGGCATATCTCACCGAAAACTGCTGCGGCGGCAACCACGTTTGCGTACCCGCCTGCACCCCAGAATTGATAGCTGACACGCGCAAGAAGGGACAACTATGAGCGACCGCGTATACAATGTGCTGTTTCTGTGCACCCACAATTCGGCACGATCCGTGCTCGCCGAGTGCATCACCAACAGGCTGGGTAACGGCCGGTTTCGCGGCTTCAGCGCTGGGAGCGAGCCGCGCGGCGCGGTGCACCCATACGCGCTCGATTTCTTGCGTACAAACGATTATGACGTGTCCGGCCTGCGGTCGAAATCGTGGAACGAATTCGCCGCTCCCGATGCACCGCGCATGGATTTCGTATTCACCGTCTGCGACAACGCCGCCAGCGAGGTGTGCCCGCTGTGGCCGGGCCAGCCCATGACAGCCCACTGGGGCGTACCCGATCCGAGCCGCGCGGAAGGGACTGAAGCCGAACGGCGCTTTGCATTCGCCGACACGCACCGCATGCTATCTCAGCGCATCGGCATACTCGTCAATCTCCCCATCGCCTCGCTCGACAAGCTGGCGCTGAAGGAAAAGCTCGACGCCATCGGCAAGACGAATTCCGCGCAAAACGCCTGAAAGAGGCTCCCCATGTCCATTTTTGAACGTTTCCTGACGCTGTGGGTTGGCCTGTGCATCGTCGCGGGCGTGGCGCTGGGGCAGTTCATGCCCGGCGTGTTCCAGACCATCGGCGCCGCCGAAATTGCCAAGGTGAATCTGCCGGTTGCGGTGCTGATCTGGCTGATGATCGTGCCCATGCTGGTGAAAATCGACTTCGCGGCGCTGGCCCAGGTTAAGGAGCATTGGCGCGGCATCGGCGTGACGCTGTTCATCAACTGGGCGGTGAAGCCGTTCACCATGGCCGCGCTGGGCTGGCTGTTCATCGGCACGCTTTTCCGCGACCTGCTGCCGGCGGATCAGATCAACTCGTACATCGCCGGGCTGATTTTGCTCGCCGCCGCGCCGTGCACGGCCATGGTGTTCGTCTGGAGCAACCTCACCAAGGGCGAGCCGCATTTTACGCTGTCGCAGGTCGCACTCAATGACACCATTATGGTGTTCGCCTTTGCGCCGATTGTGGGCCTGCTGCTGGGATTGTCGGCAATCATCGTGCCGTGGAATACGCTGGTGCTGTCGGTGGTACTTTACATCGTCATTCCGGTGATCGTGGCGCAACTGGTGCGGCGGATGGTGCTGGCCCGCGGCGGCGAGGCAGCGCTTGGCGAGCTGCTCAGCGCGCTTCAGCCAATGTCGCTGGTTGCACTGCTGGCGACGCTGGTGCTGCTGTTCGGCTTCCAGGGCCGGCAGATCCTGGCGCAACCGCTGATTATCGCGCTGCTCGCCGTGCCGATCCTCATCCAGGTTTATTTCAACGCCGGCCTCGCCTATTTGCTGAACCGCATGGCGGGCGAACAGCATTGCGTGGCGGGACCGTCGGCGCTGATTGGTGCCAGCAACTTTTTCGAGCTGGCGGTAGCCGCCGCCATCAGTCTGTTCGGCTTCGATTCCGGCGCGGCGCTGGCAACGGTGGTGGGAGTGCTGATCGAGGTGCCGGTGATGCTGTCCGTCGTGATGATTGTCAATTCCTCCAAGGATTGGTATGAGCGCGGCATCGCACCCGGCGGCAAATCCGCGCGGGAGCGGGCATAGAGCAGCCCCGGAGACCCCATGACCACGCGAACGCCGCACGTCACGATCTACCATAATCCATCCTGCGGCACCTCGCGCAACACGCTGGCCATGATCCAGGCCAGCGGCGCCGAGCCGGAGATCGTCCTCTACCTGAAGACGCCACCCACGCGCGAAAAGCTGGCTGAGCTGATCGCGGCCATGGGCGTCGGCGCGCGCGGTCTGTTGCGCCGCAAGGGCACGCCCTATGACGAGCTTGGTCTCGACGATCTGAAATGGAGCGACGATCAGCTCATCGGCCTCATGGTGGAGCATCCGATTCTGATCGAGCGGCCCATTGTTGTCACGCCGATGGGTGTCAGGCTCTGCCGGCCGCTGAGCGTGTGCTGGAAATCCTCGGCTGAAAGCCGTGACGGGCGATTTTCTGTCGCCACCGGCAACAAGATCAAATTTTGCATTGCTGTTACGCAATACAATCTCGTGCGCAAGATAAACCGCGTGTTGCGGCGGTATGGCTTCTTCTCTAAATACAGCTTGGCGTTGTATCGTAAACGCTGGATTGCCGCGTTAGGAGGTTCTCGTGAATATCTGCATGATTGGCGCAGGGCTATGTCGGGCTGGTGTCGGCTGTCTGCTTTCTCCAATTTCGGCTGGAACGTCAGTTGCATCGATAAGGACGAGTCCAGGGTCGCTCTACTCAACGAGGGCCGGTCGCCGATTTACGAGCCGGGTCTCGGACGAGCTTCTCGCCGCGCAACATCAAGGCCGGCCGCATCACCTTTTCCACCGACCTCGCCGCCGCCGTGGCCAACGCCGATCTGGTTTTCCTGGCCGTGGGCACGCCGATGCGCCGGGGCGACGGCTACGCCGACCTGAGCTATGTCTTCCAGGCGGTGGAAGACCTGGCGCCGCACCTCACCGGTTTCACGGTCATCACCACCAAGTCCACCGTCCCCGTGGGCTCCAGCCGCGAGATCGAGCGCCGCCTGCGCCAGCTGCGTCCGGACGCCGAATTCGCGGTCTGCTCGAACCCCGAATTTCTCCGCGAAGGCTCGGCCATCCTCGACTTCACCCATCCGGACCGGGTGCTGGTGGGCCTCGACGACGACGAACGGGCCCGCGCCGTCATGGAGCGCGTCTATGAGCCGCTCCGCCTGCGCAATTCGCCGGTGATGTTCGTCAGCCGCGAGTCGGCGGAACTGGCCAAGTACGCCGCCAACTCGTTTCTGGCGCTTAAGATCAGCTTCATCAATGAGATAGCGGACCTGTGCGAGGAGGTCGGCGCCAACGTGCAGCAGGTGGCCACGGCCATCGGCGCGGACGGGCGCATCGGCGACCTGTTCCTGCATCCGGGTCCGGGTTATGGCGGCTCGTGCTTCCCCAAGGACGTGCTCGGCGCTGGTGCGAACCGCCCGCGAAGCCCGCTCGCCGCTGACCATCATCGAGCAGGTTCGAGAAGGTTAACGACGAGCGCAAGATCGCCATGGCGGCGCGGATCGAGCGCGCCCTGGGGCAGGGCGGCGTGCGCGGCAAGATCGATCGCGGTCCTGGGCGTCACCTTCAAGCCGAATACGGACGACATGCGCGACGCGCCCGGTCTGGTGATCATTCCGCTGCTTCAGGAGCGGGGCGCGACGGTGCGGGTCTATGATCCGCAGGGGCGTCCATCAGGCCGAGCCGATGCTTCCGGGCGTGGAGTGGCGGGCGAACGCCATGGACGCGGTCGCAGGCGCCGACGCCGCCGTCGTGCTGACCGAGTGGAACGAGTTCCGCGCGCTGGACTTGACCGGCGCTCAAGGCCGCGATGCGGGGCGACGTGCTGGTCGATCTGCGCAATATGTTCCGCACCGATGCGGCGACAAGGCGGGGCTTGCGCTACACCAGCATCGGGCGGCCGCTGAAGAGTGGCGGGGACGGCAAGATCACGCACGGCGGCAATGGGTAGATGAAGCAGGCGTTTTCTTGGCAGGCTATGTGAAGCATCGCCTGTTTTAAACTTGGAATAGGCGCCCTTCGGCGCCGGCTGGCGAATGCCCGCTTAGATGCCCTGGTTTTCGCGAGAGCTTTATCGCCAACCGGGAAGGCGGCGCTGGTAAACTCTGCTTAGGGTTCGTGCGTAAATAACTGAGTCAGTTGGCGCAGGGATTTTGTTTGCCCGCAAGGCGCGGAAAGGGGCGCATATCCATGATATGTAAGCCTTTTCGCAACGCAGCGGGCGGACAAAAGGACAAGCCAGATGGCGCAGTTATTTACGCACGAACCCTAATGTTCGGCCGGGGTCAGTTCCCCGGCCAGCCCGGCAAAGTTGCGGTGAATTTGCGGATGACGACGCCCGCGACGGCCTTCTTGCGCCCCTTGGACTGCTTCACAGCCTCGCGCACCGGCTTGTTGGCCGCAGTCCATGCAGGCTTGATCTTCGCCACCCGCACCGATGCTGCCGGTAAAGCTTTGACCTTTACTATCCGTAGAGGTTTGAACCTTACCTCGCGTATCTGATAATGGCGACGATGACGTTTCGCCGGCTGCGCGGCGTGGCTGACCGAGGCTGCGGTTTCGACGGGACGCGGGTCGTTGCGTACCCAAGGCGGCAAATAGGAGCGGTCGTCCGCAACCTCCACGATGCCTGATGGATTGCCGGGGGCGGTTTGGCTGATCCGCGCTTCTTGTGCTCCAGCCGGCGGGCGGGCAAATTTGGCGGAGCAGTCCCCGCTGTTTCCATAGCCGCGTAATGCCACGACAGCTCTGGCGTCAGGTTCCGCGCTGCCGAATTGCAGATTGGCTGCCCGGACGAATTTGCGCATGGCGTAGCGGCTGCCGCGGCCCCAGAGGTTGTCAACGGAGCCTCCGTAACAGCCAAGGCGTTTCAATTCAGTCTGAATGGCTTCGGCCAGACGTTCGGGTGCGACCTGGACGGCAGGCGGTGTAATGAAACGGGCGGGTTCGGCGGGCGGTGGCTCGGGAATGGGCTCCGGCGGTGCGGCGGCGAGCGCTGCTTGGGGCGGCGTTTGCGGCGGAACGGCCGCGAGCGCGGATTCAGCGGCAGGCGGCGGACTGTCCTGCCGCGCTTCATCAGGCAGGAACGCCTGGAGGCTCACCTGAGACCAAAATACCCAACCGAAACATACGGCCATAACCGCGAACCACCACATGGCCACAGTCCTCGACGTTGAGCGCCAATAGCTGCGCATTTCTTCCCCAACAGCCGATATCAAAGCCCCGTTAACGCCGGCTGATGTCTGAGCCGGCGTTTTTAATCAAACGCGCCAAACGCGGCAAAAACCGCGATGTGGTAAATCTTACGTTTGGAAGGGGCGTACAGATTTTGCGCAAGTCTCCCGGCACCGAGGCTTTGCAGCATCAGCGTTGCGTTTGCGCACCGGCTCCTTGAATGCTTTCTATTATATCACCAATGTACCATTTTGCTAGTATTGATGACGGAATAGTTTCGAGTACACTCTACACCATAAGAAGTAGTGTGCAACGCGTGTTGCACAGGATTATCCGAGTTTCGCACAGGCCGTGCAGGGTTGCGGCGGAGCGGGACCGGCGTTCGAACCGGCCCCCGCCCCCCTCTCAAGCGTCCTAAATCTGACAGTCGGATTTCTTACAACGTCGGTTTTGCGACGTTTTTTGCATATTACATCACTGATTTTTAATGCATTTCAGCTCTGGCACGGCGTTTGCTTTACCTGGACAGGGGCGCCTTCGCAACTGCGAACCGGCCCGAGCCGCAAGGCAGCAATTTCCACAACGCGAGGCGCCGCTCTCTCATGTCCGCAAACCTCGACACTCTCGAATCAGTCCGCTCGGCCACGGGCGACAGTTACAAGTACGGTTTCGTCACCGACATTGAGGTGGACGAGGCGCCTCCGGGCCTCAACGAAGACACGGTCCGCTTCATTTCCGCCAAGAAGGAGGAGCCGGAATGGCTGCTGGAATGGCGGTTGAAGGCGTTCCGCCGCTGGCAGCAGATGGAGTCGCCGGATTGGGCCAAGCTCAACATCGCGCCCATCGACTACCAGGCTTCGACATACTACTCCGCGCCGAAAGCGAAGGGGGATGGCCCGAAATCGCTGGATGAGGTGGATCCCGAGCTGCTGAAAACCTACGAGAAGCTGGGCATTCCGCTGGGGGAGCGCGCGGCGCTTGCCGGCATCGCGGTGGATGCTGTGTTCGACAGCGTGTCAGTCGCGACCACGTTCAAGGAGACGTTGCACGAGGTTGGCATCATATTCTGTTCATTCGGCGAGGCTGTGCGCGAGCACCCCGAACTGGTGCGCAAGTATCTCGGTACCGTTGTGCCCCAAGGCGACAATTTCTTCTCGGCTCTGAACTCCGCCGTATTCAGCGATGGCTCGTTCGCGTACATTCCACCAGGTGTGCGCTGCCCCATGGAGCTGTCCACATACTTCCGCATCAACGCGGCCAAGAGCGGCCAGTTTGAACGCACTCTGCTCATCGCCGACAAAGGTGCATACGTCAGCTACCTGGAAGGATGCACCGCCCCGCAGCGCGACGAAAACCAGTTACACGCGGCCGTGGTTGAGTTGATCGCGCTGGAAGGCGCAGAGATCAAGTATTCAACCGTGCAGAACTGGTATCCCGGCGACGCAGAAGGGCGCGGCGGCATCTACAACTTTGTGACCAAGCGCGGCGCTTGCCGTGGCGACAATTCCAAGATTGCATGGACGCAGGTCGAAACCGGCTCGGCGATCACCTGGAAGTATCCAAGCTGCCTGCTGGAAGGCGACAACTCGGTGGGCGAATTCTACTCAGTCGCCATCACCAACAATATGCAGCAGGCCGACACCGGCACCAAAATGATCCACATCGGGCGCAACACCAGTTCGACCGTTGTATCCAAGGGCATCTCGGCGGGGCGCGGCCAGAACACCTATCGCGGCCAGATCAAGGTGATGCCGAAAGCGCAGGGCGCGCGCAATTACACGCAATGCGACTCGCTGCTGATCGGCAAGAAGTGCGGCGCGCATACGGTTCCCTACATCGAGGTGCGCAATCCCAGCGCCCGCATCGAGCACGAGGCGACCACTTCGAAAATCAGCGAGGACCAGCTTTTCTACTGCCAGCAGCGCGGCCTCACCCAGGAAGACGCGGTGTCGCTCATCGTCAACGGCTTCTGCAAGGAGGTGTTGAAGGAGCTGCCGATGGAATTCGCGGTGGAGGCGCAGAAGCTGCTGGCGGTGAGCCTGGAAGGCAGCGTCGGCTAACGGCCGCCCCCGCGGCTTGGAAAAACTTTGCGGCAACAGCAACTTGAACGGTGAGCACATGACCAGCATTCTCGAAATCCGCAATCTGCACGCGCGCATCGCCGATGGCCGCGAGGTACTCAAGGGCATCGACCTCACCGTGAAGGCCGGCGAAGTGCACGCCATCATGGGGCCGAACGGTGCCGGCAAGAGCACGCTGTCGAGCATCCTGGCGGGCAAGCCGGGATACGAAGTGACGGGCGGCAGTGCACATTACTTCGGCCGCGATCTGCTGGAGCTGCCCGCCGACGAACGTGCGCGCGAGGGTGTGTTCCTGGCCTTCCAGTACCCGGTGGAAATACCCGGCGTGAACAACATGTACTTCCTGCGCACCGCGCTGAATGCAAAGCGCCGCCAGCACGGCGAGCCGGAGCTGGACGCCGCGCAATTCATCAAGCAGGTGAAGGCCAAGCTCAAGCTGCTGGAAATCAAGGAGGATCTGCTGCAACGGCCGGTGAATGTCGGGCTTCTCCGGTGGCGAGAAGAAGCGCAACGAGATTTTCCAGATGGCCATGCTGGAGCCGAAGCTCGCCATCCTGGACGAAACCGACAGTGGCCTCGACATCGACGCCCTGCGAGTGGTGTCCAACGGCGTGAACAAGCTACGTGATCCTGGGCGCGCCATCGTGATGATTACGCACTATCAGCGTCTCCTCGACTACATCGAGCCGGATTTCGTGCACGTGCTGGCGGACGGCAAGATCGTGGCTTCGGGCGACAAGACGCTGGCGGCCGAGTTGGAGGCCAAGGGCTACGCGCACCTGGGCGTGGCGGCATGAGGGCGGGCGTCATGGTCAACAACACTGAAATTGCTCCGTTTTTGGCCGCCTTCCGCCAGCAGGCGAGCGCCGCGGACCAGCCGAAATGGCTCGCGGCGCTGCGCGAGGCGGCCATGCAGCGCTTCGCCGGCCTCGGCTACCCCACGCGCAAGCAGGAAGCCTGGCGCTTCACCGATCTGCGCCCGCTGACTGCGGCGCCGGTTCTGCCCGCGCCGGTCAAGGGCGACGGCCTCGACGCGAAGCTTCTGGCACCCTACCGCTATGCCGCGCCGAGCCATCGCGTGGTGCTGGTGAACGGCCGTTTCGACGCGGCGCACTCCTGGGTTGGCGTGTTGCCGAAGGGCGTTTGGCTGGGGTCCACCGCCGAGGCGCTGGCGCGGCGGCCCGATTTGGTGGAGGCCGCATTCGATGTCAGCGACACTGCCGGCGCGCAGCCTTTCGCTGCACTCAACGCCGCCTTCTTTGCGGACGGCTTCATTCTGGCGCTGGAGCCGGGCGCCAAGTTGGAGTTGCCGGTGGAAATCATCCATTATGGCGGCGCGCCGGCGGCCAGCGCCTTCCACCTGCGCAACGCCATCATCGCCGGGCCGGGCAGCGAGGCGACGGTGATCGAGACCGCCGCCGGTTCGGGCAAGGGCTGGACCAACGCTGTCACATGCATGCAAATTGCGGCTGGCGCGCATGTTCGGCACGCCAAGGTGCAGACGGAAAGCGCCGAAGCGTTCCATATGTCGCTCACCCGCGCCGCGCTCGAAGCCGGTGCCCGCTACGAGAGCTTCACACTGACGCTGGGCGCGCGCCTGTCGCGCCAGGACTTTCATGTGGCCATGACCGGCGAGGGCGCATACACCGCCATCAATGGCGCATATCTGCTGCGCGGCGAGCAAGAGGCCACGTTCGCGCCGTTCGTTGACCATCAGGCGCCCGGTTGCGAGACCAGCGAGGTGCTGAAGGGCGTGGTGCAGGATCGCGCCCATGGCGTGTTCCTCGGCAAGATGACCGTGCGCGAGGGCGCGGACCAGACCAACGCGCATCAGCTCAACCGCAATCTGCTGCTCAGCCCGCAGGCTTGGGTAGACACGAAGCCCGAGCTTGAGATCTTCGCTGACGAAGTGAAATGCAGCCACGGCGCGACTGTGGGCGATATCGACGAAACGGCACTCTTTTACCTGAAGGCGCGTGGCATCGACGACGCGACAGCGCGCGCGATGCTCGTCGAAGCGTTCGCCGCCGATGTGATCGAGACGGCGGCGCTGGGCGACGGACTGTCCGCGCATCTGCTGAAACATCTGCATGGCTGGCTCGGCCGGACGGAGGGCGCCGCATGACGCTGATGACCACAATCACGCCAGCGCTGCGTGCGACGCCCCGGTTGGATGTGCACGAAATCCGCCGCGAGTTCCCTGTCTTCGAGACCAACCCTGGCGTCGTGTTCCTGGATACAGCGGCGAGTGCGCAAAAGCCGCGCACGGTCATCGACGGCCTCGCCGATTTCTACCGCCGAGATTATGCAAACGTACATCGCGGCGTGTACGGCCTCAGTGCCCGCGCTACAGCCCGCTTCGAGAGTGCACGCGAGAAGGTCGCCCGCTTCCTCAATGCACGCGACGCCAGCGAGATTGTATTCGTGCGCGGCGCGACGGAGGGGCTGAACCTCGTGGCGCAGTCCTGGGGCGCGGCGTTTCTGAAGGCCGGCGATCAGGTGGTGCTGTCGGAGATGGAGCATCACTCTAATATTGTGCCGTGGCAGATGTTGCGCAGCCGCATCGGCATCGAGCTGGTCATCGCGCCGATTGACGCGAACGGCGGCCTCGATCTGGCGGCGTTCGAGCGCTGCCTGACGCCGCGCACGAAGCTGGTGGCGCTGACACACGTCTCCAATGTTACGGGGCATGTCGTGCCCGTGGATGCAGTGGCACGCCTCGCGCATGCAGCCGGCGCGAAGGTGCTGCTGGACGGCTGCCAGGCGGCACCGCGTCTGCCGGTGGATGTACGCGCGCTGAATGCCGATTTCTACGTGTTCTCCGGCCACAAATGCTACGGCCCTACCGGCATCGGTGTGCTGTACGCCAAGCGCGAGCTGCTGGATGCAATGCCGCCCTGGCAAGGCGGCGGCGACATGATCCTCACTGTCACCTTCGAGAAGACAGAGTATCAGGCCCCGCCGCAGCGCTTCGAGGCCTGGGACGCCCGACATTTCCGGCGCCATCGGCCTGGAATTGGCGCTGGATTTCATGGAGTCCATCGGCCGCGACGCCATCCGCGATCACGAGGAGGCGCTGACCAATTATGCGCTGGATGCGCTCGGCGCCCTGCCCGGTGTGACCATCGTTGGCGCGGGGCAACAACGGCTCGGCGTGGTGTCCTTCGAGGTGGACGGTATACACCCGCACGACCTTGCCACCATCTTCGACCAGAACAACGTCGCCATCCGCGCTGGTCACCATTGTGCACAACCGCTGATGGACCGGCTCGGCCTCACCGCCACGGCGCGCGCCTCGTTCGGCGTATACAACGACGAGAGTGATGTGGACGCGCTGGTATTGGCTGTGCAGGCGGCTCAGAAACTTTTCGGAGGGTGACATGGATTTACGCGAACTCTACCAGGACATCATCCTCGACCACGGCCGCCGCCCGCGCAATTTCCACGCGCTCGGCGATCCCAGCCATTTCGCCCACGGGCACAATCCGTTATGCGGCGACAAGGTGACGGTATACCTAAAGCTCGACGGCGAGCGCATTACGGATGTCAGTTTCGAGGGAAAAGGCTGTGCCATTTCTACCGCGTCGGCGTCGCTGATGACGGAGATCGTCAAGGACAAGACGCTGGCCGAGGCGGAGGCGCTGTTCAGGATGTTTCACGCCAAGGTCACGACCGGCGAGGTCATCGAATTGCCGGACGCGCTGGAGGACGACGCGGACAGGCTGGAGCCGCTCAGTGGCGTCAAGGCATACCCGGCGCGGGTGAAATGCGCCACGCTGGCCTGGCACGCATTCGAGGCGGCGGTGAAGGGCGGCGCCATCGGCGGTGTAGTGAAGACAGAGTGACGGGCTTATGGATACCGAGAAGGGGCAAGACATGCTGGATGCTGGACCCGCTGAATACGCAGTAGCAGATGCCACCGTTGAGAGGGCGTCGCCGCGCATGCAGGAAATCGCGCGCCCGGAGCCGGACGAGGGCAATCCGGTGCTGCTGGAGGAGATATACGAATCCATCCGCACTGTGCGCGACCCGGAAATTCCGGTGAACCTGCTGGACCTGGGGCTGATCTACGAGGTCATGGTGCGCAAGGATGGCATTGTGTACATCGAGATGACGCTGACCACGCCGTCATGCCCCGTGGCCGGCTCGTTGCCGGGACAGGTGCAGCATACGGTGTCGCTGGTGCCGGGCGTCAGCGTGGTGCTGTTGAAGCTGGTGTGGGAGCCAGCATGGACGCCGGAGCGGATGAGCGATGCGGCAAAGCTGGAGTTGGGGCTGTTGTGAGCCGGGAACGCGGGGCGCGCTCCGGCATTTTGTAAAAATATCAATAGGCTGGTGTGTATCGCGCCCCCTTACCCGGCGCTTCGCTCCGTCCTCTCCCGCGAGGAGGGTATAGTCAAAAATGAAAATGGAACCACTTTCCTTCACGGTTGGAGGTCTATCTTCCGGCGGGCTGTACTAGATCAGGAAAGGTTCATGTGGCGGACCGCACCGGTTTACCGGCTCTGGGCGCGGTTGGGCGCGCACCAGAGCCGGACCGGAGCTGGACCGGACGCACGGAGCGGTGATCGTGAGGTGACTGCCGCAATCACGGGCGGAGACGGCGGACAACTGCCTCCCCCGTTTGGACTATCCCCCCGCACCGCCGCATCCTGGCGTCACAGTTCCAGTCACGAAATGTTCCCCTGTTCTCTCTTCCAGGCACAGCACATCGGGCGAACGCGCGCATGCCTCCGGCGTGGCCAGGAAAACAGGCGTCGGTTCACCGGCAGGTCATGCCAGAGGGGGACCGCGATTATGTTGAGTGAGGACAGTGACTTGCGCCGGACACTGGTCAACGGCGGGTTGCGGAGCCTGCGCGGGCAGGACTTCCTGCGGCAGGTTCGTCTGGATTACCGGCAGATCGGCAGCGGCGGCCGGCGCAAGCGCCACGCACACCGGACAGCCTTCCGCGCCGGCAGGTCGATTACCTTTGCCGGCATCGCCAGCCATGCCGAGCGGCATGCGCTCGAAGCCCAGCGAGGTACAGATGACGATTTCCTGGCCGTTCGAAGCCGCCGCGACAGCGGACTGCATCAGCGGCATCGGCAGCATGAACGCGCTCATGGCGGCCTGGATGACCAGGCCGAACATGGTGAGCTGCACGATACCGCGCCGCCACCAGTTTTGAGCTTTCACCGTCATGCTCAGAAAATGTCTCCAAATCGCCGGCCCAGCGCGCACAGCGCCGCACTCGCATCACTCTGACGGAGCGAAGTTTCCCGCGCAAGGCGGGAATTCATGGGGAGACGTTTTGTTGCACCCCGCCCGCGCAGCGGCTTGTCAGATGCGCGGATTTTTGCAACAAAATGTAATTGAGTGTATACGAGATATACGTTGTATCTGCATGCCTGTTTGAATCCATTTGTCCGCGTGCGATTTGCATGTTTGCGAGTTCTGCCTGAGGACGGGAATTGATGCTGGGACGAATGGTTTCATGGCTGCCGTTGAGCGCTGCCGGGCGCGCTGAGCGTACCCTCCGGGTCCGGCCGCCATATAGCCAGCTCTGGGCGGAAGTCTTCAGCGCCACGGCTTTCGTGGGGCTGGGGCATCCTCGCCCGCCAGGCACTGACGGGTGTCTTCGAGCCTAGTCTCGCTTACCTCACCTTTTATCCCGCCGTGACACTGGCGGCGCTTTTGCAGGGCCAGCGCGCTGGAGTTCCTGGCGGCGGCCTTGAGCGTGCTGGCGACCACGCTGTGGCTGGTTCCCATTCACGCCCCCTCGCAATGGGCGGAACTGGGGGTATTCGCCGTCAGTTGCCTGCTGATCGCTGGCGCCGCGGGGGCACTGCACCGCGCCCGCGCACAAACCGCGCAAGCCGAGGAACGCCTGGCGCTGGCCATGGAAACCGGCCGGATCGGGCTGTTCGAGCACGATCATGTCAGGGACGAACTCTACTGGTCACCAGCCGTTCGAGACATTGAGGGCGTTGGCCCCGATAGGAGGCGGTTTCCATCCAATTGTGCACACAGCTCGTGCATCCTGACGACCGCGAGACCGTGCTGGCGAAAATCAGGGAGGCCCATGATCCCGCGGGCAGCGGTCTGTACACCATAGACCATCGCATTTTGCGGCGTGATGGCGGCATCGGCTGGATCAGCGCGCGGTCGCGAACGTTTTTTGCCGGCAAGGGCGCGAAGCGGCGGCCGCTGCGCACCATCGGCGTGATCGAGGATATCACCGGCCGCAAACTGATCGAGGAGGAATTGCGGGCCTCCCAGGCGCGTCTCACCGCGATTTTCGAGAACGCCGAGGACGCTATTATCGCCCTCGACAGCAGCCAGCGCATCACTCTGTTCAATCATGGCGCCGAGCAGGTGTTCGGCTACACCGCCGCAGAGGTCATCGGGCAGCCGCTCGGCCTGCTCTTGCCGGCGCGCTTTCACGAGAGCCACATGCAGCTCGTCAGCCGTTTCGGCACCGGCACGGTAGCGGCGCACCGCATGGGGCAGCGCAATCAGATCGTGGGACGCCGCAAGAACGGCGAAGAGTTTCCGGCCGACGCCACCATCCTCAAGCTTGCCGGCGCGGACGGGCCGGTCTTCACCACCATCCTGCGGGATATGACGGAAAGCCGGCGGATCGAGCACGAACTTGAGCTGCGTATCGCCGAGCGCACGCAGCAGCTCCACGAGGAAATGCGGCGGCGGCAGGCGGCGCAGGAAGCGGCGGCGCAATCCCAGCGTATGGAAGCGCTGGGCAGCCTTACTGGCGGCATCGCCCACGATTTCAATAATCTGCTGACGGTGATCACCGGCAATCATCAATTGCTCGAAATGGAGCTGACGGACGAGACGCTGCGGAGCTATCTGGCCGAGGCGGAGCGCGCCGCCGGGATGGGCGCGCGGCTCAATCAGCGGCTGATGAGCTTCGCGCGGCAGCGGCGCCTGACGCCGGTTCCCGTTGACCTGAACGGCATCATCATCGGCGTGCGCGAAATGCTGCGCCGGTCACTGGGCGAGCATATCGCCGTCGCCACCGAGCTGTCGGCCGGTCTGTGGCAGGTGAAAGCCGACCCGACCGAGGTGGAGAATGCGCTGCTCAATCTGGCCATCAACGCCCGCGACGCCATGCCGGAGGGCGGCAGCCTGGTGATCGCCACCGGTAATGTCAGCACCGGCGCCGCGAAGGATGGCCTGGACCCCGGCGAATATGTGAGCTTTTCCGTGACCGATACCGGGATGGGCATGACGCCGGAGGTGAAGGCGCGGGTGTTCGAGCCGTTCTTCACCACCAAGGAGCGCGGCAAGGGCACCGGCCTGGGGCTGGCGACCGTCTATGGCTTCGTGAAGCAATCCGGCGGCCATGTGACGCTGCAAAGCGAGCCGGGACACGGCACGGCCATCGAGATTTTTCTGCCGCGGCACGGCCTGACGCAGGCTCTCGCGCCGGCGGCGGACGGCGAAACCATCCCGCGCGGGGCCGGCGAGACGATCCTGCTGGTCGAGGACAATCCCGATGTCCGCCGCGTGACCGCGATCCATCTGAAAAATCTCGGCTACCGCGCCGTGCAGGCCGCCAGCGGCGCGGAAGCGCTCGCCATCGTGGACGCCGGCGAGCCGGTGGATCTGGTGTTCAGCGATATCGTCATGCCGGGCGGCATGTCGGGCTACGATCTGGCGCGGCGGTTGCGGCAGGAGCAGCCGGCGCGGCAGGATTCTGCTGACTTCGGCGCTGAGCGATGGTATGGCGCGCAACGGCGGCGGCCTCGACGATCTCAAGGTTTTGCAGAAGCCGTATACACTGGCGTCGCTTGCGAACCACATTCGCGAGGCGCTTGGACGCTAGTGTCCTGTCTCCGAATTACCGCACAATTTGCCGAAAGCTCTCACGGTAAGTGCGAGACACCACATTAGTGCAGCTTACCGGAGGCAGGATCGCCCGCCCTCCGTTGCGATCTTGAATCACATTCGCCAGTCCAATGGGGAGGGCAAATTCGATGCCTCGTATTCTCATCCATTTCGAGCGGGAATAGCGGGCGGCGTGGATCGCGGGCGCCTTAGCTTGCGTGCGGCCGTCCCGCAGGTCAATACCTGCGGGACGGTCTTTCGCGCGGCAATCATGGAGCGTTTGCAGCAGCGTCCCTGGTTTGGCCTATGGTGTTGAATCGCGCCTTCTGCTCGTCGGTCAGCGATCCATAGAAGCTGCTGACCGCAGGCCGAACCGTGTCTATGGCCTGCAACAGCGCCGCCACCCGCTTCCCGGCCGCGTCGAGCCGGCCGCCGGGCGAAGCCGGCAGCGCGGACGGGCACGATAGCTTCATGGCCCCGGCAGCACTCGCCGAGGCAGCCTTCAACTTGTCCAGTTCGCGCCGCTGCGTATCGCTAAGTGTGATCGTCTTCTCGATCCGCGCGGCTGGAACATCGGTTAGCCCGCTGCCGGCACCAGTACAAAGCTGCGTGATATCCGCCTTCTGGCTCCTGGAGCCCCGCGCGCTCACAGCTTTATCCAGGCGCTGCTTCTGCTCGTCGCTCAGGAGAGCGTAAAACGTCTCCAGCGGCCCGCGCACCATCTGCACAGCCTTGTCCATCGCCTGGAACCGCTTCTCCATGGCGTCCAGTCTTGCCATCGGTGTCAGCGGGATTTCGCTGGAGCACGACTGTTTCATGATGCCCGCCGCGTTGGCGGATTGGGTCCGCAGATCCTCCAGAGCCGTGCGCTGCGTTTCGTCAGGATTGACGATCTTGGCAAAACGGTCCAGCGGCAGGTCCGTCACGCCCGGCGCGAAGCCGTCGCAGGCATTGGCCATGAGCTGCTTCTGACGCAAAGCGGCGGTACGGCTGCGGCGGCTGCTGCTGTATGTGTCGTAATAGGCGTAGGGCAGGATGTCGTAGCGCTCGTTATCGTAGGCCAGCTCA
This sequence comes from uncultured Alphaproteobacteria bacterium, assembly GCA_963827885.1. Taxonomy (GTDB): domain Bacteria; phylum Pseudomonadota; class Alphaproteobacteria; order Rhizobiales; family Rhodomicrobiaceae; genus CAWHDD01. The sequence continues at coordinate 130,579 of CAWHDD010000004.1, read as the reverse complement.
CCATAGGGCCAGAAGGCGCCGCCAACGATCAAGTCCGGCCCGTAATCCCAGAACGCGTCGTCATAGTCGTAAGGCCACAGCGCGTAGGAGAAAACATCGCCGTAGGCGTAGGGCCAGAACGTGGCGCCGGACCAGAAGAAGCCGTGATGACGGTGATGGTGGCGGCCATGGCGGAAGCCGTGTCTGAAGTGGCCGGCCACCTTGCTGGCGCCAAACTTACGGTGCCAGAAGGCGTTGCGGTGGAGCGGGGCCGTCCGGTTCAGGCGGTGATGGCGCGTAAGACCGGCGATATGCTGTCCCTTGCGGTGCAGGCCCAGCCCATGGCGGACGGTACCCGGTTTGAGCACATGCCGCATGTGGCGGGGTGTGGTGAAATGCCGTCCTGGCCGGATGTTGCCGAAATGGCGTCCTGAGCGGAAGGTGCCGAAATGGCGTCTTGCGGGGACGTTGCCGAAATGCCGTCTCATTGGGGCATTGCCGAAATGCCGGCCCGAGCGGGGAGTGCCGAAATGGCGGGCGGCCGGGGCATTGCCAAAGTTGCGGAAATGAGTGCCGCCGGAGCGGGGTGCACTGAAATGCTGCCCGCCCGAACGCGTGCCGCCGGTATGCGCGGAGCCGCCGCGATGGCCATCACGAGGCCCGGCGAGGACCTCGCCCGCGAAAAGGAGCGCTCCAAGGAATAGACCGGTGACAAGTAAAACAAGGATCGATCGACGCATAGCCGTGTTCCTTTCTGCCGGATTTGGGGATACCTCCTTATATGGTGTGCATACCGCCATTGGACCAGTGCGTCCCATGGCGGCATCCCTGGAAATCAGAACAGGCCGAGCGCATTCGGGCTGTAGCTGACAAGGAGGTTCTTCACCTGCTGGTAGTGCTCCAGGATGATCTTGTGCGTCTCGCGGCCGAAGCCGGACTGCTTGTATCCGCCGAACGCCGCGTGCGCCGGATACAGGTGATAGCAGTTGGTCCACACGCGCCCGGCCTGGATTTCCCGGCCCACGCGATAGGTGTTGTTCACGTTGCGCGACCAGACGCCGGCGCCGAGGCCGTAAATCGTGTCGTTGCCGATCTCGATGGCCTCCTCCAGCGTCTTGAACTTCGTCACCGACAGCACGGGGCCGAAGATCTCCTCCTGGAAGATGCGCATCTTGTTGTGGCCGGCGAAAACCGTGGGCTTGAGAAAGAAGCCATCCTTGAGCCGGCCTTCGAACTGCGCGCGCTCGCCGCCGGTCAGACACGTGGCGCCTTCCTGCTTGCCGATGTCGATGTAACCCAGGATTTTCTCAAATTGCCCTTGCGAGCATTGCGGCCCCATCTGCGTCGCCGGGTCGAGCGGATCGCCAACGATGATCTTCGCCACCCGCGCGACGGCCTTTTCCATGAACCGGTCGTAGATCGACTCCTGCACCAGCGCGCGCGACGGGCAGGTGCACACCTCGCCCTTGTTGAAGGCGAACAGCGCCAGGCCCTCCAGTGCCTTGTCGAGGAAGGCGTCGTCCTCGGCCATCACATCGGCGAAGAAGATATTCGGCGACTTGCCGCCCAGTTCCATGGTCTGCGGGATGATGGTTTCGGCGGCGAGCTGCATGATCTGCCGGCCGGTGCTGGTCGCGCCGGTGAAGGCGATTTTGGCGATACGCGGGCTGCGCGCCAGCGGCACGCCCACCTCGGAGCCATGGCCGAACACCACGTTGAGCACGCCGGCGGGCAGCAGGTCGCCGATCAGGTCCATCAGCACGGCGAGGCTCATCGGCGTGTCGGACGCGGGCTTGATGACGATGCAATTGCCGGCGGCGAGGGCCGGCGCCATCTTCCACGCCGCCATCAGCAGCGGGAAGTTCCACGGGATGATCTGGCCAACGACGCCCAGCGGCTCGCGGAAGTGATAGGCGATGGTTTCATGGTCGATCTCGCCGATGGTGCCTTCCTCGGCGCGGATGCAGCCGGCGAAATAGCGGAAATGATCGGCGGACAGCGGCACGTCGGCGTTGAGCGTCTCGCGGATGGGCTTGCCGTTGTCGCGGGTCTCGACATAGGCGAGAAGCTGGAGGTTCTCGTCGATGCGGTCGGCGATCTTGTTGAGGATACGTGCGCGTTCCGCCGGCGAAGTGCGGCCCCAGCCCGCGCGGGCGGCATGGGCCGCGTCCAGCGCGCGTTCGACGTCGGCGGCATCCGAGCGCGCCACTTCGCACAGAGTGCTGCCGTCGATGGGGCTGTTATCGGTGAAATAACGCTCCTGTACCGGCGCCTTCCATCCGCCACCGATAAAGTTGTCATAGCGTGCGCGGAGGCGGCTGGTGTCGATCTTTGAAAGGTGCTGGTCAGCCATGTCTCACTCCATTACTTTGAGTTGATTTACGGGCATAGCCCGCCACGCCCCCCGGAGACTGGCCAATAGGATGTGCCTATGCAGAGGCAGCCGCTCTGACTAAAATCAGTGCTCCGCAAGCTTTCTGCCTCAGCTTCCGGCCGGCGGGCGGAAATGCAGTTCCCTATGCGCGCGATGGTGCTTGATGCCGCCCAGACACCGCTGCGATTGGACGGGCAAATGGACATTCCGCAGCCCAGCCTGCGTGAAGTGCTGATCCGCGTGCACGCCTGCGGCGTCTGCCGGACCGATCTGCATGTGATGGAGGCGATCCGGCTCACCCAGTGCTGCCCCTGGTGCCTGGGCATGGAATCGTCGGGACGGTTGTTTCGGCGGTAGCGGAGCCGGCCGTCCACGCGCTTTCAAATGGCGCTGTAGCGGATGGACGGCTTTGCGGGCGGTCATCGATGATTTCCGGTAATGGGCCGGGTTGTGAGAACCAACCTGATTAGAGGAGCCACCGATGACCGGGGAAATGATGAGCCTGAAGGGCCTGGTTGAGAAGACCCCCGATGCCGATGGCCTGCGCGAGATGATTTCTTTCGCCGCCAGCCGGCTGATGGAACAGGAGGTGAGCGCGCTGACCGGCGCTCGCTACGGCGAGAAAGACCCGGAGCGTCGCGCGAAAGCAGCAACGGTTACCGCGACCGTACCTGGGAGACACGCGCTGGCGCCGTTGGTCACCCGTGCAGGGTCATCGTGTTTCATATGCGCCTTGAGCTTCCGCCAGCACGTCTCCCAGTTAGTCAGGGTCGAAGGGGCGGGCTTAGCCTCCAGACGCCATCTGGCGAAGAGGCTGTCGAAGGTCAAACCGGTGGATGCGGTGTCCTTCTTGCGTTGACCGTTCTGAGGTTGCGGCTTCTCCCAAGCAGGAAAGCGCCCGGCGGCGGGGTCGGGACTGTAGTCACCCTCGGCTGCCCGGCGCAACTTCATTGCAGCCTGAGCCAACGCCGGGGCTGTTGCCATGATCAGCTTGCGGCGGCTCTGAGCGCCGGTCACAACACTTTCCCGGCGCAACAGGCCATCAACCCAGTGGCCGTACATCCTCTCCAAATCCCGCCAGCTGTCCGCTGCATCGGCGGTAAGATCATGCATTAGTTCCCAGCCCTCCGCGTTCCCCGGGTTATCCTCCCAGTCCGCGACGAAGTCCCGGTAAAGTATCCCCGATAGAGCCACGATCTGTTTGTCAGTGAGTGGCTGAGGCCCGCGGCGGATGGTTTCGCAAATGTGCTCGAACTGCGCGGTAGCGAGGCCCATTCGGGTTTTGATCGTCGCTTTGTCGCTTGACCGGAGCGAAAGGTTTACCTCGCGGCCAACCGTGACGTGGATAACCACGTCCGGCGCCCCAATCTCTTCCGAAGGGAACGTAAATGCGATGCGCTGACCGCCAGCTTTCGCATAAATGTCTGCGGGCACCTTCTTACGGAATTGTCCGTTGGATGATCGTGCCCGCCATGTTGGACGCGCCATTCTTAACACCGCCATTGACCGCCCCGTGTAGCACGTTGGTGTAGCACTCGGGCGGGCCAAAGGTATTGTATATCAAATAGTTGAGAAAAATCAACGGTGGGAATAGCTAATGGTGCCCAGAAGAGGACTCGAACCTCCACACCTCTCGGTACTAGTACCTGAAACTAGCGCGTCTACCAATTCCGCCATCTGGGCATCTTCAAGGTGTGCCTAGTCAGTATGACGCCTCGCGCCGCTTGTCAATTGTTGTGCAACGGAGTTTGTGGATTAGTCCGCGCATAATGCTCATTTTCCCGGTGCATCCGCCGCCGGCGGCTTGATGAACTCCAGCAGCGCCTTTTCGAACAGTTCCGGCGTTTCCACATGCGGAACATGCCCCGCACCGAAAATCTCGACCAGTTTGGCGCCCGGAATGTCCTTCGCCGCCTGCTTGCCCAGCACAGGCCAATTGCCGAGCGCGCTCGTGGCCTCGGGCGGCGCGAATCGCCGGAAGAAGGCGCTGCGGTCGGCCTGGCCGATGACGAGCAGCACGGGCGGCTTGATCAAGGGATGCTCGTGGCGAATCGGCTGCTGATAAATCATCTGGTAGATCAGAGCCGACACCTTGGCGAACCGGGGATAGTCCGGGCTCTGGTGCAGGCGCGCGAACACATCCACATACACTTCATATTCGGGCTTCCAGGAGGCGAAAAAATTCTTCAGGAAATTGCGGTAGCCGTCGGGCGAAAGCGACATCTCGGCCTTCAGCAGCGCGGCGGCTGGCTGCGGCGGCACCACGGCGCGGTAATCCTCCAGCCCGATGGGATTTTCCAGCACCAGATGGCTGACGCGCTCGGGATAGGTGCGGGCAAAATAAACGGCCAGCATACCGCCGAAGGAGTGCCCCGTCAGAACGCAGCGGTCGATATGGAGGTGGTCCAGCAGCTTTGCCGTCGCGGCGGCGAGCAAATCGAAACTGTAGGGCAGCGCCGGCGGCTTCGACGATTTCCCGAAGCCGAGCTGATCGGGCACGACGACGCGATAGCCGCCAGCCCTGAGCGCCTTGATGGTGCTTTCCCAATAGAAGCCTGAAAACGACTTGCCGTGCAGCAGCACCACGGTCTTGCCGTTGGGCTGCGCGCTGGGCGTCACGTCCATATAGGCCATGCGCAGGGGGTGTCCGTCCAATTCCAGATCGAGGAACTGCACCGGATGGGGATAGGCCAGCTCTTCCAGATTGATGCCCAAGGGCTGGGGGGGCTGCTGAGCTGGCGGTGCGGGATTGCCCTGCCCCCAGGATGGCGGCACAAAGACAAACATCGCCGTCGCCATCAAGGCCGCGCGCGCAAGCCGAATCATCGCCGGAAGCTCCCCCATTGCCCTGCCGCCGTCACTGCGGTAAGGGCCAGAGCCTATCGTAATCCACGGGGGCGGGCAAACATATCAACAGGTTGTCCGAATAGGTGTTAGCAACCCGGCAGGCTCATTTGCAGGCAGGAATATATTTGCGGTACAACCTGAGCGAGATCAGGCTTGTGCTGCCGCGTGTGCTGCCAAGTCCGCTCCGCGCTTCGCGCTGGCAGCGTTCCAGATTTGCTGTCTGCACTGCACGACTGTTCCAGCCTGTTCAGCCCATTGCCAGCCTGTTTAGCCCTTTGTCAGAGTTCCATCTTGTTGCGTCCCCCTTGAAATCATGCCGCCAGGCTCCGAACCGTAGAAATTGTTATGTCATTTAGTCTGAATGAAAAGACTATAAGAGACATTGTAAATTCCGCCGGCCCCGCTTCACAGTTTACCTCCCTCTCGGACGTGAACCTGGGCTTCGGCCTGCTTTACTACGCATTAGGCCGTCTCTACCGCCCCCGGAAGATGCTGGTGATCGGCTCGCGGCGGACGTTCTCGCTGGTCTGCTTCGCCCTGGCCATGAAGGACAACGGCAATGACGGCACGCTGTATTTTGTCGACGCCGGTTTCCCCGATGAGTCCGATGGATTCGGGCGCCCGTTGAACGGCGATGTCCTGGAGGACGAAGCCAAGCCGGTCACGGAACTGCTGGCAACATTCGCTATCGACTCCATCGTGAAGCGGTTCGTGATGACGCCGCGCAAGTTCTTCGGCCACTACGAACGTCACGGTGCGGCGGATATCGACATGGCGTTCATCGACGGCGATCACTCCTACGAGGGCTTCCGCCACGACTTCGATCGCACCGCCGGCGTCGTGAAGAAGGGCGGTCTCATAATGTTTCACGACGCGCTGGTGAATGAGAGCAACAGCCCGCTGCTGGGGCAATATTTCGGCGTGTCGCAGGTCGTGGAGAAATGCCTGCGCGGCAACCCGAAATTCGAGCTGCTGACGCTGCCGGTTTTTCCGGGGCTGGGGATCGCGCGGCGGGTTTAACTGCTCCGCCGCCCTGTCACCGGGGCGAGATTATTCTCCAGCGGGTACGGTGCAAGTCACGGCGCCAGTTTCGGCGGCCTTCAGCGGTCCGCAGCTTATCCAGCCACAGATAAATCACCGGCGTCGTATAAATCGTCAGCAATTGCGACACGGCCAGCCCGCCGATGATCGTCAGCCCCAGCGGCAAGCGCAACTCCGACCCCGGCCCGGACGACAGCAGCAGCGGCAGCGCGCCCAGCATCGCCGCGAGCGTCGTCATCAGGATCGGCCGGAACCGCTCCATGCACGCCTCGCGGATGGCAGCCTCGCCGCGCAGGCCCCGGTGCCGCTCCGCCTCCAGCGCGAAATCCACCAGCATGATGCCGTTCTTCTTCACGATACCGATCAGCAGAATGATGCCGATCAGCGCGATCAGCGACAACTCGGTGCCCGTCGCATACAGCATCAGCAGCGCGCCAAAGCCCGGCCGACGGCAGCGTCGAGAGGATCGTCAGCGGATGCACCAGGTCCTCGTAAAGAATGCCGAGCACCAGATAGACCGTGATCAGCGCCGCCAGGATGAGGATCGCCTGCGCCGACTGCTGCTGCGCCAGCATCTGCGTATCGCCGGACAGCTCCACGTGAACGTTGGGGGGCTGGTGCGTCTTATCGACGGCGGCCATGATCTTCGGAGGGCCTCGCCCAGCGTCAGCTTGCCTTCCAGGTTGAAGCTGATGGTGACGGACGGGAACTGCCCCTGATGGTTGACCGCCAGCGGCGTGGTTGACCGCGTAATCCGCGTCACATTGACGAGCGGAATTTCGGTGCCCTTGTTGTTGGTCACATACACATGATTGAGGCCGGTCATGTCGCGTTGCAGCGCCGGGTCGATCTCCTGCATCACCTTGTATTGGTTGTGCTCGCCATAGATCGTGGAAATCTGGCGCTGGGAGAAGGCGTCGTTCAGCGTCGCGTCGATGGAGCGGACGGAAAGGCCGACACGCGCCGCGTTCAGACGGTCGATCTCGACCATGGCCTGCGGTCCGCCCACCTCGCGGTCGGTCGCAACGTCGGTGCACGCCGGCAACCGATTTGATGGCGGCCTGCACCTGCGGCACGGCGGCCGTCACCGCGGCAAGTTCATCGCTCCAGACGGTAATCTGATATTGCGAGCGCGTCTGACGCGGCCCCAGCGTGATTTCCGTCGCGGGAAACATGGTCGCCTGCAACTCCGTGACGGGGCGCAGTTGCTTGCGCAGGCGGTCGATGACATCGGAGGCCGGCCCCTTGCGCACGCCATGCGGCTTGAGCGAAATGAAGAAGCGCCCCTGATTGCTCGATCCGAAGCCGCCGCCGCCGATGGATCGAGCCGACGCCGGCCACATCGGGGTCTTTGAGGATGATGTCGTGACTCTTTCCTGCGCCGCTCGCAGGGCCTCAAAGGAAATGTCGGGCGCGCCGCGTGTGAAGCCGATGATGAGGCTGGCGTCGCCCTGCGGCACCAGCCCTTTCGGCAGCTTGACGTAAAGCTGCACCGTCAGCCCCAGCGTCACCAGCGTCAGCATCAGCATTAGCCAGCGATGGGCGAAGGCGTAATCGAGCGAACGGACGTAGGTTCGCAGCATGCCTTCGATGAACGGCTCGATTTGCCGGTCGAGCCAGGTCTCGCGCGGGCGCGGCAGGCCGCGCATGAAGCGGCCGCAGATCATCGGCGTCAGGGTGAGCGAGATGACAGCCGAAATGATGATGGCGAAGGTGAGCGTCCAGGCGAATTCGCGCAGCACCCGTCCCATCATGCCGCCCATGAACAGGAGCGGCATGAACGCCGCGATCAGCGACAGGCTGATGGACACGATGGTGAAGCCGATCTGGCGCGAGCCTGTCGAGCGCCGCCTGCAGCGGTTTCATCCCCGCCTCCATGTTGCGGTAGCAGTTCTCGATCACGACGATGGCGTCGTCCACCACGAAGCCGACGGAGATCGTCAGCGCCAGCAGCGACATGTTATCGAGGCTGTAATCGGCGAACCACATCAGCACCACGGTGCCCGCCAGCGACAGCGGCACGGCCACCCCCGCCGCGATGGTCGGCACGCCGCGGCGCAGGAACACGAACACCACCAGCATCACCAGCAACACGCTCACCGTCAGCGTTATTCTGAAGTTCGCGCATGCTGTTGCGGATCGTGGTGGTGCGGTCGTTGACGACGGTGATTTTCACGTCCGGCGGGATGATGGCGGTGCAGCTCGGACATGAGCGCGTGGATGCTGTCCACCGTCTTGACGACGTTGGCCTCCGCCGTCTTCTGAATGATGAGCAGCACGGCGGGATCGCGGTTGAAGCAGGCGCTGGCCAGCCGGTTGGTGGTGCTCTGGCGCACTCGCGCCACATCGCCCAGGCGCGTCACCGCGCCGTTCTGGCTTTTCACCACGATAGTGGCGTAATCTCGGCGCGCGTCATCTGGCCGTCGGTGGTGATAGTCAGCGACCGTTCGCCGTCCACGCGCCCCAGCGGCACGAGCGAGTTGGCATGCGGTGATGGCGGTGCGGACATCCTCAAGCCCCAGGCTGCGCGCCTTCAGCGTCCGACGGATCGGCGGTGACGCGCACGGCGGGCTGCTGCGCGCCGCCGACCTTCACGTCCGCCACGCCGTTCACCTGCATGATGCGGGTGGAGACGACGAGGTCGGCGATGTCGTAGACGTCGGTCGGGTGCGGATCGGCGAGGTCATCGCCAGGATCATGATGGGCCGCGCGGCCGCGTTCACTTGCGTAGCGTCGGGCGGCGGCTCAGCGCGGTGGGCAGATCGGACTGCGCGGCGTTGATGGCGGCCTGCACGTCGCGCGCGGCGTCGTCGACGTTGCGGCTAAACGTCGAACTGCACGTTGATGCTGGTCGAGCCGAGCTGGCTGGTGGAGGTCAGTTTGCGTAACGCCGGCGATTTCGCCGATGCGGCGTTCCAGCGGCGCGGCGACGGTGGCCGCCATGGTTTCCGGGATCGGCGCCGGGCAGTCCCGCGCATGACGCGCAGGGTCGGCATATCGACGTTGGGCAGGCTGGCCACGGGCAGCTGGAAATAGGCGACGATGCCCGCCAGGAGCAGCCCGGCCGACAACAGCACGGTGGCGATGGGGCGGCGGATGAACAGCGCGGAAAAGGTCATGCGGCCTTATCCGTGTTTGGGGGCTGCGGCGGGAACGGCGCTGTCATCAGCAGCGGACGCGCGCGCGCCGGTGAGCCTTTCGCGCAGGCGGTCCATGGCGAGATAAATCACCGGCGTGGTGTACAGCGTGAGCAACTGGCTGAGCAGCAGGCCGCCGATGATGGTGACGCCGAGCGGCATGCGCAGTTCCGAGCCCGAGCCGTGCCCCATGACCAGCGGCACCGCGCCGAGCAGCGCCGCGACGGTCGTCATCATGATTGGGCGGAAACGCAAGCAGGCACGCTTCGCGGATGGCCTCGACCGGCGTCATGCCGCGCTTGCGCTCCGCCTCCAGCGCGAAGTCGATCATGATGATGGCGTTCTTCTTCACGATGCCCATCAAGCAGCACGATGCCGATCAGCGCGATGAAAGAGAACTCCATGCCGAAGAAAATCAGCGCCAGCAGCGCGCCGATGCCCGCCGAAGGCAGCGTGGTCAGGATGGTGAACGGGTGGATGAAGCTCTCGTACAGCACGCCCAGCACAATATAGATCACCACCAGGGCGGCCAGGATCAGCCAGCGGCTGGCTGCTGAGCGAGAGATTGAACTCCTCCACCGCGCCCGGTGAAACTGCCCGCGATCGGAGGAGGGCAGGCCGATGCGCTTGCCGGCGGCGGCGATGGCGTCCACGCGCCGCGTCGAGCGAGACGCCGGGCGCCAGATCGAAGCTGATCGTGGCCGCCGGAAATTGCTGCGACTGGTTGACGACGAGCGGCGTGATGGTCCGCTCGAAGGTGGCGAACGCGGCAACGGCACCTGCGCCGACTTGCTGCCGCCGGCCGTTGACAAGGCCGTGATGCCCTGGACACCCGTCCCGGACGCGACCGCCGCGCTGTTGGCGGCGCTGGAGGCGGGAACGTAGATGCTCCCCAGCGCCGCCGGGTCGGTCTGATAACGCGGATCGGCTTCCAGCACCACGCGGTATTGGTTCGACTGCCCGTAGATCGTGGAAATCTGCCGCTGGCCGAACGCGTCGTACAGCGTGTTGTTGACGTCCTGCATGGACACGCCGAGCCGCCCGGCCGTCACGCGGTCCACCTTGATGAGCACCTGCGGTGCCGCCTCCTGAAGATCGGAGCGAGACGTCGGCTCAGCGCGGATCGTCTCTTCAGCTCGGCCGAGCAGCTTGTTGGCCCAGCTGCGAGAACGTCGCCGGGTCGGTGCCGACCAGCACGTACTGATATTGCGTGCGGCTCTTGCGGGTGCCGATCTGAATGTCCTGCACGACCTGGAAGGTGCGTGTCGATGCCGGGAATCTGGCGCGCGGCCGCTGTCAGCCGCGCACGATGTCCGTGGCGCTCGCGGCGCGCTCGGTCTTCGGCTTCAGCGTGAGGGCGAAATGGCCGACATTGGGCGTCGCGATTGGTGGTGCCGGCGCCGACGACGGACACCACGCCGAGCACGTCCGGGTCGCGCAGGATCACCGCCTCGACCTGATTTTGCAGCTCTTGCAGGCGCGTCGAAGCGAAACGTCCTGCGCGGTCTCGGTCTCGGCGGTGAGGAAGCCCGGTGTCCTGATCCGGCAGGAAGCCTTTCGGGATGGCGAGGTAGAGCAGCAACGGTGAGGACAGCGTCGCCGCCGTCACGATCAGCGTCGCCTTCTGGTGCCGCAGCACCACATCGAGCGTCACGTCGGTAGAAGTCGCGCATGCGCGTTCATGCGGCGCTTCGACCAGCCGTGCGATCCAGGACGGCGCTGCCCTGCGGCGCAGCCGTGTCGCAGCAGCCGCGCGCACATCATCGGCGTCAGCGTCAGCGAGATCGACCGCCGACACCACCACCGCGATCGTCAGCGTCAGCGCGAATTCGCGGAACAGCCGCCCGACGATGCCCGTCATGAACAAGAGCGGGATGAACACCGCGATCAGCGACACCGTCAGCGATATGATGGTGAAGCCGATTTCGCCCGCGCCCTTATAGGCCGCCTCCATGCGGCTTCATCGCCGCTTCTCGATATAGCGCACGATGTTCTCGATCATGACGATGGCGTCGTCGACCACGAAGCCGGTGGCGATGGTGAGCGCCATCAGCGACAGGTTGTCGAGGCTGAAGCCCGCGATACCACATCACGCCGAACGGCGGCGATCAGCGACAGCGGCAGCGTGACGCCCGAGACGATGGTCGCGCTCAGGGTGCGCAGGAACAGCAGCACCACCAGCACGACCAGCACCACGCACAGCACCAGCGTGAACTGCACCTCGCTGCACCGAGGCGCGGATGGTGGCGGTGCGGTCGGCGACGACCTCGGCGTTCACGCCCGCGGGCAGCGCGTCTCCAAGCTGCGGCAGCCGCTTCTTCATGCTGATCGACCGTGCCGACGATGTTGGCGCCGGGCTGGCGCTGCACGTCGATGATGACGGCGGGCGTGCCGTTGTAGCGGGCGGCTGCGCGTTTCATTTTCCAGCGCCGCCGACGATGGTGGCGACGTCGCGCAGCAGCACCGGCGCGCCGTTGGCGTAAGCGACGACCACGCTTTCATACGCCTTCGCGCGTCTCGAGCTGATCGTTGGCACCGATGGTGAAGGCTTTCTCCGCGCCGTTCGAGCGTGCCCTTTGGAGCCGGACATGTTGGCGTTGGCGATGGCCGTGCGCACCGTTTCCAGGCTGATGCCGTAGGAGGCGAGCGCGTTGCAGGTCGGCCTGGATGCGCACGGCCGGGCGCATATTGCCCTGCACCGTGACATGGCCGACGCCGTGCACCTGCGCTCAGGCGCGGACCTAGAATGCGTGTCGGCGAGTCGGTCAGCTGCTCCAGCGACTGGCCTTGGGCGACGTCAGCGCCAGGGTGATGATCGGCGGATCGGACGGGTTCACCTTGGCGTAGGTGGGCGGATAGGGCAGGCCCGTCGGCAGATCGCCGTGCGCGGTGCTGATCGCGGACTGCACGTCCTGGCCGGCGGCGTTGATGTCGCGGTCGAGCTGGAATTGCAGCGTGATCTGGCTCAGCCCCTGCTGAGCTGGTGGAACTCATGATCTCCAGCGCCGGGATCTGGCCGAGCTGGCGCTCCAGCGGCGCGGTGACGAGCGTGGCCATGGTGTCGGCGCTGGCGCCGGGGAGCTGCGTCGTCACCTGGATGACGGGAAAATCCACCTGCGGCAGCGACGAGATCGGCAGGTTGAGATAGGCGAGCCGCTAGCTCAGCAGCACCGCGACCGCCAGCAGCGAGGTGGCGATGGGCCGCGCGATGAACGGCGCGGATACCCCTGAAGAACGCTCAGGCGGTTGCGGCTCGTCCTCGCTCATTGCGCACGCTCGGGTTTGTCAGACGATTTTTTGCCCTGGCCGTTGCCGTCTCGCGCCGTTTCGCTTCGCCACTGGCGTTCCAGGCTCAGCCGCCGGATCGCCGGCGTTTTGCCTCCGGCTGCTGGCTGCCATTCTCGCCACGCTTCTTTTTGCCCTGCCGCGCTCCGGGGTGGCTGGCCCTGGGCATCGCCCGTCTCGGCGCTCCATCTTACCTTCGTGCCGTCCTCAAGGCTGGCAAAGCCGCGGTCGCGACCATATCGCCGGGCTTCAGCCCCTGGCGATGACGGCCTGCTTCTCGTCTTCCTGGTAACGCGCACCGGCGTCAGTTTGGCGCCGTTCTCAGGCTTGACGCGATAGACATAGCGCCCGTTCGCCCCTTGCTGCACCGCGGCGGCGGGCACCACCGTCGCGTCCTTAAGTGTCTTCAGCATGCAGATGCACATTCACGAACTGGCCCGGCCAGAGGCTGCATCTCCTCGTTGGGGAAGGTGCCCTTGAGCTTCACGGTGCCGGTGCTCTGGTCGATCTGATTGTCGACGACCTCCAGCTTGCCTTCGCCGATGGTCTTGCCGCCGACGCTCGGCCTTGAGCGGCAGCGCGCCCGCCGCCTGCGCGTCGTTGATCTCGCCCACCATGGTTTCCGGCAGCGTGAACACCACCGAAATCGGCTTGAGCTGGGTGATGACCACGATGCCGGTCGCGTCCTGCGAGCTGACCAGATTGCCCTCGTCCACTTGGCGGATGCCGGTGCGGCCTTCGATCGGCGCGCGGATCGATGGTGTAATTGAGATTGGCGCCTGGCGTTGTCGATATTGGCCTGATCCTGGCGGACCAGCGCGGCGGTCTGCGTGACGGTGGAATTCTGCGTGTCGGCCTGCTGCTGGGAGGTGTAATCCGACTTGGCGAGACCTTCATAGCGCTGCAAGTCGCGCTTGGCATTCTCCAGCAGCGCCTCGTTCTGCGCCTTCTTGGCCACAGCCTGATCGTACAAGGCTTTGTAGGTCACGGGGTCGATCTGCGCGAGCACGTCGCCCTTCTTGACGTCCTGTCCCTCGCGATAGTTCACCGACTGTGAGCTTGCCGCTCACCTGTGCGCGCACGGTCACGGTGTTGTACGCCTGCACCGTGCCGACGCCGTCGCAGATAAACCGGCACGTCGGCAGTTTTCGCGGTGGCGGCGGTGATGGCCACCGGGCCGCGGCCCTGGCCGCCGCGCCTCCCTTGCGGCCTGGCTTCGGCGGCTTTCTTGGCCTCGGCTTCCGGCGACGGCGGAAACAGCCGGTCCTTGTTCACAAAGGCAATGGCGCCCAGCGCAATCAGAATGAGCGCAAGGGTAGGCAGACGACTTGAAATGCTCATGGAGCCTTTGCCTCACTGGCGGCGGCGTTGGTATCGTCACTTCGTGGAAGCTGCGCGACTTCCGTATCGAACGGGCGCTCCCAGCCGCCGCCTAACGCCTGGTACAACGCCACGACCGCCTGCAATCTCGAAAGCCGCACCTGCGCCAGGGCATCCTCGGCGCTGAACAGCGTCTGCTGGACGGTAATCAGAGTTGTAATGTCGATAATGCCCGACCGCAACCGCTCCGACGAAATTTGATAAGCCTTGCGCGCCGACCGGACAGCGTCCTGTTGCAGCCGTTCCTGCTCGGCGAGCTTCTTGCAGGCCGTGAGCTGATCCTCAACATCCCGGAACGCCGAAATGATGGCCTTGCGGTAATTTTCCAGCAGTTCCATGTAGCGGGCGCGGTCGAGATCGACCTGAGCCTGCAACTGGAACTGGTTCAGGAGCGGCATGCGTAAGCCCCGCCGCCATGTCGTAGAAGGTATTTTGCGGCGTGAACAGATTGCGCAGCGCGGTGCTGGTGAAGCCGCCGTCGCCGGTGAGCTTGATGCTGGGCAGCATGGCTGCACGCGCCGATTGTACGTTGAAGCGCGCAGCCGCCAGTGCCGCTTCGGCCGACGCGATGTCGGGGCGCCGCGTCAGCAGCTCGGACGGCAGGCCAGCGCGGACCACCGGGATATGAACTGAGTAGAGGTCTTCTACGCGCGCGCCGAAACCTTCCGGCGGCCTGCCCAGGAGGATCGCCAGGGCGTGCAGATTTTGCTCGTAGGCCAGCTCCAGCGGCGGAACCCTCGCGCTCTGGTTGGCGACCAGCGTTTCCTGTTGCGCGATGTCCAGACCGAAGGCGGTACCGGCTTCGTTACGGGCCTTGATGGCTTCGAGTTCTTTCACTGCCGTGGCGAGATTGGCCCTGGTTACTGTCAGGCGTTTTTTGGCGGCGATGGCCTGGAAATAGGTGCTGGCGACGCTGGCGTCGGTGGCAATGGCGATGATGGCGCCGTCGAAACGGGACTGAAACGCGGCGGCCTCGGCCGAATAGCGCGTGGCGCGGTTCTTGCCCCAAAAGTCCAGTTCGTAGCTGGCGGTGAACTGCGCGGTCACGGTGGTGGACCTCACCGGCACGCCAGTTCTTTGGCTGAAATTCTGACTGCCGCTACCGCCAATATCGAGCAACGGGAATGAGCGGCTGGCTGGCGATGCGCACCTGCGCGTCGGCCTGTTCGATGCGCGCCATGGCGGCGGCGATGTCGAGATTGGCGCTGCGGGCCTCGCCGATGAGCCGGGTCAGGCTCTTCGAGCGGAACATGGAGAAATCGTCAGGCAGTTGGCCGTTGGTTCCGTTGGCGCGCTGGAAGTTGTCAGGAACGTCGAGGGCGGGAGACGGAACCTGCGGGTCCAGCAGGCAGCCGGAAAGGGCCGTAGCAGTCAGGAGCACGGCGGCTGTGGTTTTCAGGATCGCATAGGCCCGCAGCGGATAGCCAGCCGCCGGCGCGGTTCGTCCGCGCGTCAGCTCCAGAACTTCCGTCCTGCTCGACTTTCCCATCCCCCCCTCAAACCGCGCATGCATATCCTGCTCACGCCGCCGGTGGCGGTCCCCGCGATCTCCTGCTGGAGAACGTGCGGCCCCCCAAAGCAAACACGACTAACCGCCACCCGTCGCCGGCGGATGGAAGCCTACAGCTTTGAGCGCGAACCAAACCCCGTCCCGCCTGCAACTGCCAGGTGCCGTGGCACTTTAACGTTGCACTTCATCACTGTAGCGAAATCAAGGCCATCTGTTCACATAAGCGGCATACTCGCGCATCTGAGGCGGTGATGTCGAGTGTACAAATGCAACAGGAGGCCGATACCCGTCTGTTCCGCAGCGATCAGGACGAATTGTCCGTGGGTAAACCGGCGGCCAGGTCATCCGCTGTCAACGGCGGTTAAGCCCGGCTGCCCGCATAATGGCTTTCCACGCGCTGCATCAGCCAGTCCCACGCCTCCTACTCGCGCGGGCCGGCGGTCTTGCCGATGGCGATTTCCAGATACGCGAGCTCGCGCGGATTTTCTCCTCCGGCAGCATGTGCAGGCGGCTGACGAGGATCGCCGCTTCGATCACCGCGCCTTGCGCGCGGTTGAAGCCCGGCGCGGGACGGTGCGCACCTCGTGCGACGACGCGGCAATGGAAACGCGGGCGCTGCGCGTCCTCCGTCACGCGCACCACCTCAAGCTCGCGATGGGCGTGCGCACCGGCGAGATGATGCCGTCGATCTTCTCCGCCGCGCATCACCGGCCAGTCACGCCGCCCGGTGAGGCAACCCGCGAAAACGCGCACGTCGTCGGTCACGCTGGCGGTGAGGTACGGACGCGCGCGTAGATTCTCCAGCGTGCGCGAGGGTGCGAACGGCGCCACGACGAACCGCCGCCGTCCGTCCTCGATGAGGCCAAGCGGCGCGATATGCGGGCTCGCCGTCGGCGTTGGTGCGTGATGACGATGCTTTCGCGGATCATCGGCATCGGCTGTTCTACTTCCGCCGTTTTCGTCGCGATGGCGTGCGTGCGACAGCGTGATGCCCGCCTCTTTCAGCTGGGTCAAATCCTCCGCCGCCTCCGCATCCGCCGCCACGCCCCAGCGCAGCCCTGGTCCTGCGCGATAGCGCTTGCCCAGCTTGCCGCGCGATCTCGGCCCGCGCCAGCTCCACGCCCAGATAGAACGCATGGCCGCCGTCGGTCCGCCACGCCCAGCGCTGGAAGAACGCGAACGGATCGCGCTCCACCCAAGTGCACCGCGGCGGTTGAACACGTGGATGCCGTCCTCGGCCACCTCGATGCGGTAATTGGCGTCGCGCACCTCGGCCGCCATCTGCGCCACTCCTCGGCCGCCGTGGCGGCAAACGGCTCGCGCTCATGCAGGCCCAGCAGCGCATGCCGGTGTAGTCGCGCGGCAGGCTCTGCGTCGGCGCGCGCGGCGAACATCATGCGGCGGGCGGTGTCGTGCTCCTCGATGGTGCGGCGCGTGTGCGGGCTGACCTGCACCGTCAGCACGTTGCGGATGCGCCAGCTCCGAGCGCGATCCCGAGCAGCACCGCCGTCACGCCGCCGGAGTCGGCGTCGGTCAGCTCGGTGAGATTGCCGGTGCCCATCAGCATTTCGGCACTCGGGCCGCGGGCGGCGGAACTCGGCGTAGCGCAGCAGCGAGGCGGTGAAGCCGAAGTGGATCGGATCGAGGATCGGATCGCAGATATAGGCGCAGCCCGCGCTGCTCCATGGCTCGCGCGGCGCGCAGCAGCGAGGCGATATCGCCATGCGGCTCGGGGATGAGCACCGGCGTCGCGCCCGTACTCCTCCGCCAGATCCAGCGTTATTCTCGTTGAGGCTGAGCAGGAAATCCGCGCCCGCCGCGCCCGCCCGCCGCAGCTCGTCCTCGTCGGCGGAATCGACGCTGACCCGCAGCCCCGCCGCCTTCAGCGCCTGCGACGGTCTCGTCCAGATGCGGAAACGGCGTATCCGGACAGGCAGCCCAGGTCGATCACGTCCGCCCCGGCGCGCGGCGCATCGCGCCCGCCCGCGCCACGATCGCGTCCACGCTCATCTGCGGCGCGTCGACGATCTCGGCGAAAATGCGGATGTCGTGGCGCGACAGGTCGGGCGGCGCGCCGCTTCTTGCCGAAATAGCGCGGCAGGTCCTTCAATTCCTCCGGCCCGCGCTCGAACGGCGCGCCGAAATGCGCCGACAGCGCCTCCAGATCCACCCGGCAGCGGCCCGGAATGATGACGCGGTCCGCGTCGACCGGCTGAGGCAGCCGGCGCCGGATCAGCGCCTCCGTCATCAGCGCGGCCACCTTCACGCCCATATCCGCGATGCGCCAGCGTTGCGCCCGCCGAAATCGATGCCGCCAGCGACCTTCTCCAGCCGCGGCTTGGCCAGACTGCCGGTCAGGAAGAGGAGTTCGTTGAGACATGCCATCCGCTCGTCAATCGCCGCTTTCAAGGCGCTGCAGGGAGTCCGACCACCTGGTCGACTCGAAGACTCCGCAGAGCTTCCGACATTTTCCAGGTCGACGCGCCGGGGATAGACCTTGACCATGCCGTGCGGGCGCCATGCTGTCCATGCTCCGGCAGCGGTGTCGCAGGCGAAAACGATGATCGGCACGCGACACTTGCCCGCCTGCGCGAAGACGTTGGTGACGAGGTTGTCGGAAATGCCCGTAGACGCATTTGGCCACCGTGTTGGACGTCGCCGGCGCCACGACCAGCGTGTGATAGTCGCCGTGGTAGAAGCTGCCCACCGGCGCGGCGCTGGCCGTGCGGTCGCGGAAGATGCGGGCGCCCTCGGGCAGCGAGCTTCAGGTCGTGTTTGTACATGCGCAGCACTTCGGCCGCCGCCTTGCTGACGAACACGTCGAAGTCGCGGGAGGTCGCGCATCAGTTCAAGGCATTCGGTGAAGAAATGCCCCGAGCCGGTGAGCGCCCAGGCGAGGCGCGGTTTTTTGATCCCAGTATCCATGCAGCCGTGCCTCGACAGGAGCTGCGAGCGGTAATCCGCGCGCCGGCCTCCGCGCTTTCATCAATGACGCGCGCCAGGAGCGGCCAAGTCTCGCGGGCCGAGCCACACCGCCTCCACGCCCGCTTTGTCCAGAGAACGCCGGGAAAAGCGCATCGACGATGCCGCGCGCGCGGCGGCATCTTCCGCCGTGACTTGCCCCGCCGGCGGCTCCACGGACTTTACCAGAACCAGCTCGCGCCCTCGATCGCCCGGCGAGCCAGGCCGCGAGACTGTCCGACGTGACGTCCCAGCTCTCGGGGATGTCCTCGCGGTCCTTCACGCCATATGGAGGGCGGCCAGACCGGGATCATGCCGCGCGCCCAGGCCGCCTGGAATTCCCGCTCACTGGCCACGATGGCGAAACGCGGGTTCAGCTCCGCCACTGCCTCGGCGTAACTGAGCCATGGCCAGGAGGGCCATGCCGGTGGGCGAGACGGTCGTCGAAAACCCCATCACGGCCTGCGCCTCGCCGGACACCATCGGCGAAAGGCCCGCCGCCCGGCACAACAATAACCGGCAGCTTCACCGCCACGACGGCATCCAGCCAGCAACGCAGGTTTCCGCCGCGCGAGAGGCTGCCGCCGAGCTTGACGACTCAGGCCGCGGCGCTGTCTCCCTCCGGCTGCATATTCCGGCGAAATGCGATGCCAATGAGTACACGTTGGCGTCTTCAGCGGCGCGCTGACGGCGCTCGATCTCGACCCCCAGCGACGCGCCGGGAACGCGGTCGAGTTTTTCGACCAGCACGCGAACCTTCGCCGCGCGCCGGTCGCTCAGGCAGTGTTCGGCGATGCGCTCGGCCAGGGTTTCGACCAGAGTGATGTGTCCTGCGTCGACCATCCTTCTGATGCCGCTCGACGACTGAACCGTAGCACATTACATCCTCGATATTCTCGTCCAGCGGCGCCACGCGACGGGAAAACCTCCACCTCGACGGTGAAGCGGACCCGCTGAGTCGACGCCCTGTTCCTCGTCGTAAGATGCCGATGCGGCAGTTGAGCACCAGATCCCGCACATGGATCTGGTCGAGGGGCGCGGGTTGCGCCCCGAATATGGCGTGTAAAAAGCGCGCGGCGAGAATGCTGCTGTATGGCAAGCTTCTCCCTTGCTCCTTCAAGGCATGCTTCTGAGCGGTCATCGCGGCGACCGGCTTCGTATTCTGCCGCCTGCGTCATACTGCCAGCGGCGATCAGCTGGCGAATGTCCGAACGGCGTCCGGGCTCCGAGTCGCGAGCGCCCGCCACGCACGCATAGACGCGCCGCGAAAGCCGAGAACATCCGGCTGGAGCGGCAGACAGCGCTGGCACGTCGTCGGCCCGCAGCGAACCCGCCAGACCGGCGAGCAGCCCGCGCGCCCGGGCCCGTGCGATGAACGCCGCGAGCTCGTTTGCGTCCACAGGCGTCAGCCGTTGCCCTGATCTTTTCCGCTGTGTCGATCATCACGCCGTGAACCGGCGCATCGAGTCTGCCAGCCGGTCGGTCAACATGGCATGTCGAATCGCAGATCGGCGAAGTCCGATGAGCGAGGTTTGCCTGGTCCGCGCGAAAAGCACGGCCGCCAGCTTGACGCCGATCCTCTGCAGCGTTGCGCAGGCTTTTGATCGTCGCGCAAGCGTCGCCTTCCGCGAAAACGCCGATTTTCACGAAATCCACCCCGGTGGCCGCCGTCGCCCGGACAGCCTCCAGCGATCGCGGTCAGGATCCATGGGCAGATCGCCAATGGTGGCGCTGACTGGCGCCCTCTTTTGCACGAGGCTCGATCGCGCGAATTTCTTCCAGGGGCGCTGCTCCCAGCGCCCCTGCGATCGGATTCTTGACGTCGATGAGATCGACCCAGCCCGCAAGGGCCAGAGCCGCCTCCGCGGCGTTCGCTACGCTTGCTAAAAATTTTGTCATGTATGCCGCCCACCGGCTTAACTGTCGTACATATCCATACCTTTAGTATAATCTTTATCCGAACGAAAGAAAGATTCATCCATATCCACTAGCATGCGCGCCCTCCGGCGGAAAGATTCGATGCTTACGGATCGGTCCGCTGCGCTGGCGGGAGGGGGCCGGAGATGTCCCGAACCACCTTGGCCGGGGCGGCGCTGAGAGTTATCAGGCGGTCGCCCAGGCGCAGCGGCCTCCCGGAGATCGTGGGTGACGAATAAACGGTGGTCGGATGATCCGCGCCAAAGCGTCAGCAGCAATGCGCAGACGCTTTTCGGCGGTAGCGCTCATCCAGTGACACAAATGGTTCATCCATAAGCAGTATTGTAGGGTCGCACGGCGAAGGCTCGGGCCAGCGCCGCGCGCCGCTGCATGCCCACCGAGAGCTTGTCCCGGATAGGCGTTTTCGAAGCCGGAAAGACCTACTCGGCGAGCATGTCCGGACGGCTTCAACCGCTTCCGGGCCGTCTCCGACGGCCAGAATTACGTTCTCCAGCACTGTCCGCCAGGGCAGCAGTCGGGGGGTCTGGAACATGTAGCGAGGCGGCCGTTGTTCCGCATCCGGCTGAACGCGAATTTGCCCCTCGAAATCCCGTGTCCAAACCCGCCACGATGTTCAGTAGCGTCGTTTTGCCGCACCCGGAGGCCCGAAAACGACACAAACTCCCGGTTCCTGGACGCGAAAAGCGCAGATCCTTCGATGGCGAGGTGCGCCGGCGCCTTGCCGCTGGCCGGATACAGTTTGCGGCGGATGTCGATGTCGCAGGGCGGTCATCGGCGCCAGCGGTTGACCGACCGCTCCCAGGGCTGAACACGACCAGTTCGATCGCCTGCATGATGATGATGAAGGCGAAGGCGTAGGCGAGGAGGTCGGCCACGTCGAAGGTCTGGAAGTAGACGTGAAGCTGGAAGCCCACGCCGTTGGAGCGCCCGAGCATCTCGACCACCAGCACGATTTTCCACACCAGCGACAGGCCGGAACGGGCCGAGGCCGCGAAATAGGGCGCGAGTTGCGGCAGGATCACGTGGCGAAGGGTTTTCCAGCGCCGAACCGGTAGATCTGGGCCATTTCGAGGTAATCGCGGTCGAGCGCCCTGGCGCCCTCGCGCAGCGTCACCGCGGCGTTGGGGATCTTGTTGACCGCCACGGCGGTCACGGCCGCCGCTTCGTTGAGGCCGAACCAGACGTAACAAAGGAAAATCGTGACGAGGGCGGGCAGGTTGAGAAACAGGATCAGCCAGCCGTCGAAGAGGCGGTTGGCGCGCTCCATCCGTCCCATGGCGATGCCGATGGCCGAGCCGATGGCCATGGCCAGGATGAAGCTGGCCGCCACGCGCGCCAGCGTCTTGCCGATGTGGAACAGCATTTCGCCGTCGCGGATACCCGAGCCGATGGCGTTTGCGACATCGAACGGGGACGGCAAATAGCGGCTGTGCGCCAGAACGGCGGCGATTTCCCACAGCGCAAACAGTGCCGCGAACGATGCGGCGAACCACATCGCCCTGGATAGTGCGGGATGGGCGGGCGCCAGGCGCTGACTAGAATACAAGGCCGCTCCAGAAGATATTGGGGTCGAATTTCACATCTTTGCCCGTTACTGCCTCACCGCCGGTTTCCGCCACCAGATCGAACAGCTTGCCCGCCGCCTTGCGGTCCCGCTCGCCCCAGGTGTGCAGCAGCCCCTCGCGGTAGCGCTCCTTCATCACCTTGAATTCCGCGTCGGTGTCCGCGTGCATCAGCGGGCGGATGCGGTCCCATTCGCTGTCGGTGGTCAGCAAAATGCGCTGGGCGTTCTGCATGGCGTTGGTGAAGGCCCGCGCCGTCTGCGGCTTGGCCTCGACGAATTTTTCCGGCACCACGAAGCCGACCAGCGGCAGCGGCGCGGGGATGTCGAAATCCTTCATCAGATCGGCGACGGCGATGATGCGCAGATTGTCCTTGGCTTCCAGCTTGGCGGCCAGGTTCCAGTAGTTGAGCACCGCGTCCACTTGGCCCGAAATCAGCAGCTCGTTTACCAGCGGCGGGGCAGCGAAAGACGGCGTGGCGGTATTGGCCAGATCGCCGGCACCGTGCTTCTTGCCGTAGGCGCGCAGCAGCAGCCAGCTCTTGTCGATGGGGCTGCCGGCCACGCCGATGCGCTTGCCTTTGAGGTCGGTGACGGATTTGATCGGGCTGCCCGCCGGAACGATGAGCGAGCCGAGCGCCGCCGAATAGGGGATAAACACCAGCCTGGTGCCGAGCGCCCGCTGTTGCAGCACCCAGAACCAGTCCGTCACCATGGTATCGACTTCGCCCGACAGCAGCGCCACCTGGGACGCCTGCGGGCTGGCGAGCATCACGGTTTGCAGTTGGAAGCCTTCGCGCTCGTCCAGTTTGTTGTGCTTGATGACGTCCAGCAGCCAGTTCACCGTGCCGTATTTCATCACGCCGGCCTTGATGGCCTCAGCGCGGGCGGATTCCGGCGATGCAACGGTCATGGCCGCAGCGAGCAGCATCAGACCGGCGCTAAGATACCTCCGAACAGAAAAACGCATCCTTCCACCCTTTATAGTTCGAGCCGCGGCGCTCCCGCGAACGGAGTTATTTAGACAGCCGGTTTTTGATCAGCCAGTTCAATCCGCGCAACCACGACTCTTCGGTGTTGCCGCGAATATCGGCGCTGGTCAGCAGTAACGTCCGCCCGGTTTTAACATCCAATATCTGGATGTTAATATTCAAAATCAAGTTCGAAACCTTCTGCACGTAAGCCACGATTGCCACATCGGCATCCAGCGACTTGGCGATGTCCACGGCGCAGTGCTCGCAATCCGACAGCTTCTGCGACTTGGCGATGGCCTCCGCCGCCGGCGCGACATCGACGATTTCATACAGCCCCTTCTCCCGCAGCTTTTGACGCAACGTCTCGCCGAGCAGGGCGAGCCTTTTCGTCTGGTCCTCCCGAATGCCGTAATAGGCGCCCTCGGTGCTGGTGTCGATCAGCTCCACATCGAAAACCGCCGCCCGCATCGCCGCCATGGCCGCGCTTTGAGCCATGGCCATGAAACACGCGGCGGCCAGCACCATTGTGCACCCGATCCGCAGCCGGTGGAGGACGTCAGTTACCGGTAAGGAGGGTATGATTAGCTTTTTCAAGGGAGGATTTCCAGTGCTGTTTCCGTTGGGCATCATAGAAGCGGCGTGATAAATATACAATATATAACATGGCGCATGTAAATACGGAAAACTTTACAAATAACACACCGTATGATATAATAAATTCGCGGTGGATTGCAGTATAGGCGGCGTTCTTATTTTTCTCTTATTTAAATTCTCTTAACATTTTTCACCTGCTTGTGAAGCCTTGACCTGCGACGCCGGGTTGCCTATTCAAACTCAAACGCCGTAGAATTCGCAAATGAAAAGAGCGGCGGCGGGAGGAAAGCAGGCCATGGGAGGCTGGGGAGTGCGAAATTTGAGACACGTTGCGCACCACGCCGCCACGGCCTTGCGGGTGTTCACGTGCGGCCTGTTGGCGGCCGCGGCGCTGTCTGCCCCTGGGCAGGCGCAGACGCCGCCCGATGCCGTTGCAACGGCAAAGTTCCTGGTTGCCTATATCCGCCAGGACATCGAGCGCCGCCTGCCCATTTCGCGCCTGGACAACCCCAATCCTGATGACGGCATCGCCGGCGCGCGCCTCGGTGCGGCAGACAACAACACCAGCGGCCGTTTCGTTCATCAGGAATTCGTCCTGAAAGAGGTGACCGTGCCGGTTGGCGGCGATGCGGCCGCCGAGGCTAAGGCGCTGGTGGCGGAAGGGCATCGCTTTCTGATCGTGGACGCGCCGGAGGATGTGCTGCTGAAGATCGCCGATGGCGTGAAGGGCGAGGCGCTGGTCTTTAATATCTCCGCGCCCGACACCTCCCTGCGCGAGCAGAATTGCCGGGCGGATGTCCTGCACGTGGGGCCGAGCCGCGACATGCTCGCCGACGCACTGGCGCAATATATGGTGTGGAAGCGCTGGAACCGCTGGTATCTGATGTATGGCGTCTTTCCCGGTCGACAAGGCCTATGCCGATGCCATCCGCCGCGCCGCCAAGCGTTTCGGCGTCAAGATCGTGGGCGAGAAGGAAGCTAAGAGGCCGGCGGCGCCAGCCGCACCGACACCGGCCACGAGCAGGTACAGCCGCAGATGGCGGTCTTTACCCAGCACGCGCCCGAACACGACGTGCTGATCGTCGCCGACGAAAGCGAGGTGTTCGGCCGTATATTCCCTATCGCACCTCGGAGGCGCGGCCAGTGGCGGGAACGTCGGGCCTCCGGCCGGACGTTGCATGCCGCGCACGAGCAATGGGGCGCGACCCAATTGCACACCCGCTTCATCAGCTCGCCAAGCGTCACATAACGCCCATCGATTATCATGCGTGGCTCGCCATGCGCACCATCGGCGAGGCCGGGTTGCGCGTGAAATCGGCGAACTTCAAAACCGTGACGGGCTACATCAGAAGCGCGGAATTCGAGCTGGCCGCTTTCAAGGGACAGGCGATGAATTTCCGCCGCTGGAACAATCAGTTACGGCATGCCATTGTGCTGACGACTTGGCGATGTCCGGTATCGGTATCGCCGCAGCCAGGCTTCCTGCATCAATCAATCCGCTCGATACGCTGGGCGTGGATGAGCCGGAGACGAAGTGTCGTTTAATAATGCCGGCACGATAATAAGAACGAGGGCGGAAACGGGAGGTTCGATGAGACGATTTGCAATTCTGGCAGGCGTCACGGCGCTGGCAGCCGCGGCCTCCGGCGGCGAGGCGTCCGCCTACACGGCTTACGTCTCCAACGAGAAGGACAACACCGTCACCGTCATCGACAGCGACAAGCTGGAGGTCGACGGACACCATCAAGGTCGGCGCCCGGCCGCGCGGGATCACCGTCACCAAGGACGGCAAGAACATCCTGGTCTGCGCC
Organism: uncultured Alphaproteobacteria bacterium; assembly: GCA_963827885.1. GTDB lineage: Bacteria > Pseudomonadota > Alphaproteobacteria > Rhizobiales > Rhodomicrobiaceae > CAWHDD01. Next base: position 105,187 of record CAWHDD010000004.1, on the reverse strand, counting down.
AGCGACAACAACACCGTCCAGATCATCGACGCCGCCACGCAAAGTCGTGGGCACGCTGCCGTCCGGCGCCGACCCCGAGCTGTTCGTGCTCGCGCCGTCGGGCAATCCGCTCTACGTCGCCAACGAGAACGACAACCTCGTCACCGTCGTCGACATCGACAAGAAGAAGATGATCGCCGGAAATCCCCGTGGGCGTCGAGCCGGAGGGCATGGGCATCAGCCCGGACGGCAAGATCCTGGTGAACACCTCCGAGACCACCAACATGGTGCATTTCATCGACACGAAGACCCATAAGGTGGTCGGACAACGTGCTGGTGGACAACCGCCCGCGCTTCGCGGAGTTCACGGCGGACGGCACGCAAGCTCTGGGTGTCGTCCGAGATCGGCGGCACCGTGTCGGTGATCGACGCCGGCCACGCAGCAAGATCGTAAGAAGATCGACTTCGCCATTCCCGGCGTCAACAAGGAAGCGATCCAGCCCGTCGGCGTGCGGATCACCAAGGACGGCAGCAAAGCCTTCGTGGCGCTCGGGCCGGCGAACCGGGTGGCCGTCATCAACGCGAAAACCTATCGAGGTGGAGAAATATCTGCTCGTCGGGCAGCGCGTCTGGCAACTGGCGTTCACGCCGGACGAGAAAGCCTGTTTTCACCACCAACGGCAATTCCAACGACGTGTCGGTGATCGACGTGGCCGGCCTGAAGGTGGTCAAGTCCATCAAGACCGGGCGCCTGCCCTGGGGCGTGGTGATCTCGGCCGACTGACGGCCCGGATGTGTCAATGTGGAGCTGCGTAAAGCCTTGCGTGACGACTTCTTATATGGGCCTTTGAGCGAAACGAACGGCGGCGCGATGATTGCGCATGAGGCCGATTCCGGTTCCGCTCCCGCGCGCCAGATCACCCTGCCCTATGCGCTCGACGTCAGCGGCGTTTCCCACGCCTTGGCGAGCGTCCGGCGCTGGACAATGTCAGCCTCAGCGTGGCGAGCGGGAATTCTGCGCGCTGCTGGGGCTGAACGGCGCGGGGAAAACCACGCTGTTTTCGCTGATCACCCGGCTTTTCGACACGAACAGCGGCGTTATCCGGGTCCTGGGCTTCGACGTCCGCCGCGAGCCGAGCGAGGCGCTGCGCCGCATGGGCGTGGTGTTTCAGAGCCGCACGCTCGATCTCGAGCTGTCGGTGATGCAAAATCTGACGTACCACGCGTCGCTGCACGGCCTTTCCAGCTCCGAAGGGCGGCGGCGGCGCTCGAAGCGCTGGATCGCGTGCTGCTGGCCGACCGTGCCCGCGACAAGGTCAAGCAGCTCTCCGGCGGCCAGATGCGGCGGGTGGAGATCGCCCGCGCCCTCATTCACCGGCCGCGCCTGCTGCTGCTGGACGAACCGACCGTGGGGCTGGACATCGCCGCGCGGCTCGATATTCGCCCAGGTGCGCAGGCTGGTGCCGGAGGATGGGCTGGGCGTGCTCTGGGCGACCCATCTCCTCGACGAGGTCAACCCCGCCGACAAGTGGTGATCCTGCACGAGGGCAGGTGCTGGCCGATGGCACTGGCGCCAGCATCGTGCATCAGGCCGGGGCGGAAGATCTGGAGCAGGCGTTCAGCGGCATGACGGGGATGACCAACGGCGCGGAAGGGCACCCATGAACGCCGCCGCAAGCGCGAGCCCCATCGCCCGGCCGGATTTCGGCTTTGCCGGTTACATGCGCTGCCTCATGGGCATCATGTGGCGCGAGGGGCTGCGCTTCCTCCATCAGCGCGAGCGCTTCTGTCGGCGCTGGTGCGGCCGCTGGTGTGGCTGTTCATTTTCGCGGCCGGGTTTCCGCGCCGACGCTGGGCCTGTCGATCATCCCGCCCTACGAAACCTACATGACCTACGAGGTCTACATCGCGCCCGGCCTCATGGCCATGGTCCAGCTTTTCAGCGGGCTGCAGTCGTCGCTGGCCATGGTCTACGACCGGGAAACCGGCAACATGCGCACGCTGCTGATGAGCCCGTTTCCCCGCTGGTTCCTGCTGTGGTCGAAGCTGGTTGCGGGAACGGCGGTGTCGGTGCTCCAGGTCTACGCGTTTCTGGCCATCGCCTGGTTCTGGGAGGTGCGCGCCGCCGCTCTACGGCTACGTCACGGCGCTTCCAGCGCTGATGCTGACCGGCTTCATGTTTGGCGCGCTGGGGCTGCTGCTGTCGTCGGTGGTCAAGCAACTGGAGAACTTCGCCGGCGTGATGAATTTCGTGATTTTCCCGATGTTCTTTCGTCTTCGGCGCTCTATCCGCTGTGGCGCATGCAGGAGTCGAGCCTGCCGTTATACTGAAGTCTGCCAGTTCAATCCGTTCACCCACGCAGTCGAGTTGATCCGCTTCGCGCTTTATGGCCAGATCAACTGGCTGGCGCTGGCGGTGGTGTCAGGATGTCTGGTTGTGTTTTTCGGTCTGGCCGTGGTTGCCTATAATCCCTCCAAGGGGATGATGGTGCGGCGGGCCGCGGTTTAAGTTGTCTGTATCTCTTCCACGTCCTTTCGAATTTCCGGTTTTAGGAGCGGTTATGCGCTGGCTACCCCTCGTCTCAGCCCTGGTTATCATCGGCGTTCAGTCTGTTACGGCGCAGGCGCGGCCGGTGTCACACCCCCAGCCGGATTGGCCGTGCGTGCAGCGCAAGGTTCCAACGTTGAGCGCGGGTTCCGTGTGGTCCGGGCCGGCATTGGATGAGAAGGCCGGCGAGGCGTGGCGAGACGATCCGGCGGTTGCCGCCTTCGTACCCAAACTCGTTTCGCGTCGCACGGCCGAGGAAGACCTACCGAAATTGATCGAGGAATTTGCCGCCGGGCTGAAGGAGCAAAAGGCGGAGAAGCTGACGCTGACGTTCGCGGGGGCCTTTGCGGAGATCAACACGCTGCGGTCGGAGGTCATTCGCGGCATTGGCCGGTATGCGAAAAACCAGAGCCGCCGTTCCGGCGCGCTGAAGGCGACGCGGGAAAGTCTGGATGCGCTGCAAGCGAAGCCGGAAAAGAGCGAGGCCGACAACGCCAAAATCGCCGAGTTGACGGATCAAGCGGCGTGGCAGACGCGCATTTTCGATGATCGCGAGGCCATGAGCATCTATGTTTGCGAACTGCCGGTGCTGCTGGAGCAGCGGATTTTCACCATTGGGCGCGAAATTCAGAGCAAACTGCCATGAAGCGCGGGGCGGCGCGTCATGGCGTCGAGCGCCGTCAATCAGCCACGGCCGGCCTTCAGCAGATCCCGGATCTCCGTCAGCAGCTTTACCTCCTCTGACGGCTCTGGTGCCGCCGCCGCTGGATCTGGCTCGCGCTTCAGCCGGTTGACCTGCTTCACCACGATGAAGATCGCGAAACCAACGATCACCAGGTTGATGACGGCGTTGATGAACTTGCCGTAGCCGATGACCGCGTGTCCGGCTTTCTGCGCGTCCGCGACCGAGCTGAAATACTGCGGTGTTTCGCCCGTCGCGCGCCTGGCCAGGGCTGTCAGGTCGATGAAGTAGGCGGAGAAGTCGATGCCGCCGATCAGGAAGCCGAGGGGCGGCAGCAGGATATCGGAGACCAGCGACGTGACCACGACTGAAAACGCGGCGCCGATGATGACGGCGATGGCGAGATCGAAGGCGTTGCCTTTAATGATGAACTCTCGAAATTCCTTGAACATGCGGTGTGCCATTTTAAGTTGCTCCCGATACGCCGCCGGAGTGCTAGGCTGCGGAACACGCATACAAAAAATCCTGGTGCAGGCCAGCACCGGCGCGGCCATCCCGTCCCGTTACGCTTTGCGCGTGCAGGTGGTTCACGGTCCTTAGACACGCGGTTGAAGTCTAAATTTTGACAGGACCGGAGGGTGTGACGATTGTCGCGCCGAGTTCCACGCTACCTTGCGACTGCTCGACGGCGATGGCGTCGCGCTTGGCGTCAAGGCCGATGGCTTCGAGCGCTGTGCGCAGGCGAAGCGGCTCGGGATGCCGGATGGTGAATTCAGCAAGCGTCAGGCTGCGGTCAGGGAGCCGCACGCTTGGATGTGTCATCCCCTCGCCCCATTGGATGAGATGCGGGAATGCGCCGCCTTCGGGCAGGCTGCCGTCCGCCGGGATGGTGATGCGCCAGTTGAATTCGCCCCGGCTCATGGCCTCGATGGTGCCCGGTGATACGGGAGACGCGGCGACGGCAGCGTCGATGTTGTCCGTTCTGGCGATCCAGCCAACCAATCGCGGCGAGCGGGACAGGGCCTCCCGCGTACGCGGATCGTCGAGTGAGAACCAGCGCGGGCGGGACGGCTCCGGCAGCGACGGGTCGATGGCGATGATTTCGAGATAGATGCCGGTCCCGAGCTTCATGACCGCGTTGTGCGTGCCCATGAGCTGATGCTGGCCGCCCGTCTCGGGCTTGACGCCGAGCCGGCTGGCAATCCAATCCACGCCCTCGCCGAGCGTGTTGGCGGCGAGAACCAGATGGTCGGCGGCGCTGACCGCGCGGATGCTGCCCGTCACTTCGGCGCACGCTTGGCGAGGATACGCTGCAAGGTGCGGCGATGCATGTTGAGCCGGCGGCGCCGTTTCGGACACGTTGCGGCTGCACATCTCGTAGACCCGCTGAATGTGTTCCCAGCGCACCCGGTCAGCCGACATCGGGTTTTCCGGCGGCTTGATCTTCTGATCGGACGAGGCGAACAGCGCCGTCATGATGTCGTCGGCATCGGCCGGCTTGGCGAGGTAATCGATGGCGCCGAGCTTCACGGCGTTCACGGCGGTGGCGATATTGCCGTAGCCGGTGAGGATGATGGCGCGCGCTTCCGGGCGCAACTCCTTCAGCAGCGACATCACCTCCAGGCCGCTGCCGTCCTCCAGCCGGAGGTCGATCACGGCGAACGCGGGTGGAGAAACGCGGATTGCCTGTTTGCCATCGCGGACGGTCTGCACATTGCGCACATCGAATCCCCGCGCTTCCATGGCACGGGCGAGCCGTGTGGAAAATGGCTTGTCGTCATCGACGATAAGGATGGTCCTTTCGTCGGGTAAATTGGCGAGTATATTCCGATCCGCCGTCATACTGTCCGTCACCATGATTTCCATGAGGCCCCCCAACAACTCCTCAGACGCCCGCGTCAACCGGGCACATCGTCTTGCGGCAAATTGAGAATAAATTCATTGCCGGTTAAGCTCAAACCCTAAATTTGCAGGGGCACCTCGCCTACCGGCTCCTCAAGAAGCTTCCGGGGCCACTTTACCACGATCATCGCCCCGGTTCCGGGTGCCGGCCGGTTAGCCATGGTCAACTCGGCGCCGGAACGCTCCAGCAGCGTTTTGGCGATGAAGAACCCCAGGCCCAGGCCATGGGTGTATCCATCGTCGCCAGGCGCGGCGCTGCGCGTCGTCACATAAGGCTCACCTAAACGGCTCATGATATTAGCCGAAAATCCCGGTCCGTCGTCACTGATTGTGATGGATATGGTATCCTGATCCCAACCGGCAATCACCTCGACTTTCGATATGGCGAAATCGGCGGCGTTCTCGACCAGGTTGCCGAGCCCGTAGATGACGCCCGGATTGCGTTTGATTACGGGTTCAGGGGAAGGCTTGCCGCTGCGCGAGGGCTTGCCAGTGGTGCTCACGACGATGGCCGTGCCGAGCTCCCGATAGAGGTCCACGACCTCCTCCAGCAGCAGGCTGAGTTGCAGGTGGGTGAAATGTTCGTCCGCCTCGCCGCCATGCTGCGTCAATGTGCGCAGGATTTCCCGGCATCGCATAGCCTGGCTGCGCAGCAATTGCGCGTCCTCGTGCAGCGGATTGCCTTCGGGGATGGCATTTTGAATCTCCTTGGAGATGACGACGATGGTGGACAGCGGCGAACCGAGCTTGTGCGCCGCTGCGGCAGCGAGGCCGTCGAGGGCCGAAATCCGCTGTTCGCGGGCGAGAACCAGTTCCGTCGCCGCCAGCGCTTCCGACATCAGACGCGTTTCGTGGCCCGTCCGCCAGGCATAGATGGCGATGAACACGATGCAGCAGACCAGCGCGACCCAGAAGCCGGCGATGTAGGTGAACGGCACGTCGAAGGCTTGTCCCGCCCAGGGCAAGGGCAGGTGGAGGCCGGCGAGCAGGGTGGTGCACGCGATGGCCAGCCCGGCGAGCACAGCCGTGATCGGCAGAGGCTGCGTCGCGGCGGAAACCGCGACCGGCACGACAATCAGCAGCGCGAAGGGATTTTCAAGGCCGCCAGTCAGCCCCAGCAGCAGCGAGAGTTGCAATATGTCGTATCCCAGGAGCAGCATGGCGTAGCGGCTCACCAGCCGGGTGCTAGCGGGATAGCTGATTTGCAGAACCAGGTTGAGGATCGCCGACATGCCGATGACGAACAGGCACGGGATGAGCGGCAGTTCGTAACCGAGCCCCTGATAAACGGTGAAGACGGAAATCGTCTGGCCGACGACCGCGACCCAGCGCAGGCCGGTGATGGTTTGCAAGCGCAGACGGCTGCCATCGACGCTCAGCTTTTCTGGAAAGCTATGCCGGGGATACACCGGGGCGAGACTGTCGAGCGTTCTTTTCAACATTGTGTGTGTGCGCTTGAGTTGGATCAACAAAACCACTAATAGGGGATGACCTCCCACATTGATATCCGTCATGATTATATAATGTCGCGAAAAATCCCAGCAAAGTCCCCGAATATGATGAAAAACCCGCTTATTATGGTTGCAATCGCCGCGTTTGCAGCCGGAGCGTTTGGTGCGCTGTTAATGTATGCAACCGGAGGCTTTTCAGGCGCTTCGACCTACCAAACGGGGCGGGTGGACATTGGCGGCCCGTTCACGCTGGTCAATCAGGACGGCAAAACCGTCACCGACAAGGACTTCCAGGGGAAATATGCGCTGATTTTTTTCGGCTACACCTTTTGCCCGGATATCTGCCCAGGCGAGCTGCAAACCATTGCGGCGGCGCTCGACCAGCTCGGCCCCGAGGGCGACCGCCTCGTGCCAGTTTTCGTTACCGTCGATCCATCACGCGACACGGTTAGCCAAATGGCGGCGTATGTGAAGAACTTTCATCCCCGGCTCGTGGGTCTCACGGGGACGGAGGAGCAAGTGCGCGCGGCGGCCAAGGCGTACCGGGTGTATTATGCCAAGGCGGACAACGGCGCGGCTGCGGACGCATACGCCATAAACCACTCGGCCTACGCCTATCTTATGGGGCCTGACGGGCGGTACGTCACACATTTCCCCTACGGAATTTCACCGGAAAAGCTGGTCGAAGCCTTGCGCAAACAGCTCGCATCCCGTTGATCCGCCTGTTCTTTTTCCCACCCCGCAAGCTCCCGCCGCTGGCGGCCTGACGGCTGCCCCGCCATAGCCTCTATTGCATTGCAGCATAAACCCCCTTATCCTCCTCTGCGCGGGCAAAGGGCAGGCTGGGCAGGATTGCCATCATAAGAAGAACGATGATCGAGGCAAACCTGATGGGCTTTTTTGCCGGGGTTTAATCCTTATGTTCTACCACCTTTACGAACTCGGCCACGCCGTGATGCGTCCGGCGCGCGCGGCGGCGGATTCCTACAAGCGGCTGCTGCGAAGTCCATACAACCCGATGGCGCATACCTCCGCCGGCCGTAGCGCCGCTGCGGCCTGCGAGGTCATGGAGCGGGTGACGCGCCGCTATAAGAAGCCGGAATTCAACATCAAGTCGGTGGAAATCGGCGGTTCCCAGGTGCCTGTCACCGGGGAAATCGTCTGGCGGAAACCGTTCTGCGATCTCATCCATTTCCGGCGCGAACGCGGTTCCGCGCCCGATGGAGATCCGCGCGTGCTGATCGTCGCACCCATGTCCGGCCATCACGCCACGCTGCTGCGCGGCACGGTGCAGGGCATGCTGCCGGCGCATGACGTATACATTACCGATTGGACCGACGCGCGGCAGGTGTCCGCCAAGGCCGGCCGCTTCGATCTCGACGCATATATAGAGTATGTCATCGAGATAATCCGGCTGTTCGAGGGCCGGGTGCACGTGATGGCGGTTTGCCAGCCGTCGGTGCCGGTGCTGGCGGCGGTGGCGCATATGGCGGCGCAGGAGGGCGGACAAGCGCCAGACAGCATGATCCTGATGGGCGGTCCCATCGACACGCGGCGCAATCCCACGGCGGTGAACGATCTGGCGCAGAAGCGCGGCACGGATTGGTTCCGCCGCTCGGTGATCGCGGCGGTGCCCTGGGGCAATCCCGGCGCCGGGCGTGCGGTTTATCCGGGCTTCCTGCAATTGACGGGCTTCATGAGCATGAACCTCGACCGGCACATGAAGGCCCACAAGGAGCTGTTCTTCAACCTGATGAAGGGCAACGGCGACTCCATCGAAAAGCATACGGAATTTTACGACGAGTATCTGGCCGTGATGGACCTCACCGCTGAGTTCTTTCTCCAGACGATAGAACTCGGTGTTTGTCCGTCACGAGCTGGCGGCGGGGCAAATGCGCCATCGCGGCGTGCCTGTCGATCCGGCGGCCATTACGAAGACGGCGCTGTTTACCGTCGAAGGAGAAAAGGACGACATCACCGGACTGGGCCAATGCGAGGCGGCGCATACGCTTTGCGCCAATCTGCCGGCGCGGATGCGGATGCATTATGTGCAGCCAGGCGTTGGGCATTACGGGATTTTCAACGGCGCCCGCTTCCAGCGTGAAATCGTGCCGCTGATCGAGACCTTTATCCGCCGGCATGACGGCAAGCGGCAACAGCCAGGCTGGCGCAGGCTGCTGGATCTGGTTTCCGGCAGCCGGCGGAAGGGGGATGCCGGGCGCGTTTCGCTGCGTCCGCTGGCGGTGCAGCCGGGAGGGCAGGTGTCTGGCGACAACAGACCGATTCGCGCGCAGGGCGGGTTGCAGCAAAATTTTGCCGCAACTTTACCGGCTGCGGCGCGAAAACGGTTCGCACGGTAGCGCGGGACGCGTGCCGCAGCCTCTTGCACCTGCCAGGGGCTACCTGGCGTCCAAAGGTAAATATTCCGTATAATCAACGACTTGCTAAGCACATGTTAATTATGAATTGCGTTTTCCATTCCATGGCAGCCGTTTCAAATCTACACTTGGAAACATCAATTTCAGGGAAACGAATGAGCCGTTTTGCCGCAGGGACAGACACAATTTTCTGCCCAATGCGACTTTCGAGATATAGCGTAACGGTCTTTTTATGTTAAAGTGATAGCTTATTTTTTGCCGGATGATGCATGCAATCGGACGATTTGCGGCGTGCGTTGTTCTTTTTTTGAGACGTTCAAAAGAAGATTGTTAGCATTGGGATAGAACGAGGTTACCCATGCTCTTGACGCGGACATTCGAAGGCGAGCAAGCTCTAGCCGTAAACATGGCACGCCTCGGCATGCCAATCGAGCTGCGGCGCTCTAGCCGGGCCAAGCGCTTCACCCTGAAGGTGAGCCATACCGAGCGCACGGCTATCCTTACGCTACCGGACCGCGGCTGCGTCGAAGATGCCGACGAATTCCTCTCCCGTCATATTGACTGGCTCAAAAGCCAAATCGCAAAAATACCCGCGCCTGTACCGCTCTCCGATGGCCAGGAAGTCCCCGTCAGAGGCGTAATGCACCAGCTCTCCTTTGTCGGCCCGGTAAGATATATGGGCGTGGTCTGGGCGGACGAAGGCGACCAGCAGGCGGCCAGCGGCGGCACCATTCCCCGGCTTTGCGTCGCCGGCGGCCGCGAACACGCAGCCCGGCGGCTGATGGACTGGCTCAAGCTGGAGGCCAGAAAAGACCTCTTCTACCGTGTACACCATCACGCATCCAATCTCGGCATTTATCCCAAGCGCATCAGCATCCGCGATCAGGCCACCCGATGGGGTTCATGTTCGTCCAATGGCGGCCTCTCCTTCTCCTGGCGCTTGATTTTCGCCCCCAGCTACGTACTCGACTATATCGCCGCCCATGAGGTAGCTCACCTCAAGGAGATGAACCACGGCCCCCGCTTCTGGCGGCTAGTACGGCAGACAATGCCTCAAATGCAAGAAGCCCGCGCCTGGCTCAAGAAACGTGGCACCGAACTTCACCGCTTCAATCTGTCCACCGAAACAGACGTTTAGACTTCCCGCCCTGCCTGCCTGAACTAGCATTTCCCCTTGATCCCGCTCAGGGATTATCCCCACCCCGCGAAAATCGGACCTGAACGAACCGCTGAACTTCAGCGGCGCGGCGGACGTGTTTCCGAAAACACCCCGAGATTGCTGTCCTCAACCCGCTCCGGGGCCTTGCGCCGCGTGCTCGCGATGCCGGCGTGCTTGTTGCGCCCGCGCTTGCCCGCCATTTCGCGCTTGTCCGCCTCCTCCTTGGTCGGCTCCAGCCCCTCATGCGCCTTGGCCATGATCTCGCGCCAGATCGCCACCGGCAGCGTTCCGCCGGTGATGCCCTGCATGGATTGATTGTTGTCGTTCCCCATCCAAACGGCGCTAACATAGTATTTGGTGAAGCCGATGAACCAGGCGTCGCGGTAATGCTGGCTGGTGCCGGTCTTGCCAGCCACGATCTGGCCGGGAACCACCGCGCCCTTGGCGGTGCCCGCCTCGACCACCGCGCGCAGCATGTCGTTCATGGCGGCGTTGTCGGCTTCCTGAATGACGCGGTGCGGTTCAGACTGGCTGCTCTCGTAAATCGGCTTGCCGTTGTCCTCGCGGATGCGCTCGATCACGCGGGGCACGGTGGCGAGACCGCCGTTGGCGAAAGAGGAATACGCCGCCGCCATGTCCAGCACGGTCACTTCCGCCGACCCCAGCGCCAGCGTCGGGTGCTCCTTGAGCGGCGTGGTGATGCCGAGCCGGTGGGCGGTGTCGATGACGCGCCGGAGCCCTGCGTCGTGCATCAGCCGCACAGCCGCCATGTTGCTCGACTGGGCCAGACCGGTGCGCAGCGTGATTTGTCCGCGATAGATGCTGCCGTAATTGCGCGGATGCCAATTACCGATCTGGACCGGCTTGTCGTCGATCTGCGTGTCGGGCTTCAGGCCCCTCTCCAGCGCGGTGAGATAAATGAACGGCTTGAATGAGGAACCGGGCTGCCGCCGCGCTTTCACAGCGCGATTGAACTGGCTGGCCTGATAATCGCGCCCGCCCACCAGCGCGCGCAGACGCCCATCGGGGGCCATGATGACCGTGGCGGCATCGGTGGCGCGCGCCGGTACGCCGCGCTCCGCGATCACCTTCTGCACCGCTGCCGTTGCCGCGACCTGCACCTTCGGATCGAGGGTCGTCTCGACGATCAGGTTTGCCGAAACCTCGCCGACCAGGTCCGGCACCAGTTCGACGATCCAATCGACCACGTGCTCGTATCCGGGCGTTGACGGCATGGTGTGAAAAGCCGGAGGCTGAGCCGCCGCGGCCTCGCGCTCCTCAGGTGTGATGAAGCCCTCGGCCTGCATGGCATTGAGCACATCGCGCATGCGCGCCTGCGCCGCCTGTAGATTGTGGCCCGGCGAGTATTGCGACGGTGCCTTGATGAGCCCGACCAGCAGCGCGGACTCGGCGAGGTTCAGCTCCTTCGCCTCCTTGCCGAAATACGAATAGGCCCCGGCGCCGATGCCGTAATTGCCAGCGCCGAAATAGATGCGGTTGAAATACAGCTCGGCGATCTGGTCCTTGGTGAAGTGCCATTCGAGCCAGAACGACAGGATGACTTCCTCGAACTTGCGCTTCATGGTGCGCTTCGGCTTGAGGAACAGGTTCTTGGCGAGCTGCTGCGTCAGCGTGCTGCCGCCCTGCACCACCTCGCCCGCGCGATAGTTGCGCACGGCCGCGCGCACCGTGCCGATGGGATCGAAGCCGAAATGATAGCGGAAGCGCCGGTCTTCCATGGCGATGGCGCCGTTGATGAGGTGCTGCGGCAGGTCTTCATACAGCACGTAGCCGCGCCGCATGCCGCGCTCGGCGATGAAGCTGCCGTCGCTCGCCACGATGGTCAGGTTTGGCGACTGTCTGGTCATGCCGGCGATGCGCGGGTCCGGCAGCGTCATCGCGTAATAGGAGACCAGCGCGGCGAGCACGAACACGCCGAAAGCGCCCGCGATACCAACCCAGGCGAGCAGTTGCAGCATGGCTTCGCCGGGGCGCGATGGCCTGCGTTTATGCCGGTGGCGCTGGATGTGTTCGCTAAGTGGCCACCAGATCGTCTGAATTACGCTGCGCGCGACGAGAGCCCACAGCTCTCTCCACAGACCTGACAACATCTAACGCATCCCACGAACAGGAACAGCGCACGCAACACGCGCGACTTTTAGTTAAATTAGAGTGTCAGGATTAATAGAGTGTTAAGAACCGCGTTTTCCCCAGCGATTGAATGGTGATTTGCCGCCGTCGCCGCGCTCGTCGCGCCGGCGATCCCAATAGTCGTCGGAGGGGAACAGCAAGGCCCTCAGCAGCGCTAGCACGACGCGCGTGGCGATCACATAGCCGAGCAGGATGACGTTCTTGCCGTCGAACACGAATTCCCGCAGCAGCGCATAACGCGGCTCGAAATAGCTGTCCGAGACCATATTGAGAAGCTGATCCGCCTCGCGCTTGAGCACGATCAAGGTGTCGGGGGATTGTATGCCGGTGATGATGAGCGCCGCGACGGCAATGGCGATCGTCGCCAGGAAATAGAATGACGAAAAAAATAGTCTCAAGGCCTGCATCCTTCTGTTGGTCCCGCTGCCCTCTCGCGGAAGTGCCGGTGATCCTGATGCTTGCGGAGCCGCCGCTCGCGTTTGCGGTCGCTACTTTCCGCTGAGCACGCGGCGATCATATGACATTCCGGCGGCTTCCGGCTTGTTCTGATTTCAGGTTTCGCCGCAAGGCGTGGTGCGGGACGGCGGCATGCCAGGCGGACGCCTTGCGGTCAAGCTGTGCCAATGCGATATAATTGGGGGATATGTGCGGTAAGTTCAGCGTATTGAGAATTATAATCAAACATCTATAAGCGTATCGTGCCGCACGGCGGCATACTATATGTTGATGTTTGTTGATTTTGCATACAATCTACGAATTTTTGTATCGCAGACTCGATAATATTGTTTCATAGCACGCAAAAATTGCATTATTATAGTCTGCCTTGGAGCCGTAACGACACACTCCAACCCAGTGTACCGCTCACGAACCGAGGAGTTCCTTCATGACAGTTTATTCTTCCTGCCTCAACCGGCGCCAGGCGCTGGCGGCTTTCGGCACGCTCGGCTGGGCAGCCGCCGTTTCGCCCTTGCTTGGCGGCAGGGTCCACGGCCCGCCCATGCTCGGCATGTCGCTGCCGACGCATTACCGCGTCAAACTTGGTACGTTCGAGGTGACGGCAATCTCGGACGGCGCCTTCTTTCCGGGCAGTCCCTATCCGATCTTCGGCATCAACGATAAGCCGGAGAATGTGCATGACGTGCTGCGCGACAACATGCTGCCGCACGACAGGCTCCAGTTGCCCATTGCGCCGATCGTCGTCAATACGGGTAAGGCGCTGGTGCTGTTCGATGCCGGATATGGCAGCGTCGCGGGGGCAAGCGCGGGCGCGTTCGTCAGCAATCTGGCGGGGGCGGGGTATACGCCCGAGCAGATCGACATCGTGGTCATTTCCCATTGCCACGGCGATCATATCGGCGGCCTTATCGGTCCAAACGGCCCGAATTTCCCCAACGCCCGTTACGTCATCGCGGAGGAGGAATACCGCTTCTGGACGGCGCCGGAACTCCTGTCTGGGGACATGGCGAAGCACGCGCGGCTTACTCTCGAACAGGTCGTGCCGCTCATGGACCGCATCGTGTTCGTGAAGGGCAACACCGAGGTCACGCACGGCGTCTTTGCGCTGGAGGCTTTCGGTCATACGCCTGGGCATCTCGTCTTCCATGTGGAAAGCGAGGGCCAGCGGATGCTGATCTGGGCTGACGTCGCGGTTCATCAGGTGCTGTCATTGCAGCGGCCTGATTGGTATCTCACTTACGACGTGGACAAGGACAAGGCGGCCGTGATGCGCAAGCGGATTTTCGACATGGCAGCCACCGAACGCATGACAGTGCATGGTTATCACATGACCTTCCCTGGCTTCGGCTTTGTGGAGCGGAGGGATTTGGCCTATCGCTGGGTACCGGCCAGCGACCATCTGACGATGGTTATGTAACCCCGAAGCAGGGTACCGGAAGGGCGCCACGGCAATCCGTTGTTCGTGGCGCAAACAGGCGGGGAACACCACCGCGGCCTGTCATTCATCCCCTCAAAAGCATCCATGAGAAGTGAGAACCGGGGCGCTGTGTTTTACACGAGCGCGTATGCGGCCGCAAAGCATGCGAAGCCTATGCCCGTTCCGATTGCCGGGACATAAAACCAGTATCGAATAGCGGTCAGGAAATATGCGAGAGAGACGAAAACGCCGAGAAGCATGAGCGGTTTGAATGCAGTCAGCAGGGAAAAATCGTGAAGCGCGATCAAAAAATAGATGGCTCCGAAAGCGAAGGCGCCGAGCCCGTGACTGATGTTGAATCCGATCCAAGCTTTCCACATGTTGGATCGCCGGGAGATGCGGACGCTCGTCTCGTTCATCCGGCGCCTGACATCGTCGTTCTGAGGGGTAAATCGCCGGGGTTTGAAATCATCGGCGAGGCTCATGGCCGCGTGGAAAGCGCCCATCACTGCGAGAAGGAAACCGCCAATTTCGACTAAAGCTCGCGCGATCCCAACGGCATCCATCGTGCATCCTCATGTTAAGGAGCAAATCGCCCCGCACGATTATACGAAACGCCGGCATCGCCTTCAAATTCGCTTCCCGCTGCTCGCCGCGCCTACTGACCGCACGGCCCAAGATGCGAAATCGCCGTGCACATCCCCACGTTCAGCAGCGCCTTGCTGACATGCAGGCCGGAGACATGCGTAATAGTACCGATCAGGACGAACAGCGCGAACACGGCCAGAATTGCCGGCAGATACCAGGCCCTTGCCAGCAGGAACGTGCCCTCGATGCGTTTCACCTCCTCCGCCTCCATCACCACCTCCGGGTGTTCGGAGATGATGAAAGCCTTCACCGGCGCGTCCGGCGTGAAACGGGCGAAAATCCCCGTCAGCCCGACGGTCAGGTGAGCGAATACCGGCACCAGCGGCGTCAGCAGCATGCCGGTGATGAACAGCGCGTCCGTCCACGGCGCCTGCACCGCCCGGTCGAGCAGCGGCGTCAGATCGAAGCCCTTGCCAGTGATGAACGAGAGCCCCGCGTTGAGCAGGCCCAGCGCGTTGGCCAGCAGCATCGTCAGCAGCACGATCAGGATGGCCGCCACCACGCCTGTGCCGGTCAGCAGCAGCACGAGGGCGATCACGCCCTTGCGGTCGTCTTCGACGGTTTCCGCGCGTTCGAGAATGTAGCGCGTGCCAACCCATGACAGCCAGTCAACGCCGGCATTCACGATGGGGATCATGACGAAGAACAGCAGCAGGATGAAGGCGAATTCGCTGGCGAAGGCGAGCAGGATGCCCGCGACCACCACCACCGCCAGCGCGAAGGCGCCCGAACCGGCGAAGGCGAAGGCGACCGCCAGCCCGAAAGCCAGCGCAAACGCCGCGATAACCGCCAGCGCCACTAGCCGGCGCCGTAATACTCCGACGAGATCACCGTGGCGATCGCGAAGGCGATGGCGAACGCCGTCACCACGGCCAGCACGCCCAGCGCGCCGCGTGCCAGCTCAGGCGCGATTTCCGCATCGCCGCCGATCAAGGCCCACATGCGCGCGGTGAGGCGGAGGAGATAGCCGAGGAATAGATAGATGAGGTAGGAGCCAACGATGGCGCTGACGATGAAAATGAAAAATTCGAGAGTGCTGACCTTCCCGGATTTGACGCCGTTGATGACCAGCGTCAGCAGGAAGATCGACACCGGGTAGATGAAGGCGATGGCGAGGCAGCGCTCGAACGATTGCCAGCTCACCGCCGCACCGAACCAGTCGTCCAGCCAGACATTGAAGCGGCGCATGGCCGTCTTGTAGCTCTCCAGCGGCGTGGAGAAGCCGAAGCGGGTGCGCAGGTCGAGGCGGTCCTGGTAGTTGTTCAACTGGTGGTTCAGCGAGCGGTCCGGGAAAGGCAGCAGCAGCGCCAGAATGGCGGCCAGAACCGCGGCCAGGAAGGCCGTTGCGCCGACAACGCCCCACCCCGGCCATGCGATCAATTTCACGGCCGATACCGCATGTTCCATGACGCACTGCCCCCGAGCTTTAATGAGCCCGCATCCTGCGCAGGCCGGCGCAAAAGTTCAAGCCAAGTGTGTAGATTTATCGCCTAATTCTTCGTTTCCAGCAACCGGCGCGCGATCACCTGCGCCTGGATCTCCGCCGCGCCCTCGAAAATGCTGAGAATGCGCGCGTCGCACAGCACGCGGCTCACCGGATATTCCTGCGCGAAGCCGTTGCCGCCGTGGATCTGCACGGCGTTGTCGGCGGCGGCCCAGGCGACCCGCGCCGCCAGCAGCTTGGCCATGCCGGCCTCCAGGTCGCAGCGGATGCCCTCATCCTTCTCGCGCGCGGCGAAATAGGTGAGCTGGCGCGCGATCATGACCTCCACGGCCATGGCCGCGATCTTGTCGGCCACGCGCGGGAAGCTGATGATCGGCTTGCCGAACTGCACCCGCTCCTCGCCATAGCGCAGCGCCCAGCTCCAAGGCGCACTGGGCCACGCCGACAGCGCGGGCGGCGGTCTGGATGCGCGCCGCCTCGAAGGTCTGCATGAGCTGCTTGAAGCCCTGGCCCTCGCACGCCGCCCAGCAGATTGCCGGCCGGAACCTCGAAGCCGTCGAAGGAAATCTCGTATTCCTTCATGCCGCGATAGCCGAGCACCTCGATTTCGCCGCCCGACATGCCCGTCGGCGGGAAACGGATCGGCGTCCGTTGCCGCGCGGCTTCTCGGCCAGCAGCATGGACAGGCCCTTGTATCCCGGCTCGCTGGGATTGGTCCGCGCCAGCAGCGTCATCAGGTCGGCGCGGACCGGATGGGTGATCCAGGTCTTCTGGCCCGTGACGTTGTAGACGTCGCCCTCGCGCGACGGCCCGCGTCTTCAGCGACGCCAGGTCCGACCCGGTGTTTGGCTCGGTGAACACGGCGGTCGGCAGAATTTCGCCCGACGCGATCTTGGGCAGCCAGTGTTGCTTCTGCTCGTCGGTTCCGCCCACGAGGATCAGCTCGGCGGCGATCTCCGAGCGCGTCCCCAGCGAACCGACGCCGATGAAGCCGCGCGACAGCTCTTCCGAAACCAGGCACATGGCCTCCTTGCCCAGCCCCATGCCGCCGAATTCCTCGGGGATGGTCAGGCCGAACACGCCCAGCTCGCTCATCTTGTCGATGACGTCGAGGGGGATGTACTCATTGGCCAGATGCCATTCGTGGGCATGCGGAACCACCTCGGCGTCGGCGAAGCGGCGCATTTCCTCGCGCATGGCGTCGTAGGTCTCGTCCAGGCCGGTGTCGCCGAAGGTGGCCTTGGCGTGCATCGGCGCGGATCAGCTGCGACCAGCCGGGCGCGCGGCCTGCGGCGAACCGCCGCTGGCGGATCAGCTCGCGCACCGGCGGCGGTGAGGAAAGCCGCTTCATCGTCGGCGGCGTTCAGCCCCAGTTCGTGCAGGCGGATGATTTCGCCCTGGCTCATGGGAATGCCGCCCGCGATCTGCGCGCAGTATTCGGAGAAAGCGAGCTGGGTGATCAGCGCCTCGATCTCGCCGAAGCGGCCCTCGCCCGAGCCGCTCGGCGTAGGCGGACATCTGCTTGAGCGCCTGGGCGTAGGTGGCCAGCCAGGCCAGTCCGTGGCGGCGTGCTGGTCGCGGTCGAGCGCGGCGGCGTCGACGCGGCCGTCCTTCACGATGAGCGCGGCCACCTGGAGCGGTCGCTTTTGCAAGCAGTGCCTCAGCGGCTGCGGATGCAGCGGCGGCGGCCTCGATCAGGCCTCCAGCGATTGAATTCATGATCTCCCACTCTTTCCGCCGCCAGTCTGACGCGGCTTTGCTTCCGCGTCAGACAACGCGGACGGTTTACTTTTGACCCCAGAATGCTCGCAGGAAGCTGCTGAACAGCCCGGTAAATGGCGGTTCAACCGGCTTCTTTTCTGCCGCAGGGGCTGGCTTTTCCTTCTCACCATCACCGCAGCAGCACGACGCCGGAGCGCAGGTCTCCACCGCCTTAGGCGTCTCCGGGTTTTGCGGAGCTTTGACGTCAGGCACGGCGGCGGCCACCTCGGCCGGCGCGCTGGTGGCTTCCGGCGCAACCGATTGAGCCGCGACGGCCTGCGGTGCTTCGGCGACGGGCTCGACAGCGGCGGCGATCACTTCGGCCGGAGCCGGTGCTTCCGCCTCGCAGCAGGCCGGAGCATCTGTGGCTTCCGGTGCGACAGCTTCGGCCACGACCCTCGGTGCTTCGGCTACGGCGACACGGATCACCTCGGCTGGCGCGGGCGCTTCCGCCTCGCAACAGGCCGGAGCATCGGTGGCTTCGGGCGCAGCGGCTTCGGCCACGACTTCCTGCGGTGCTTCGGTAACGGGTTCGGCAGCGGCGGCGGCGGCCTCGGCTGGCGCCGGTGCTTCCGCCTCGCAGCAGGCTGGAGCGGCGGTGGCTTCCGGCGCAACGGCTTCGGCTGTGTCTTCCTGCGGCGCTTCGGCTGCGGTGGCGATCACCTCGGCCGGCGCGGGCGCTTCCGCCTCGCAACAGGCCGGAGCATCGGTGGCTTCGGGCGCAGCGGCTTCGGCCGCGACTTCCTGCGGTGCTTCGGTAACGAGTTCGGCAGCGGCGGCGGCGGCCTCGGCTGGCGCCGGTGCTTCCGCCTCGCAGCAGGCTGGAGCGGCGGTGGCTTCCGGCGCAACGGCTTCGGCTGTGTCTTCCTGCGGCGCTTCGGCTGCGGTGGCGATCACCTCGGCCGGCGCGGGCGCTTCCGCTTCGCAGCAGGCCGGAGCATCGGTGGCTTCCGGTGCACCCGCTTCGGCCGCGACTGTCTGCGGTGCTTCGGCAACCGGCTCGGCTGCGGTGGCGATCACCTCGGTCGGCGCCGGTGCTTCCGCTCTCGCAGCAGGCTGGAGCATCGGCGGCTTCCGGTGCAACCGCTTCGGCCACGACTTCCAGCGGTGCTTCGGCAACGGGCTCGGCAGCGGCGGCGCTCACCTCGGCCTGGCGCTTCCGCCTCGCAGCAGGCTGGAGCATCGGCGGCTTCCGGTGCAACCGCTTCGGCCACGACTTCCTGCGGTGCTTCGGCGACGGGTTCGGCAGCGGCGGCGCTCACCTCGGCTGGCGCAACCGCCTCGCAGCAGGCTGGAGCATCGGCGGCTTCTGGTGCAACCGCTTCGGCCACGACTTCCAGCGGTGCTTCGGCAACGGGTTCGGCTGCGGCGGCGACCACCTCGGCCGGCATCGGCGCTTCTGCCTCGCAAGGGGCTGGCGCATCGGTGGCTTCGGGCGCAACCGCTTCGGCGGCCGCAATGCTCGCCTCGGGCGCTGTTTCCGGTTGCGCCGTTTCGATGGCAACTGGCTGAGGTGTTTCCGCCGCCTGCGGATCTTCTGCGGCTGCTTCCGCCACTGGCTCAGGACATTCCGCAGCTTGCGAAACCTCAACCTCAGGTGCGGCGGCAACCGCGGCGGTGACCTGCTCGACGCGATCAGCAAACTCTGCCGCCAGATCGTCGAAAGACTTCACGCCCGCGCCATTTGCGCCCGCACTCTCACAGCTTCCGCCGCAACCGCAGGGCTCGGCAGGCTGTTCGGCAGCCGCCGGCTGAACGGCGGCGGGAGCCTCCGCTTCTGGTTCCGAAATAGGCTGTTCAACGGCAGGTACGTTTGCCGCCAGGGGCACAGCCGCCGCCGCAATTGCAGAAACTTCCTGCACGCGCGCCGCCGACTCGGCCGCCAGATCGTCAAAGGATTTCGGCTGAACTTCCGGAGCGGCTTCGGCGGCGCCGGCCGTTTCCGTCTCGCAAGTCCCGCCGCAACAACATGCTTCGGGCGCAAGTTCTTCTGCAACGGGGGCTTCAACGGCGGCGGCAACGGCCGCGTTCTCTTTTTCAGCTTCCGCCGCGAGACACGGTTCTGAACTGCGCGGTTCCGGCAACTCCGGTTCCGCATCCGCCGCCGCGGCTGCAACTTCCGGCACCTCGACGGCAGCAACGGCAGTTTGAACGCTGGCGGGAGCGGCCTCGACACTGGCGCCGGACTCAGATGCCGCCAAAACGGGCGTAGTAATAAAAGTAATTTCGTCCAGCTTATGCGAGGCGAGGAAGTAGCTGTTGCCCTTCAGCTCAGCTTCGATCGTCGCCCGCAACGTTTCGAGCGCCTGCTTGAATCCCACTGGCTGATACGCCGCGCCGCCCTCTGGCGCAGGCGTCTGACCGCCGCCGCCGGCGATCTCCTGCAACTCCAATAATTTTTGCGTCGTCAGATAGTATACATTGCCCTTCAACTCGATTTCCGCTTCGCGCCGCAAATTGGAAATAGCAGAGATCAGGCTCGAATGCCCCTCAGTCATCGATGTCTCTCCTAGAAATCGCGGCCAGCGAGGCCGCACGCCCGCATGCAATAGCCGGTCGCGCTTTCTGGCGGAAAAACCGAGTACACCCTTTCCGGGAGAAGCGCTCCTAACGGAAGCGCGCCGCCGACATTTCTACTGAGTCTTCTAAGGTTCTCAGCCCTGTGGACGGCGCCGAAACAAGCACCGCCATGTTACCGGGGCGATGCTGGTTCTTCCACATGCGCATATGCGCTTTGGGGATGTCCGTCCAGGGAAAAACCTCCGACATGCATGGGTCGATTCGTCTTTCAATCACAAGGCGATTGGCCTGACTCGCCTGCAACAAATTGGCGAAGTGGGAACCTTGCAGGCGCTTCTGATGCATCCAGAGATAACGGGCGTCCAGGGTGAGATTATAACCCGTTGTTCCGGCGCACAGAACCACCATGCCGCCGCGCTTCACCACGAAAATGGACACCGGAATCGTCGCCTCGCCGGGGTGTTCGAAGACGAAATCGACGTTGTTGCCCTTGCCGGTGTGCTCCCAGATGGCCGCGCCGAATTTGCGGACCTCCTTGAACCAGGTGTTGTACTCATCGGTGTTGACCGGGGGCATCTGGCCCCAGCAGTTGAAATTCTTGCGGTTGATGACGCCTTTGGCGCCGAGCTGGAGCACGAAGTCGCGCTTGTCGTCCTCGGAAATCACGCCGATGGCGTTGGCGCCGGAAACCGCGATCAACTGCACGGCCATGGACCCGAGGCCGCCCGAGGCGCCCCACACCAGCACGTTCTGACCGGGCCGCAGCACATGCGGGCGATGGCCGAACAGCATGCGATAGGCCGTGGCCATGGTCAGCACGTAGCAGGCGGACTCTTCCCAGGTGAGATGCTTCGGGCGCGGCATCAACTGGCGGTCCTGCACGCGGGCGAACTGGGCAAAGGAGCCGTCCGGCGTCTCGTAGCCCCAGATGCGCTGCGAGGGCGAGAACATTGGCTCGCCGCCGTTGCATTCCTCGTCGTCGCCGTCATCCTGATTGCAGTGAACGACCACCTCGTCGCCCACCTTCCAGCGCTTCACCTTGGAGCCAACGGCCCAGACGATGCCCGCCGCGTCGGAGCCGGCGATGTGGTAAGGATGCTTGTGTGCGTCGAGCACGGAAATCGGCGTGCCGAGCGCCGCCCACACACCATTGTAATTGACGCCCGCCGCCATGACGAGCACGAGCACTTCGTGGCTGTCGAGCTTCCAGGTCGGAACGACCTCCAGTTGCATGCTCTGGTCGGGAGGGCCGTGCCGGTCTTTGCGCACGACCCAGGCGTACATATTGGCCGGGACATGGCCGAGGGGCGGAATTTCGCCGATTTCATAGAGATCTTTCAGCGGGGCCTGATTGCCATTGGCGGCCTGTGCTGTTTCCGGCATCGAATTCACTCCGTGGCTCATTTTTTTGGTGCCGTGACAGCCCCTTCGCAACTGCACGCAAACGCAGTCAGCGGCGCAACCGGCGGGACGTCCATATGGCGCGCGCAACCGGCTTGTCCCGGCAACATTCCTTCACTGGGCTTAGACGAAGCAACCCGTAAGTGCATCACAGTCTTTGGTATGGGCTGCCAACGCCAGTTCCCCTCACAAGGAAGCTTGGCCATCTCGCGCCGCAATGCAAGAGTTTTTTGCGCTGCAACATTAATCCTCCCGGCTGAAGGGATTTTCTCAGCGAAACATTATTTTCGCCTTTCACCGGGTACGGCATTCCGCTTGACGGAAATTAACATTCGTGAGGATGGTGCGCGGACAGGATACCGGACCGCCGCCTTTTATCATCAAGGATTCCATGGGTTTCATTTTCAGCGTCTCCAGGGCCGTGGCGATTGCAGGCGCGTTTTTTTTGTCTTCAATGACCGCCGCATCCGCGCAGGCTGTTCCCGCCGCGTCAGCGCCGGCGGCTCTCAGCGAGGGATTGGTAACCATATCCTTCGATGACGCCTGGCGGTCGCAATTCACTAATGCGTTACCGGTCCTGGAAGCCGCCGGCATCAAGGCGACTTTCTACATCACCGCCGAGCCAGTGCAAAAAGGCTGGGACGATTTCATGACGCCGGAGGAAACCAAGGCCGTGAGCGCCAAAGGCCACGAGATCGGCAGCCATACCGTGACACATCCGCATCTATCGAAAACCGCCACCGCCAGTGCCGGCCAGGAACTGGCGGAGTCGAAGGCTTATCTTGAGCGTCTGACCGGAGCGGCCGTCACCAGCCTTGCCTATCCCTACGGCGAAAGCGACGGGCGCATGCGGCCGCTCCTTGAAAAGGCGGGTTACACCAACGCGCGCGGCATCGAGGAGGACAGCCTCAATGACCGGGGGGCCGACAGGTACGAGCTGAGAGCCTTCGTACCCGGTCCGGCGACGCCCTGGCGCAAGATCAAGGCCGCCATCGCGGAAGCGAAGGCGAAGCGCCAGTGGCTGATCCTGGTGTTTCACAAGGTCGAAAAAAGCGGCGGCAAATATTCCATCGTCCCGGCGGTTTTTCAGAAAATCGTTAATGAAGTCAAGGTGGCGGGCGTAAAAACCGTGACCATTGGGGAAGGTGTGGCGGCATTGGGCACCCCCGCGGGCCGCTGACGCGCAATAAAAAAGGGTAAGTCCGCCACTCGGGGTGAGCGGACTTACCCTATTTCAGCTTCGAGGAGTTGCTTTCGTGCGAAGGGGACATTTCTTCGCTTCATGGCAACTCCTCGTCGCTGACCTTTCAGCCAGGTATGCTTTTTGGGCAAGCTCAATGACTTCGACAGATCAATTCCTTCATCCGTGCCGCTTCCGGGATGTTGGCGGTGATGGGCCCGGCGCTGGCGGCAAATATGGCCTGTAAAATTCTGCCTTCAACATCCGCAATATTGGATGCCGATGGTGAAACCATTATACAATTACGCGAGATGCGCTGTGAGTTTTATCACACCGCAAAAAAGATTCCGGCGGTTGTGCCCTAAGTGAGGCAATTTTGTGACAATGCCATTCATTCGCAACTGACCTCGTCCACCATCCGCTCCAGGCGGGACAGGTCTTTAATGACCAGTGAGCGGCCGTCCCGTTTTATAACGCCGAGCCGCGTCAAGCGGCTCATTTCGCGCGAGACCGCTTCCCGGTGGGTGCTGATGCGGTTGGCGATCTCGATGTGTTTGGGAGCCGGCGTGATGACGGGTTTGCCGGAGATCTCCATCTCTTTCCTGGCCATGCGCAGCAGCGCCGCTTGAATGCGATTTTTCACAGCCAGCGTACTGAACTCGTAAATGCGCGCGGTCATCTCGCGCAGCAATTCGGTGAGATGCTTCATCACCGTTGTCGCAAACGATGGCTCTGTATGCACCAGCTCCCAGAACAGCGGGCCGGTCAGCTCCAGCACCTGGCACGCGGAGACGGCCTCCACCACGGCCGAGCGGGGCTTGCCGTCGATCGCCGCGAACTCGCCGAACAGGTTGCCCGGAGCGATGGGCCGGAAGCTGACCGATTTACCGTTGGCGGAAAACAGCACCACCTGCGCGCTGCCGGTAATGAGGACGAAAACGTTGTCGCTCTTGTCCGCCGTAGACAGCATTTGCTCGCCGGCCTGAAAATTCAGCCTTCTGGCTGTGCCGATCCGTTGCAGGCCGCGATCGGATATGCCGGCGAACAATGGAATTCTTAGCGCCATCGAACGGCACACATTCTGTTTCAAGGCGTCCACAGTGGCTCTCCTCACACAATGCCGCCTTATCATTATGCGGGATTTCTGCTATGGGAAGTAGTTTGGCTGGTTCGGTTATACAAAATTTTGATTGAATTGGTTTAGGCGGATCGCTCATGGAGCGCAAACTCGCCGCGATAGTTGCGGCCGACGTGGTTGATTACAGCTTGCTGCTGGGACAAAACGAGGCGGCCGTGCTCGGCGCGCTGGCGAGGCTGCGGCACGAACTCATCGACCCGGCCGCCGGGGCCTATGGCGGCCGGATTTTCCGGCTGATGGGCGATGGATCGCTGTTCGAGTTCAACAGCGCCCTCAGTGCCATCGAATTCGCTGTGACCATTCAGCGCGCCAAGGCTGAGCGGCGGGGGCAGCCGCTCCAAGGTTTGTTGCTGCAACTGCGCATGGGAGTTGCCCTCGGCGATATCGTTGTGGACGGCGACGATATCCATGGTGATGGGGTGAATATCGCGGCGCGTCTGGAAGCCCTGGCTCCTCCGGGCGGCATCTGCATTTCCCGGACGGTCTTCGATCAGATCAAGCCGCCCCACAGCGAGGGGTTTCAGCCGCTGGGCGAACGCCACCTCAAGAACATCGCCGTGCCGGTGGGGGTGTGGCGGTGGCTGCCACCGGACGCCGCTCAACCGGATGCCACTCAGCCAGATACCGGCGGCGCGGGCCGGTTCGCCGCCAACGGCCGCCAAATCCTCGATCCCAAGGTGACGGCACTGATCGTGGACCTGCATATGCGCTCGGCACTGCTGGCGGCATCGGAAGCCTTCGACGAGATTCTCACCGGGCCGGATGAGGGCCGCGGTCTCCAGCTCGATGCGCTCTACAGCCGGTTTGGCGACAAAATTAACAAAGCCCGGCATATGCTGGGCTGCATCAATGTGGAAAGCACCATAGACCTGGAGAAATTCGGCCAGTGGCAGTCGCCGCTGATTATGAGCGAGTTCATCTCGAACGTGTTCGACGACTCCGCGACGGCCTATGCCATGAGATTGCTGCCGCAGATCCAGGCCGTATTGCAAAGTGACCAGCCTGCCGTGGTCAAGCGCCTGCAACTTATGGAGATCATACGGACTTTTCTCAACGATGAGATGACGCCGAAGACAAAGAGGCTTATTAAGTTCGCATTCGTCGATGTCTGAACCGCGATTGAGGAATTGCATGCGTTCTCTGGTTACGCTGGCGGTCATCTGCTTGAGTTCGCTCGCTGTCTGGCTGGTCATTCCGGCAAGAGGAACGGTGGACGTGGTGGAAGGCGGCGAGCCGGCCGTGAGCGAGCCCCGTGGCGCCTCCTTCAGCGAGGGGATGGTGTCAATCACCTTCGATGACTCCTGGCGCTCCCAATATGACGAGGCCCTGCCGATTCTGGAGGCGGCCCGCATCAAGGCTGTCTTCTATATAGCGACGCAACCGGTCGAAAAGGGCTGGCCCGCCTTTATGACGCGGGAGCAGATCAAGGACATCGCGGACAAGGGGCACGAGATCGGCAGCCACACGGTGGGGCACCGGAACCTCGCCGGCCTTTCTCCGCGAAAGGTAAATGATGAATTGACGGTTTCGAAGCAGTACCTCGAAGACCTGACGGGCCAGACGGTGAAGGATTTCGCCTACCCCTTTGGCGGTTCGAACCAGCGGATTGAAAGCATGGCGGCCGGGGCGGGTTATCTCAGCGCGCGGGGTGTGAAGATCGGCGATCTGGTTACGCCGGGCAGCAACCGGATGAAATTGAACGCCCTGCTGCCGCAGCGCCGGACGCCGCTCTCCGCAATCAGCGCCGCGATTGAGGATGCGAAGGCGAAAAAGCGCTGGCTGATCCTCGCCTATCACAAGGTTGACAACACGGGCGCGCGGTTTGGCGTCTCCCCCGCCATGTTTCAGGCGGCCGTCGATGCCATCAAGGCGGCGGGCATCAAGACCGTCACTGTTGCCGAGGGCGTGGCGCTGATGGAGCACCAGGCGGCGGCGAAAAAGGGGGAATAGCCGCGCGGCCGGTATAACTGCCGTACATTAAGTAACCAAAATTCAGTTGTTTCCTCGTGTCAATTGAGTATGGTCGCCCGCGAACAGCCGTGCGCCGGATTGCGGCGGCTTGTGCCGGTGGGGCTGAAAGACTAACTAGTTCAATGCCTTGAGTTATGTCACAAACTGATTGTGTGGCAACGGGGGCGTTTGTGGCTTATGATGGGGCGGGCAAGTGAAGCGAATGGATCGCGGTTTTCCGCGCGGCCGGTAATGGGGGCGCCAATTAGAATTGCGTTGGACGCCATGGGCGGCGATCACGGGCCATCGGTCGTGATTCCCGCAGCCGCGATGGCGTTGATCCGTCATCCAAACATTGAATTCCTCTTTTATGGCGACGAAACGGCGATTTGGCGGGAGCTGAAGTCTCACGAGGCTCTGGCCGAGCGCTCCGCTGTTTTCCATACGACGGTGAACGTCGCTATGGATGACAAGCCGAGCCAGGCGCTGCGGCGCGGCCGCTGGAAGAGCAGCATGTGGCTGATGCTGGAGGCGGTGAAGAAGGGCGATGCCGCTGCGGCTGTTTCCGCCGGCAACACGGGCGCCCTAATGGTGATGTCGAAATTCTGCCTGCGCATGCTGCCGGGCATCGAGCGCCCGGCCATGGCAGGCATCTGGCCGACCATCAATGCGGAAAGCGTCGTTCTGGATTTGGGCGCCAATGTGGGAGCCGATGCCTCCATGCTGGTGGATTTCGCCGCCATGGGCGCGGCGCTCGCCAGGGTATTGTTCCATATCGAGCGGCCGTCAGTGGGGCTGTTGAATATCGGCTCCGAAGAAGTCAAGGGCCTGGAAGATATCAAGCGTGCCGGCGTGGCGTTGAAGCAACCCGGCCTGCCCATCGCCTATCACGGCTTCGTCGAGGGCGACGATCTGGGCAAAGGCATCGTGGACGTGGTGGTCACGGAGGGGTTTACGGGCAACATCGCCCTGAAAACCGCCGAGGGCACAGCCAAACTGATCGCCGAATATCTGCGTGCCGCCATGCGGCGGTCGTTTTTCGCGCGCATTGGTGCCGTCTTCGCCCGAGGCGCCTTTATGGCGTTGAAGGAGAAGCTGGACCCGCGCCGTAGGAATGGTGCGCTGTTTCTGGGGGTGAATGGCCTCGTTGTGAAAAGTCACGGCGGTGCGGATGCCATGGCATTCGCCAGCGCCATCGACTTGGCATACGATATGGCCGAGGCCCGCCTTCTGGAGACGATCGCCAGCGACGTGCGGAAGTTTCAGAGTGCTTTGCAGAGTGCCAGGGAAAATGACGCCGCGAATGGCGTGGAGGTAACGAGTCCGTGAGCATCACACGATCCATCGTCAAGGGAGTGGGCGGCTATTTGCCGAAGCGGGTTGTCAGCAATGCCGACTTGGCGCGCATGGTCGATACCAGCGACGAGTGGATCACGGAGCGGACGGGCATCCAGAGCCGGCATCTGGCGGCGGACGGCGAGCTGACTTCGCACATTGCCATCGCGGCGGCGCGGCAAGCGCTGGAGCGTTCGGGCGTCGAGGCACGCGACATTGATCTCATCGTGCTGGCAACTTCAACCCCAGATTACACATTTCCAGCGACCGCAACCGCGGTTCAGGCCGCGCTGGGCATCGAACACGGCGCCGCGTTCGATTTGCAGGCGGTGTGCTCGGGCTTCGTTTACGCCCTCGCGACGGCGGATAATTTCCTCAAAGCGGGGCAGCATAAACGCGCGCTGGTGATCGGCGCGGAGACGTTTTCGCGCATCCTGGATTGGGAGGATCGCACCACCTGCGTGCTGTTCGGCGACGGCGGCGGAGCCGTGGTTTTGGAGGCTCAAAGGGGCAAAGGCACGCTCGCGGATCGCGGCGTTCTGGGCTCAGTTTTGCATTCAGATGGACGGTATAACGACAAGCTTTATGTGGATGGAGGGCCGTCCTCCACGCGTACAGTTGGCCATTTGCGTATGCAAGGCAAGGATGTATTCCGCTTTGCCGTCAATGCCATATCCGGCGTTGTTGAGGAAATGCTTGCGCTACATGATCTTAGCGCCAACGACATCGACTGGTTCATTCCGCACCAGGCAAACAAGCGGATTCTCGACGGTACGGCGAAGAAGCTCGGCATCGGCCCGGAGAAAATCGTTATCACTCTCGATCGCCACGGCAATACCTCCGCGGCATCGATTCCACTAGCACTGAATACGGCTTTTGAAGACGGCCGCGTCAAGCGCGGAGACCTTATTTTGATGGAAGCGATGGGCGGCGGATTTACTTGGGGCGCCACCCTGTTGCGCTGGTAGACGGCCTCTTTACTCGTCCTCCGGGCAAAAGAATTTCAAAAAAAATGACCTTGAAATGCGGTTCTCCATTGACCAAATGGCTTCCTATTGATTAATATGAAGAAATAGCTCCCGAGCGAGGGGGGAGCCAACAATGCAAGCGAACAGTAAAACACTCACCAGAGCTGATCTAGCGGAAGCCGTATTTGAAAAAGTCGGCCTGCCGCGCAATGAGGCCGCCGATCTTGTCGAACTTGTCCTGAAAGAGATCGTTTCAGGGCTGGAACGTGGCGAGCCTGTGAAGTTGTCATCGTTCGGGTCGTTCGGCATCCGGGAGAAGGCTGAACGTATTGGGCGTAACCCCAAGACCGGCGAGACAGTACCGATCACGCCACGGCGCGTGCTCGTGTTCAAGGCTAGTAATATTATGAAAGAACGGATAAAGACCAATCTAGCCAAGGGTTGATGCGGCAACGTCGGCCTTGTGTACTGCCGTTCTTAGAACATATCCAGAGGGCAAAATCTTGGATAAGTCTCCGGGTGCGTTTCGCACGATCAGCGAAGTATCGACCGAAATTGATGTACCGAAGCATGTACTGCGGTTTTGGGAGAGTAAATTCACGCAGATCAAGCCGATGAAGCTGGGCGGCGGCCGCCGCTACTACCGGCCGCCAGACCTTGAATTGCTGCGTGGTATCCGCGGTTTGCTGTACGATCAGGGCTACACCATCAAGGGGGTGCAGCGCATATTGCGGCAAAACGGTGTCAAGTTCGTGAAGGACCCGAGCCTCTGGGCGGAGGCGGGACCTGCGCGGCCGAAGCCGCAGGTCATCCCCGATGTGGCGGCAGATGCTGCGGCTGGGCGCACCAAGCGGCCGGACGGTAAGGCTGCCGCGGCGGTTGCCGATGGACATGACAACCGGCGGCGGACCGCGCTCGACAAGGTTTTGAAGGAACTGCAAGCCTGCCGCAGTCAGCTTGCCGAGATATACGGCGCCCCGGTGGTGGCGTAACGGAATCGTGTGAGGAGTGAGACATGCCGCAGAAATGCGGGATGTCTCATGATCGTTCTTGACCCCGGCGCTCTGGCGGGGCACAACACTCAGCATACCGTGAATTTTCCGCGAAGCCTTTCGCGGGTGTCGGAGCGTGGCGCAGCCCGGTTAGCGCACTAGTCTGGGGGACTAGGGGTCGCGAGTTCGAATCTCGCCGCTCCGACCATTTACATCAATGAGTTAGCGGACTCGCCACGGGTTCAAAATCTTCTACAGGTTCCGCCGAGGCAGAATTTACCCGGTGAAATCGAGATTGCTGGCACTGCCGGCGTATAATGCTTGATAGCAGAAGCGCGCATTTTCTTGACCACCACAACCGGCCGCTTACTGCGCGGACTGGCAGCAAGCTTTGACGCCTCGGGCTTGAGCGCTGGCGCCGGGACAGCCTCCGGTTTCACCGCCGTCCGCAGTGCCCTTGATACCTTGCTGCCTAACTCCGGCACACGCGTTTCCGTCTCCCCCGCCCGTGAGTTCGCCGCTATTTGATCTTCTACCGGTTCTTCACCGCCAGCAGGAACAGGAGGATCAGTGCGGCGCGGACTGGGAACTACAACAGCGTCTCCGCGAACGTCACGCTGGCCGGGTTGTGCGGCTGGTCTGCCGTGCCATCGTAGAGGCAGACATAGGCCCGGTTCACGCGCGCATCCCGCGTGCCGCTGAAAACGGCGAGCGCATTCTCCACGGACAGGTACAGTGCCTGTGGCCACGGCCGCAGGACGGCGATCAATAATAACGCGGAAGCCAGCGTTTATGAGCGCTACGCAGGTGTGTGAGCCGATAGGAGCGGGACACAACCCTTTTCACCCTCCGGCGCGGATGCCCTCTGCGGCGGCGATGCCGGAAAGGACCACGGCCTCAATGCCCGGACCTGTGAGTGTGCCGCCGCCGGCGAGGAGCAGGCCGGGAAGTACCGGCTGATTGAGCGGCTTCCATTGGCGTCTGGCGCCGCCGTAGATGTTGCCGGCCTTGGTGTTCAGATAGCGCGCGAAAGTTGGCGGTGCGGCCGTCTGCCGGTAGACGATGCTCGCGGCGAACCCCGGAGCGATCTCGTCGGCAATCGCGATCAGGCGCCCGGTGAAGGCTTCCTTTTCCGCGGCATAGGTGCGCCGGTCGAACGTGAACCATTGGGCGCTGTCTTCCTCGCTCAGGAGGCACATCAGGGTTACTGCGGCGCAGGAGGGCGGCGCCAGGGTGGGATCGATGGCGCTGGGATTGCCAATGCCGAAGGTGAAACCCTTTTGGGTCACGAATACGCGCGCCGGCATGGCAGGGATACGATCAAGCCCCAGGCTCACCAGTATGGCCGATGGGCCAAGGCGCCGGCTGCCCAGACGCTGCTGGAAACGCGGCGGCAGCTGGCCAGCATCGAGACACTCCGGCAGCAGGGCGGCATCGCCATTATAAATGACATGCCCGGCATGGTGTATTTCGCCATTGGCGAGCGTGATGCCTGTCGCGCGCCCGTTGTCCGTGTTGATGCGATCCACCCGCGTCGAGAGCAGCAACTGCCCGCCGTTCTCCGTCACGGCCCCGGCGAGAGCGTTGGCGAGTTCCTGTGAGCCGCCCTGCGGATAGAAGCCGCCGTCGATGTAATAGCCAAACAGCGGCGCCATTTCGCCTACGGTCAGCGAGGCGGGATCGTCGGTCAGATATTCCGCCAGGATCGTCAGAAAATGCTTCGGCCGTGCATCGGCGATGAAGGCATCGAGCATCCCGGCAAAGGGGGATTGCATCCATCGGGCGGATACCGGGTGGCGTGCCAGCCATTGCTCGCGTGCGGCGGCGGTTTGCGGCATGCCGGGGTGAGCGCCGCCGTGATCGCCCATGTCTTTGTAAATGGTCGAGATGGCCTCGAAGAAACCGGCCAGACCGGCGGCCTCGGCGGGAAACATCCTCGCCAGTTCCCTCGCGAAACCTTCCGCCGTCTCGGGTACATCGATGGCAAGATCATCGAGGTGGTAGCGGTGATGGACCCTGTGCCATGTGAGGCGCGAGCAGAGCCCAAGCTCGGTCAGCAGCCAGCGCAAGGCGCGGTCCGGCCCAAGACCGCTGAAATCCTGAACGCCGCTGTCGAAAATAAAGCGCCCGGCCGTGCCATCGCGCAGCCGGGCCTTGCGCGGCCAGGAGGTGCAGGAACCGCCGGGCCGGTCATGGCTTTCGGCAACCAGCACCTTCGCCCCCTGCCGGGCAAGGAGCGCCGCCGCCGCGAGCCCGCCGATACCGGCGCCCGCGACCACGACATCATGGCTGTGAGACTCCGCCGGCGGGGAGGCAGGTGTCTTGGCGCGGGGCACGCGCGGATCTCTGCTGGAATGACTTGGGCACATGCGTTTCCACTCAAGAATAGTTTTTTTCAAGACCGTCGAACGGCGGCGCCGCGCTTCCGATCCTGTTGAATGTCCAAGTCCGGCGGCCATGCGCTTTTGACGGCACGCTGTTGAACGGTTTTCGTTCACGCGAGGTATTAGCAATGGTGCCAAAGCCAGTTTACGGCTAGTTAGACGGCAAGAGTGGCGACAATGTGCATACGCTGGCCACTAGTCCGAGTGCTTGACTGGGCGCTGGGTGTAATTATCGCTTGTTTGCCAAATGGTGCCCATGAGTTTTCGTCCTTGCGCGGTCGTCCCCACTCACAATCATTACCGTGAGTTGCCCAAGGTGGTGAACGCCCTGCGGGCACACGATCTGACGGTGATTGTTGTCGATGACGGCAGTTCCTCGCCCGCGCGTGAGGAGATCGCCGCGTTGCATGCCCCGGAACACGGGGTGGAGGTTCTTCGCCAGGCGGTGAACACCGGCAAGGGGGGCGCGGTTATCGCCGGGCTGCGCCATGCGGCAGCGGCCGGCTTTTCTCATGTTGTGCAGGTTGATGCCGATGGCCAGCACGATCTGGCGGCCCTGGGCGCGCTTGTGCAGACGGCCCGCGACAATCCCGGCTCCCTTATCAGCGGACGCCCGGTCTATGACGCCTCCATCCCGCGCGGGCGCCTGATCGGGCGCTGGCTGACCCATGTCTGGGTGTGGATCGAGACGCTATCGCTGCGCATCGCCGACAGCATGTGCGGCTTTCGCGTCTATCCGCTGGCGGAGACGCTTGGCGTGCTCGACCGCGCCAAGGTCGGGCTGTACATGGATTTTGACACTGAGATCATGGTGCGCCTGTTCTGGAGCGGGGTGGCGACGCTCCATATTCCCGTCCGGGTGATCTACCCCGAAGGCAATACGTCGAACTTTCGCCTGTGGCGGGACAACTGGCTGATTTCCAGGATGCACACACGCCTGGTGATTAGCATGCTGCTACACCTGCCTTCGATCCTGGCCCATCGCCCCTCATATCCCGAGTGCTCACCCTCGCCGCATTGGGCCAATCTGCGTGAGCGCGGCACACGGCTTGGCATGGGGATCGTGCAGGTCTGCGTCCGGCTGCTTGGCCGGCGCGGGACCACGGCGCTCGTGGCTCTGATCGCCGGATATTTCTGGATGGCTGACGGGGCGCGGCGCGCCTATTCGCGCACCTATTTGCAGCGGGTCTTTGCCGTGAGCGGGCGGAAGCCGCCAACCCGGCGCGATACGTACCAGCATTTTCGCAGCTTTGCCGGGAAGGCGCTCGATGTCTTTATCTCCTGGCTGGACCCTCGCCAGATTGGCGCCGTCACCATCGCCAGCCCGGACATCGTCGAGCGGGCGAACCGCGACAGCCGCGGCGCCTTGCTGATCGTCTCCCATCATGGCAATGCGGAGCTGAGCCGGGCCTGTCTTGCCGGGCAATTCCAGCACACGATCCATCCGCTGGTTCATACGCGCCATGCGCAGCAGTACAATGCCTTCCTGCGCGCGGTGCAGCCGGACGATGTCACGGCAAACATCGAAGTCGAAGATATCGGGCCGGCGCTGGCCATTGCGCTGAAGGAACGGGTTGAGCGCGGGGAGTGGATCGCCATTGCCGGCGACCGGACGCCGTTTTCGGGCGCTGTGCGGAGCGTGGCCGTGCCATTCCTTGGCAGCCCCGCGCCGTTTTCGACCGGGCCCTATATTCTCGCCTCGGTCATGGAATGCCCGGTCTACCTGCTGTCCTGCGTTCGTGACGGCGCGGGATATCGCGTGACATTCGAGCTGTTCGCGGAAAAGATCGAGCTGGCGCGCCATGAACGGCAGGCCGCCATTGCCGCCTATGCCGCGCGCTACGCGCAATGGCTGGAGGCGCAATGTTTGGCCCATCCCTATCAGTTCTACAATTTTTACGACTTCTGGTCTGTCAGCGAGGCGGAAGAACGAAGCTGCGCCAGCCCGGCGGCCTGAGCCGGTTGCGGCGTGCGCAGCTTTATTGGCGATTGCCGTGAGCCCCGCCGCACATAAGCATGCTACCGTGCATGGCCGGGACGAAGCGGCTGTCTTGGAAGTCAAGCGTTTTGCCATGATTTTTGGTCCCTGACGATGGCGTTGAGAATGGTCAGCAGCTTACGGGCAACGGCAATGAGTGCCACCATCTTGGGCTTTCCGGCTGCCACGAGGCGGTCGAAGAAGGCTTTCAGGATGGGGTTGTGCCGTTTGGCCACCTGGGCGCCCATGAACAGAACCGTGCGGACCACGCCGCGCCCGCCGCCAATGAGGCTGCGTCCCCGCCATTGGCCGGACTGCCGGGTGAATGGTGCCAGCCCGGCAAGGGCAGCGATCTGCTTGCGGGAAAGCGTGCCAAGCTCGGGCAGCAACGCGACCAGTGTGCTGGAAATCACCGGGCCTACACCGGGAACCGATGTGAGCAGTTCCTCCTTCTCCCGCCAAGCGGGACAGGAACGTATCGCATCATCAATATCGCCGTCAGCGCTTGATAGTTCTTTCTTCAGCGCCGTGATCAACCGCTCGATGCTCTTCTTGAGGCTGCTGGTTCTGGCCCGCTGCAAACGCTGGCTCTCGGCTCCGATCATCTCGACGATCTGCCGCCGCCGGGCCACCAGATCGGCCAGCAGTTGCGTGGCGTCATCCGGTACGGCTCGCGGTGCAAGCTTCACCGCCTCGGCAAAATGCGCGATAACGGCGGCGTCGATGGGGTCCGTCTTGGCCCGCTTGCCCAGAGCCTTGGCGAAAGCGCGGACCTGGGCAGGGTTGACCACGGCAACCGGCAAGCCGGCCGCCGCCAGCGCCGCGGCGGCAATGGTCTCGTATCCGCCGGTGGCTTCCAGCGCCACAATATGCGGCATCAGACCCTTCAGCCGGGCAGTGAGCTGGTCCAAACCGGCGGCATCACGCGCCACCGCGAAGGTCTCCCCGCTGGGACGCAGGGCGATATCAAGCTTCTGTTTCGATACGTCAATACCAACAATAATGCTTTCCATGGTGACCCGTCCTTGCATAATCGGGCTCGCATTGCGGCCCCGGCGGCTGTTCGGGTTCGATGGAATAACGGGCGGGGTGCCAGGCTTCGTCACGGTCTTCAGAGACCAAGGAATGACCGGACTCCCGCCCGTAACCGCGCTCATGAGAATGCCAGAGTTGGCTGGGGGAAAGTTACAAGGAATGGCACACCGGCCGAACAAAGGAATCGCCCCCTGCATACAGTCACACAGCGAGGGTTGTGCGAGACGGATGGGTTATCCGCTCCCGGATGCAAACGAGCTTTATTTTCCAATCCTGACGACCGTGCCGATGAGGGCCACGCCGGACATCAGCCCGCCCGAGCCGCAGACATAGGTGGCGTCGCTGCTCGTTACCTGGTTTTGGTAATTGCTCCTGATGCCGATCACCGCATTGCCCCCCAGCTTGGCGGCGCGTTCCTGGAGCGACAGGACGGCGCTGAGAAAGGCGCGCTGGCAGGCAGTTTCATTAGCGCGCGCAAAGCTGTTTGCTTTCTTGTTGGATTTCCATTCGCCAAGAGTTTTACCACGGGCCCGTGCTGCCTCTTGCCGAAATAGAGCTTGATTTGCGGATCGAGCTTGTCCCTGGCATCGGCGTTCTCCATCGCCAGTCTGATCGGATAGGCCGCTATGTCGTCGCGCGCGAACCCGCTCGACGTTGAACCCAGAACCAGAGCTAAAGCCAAAGCAATAAGTGCCGTTTTACTGGTAAACACAGCAACCTCCCTCGTTGTCAATCATTGCGGCGGAAGATAAGGGAGGTATTGATCCCCCCGAAGGCGAAATTGTTGGACATCATATACTTGACATCAAGCGGACGCGGGGCGCCCATGAGATAGTCAAGCGGCGCGCAGAGCGGGTCCACCTCGTCCAGATTGAGCGTGGGCACAAACAGGCGGTCGCGCATCATTTCGATGCCCAGCCACGCCTCGATGGCTCCGCAAGCGCCGAGGCTGTGCCCGAAATAGCTCTTCAGGGAGTGGATCGGGATGCGCGCGCCAAAGACCGCGCTGGTTGCCTTGCTCTCGGCGATATCGCCATCGGCCGTCGCGGTTCCGTGGCCGCTGACGAAATCAATGTCCGCAGGCTCAAGCCCGGCATCGCGCAGCGCCCCGCGCAGGGCTTGCTCCATGGTTTCCGGCTGAGGCTGCGTGGCGTGGCAGCCGTCGGTATTGGTGGCAAAGCCAACGATCTCGGCCTAAATCGGCGCGCCGCGGCGGATTGCGCGCTCACGCTCCTCCACAATCAGCGTCCCGGCCCCTTCGCCGATGACGAGACCGTCACGATCCTTGTCGAACGGGCGCGGGCTGGTATGCGGACGGTCATTGCGGGTCGATGTGGCATAGAGCGTGTCGAATACCGCGGCCTCGCTGATGTCGAGTTCATCCGCGCCGCCCGCCAGCATGATGTCGGCATGGCCGCTAGCGATGGCTTCGTAGGAATAGCCGATGGCCAGACTGCCCGAGGTGCAGGCGGTCGATGTGGGGATGATGCGGCCGGTGATGCCGAAGAATAGGCCGATATTGACGGCGGCCGTATGGCTCATCATCTGCAGGTAGCTGGTGGCGTTCAGCTTTTTTGTCGTGCCCTTTTCCATGAGCTCGGCGAAGGCGACGACGGGGGCCAAACTGCCAAACGAGGAGCCATAGGCGACGCCGCAGCGCCCGCTCTTGAGGACGGGATCGTCCAGCAGTTGCGCGCTGGCGAGTGCGCACTCAGAGGCATAGACGGCCATGAGCGACACCGGCCCCATGGTCCGCGTGGCTTTGCGCGGGTAGCGCCCCACGAGCTGCGTCCGGTCAATCGGCGCGGCGAGCCGCGTGTTGATGCTGGGGTAGCGGTCCCAATCGGCCATGGTGCGGATGCCTGACTCGCCCTCGGCCATGCGTGCCCGGATCTCCGGCCAATCATTGCCGAGCGACGTAATGCCCCCCATGCCCGTGATGACAACGCGGCGCATCAGGCCATGCCTCCGTTCACGGACAAAACCTGACGCGTGATATAGGCCGCGTCATCCGAACACAAAAACGAAACAGCCGCCGCGACCTCCTCCGGGCGGCCGGTCCGCCGCATGGGGATGGCTTCCAGGATCAGCTCTTTCGGCGCGTCCTTGCTCATCTGGGTGTCGATCAGGCCGGGAGCCACGCAATTGACCGTAATGTTGCGCTTGGCGAGTTCCACCGCCAGCGCCTTGGTCGCGCCGATGATGCCGGCCTTGGCCGCGCTGTAATTGACCTGGCCGCGGTTGCCGGTGATGCCGGACACGGAAGACAGGGTGACGATCCGCCCGCCCTTGCGCGCCGAGACCATGGGCATGACCAGCGGGTGCAGCACATTGTAAAAGCCGTCGAGATTGGTGGTCAGCACAGCGTCCCACTCGTCGCCGGTCATGGCGGGAAAGGCGGCATCGCGCGCGATCCCAGCGTTGACAACTGCGCCATAGAAGGGGCCGTGCGCGCCGATGAATTCACCCAGTTTGGCGGCGCACTCTTCGCGGTTCGCGGTATCGAATTGCAGGAGGTGCCCGTCCCGCCCCCAGCGCGGACATCGGCCAGCGTTGCCTCGCCGCCTTCGCGGTCGCGCCCGTAATGGACGGCGATGCTGAAGCCATCGGCCGCAAGCCGCTGGGCAATTGCGCGCCCGATGCCCTTGCTCGCCCCCGTCACCAGAATTGTTCGCGTCATGACTGCCCGGATCCGTTGGTGTGCCATAAGCAAATGGTCAATTCGATCGGATTGATAGACCGTCAATTGCGCGGCCGCCACCTCGGCCCCGCTTGCGGTATCCGTGACCGAACAGTCGAAGACGCCGATCTCGTTATCCATGTAATTCTGGCTGGCGTGGACGGTGAACATGCGTCCCTCCTCCAGCCACGCGCGTTCGGCGCGGAAACTCCTCGTGCCCAGCAGAAGGCCGAGCTTGATCTTGGCGCCTGGCGTCCAATGCCTGCGCGCCGGCCCAGGCCCCGCAGGTTTGCGCCATCCATTCCAGCGCTACATGCGCAGGCATGCCGCGCCCTTCTTCAAAGAACGGGCGGCCGGCTGTGACGCGGACAGCCGCCTCAAGGCGTTGCGGACCCATCCCGGTCACGTGATCCAGCAGAATCATCGGCGCCTTGTGCGGCAGCAGATCTGCGATTGGGTAGGGGCATGGCTTCATGACGCTGCGCGCTCCAGCACTATGGCAATATTGCTGCCCCCGAAGGCAAAGGATGTGCTCATCGCCGCGACACGGCGGCCTTGCGGCGCCAGTCGGGTGCCCGGCGCCACCAGATTGAGGGGGGGATTTCGGGATCGGTTTCGCCATCGCAGATATGCGGCGGCAGCAGATTTCCGGGGTTGGTGGCGGGGTTGAGTGTCAGCCAGAGAAAGGCGGCCTCGCAGGCGCCGGCTGCACCCAGGGTGTGCCCGGTCATGGCTTTGGTGGAACTGCACGGCGTGGCGCCGCCAAAGACGGCATGAACGGCGCGGCCCTCCATGGCATCGTTGAGCGGTGTCGCCGTGCCGTGGAGGTTCAAATAGGCGATATCGGCGGGGGTGAGGCCCGCCTGCCGGAGCGCCGCCGCCATGGCGCTGGCTGCCCCTTTTCCGGTGGGATCGGGCGCGCTGATGTGATGCGCGTCGGAGGTCTCGCCCGTCCCAGCCAGCCGGATGGCGGCCGGTTGCGGCGCCATGAGGAAGATCGCGGCGCCCTCGCCGATGTTGATGCCGTCGCGGTCGCGGCTGAACGGGTTGCACAGCCCCGGCGACAAGCACTCAAGCGCGGCGAAGCCTTGCACGGTCATTTTGCAGAGGGAATCGACGCCGCCAGCCAGCACGGCATCGGCAAAGCCGGCACGGATAAGCCGCGCACCGGCGGCCAGGGCCTTGCCGCTCGACGAACAGGCGGTCGCTATCGTGTAAGCGGGGCCGGTGAGGCCGAGGGACCGGGCCACGAACTCCGCGAGACTCCCGGTTTCCTGCAAGCGGTAGTCATAGCCTTCAGGCCAGACGCCGTGCTCCGCGTGAAAGGCGAAAGCCGCCTCGCCATCCGCGATGCCCGAGGTGCTGGTGCCCATGACAACGGCGATGCGGTCGCGGCCATATTGGGCGATTGCCGCGTCAATCTCCTCCCCGATTTCGTTGAGGGCGAGCTGGGCCAGACGATTGTTGCGGCTGGCGAACGGGGCCAGTGCGGGCGCTAGCTCCGGCAAATCCGCCTCAATCGCGCCTACGTACACGGTTCGTCCGGGTATGAGATCGGTGCGGGTGCGCAGCCCTGCGCGCGAGCCCTGGAACAGAGCCTCCGCCACCTCGCGCTTGCCGGCGCCAAGGCAATTGGCGATGCCGAGCGCGGTCAGGCCCAAGCCCTCGCTCATGGCTTGGCCTCCACCGATTTCACGTTGACCGTGTAGCCCCAGGACAGGTTTGCATACTTGATCGTTCCGGCAAGGCGGGATTTGGCCGTCCAGGCGTAGTCGGCCGTCAAAAGCTGGGTCTCGCCGGCCGCGATAATCCTGCGATTGCCACGGTCCTCGACCTTGGCGCCGCTCGCCGCCAAAGCCCCCTGAACGGCGGGCGCGGGCCAATAGACGGCAATCAGATCCGCCAGCAGGCTTTCGGGCCGGACGCTATCGGGCAGGACGGGCGACTTCTCGGTCACGAGTTGGGTTCCGTCCCAGTTCATGGTCAGCACGCGCTGGCCAAGCGGGTCCACCGCGATGAGACCGACCGAGTTGGGCTGGATGGTCAGCAGGGCTTCGAAGGCCATGACATTGCCGCTGTGCTCGATGGTCACGAGCTGCCGGACCTTGATGCGAGCCCCGAAAGCCGCTGGCGGCGGAAGCACCAGCTTGTGATCAGGCGACAGTTGCACCTCCGAGACCTTGGTGGTGGAGGGACCGGCCGGGGTTTCCGGCGACAGCAGCATCGCCGAAATCGGGTTGCCTACGGACTCCAGCGACGGCCAGTTCGCGCAGCCCGCCAGCACCAGCGCCGCTGCAATGGGCAGGCCGTGACGCATCCACGTGAGGGGGACGCTCCTGATCGCAACCAGGACCAGCCAGAGCGCGGCTAGTACGCCCCGCAGGAAGTCCTGCCCCGTTTGCCGCATGCTCTCACAGGACTTCATGCGGACAAGGCGTACTAGCAGATTCAAAGCGCTAGTACAGCTTATCCGCCGGAAGTTCGCTCGCGAGTTAGCAGCATGCAGGTGCGAACTTCCGGCGGGCTGTACTAGGCGTTTGCTCATTGCGCGTCAACAGTGGCGAGTAACTCTGCCTCCTCGGCAGTCAGGCCGTCCGCCGTGATCCGCTGCTGCGCGAACACGATGCGATCCTGATCGCCGTTGGGCTTGGCCATCACAACGTCATCGACGTTCTGGCGTCCGCTCACAGCGATGGATTGCAGCGGGAAGCCCGCACTGTCCTGCTGCAACGGCGTGAAGGTCACTTGCCAGCCGGTTTTCGTGTCCTTGCGGGCCATGGCGAAGGTGGAGGACATCGCCCCCCAATCGCCGCCCAGCGCGCCGCCCAGCATGTTGTACAATTGAGTCATGAACGGAACGCGGTCCGCCGGCAACTGGGTGGAACCGCCGCCCTCGGACCGCTGGATGAGGCCGTTGCGGGTCATGATGGTCATCATCGCGAAGGGGGTTTCGGTGCGCCAGATCAGGCCGCGGTCCACGGCGAGCGTGAAGGAGCCGGCGCTTTTCAACGGCGCGCCAAAGCCTTTCAGCGTGCGGAACTGCTCGAATTTGCCGCGCAGGATCTGCCCTTTTTGCAGCGGCGCGAACCCTTCGCCGGGCGCGGCCTGTGCATCGGCAATCCACAGCGCCGCGCCCAATAGCGGCAACAGGCCAAGGAACATGCGCCTCGTATGCATCACAGAAAGCTCCCCCCTCCAGCGTGACCGCCGGTTACACGGTCTGGGCCCTGGTCACGCGATCCCCGCTGGCCATGTCGTAAAACTCAGAGGCGAATTTGAGGCAAATGTGCACTTTCCGTGAAAACGGATGCCCACTTTCAGTGATTTTGCACAGCGTTGCTCGAATTCGAGCCGGCGGGCGGCCCCTCTGCGGCATCATGTCGCAAACGGCACAGCAATGGCCGGGGGCATTGCGGGCCTGACGGCCGAGGCTCTACATACGGCCATGCTGTTGGGGGGCGCCAATCTCGAAAGACCATGTTCCGGCCGCCGTGCGGGCGGGGACGTCTATTGCGCGATCCTTCGCGTCTCCGCAAATTCGCGCGCCGCGCTGGCGCGATGGACACACCCGGATGATGCCCGCACCGTTCAGCGCGAGGACCGCCGTCTGGCGCGCGCGCTGCTCCGGGCCATGCTGTGCACGCTGACCGGCACCAGTCCGCAGCGCTGGACGTTCCGGCATGATGCCCATGGCCGTCCGGTTGCCGTGGATGTTTGCGGGCGCCGGCCGCTGTTCCTCGCCATCGCCCATTCGCACGGCTGGCTGGCTTGCATCGTCAGCGGCAATCATCCGGCCGGGGTGGATATCGAGACCTTTCGCCCCGGCCGCTCCTGGCGGGAGATCGCGCAAATGGCGTTCGGCCCGCTGGAGCAGGCCCATGCCCTGCGGGGGCCGGACGCATTCTTGCGCGTCTGGACGGCGCGTGAAGCCTTGGCCAAGGCGGCGGACAAAGGCTTTGCCCTGGTGGCTGACCGGGCGGATTACGTGCCGGCCTGCCCGCTGCTTCAGGACCCCATCCCGTTCAGGTTCTGCCGGACGCCTGCGCTGCTTCGATCCGTTCTTGCGCGGGAGTTTTGCCTTGCTGCTTGCGTGATACCAGGCGCGCCGCGTGCTCCCTGGCCGTCGCGGCCCGGAAGCCGCGAAGCGGTGGGCGCCGTGGTGCGCGCATGCGGCGGCGTGTTGATTTCGCCGTGGCCGGATTCATGAAATCCGCCCCCTAAACCCTGTGCTCGCCGCACTCCGTATCATCGGTCACCAGTCAATAGATCCCATCAGACCGGACCGATCGAGAATAGGCGCTATACGGTCGGTTGCCCGCCGGAAAATGATCTCAAGATAACCAAGCTGGCGGATCATAGTCACGCATTCATCTTGATCTAAATCCCCCGGCCATGCGCCGTATCGAAATAGACGATGTACAAAAAAGTCCCGCTTCTCTTTTACCCATTTAAGATAGCGACCATCTCGTTCATTTAGATCGTGTTCTAGATAGAATATTGATTAAGTTACCGAGTGTTGATGAACGTAAAGCGTCGCGCTTTTCTAAATATACTTTTGAATTTTCGGCGCCATCCGCTAATTTACTTTGTGTTTTTACCTTATCGCACACAAGAATTGAATTGATAATCATATCTTCCATCTGACTTATGCTTACGAAAGTCGAGCCAATTTGATAGCAATACGCTACGCGAATGAAGTCGTCATCCTTCAGTGTCTCTACCAGTCTACGATAAACTGTCGGCGACAGGTCGCGTTTCATGTAAGTGTCCACCAAGGTCAAAAGCAAAAAGACATATACTCAACCGGTCAGCCGCATCATGCCGTGAATTCCGCGCCCAGCTTCTCAAGCTCCCTTGCAGCGTCTCGTGATTGGGAAGTAAGTCCTCCGGTCCACGCTACAGCCGTTCCCGCTCAAATCGCAAGTGGTAACAATTGGCCTATCGGGATAGTAACGCCCGAAATACCGAAGGTCAGCAATAAATCGAATACGGATAAGTCTTATTCACCAACTACTCACCTTCGCCCCACCAGTAGCCACGCTTTTACGTCTAGCCAAGGGCGACAGCAGAACAGCAATCGTGATGCCCAGCAGCATTGTTGCGCCAATATGCTGCATTGCCGGCATTCCGCTTAGAATCAGCAGTCCAAATGACAATAGCGTGGTGCATGCCGCGAGCAGGACGCCAAGCATAGTCGCACGTGACCTGTGTCCCTGCGTCTCGCCAAAGAATATCGCGTAATCGACACTGATGGCGAGCAGAAGCACCAGGCCCATGACGTGAAACAACGAAAGGGACTGACCAATCGCAGCCAGCAGCAGCGGTGTGGCGACAATCACCACCAAGGGCGGGAACATGATGCGCCCCGCCCCCACGACGCCATACCGCAAGGCGAGGCCGGCGAGGATCGCCGCGAACGAGAGAATGGTCAGCCACAAGGCGCGAACACGATATTTGCCGAGCAGCGCACTGAAATCCTCGGCCGGATTTATGAACCTTACGTTCGGAACCGCCTTTGATCGCCTCGGCCAGCTGTTGCGGCTGCGTGAGCCCCTGAAGCGCGCCGACATGCAGTCCCGGCGCCAGAATTAAATCCTTCACAAACGGCGGCCCGCCGGGTTTGAGAACCTGCTCCAGAGTCAGCGGGCCGGTGGCGGGCGCGGCAGGCGCAACGCCCGGATCAAGGCCCAGCGCACGCCAATGCTCGGACAGGAGCGGCGTCAGGCGTTCGCGCACCAGCGCCTCGTCGGCGGCCTGCCGCGCGGCGGACGGCGCGAAGGCCGCCGGCATCTGGACATTGCCGAGCACATGCTCCGCTTTCAGGCGCGCGAGGATCGGGGCAAGGCGCTCCTCGCTCTGCAAGGCCGTCTCGTCATCAGGGGCATGGATCAACAAATATTGCGAGGCGATGCTGGAGCCGGTCAGGCTGAATATCTGCTGCTGCTGCGCGCTGAGCGGTCGCGACAGGGCCTGTAATTTGCGAATATCGTCGTCGAAGTTAAGGCGGAACACGCCAATGGCCGCGCCAGCCAGGACCAGCCCCGCCATCGCCCAGCGGGCAAGACGCCAGCGATCCGCCTCCCAGATCTCGTAAAAGCCGTCGACGAAGGCCAGCCATTGTTCCGCCCCTGCCCCCGCCGTGGCCGGGCGCGATCGGTCCATCAACGGAAGCCACGCCACCACGGTCAGAAAGGCCGAGAAAAGCCCGATCGCCGACAGAACGGCGATCTGTCTCAAGCCCGGAAAGGGCGCGAAGCCCAAGAGCGCATAGCCGGCGAGGGTGGTGGCAAGGCCGAGCGTGAGCGCCGGCAGAATCCGTCGCAGGCGCTGCGCAGGCGACCCGCCCTCGGGGTCCAGGGCCGTGGCGCAGTAAAACAGGCCGTAATCCACCGAAGTGCCGATCAGGCTGGTGCCAAAGAGCAAGGCTATGGCGTGGATTTCGCCGAAAATGAGGATCGTGGCCGTCACCCCGACGATGATGCCGACCAGAACCGCCACGGTGTTTTGCGCCAGCGGCCCCACCCGGCGAAAAACCACCAGAATGAGCAGCACCGTGCCGATCATCGACAGGGTCGACAGGTTCGATGCCTCCTGCATCGCCGTGCGGGAGCCCGCTTCCGCGAAGAAGACGGTTCCGGTTCGCAGAATCCGCACGCGCGAATCTTCGGCCGCCGCGGTCTGCTCGACCCGGTCCACCGCGCCCACCAAGGCGGATTGGACATCAAGCCGATAGGGCTCCTGGCGCAACGTGCCGATAATCCCGACCCAGGTGACGCCGCC
The DNA here is from genome assembly GCA_963827885.1 of uncultured Alphaproteobacteria bacterium. Classification (GTDB taxonomy): domain Bacteria; phylum Pseudomonadota; class Alphaproteobacteria; order Rhizobiales; family Rhodomicrobiaceae; genus CAWHDD01. The sequence goes on along the minus strand of CAWHDD010000004.1, from coordinate 60,870 downwards.
CTCGGTCACCGACAGCATGCCGTCGTCCATGGTCAGGCGCGAGGCCATCGCAGGCAGGCCCATCAGAAAGCGGGGAAACAGGAGAAAGGGATCGTTGCGCAGCAGATCGCCGTCGGCGAAGCCAATACCATAGGTTTGGGCAAGCGCCCGCCCGGCAATCTCCCGGGCGCGGCCCGTCTCGAGCAATTCCCGGTCTTCCGCCCCAAGGAGGCCGTGACGGTGGGGGAAATAGGTTGCCCCGATTTGCCGGAACTGGCTGGCCGTCGCCTGAGAGCCGATGGTGTCGACCAGATTGGTGGCGGCAAGCGCATCGGCCATCGTCTGCGCCACCCCCGCGCCTTGGCGCGCTCCGGGTGGCCGACAAGCACGATGACATGGCGTCCCAGCGCGCGTGAAATCGCCTCATTGGCCGTCTTGAGGACGGGGTCGCGCTCCTCCTGCGGCAGCAGGGCGAGAAGATCGGTGCTCAGGGGCAGGCCGTGGCGCATCTGCGTGACAAGAACGCCGCCCATGATCGCAACCACGACCAGCCAGAGCGCGGCGAGGTGTTTTGCTTGTCCTATCGCTTCGCTGCTTGAGGACGCGTTTGCACTCACAGAAGCTTCCTTACCTTTTCGATCAGCTCATCGGGGGACTGGAACACCAGCTCCCCCTCCAGCGTGACCGCCAGTTGCACGGTCTGGGCCCTGGTCACGCACTCCCCGGTGGCGATGTCGTAAATCTCATAGGCGATTTTGAGGCGATGCTCGTATTCGAGCAGATGAGCGACCACCCGAAAGCCCTGCGCCAGACGGATGGGGCGGATGTACTTGATGCGAAGATCGACGATCGGCCAGGCTAGGCCGGATTCGTGCATCTCATTGTAGCTATAGCCTATTTTGTCCATCAGGGCCGAGCGCGCCTGCTCGAGAAAGCGCGCGTAATTGCCGTGCCAGACGACCTGCATCGGGTCGAGATCATAGAACTCGGCCTTGCCTTCGATCTGGGCGCTCAGCCTGGGCGAAAGCGCCATTGGCGCCGATCGCGCGCGGGTCATGGGCTGGCCTTTTCGATGCGATGGGGCGGGAGCGCGACCGACCCGGAGGAAGCGATTTCGCCATCGATGCGATACTCGAACGCAAGGCGCTGGGTCGGGAGAACGCGCAAACGCAGCGTGAAGAGCTGGCTTTGGCCGATAATGCGCCGGAACTTGACCTGAAAAGCGCTCGCCGCTTCAAGCCCCAGGCTCAAATACTGGTTGGCCAGGCGTACAACCCAGTCTATCTGCACCACGCCGGGCAGGATCGGCGTGGCCGGAAAATGACCGTTGAAGTAAGAAAGATCGGGCGGAACGACACAATCGATTTCACACCCATCGTCAAACCGGCGCAGGGCGACGATCTGTGGATCGACCTTGGGCGCATCAGTGTGCGGCGGCGCGGATGCCGGGGATTGAAAAAGCTGGACCATCTCGTGCACCGTTCGCTTTCCCATGGCATTTTCGGGCAGAACTTCGACAAATCGCCAGCGCTTGGGCAGCGCGGTCGGCGGCAGTCGATGCGCCAGGGCGCTCCGCAAATAGCGGCCGAATCGAAACGCGCCAACCGCGGAAAGATGCTGCGCCCCCGTTTCGCTCGGCACGACGGCCGCCGCGAGCAGCGCCGTCTCGCCGGGCAGAACGATGGCGACAGCGCGCTCTATTTCCGGGAGGGCGATCAAGGCCTTTTCCAGCTCATCGAGGCTGATCCGCGCGCCTTCGATCTTGGCGATCCGATCCCTTCGTCCGTTGAGACGAAAGGTTCCGTCGCTCGCCATCTCGATCTGGTCGGACAGGGTCTGGCCCGCGCGCCCCGGTTCGTCGGGAATATGCCGTGCGAGGGCGTGCAACAGGCCGTCCCCGGTTCGCGTGATCGTGACATCGGGCAGGGGCGCCCATCGGCGCGTCCTGACCATCGCGCGGGCGCCAGGCAATCGCCCCGGTTTCCGTGCTGCCGAAAATCTCGGTGATGGACGTGGTCAAAAAGGCCCGCGCCTCGCGCGCCGCGCTTTCGCTCGAGCGGCGCCCCGGCGGACAGAATGAGAGCCGGGCGCTGCGCGGGACTGACCGGCTCCAACCCAGCCACCCGGCTGAGATGCGCGGGGCTAGTCACGAGCGCCGCGCCGCCGGGCATGGCGGCCAGAACCTCCTCCCACAGCGAAACCATGGGCCCATGGATGATTCGCCCGCTCAGCAATGGCCACATCAGGCGAAAGGCAAGGCCATAGGCATGCTGGTGACTGACGGTGCCCAGCACCAGGGCCTCAGGGCCGATGGTGTGGCCGAGCAGCGTATCGATGGACCGGGCTTCGTCCTCCAACTGGAGCAGTGTCTTTTCGATGCGCTTGGGTTCGCCGGTCGAGCCCGAGGTGAAGAAGATGACCGGCGTTGCGGGATCGATCTCCGGCAGGCTGTCCTTTGTGAGAGCGTCGGCGGCGCACAGGCGGATCGCGCGCGGGGTTGGCCTCAGCAGGGCGTCATCGCCCAGGAGAATATCATCGTGCTCGAGCTATCGCGCCCAGCGTTTGCGCCAAGGCATTGGGGGGCAGAATGATCTGCTTGCCGGAGGATGCGAGCGCGAGGAGCCCGACGGCGCCCCAATAGGCGTCGCGCGTGACCAGCAGGGCCCGGCGTCCCCCGATCTGGCGGAGGCGGGCGGCGCAGGCGCCGACATCACGCCGCAATTGGCCGAACGACCGCAGCGCGCCTTCGCTAAAGGCTGCCGGCGTTTTGCTCGGACGCTGGGCGAACAGCTGATCCACCGGCCATAGCGTCATGACACGACGGACTTTTTGCGGATTCGGCGCCGGATGGCGATCTCGCCCAAAAACAGCAGCGCCATCACCGCATAGGCGACAATTCCGGTCCAGATGGCCCAGGCGGCATCCTGTCCCGTCCAGCCGAGAAGGCCGGCAATGAGGGCGTTGAGCACCAGCCAGACTGTCCAGACCAGGGTCACCTTGCGGCAATAGGCCTGGCCTTCTTCGGAAAGATCGGGCTCCTGCAGGCGGGCGAATTGCTCTATCAGCGACGGCGGGGCGATCAACGACCCGCCGAACACCGCGGCGGCAGCCAGGCTTATGGCGACCGGATAGGCCTTGGCCGCCATGTCGGGCGCGACGAGCAGAACGATCAGGAGGGCCGGAATGGCCATCAGCAAGGGGCCGCGCCACAGCGGCGCCGAGGCCTTGTCCAGGGTCGCGACCCGCAGTGCAATCGTCGCCACCGCTATGGCGACAAAGCTCCCTTGGGAGAGCGTGGATTGCAGCGCATAAACAAGAGCCGGATAGAATATACCCAGCCCGATCGCAAAGCTTGAAAACGTGCGATTACTCATGGGTAATGAGGACGACATGGTCGATCAAATCACCGACAGTGCGCACTGATTTGAATTCTTCTGGCTTGAACTTCCGTCCCGTCAGATCCTGCAGCTTCACGATGAGATCCACCGCATCGATACTGTCGAGATCGAGATCCTCGAACAGACGGGCGTCGCGCGTGATCTTTTCGGGAGAAACCTCGAACATCTCGACGAGATAGTGCTGAAGCTGGCTCTCTATATTTTCTTTCGAAATCATATCAGTCCGCTCTTAGCCCGCTTGTTGCGCCTGAACAAAAGCCGCCAGGCTCTGCACATTGCGGAAATGCTGTTTGAGGTCGTCGTTGACGGTTTCGATCTTCAGGCTAAATCGTTTGCGCAGAGCAACGCCGAGTTCCAGCGCATCGATGGAATCGAGGCCCAACCCTTCGCCAAAGAGCGGTTCGTCCGAAGGAATGTCTTCCACCCTCAGATCTTCGAGCTGAAGGGCGCTGACAATCAACTTCTTAATTTCCAATTCCAGGTCTTGCATCACTCAAGCGCACCGCAAAAAGATTGTTCACGTGTCGTGTGAGCCGCCTGCTCGCGATCGAGCGCGGCTCCGTTCCCATCCATTCAGATGTTTTAATCAGTTCGCCGACGTCTACAACGAAAAGCGGCTTGTGAACAGGCACCGTCCACCATTTTTCACCCTTGGTCAGGGTTGGCGGATTGCAGGTAATGACGACGGTTTGAATTTCCGCTCCCAGCACCGTGGCAATATTTGCAAAGCCACGACGAAATGTAACCGGCTCGCCCGGAACGCTGCGCGTTCCCTCGGGAAAAATCAGAAGCGTTTCTCCAGCGGCCAGCGAGTTGCGGCAGGCGGCGAGCATGGCTTCCGGCTCCAGATCATTGCGAATGTAGCCTGCGCCGCGCACGAGGCGGCCCAATGTGTCGCTCTCCCACAATTCACTTTTGACGATGCATTGGGATCGGCGCACCAGCGCCATCAGCAAGACCACATCGAGCAGAGACGGATGATTGGCCACGATCATCCGGCCGCCGGCGTCGTTCAGCTTTTCGGCGCCGATGATTTTCAAATCCAGCACTCGCAGCGCCTGGAGCAGGACGATGTAGATCTGGAACGCCTTGTGGATCGCCACCTGGTTGCGCGTGCGCCGCTTTTCCGGCGACCGCGTGGTGAGGTGAATGATCGGGAAAGCGGTCAGCGCCAGAATGGCGCCGCCGCCGAACAGCAACGCAAAGAACATCCCGGTCGCCGCTATGCGCCACAGACGATTCATCTCACTGGCCCCCGCGCCCATTGCCAGATCATCCGCTCGCCAACGGCGCGGGCCTGATTGCCGCCATCCAGCAAAAAGCGCAGGAAGATTTCGGCCGCGCTGGTCTCGGCCCCCGTGCTCCGACACGCTGGGCCCGGCGCTGAATGTCAGGTGGGGTTCACCGGGCGGAGCGCTCCGCAACACCAGGGCCACCACAAGAGGCAAGCCCTTGTCAGTATGGGAGAAATCGGCATACGGGCCTGGCAGGGGCGCATCGCCGTAACAATAGAGCACGGGGCGGCCCGGCTCCTCGTGCAGGCAGGCCAGCGCTTCCATGAAGCCATAGGCGAACGTATCCGGGCCGCTGGCCAGGGCCGTATGGCCCAATGTATTCCGGGTATGGATGGACAGCAGGCCGGCCAGCGCATTGTGGACGGAGAGGCTGAAATCGGCGGGCGACACTTCGTTCTGACCGGTCATGCTGGTCAAAATCGACAGCGTGCGCGTCATCTCGCCGTGGCGGGAGGCGAAAACATAGAGCGGCTCCGGCTCTGATCCGGCGCAGATCGCCCCGGCCTGTAACAGTCTCTGGCCGATCGGCGTAATACGCCGTCGCAAGGCGGCCGGCAGCGTGCTATCGCTCTCGTCGGCGACAGCATCTTGGCGCCCGATGGCCCAGTCTTGCCAAGACTTGCGCGTTTCGCGCCCGGCCGTCCACGCCCACCAATCCTCTACGGCGAAGGCAGGAGCCCCGTTAGACATTGCTGAGAAATTCCTTATACCCCCCAATTTCGCGAACCTAACAGCTCGTCTTTGGCAATGCCAGCGCCCGCCCCTGCGGCAACGTTCGTCATCATGCTGTCCCCTCTAGGTGAATGCGCTCAGGAGCGATGTGCTCAAATTCGCCGGTCGTGGACACCGCGCATCAACTATGATTTCAAAATCTATACGTGTTTTAGGCAAATGATTCAATCGCGCCCGGAGAGAACGGGTCCACCTCGTGTTAAAATGAGCACACCAATCAACAAAGTGAATACACACAACCGTAACGTGTTGTTTTTTACGATGTATTTTTATTCCCTGCCGGCAGCCCCCGCATGTGAGGCATCCTTCTGGCCGCGATGGGCAGCGCGTGAGACATCGCCACCCGGCCCCGCGACGGCTCGCGCCAGCGCACCGTAGACTTGAATCGGCCGTGGACTGCTGGCGCGTCTGTCCGGCAGGGGCTGAGGCGGCGCGTCTCGCAGCCGGGCGCTGTGCTGTGTTGTGTTGTGTTCGATTGCCGCCGCGTAGTCCGGCTCGAAAGATTTCATGTGAGGAAGCGATGCCCTGCCGCTGACGCCCAGCGCGCCTTTTGCTGTGGCAGGGGAGCTTCAAATTACCGTTGACTTCGCCGGATCACGAGAATGTGAGTACGCGTCAATCAACGCCGCCTCGAGAGCAGGTATAAGGCTAGGTGTATTGTATACACGCACCCTTCCAGACTAGGAATATATAGCACAAGTCATGCCTAAATGTCAACATTTGAAGTTTCGTTAATAAAGTATCTACAAGCGGCCTGTGCCGTCATTCTCCGCCGGCTTGTCGCACTCCTGTAATACTTCTCAGCCATGACTTGCCCAAAGTTGGCGCGACAGGAATGGTGGCAGGCGTATCCGGGTGCGCAAAACGAAAAAACATATCGCCAGGTGGACCTTGCGCGCGGCGCTGGGAGTGGCGGCTGTACTCCTGCTCCAGGCCCCGCCGAGCTTCGCTAACGGCGAGAACCATGCCTTCTGCGCGAAGGCGGAGGTGACGGCGGTGCCACTGCCGGCCGGGCAGATGCGCCTCACCGCGCTGTCGCCCTGTCTGACGGGCGGCCGGGTGCACATCGAATACGCCGGCTTCCAGTTCGTGGCGCCGTTCGATCTGAAGGGGCGCATGGATTACGTGCTCGACTGTTTCGCCGGCGACAAGTCCGCCGTCGCGGTGATCTTCCCCAACGGCGAGCGCGACGAGAAGCCGGTCGTGACGCGCGATCTCGAACAGATCAGCAAGGTGGCCGTGGTCTGGCGCGGCGAGGTCAATCTCGACCTGCATGCATTCGAATACGCCGCCGGTGCCGCTGATGCCGGGCATGTGTGGCAGGGCGCGCCGTCGAACCTGCGCGACGCCACGGCCTTCATCTGGGCGGACCGCCGGGGGCACGGCTTCATCAGCGCCGTGAGCGGCGGCCTGCCGGCGGGCGATCAGGTCGAGGTCTATACGTTTCTCCACGCCAGGGAGCAAACCGCCGGCGTGGTCAAGATGGCGCTCGACTATGCCAGCCGCTACGAGGCGCCGCCCAACAAGGAATCGTGCGGCACGGGGCTGTTTTCCGAGCTGGAATATCAGGTGCTGGTTCTGGCGCGCGGCAGGCTGACGAAAAGCAGCGGCGTGTTCAATACCGCGCCCTGCGGCGAAACGCTGGAAAACGCCATGCGCTACAACGTATCCGCTATGGGAACACCACAGGGGGCGGTGGCTTCTGTCAGGCTGCGGCGCTCAGTTTCTCCCGCGCAACTCCGTTGCGCGCAGCCTTCCAGTTCCAGGGTAGCAGTTCCGAGAGCTGATTGGCCTTGGTGCGGCCAGAGACGATCCGCTCCAACACATCGGTCAGCCACGTCTGCGGATCGACGTCATTAAGCATCGCCGTGTTGATCAGCGACGACAGCACTGCCCACGTCTTCGCTCCGCTTTCGCTGCCTGCGAACAGGCTGTTGCGCCGCCCGAGAGCAATCGGGCGCATGTCGCGCTCGACCGTGTTGTTGTCCACCTCAGCGGGCTCATCACCTTGCGGATCGTCGTGGTAGCCACGCGCGTATAGAGCGCCGTCGTATTAAGCTTCGCGTGTCCGAGCAAAACTTGAATCACGCGAATATCGATATCCTGCTCCAGCAGGTGGGTCGCAAAGCTGTGCCTTAGCGTATGCAGAGAAACCCTCTTGTTGATCTCGGCCACATGGGCTGCTGCATGGCAGATGCGGTTGAGCTGGCGCGTGGTCATCGGATTGACCGGGTTCTGCCCTGGAAACAGCCAGGCCGCCGGCTTGCCGATGCGGTACCATTCGCGCAGGACGTCGAGCAGCGTGGGGGAGAGCATGGCCGCCGGTGCTTCAGCACCGGCTCTTCTGAGCTAAAAAGAGGCGCCATCCGGCGCCGGGCGGTCCTTGCGCCCCTTGCCTTGCTCGACCCGCAGCACCATACGGGTGCTGTCGACATCCGAGACCTTGAGCGACACCACTTCGGAGGCCCTGAGCCCCGCGCCATAGGCAACGCTCAGCGCCGCCTTGTGCTTGGCGCAGGACGCAGCCTCAAGGAGCCGGGCGACTTCCTCCTGGTTCAGCACTACAGGCAGCTTCTGGGGCGCTTGTACCCGGAACAGCGCCTTGAGAAGCCCCGGCTTGTCGAGGGTGACGCTGAAGAAAAATCGCAGCGCCTGCATTGCCGTGTTGACGCTTGCAATGCTCAGCGAGCTGCCGGTTAAATGGAGGCGGAAGCGCTGTAAATCTTCGAGGGTGGCAGTGTCCGGCGAGCGGCCGATGAATACGGCGAAGTTCAGCACACACCGGATATAGTCTTTTTGTGACTTCTCTCCAAACTGGCGGGCAGTCATGTCGCCGATCATACGCTGACGAAGCGGGCTGATACGCATACGCAACTCCTATTGTGAACGAGGGAGGAACCTCATTCTCAATCAGAGCGAGCGTCTTGCCTTGACGATTTAGAAGGAATATTACCCGCGCGGCAGCGGTTTACCGCGTAGCGGTTTCGTCCTACGGCCTCAATCTGAGGTGGAGGCCGGGCGCGCAACACTATTCTGCTCCCATTTTTCGCAGGTGCAGCATTTCCATCTGCAATCGGAGGAGCAGCGGTCCACCGGAATCGTGCGAAGACCTGGCGGTCATAACCCCGAACAGACCTCGTTGCGTTCTCCAAATGCGGACGTTCAATTGTCAAACGGACCTATGATTTCAGCAGCTTTTATCGATGGGCTGGAGTTCGAATCCCCACCCCCTCCACCAGCTGCAAACACCCCCTCTCCCCCCGGCATTGCCGCAAGGCAGCATTCGCAATCATGGCCAATGAAACCTTCGGGCTGCGGCAAGTACAGGATAGCAAGCATATTTCATGCTCCGGCCCCATGAGCTCTTGTGCATGGCGGCCAAAGATGCCCCAGCTGCAGATCTGCGTGGAATTTGATGGCCAGCCGGCGCAATTATGGCTATGCGGGACGCCCAATGACTTTACATCTCGTTAGCGAGGCGTTTGTATCCTTTGACCAGGTCAATATTGGTCCGCACGACATCTTCCGAAAAGGTAGTCATGTCCAAAGGAGCGGGTTCGAGCAGTAGGAGTTCCTGGTCATTGTGAATGCTGGTGGTAGACGGAATATGGAATCCCGGCGGAACATGACAGCCTTCCACCACCGAGTTGTGCCGCACCGCAGACCCCTCTCCAATTTCGCAATTGAACAGGACTGAATTGAAACCGATAAAGACGTTATCGCCGATGGTGCACGGCCCGTGGATGATCGACCTGTGCGCGATGGACGTGTTTCTGCCAATGGTCACAGCCGCTCCGGACTTGGAATGCATCACGACACCATCCTGAATGTTCGAGTTGGCACCGATAACGATAGGCTCCATGTTTCCATTGGCGTCGGTTTCGCCGGCGCGGATTACCGCGTAGGGGCCGATGAACACATTCTCGTGCACTATCACCTTGCCGCACACGATGGCGGTGGGATCGGCAAAGGCGCCCGGATGGATCACGGGAAGGTCGCCGCTGGGGTTCTTTCGGATCATGAACACGTCTCGCATTGCAGGGATGCGTAACTTTTTACATGGCCGGAGAGCGGCTCGTCACCCAAACATAAGTATGCCTGAACCTGTCAGCCACTTTTGGCGAACTCTTCTTGGCGATTATGGCAGCTATCCGGGCAGCCACTGTCACCGGATGCAGTACGCAGCACCACAGCATGGACTGTGCCAGTGTACAAGCGGTTATATGCAAGCCGGATCCGCGGTGAACCTGCCCGGCGGGGCTAACGTGCCGCCTGCCGCTCCACGATGCGGACGCCGCCGGTGATGCGGTCGTTCGGATGCACGATCACCACTTCGCCTTCGCGAAGTCCGCCGCGCACAGCGGCGTGGCGCAGGTTGCGCTCGCCTATCTCGACAGGCTGGAGCCTTGCCCGGGCGCTCTCAACCTTGAACACCGCCCACTGATCGCCTGATCGGAACAGTGCGCTCAGCGGCACGATCAGCGCATCGTCCGCCTTTGCCACGATGACGCGCACGAAGACCCGGTATTCGTGCCCGAGCCGGCGCCATTCGTTCGCCGGGCCGGCCAGGTCCAGGCGCACATGGACGCGCTGCTCCTCCACGCCCAGTGCAGAAATCTCTTTGAAGCCCGCCGGCTCGATACGCGTCACGCGCGCGTTGAGCGGAGGTCCGCCCCAGCCTTCGATCATCGCAGGCGCGCCAGCCTGAATGCGCACCGCGTCGCTGGACAGAAAATCGCCACGTTCTCGCGGGCGGTAAGGCTCGGGATCAGGTTATAGAACTGGAAGACGAAGCCGATATAATGGCGGCGGTATTCAGTAAGACCGTCCTCATCCATCGCGCTCAGGTCGCGGCCCTCGAAGATGACTTTGCCGGAGGTCGCCGTGTCCAGCCCACCCAGAATGTTCAGCAATGTAGACTTGCCCGACCCTGAGGGGCCGAGCAGCACCGCGATTTCACCCGCATACAATTCGAGCGACACGCCGCGCAGGGCGTGGATTTGCATGGAACCCGTGTCGTAAATCTTGGTCAGATCTTCCGTCCGGAACACGGTGCGCCGCATGAATTCTCCTGCATCAGTTCACCGTTGCGGCCAGCCCCTGTTCCGGCGAGTGCCGGTATCCGTCCTTTATACACGGGAAGCCGCCTGCAGGTCCGCACAAATGTCAGGACAAGACCGCTGCCGCATGATCCGGCGGAACTGCGGCGCAGGACGCCCGTATGCCCGCCCCTTTATTGGCCGGTCTGGTTTAAGCCTGTCTCAGCGTCGGCGTTTACCCTTATGGCGCGGAGCGGCGGTTCCGCCGGGCTGCGGCACAAGCTTGAGGGCAGAGCCCTGCTGGCCGGCGGCTTGCCCGAGCCTCTGCTGCAAGTCGTACAGCGGCTTGAGCGAGACGTTCTCCGTCAGGGTCCCCTTGTTGTAATATGCAAACGGGTTATCCAGATCCCTTATGAGCAAAATCATGTAAACCTGAACGAAGGTCACAAACATGATGAAGAACATGCTCTGATAAAACGGTTCTACGGCCGTGAAAATCAACCCAACGCTCAGGAGTAGAGACATAACTTCCGCAATCGCGTAGCCGGACGGATTGAAATCCGTTTCGCGGATCGTATGGACGCGGGTGACGATCCTGCGGATGTTGTGCTGCTCCTGCTTCAGCCGCGCAATGAAATTCGCCTGGGTGAGCGGTTCGAGCGCCAGAAAATGCGCGTTGAAGCCGGATATCCTGGCGGTAAGCACACTGGTGTGCTCCTCCTTGACGAACCAGGCCAGCGTGGCGGCGAGAGTGCCCCGCACATGCGCGAGCAGCCGGCCTGCTGCCTCGTCCTTGCCGCTCATCGCCAGGATGGACGCCTCGTCGGCCAGCACTTCGAACGAGCAGGCAAGCTCGCCGGGCAGCCGCTCGCTCTCCTTGTAGTCCACCAGGACGCCGGAGATCAGGAAGCCGATGAGAAAGACGTTGGCCGAGATGATGGCTCCGAACAGCGGGCTCAGGGAAAACAGTTCGACGCCGCCGTAATGGGCCGCGAGCTTGGCGGCAACGGCAAGGGCGACGAATGGAACGACCCGGACGGTCAGTTTCCATTTCGCGGATATGAAGGCCATATTTTCACCATTGCTGCGGGTTTTGAAACAACCGCGTGTAGACGGGAAAGCGGCGGGGATCAGTTACCTTCCCGCCCCTTTTGCCCATCTTTGCGGCTGTCGCGCTTATTGGCACTGCGATGACAATCAATACAATTGCCGATGTCGCGAGTGGCTACCTCAGTGTGCTCCTGCCTGACTTTGTCCGGCGTATGCGCGTGACAGGTGTAACACGTCCAGGCGCTGGTGGTGTTGCGCACATGGCAGGTGGAACAGCGCTGGTGGTGATTGCCATCCAGGACGAAAAATTTGGCGTGATCCGCGACAGCCGGTTTCCACTTCGTCATGGTGTGGCACGAGGTGCATGCGCCAGCGAACTCCTTATGCGTCTTGTCCTGCGGCGCCTTGTGGCACCCGGTGCAGGCATCGCGCACGGCGGGTTCGAGCAGGCTGTGACTGAAACGCCCCTCGGGACGGTAGCGCCGCGCCCCGGCATGATCGCTGTGGCAGGCCACGCAATCCTGGCGCGTCAGCTTCTGGTGAAAGGTCACTACCGCGCCCGTCTGCTTGACGATGGGCACGCCTTTGGTGTTCACCTTGCCGATGTCCTCCGGCTTGTGGCACACCGCGCACCGCGCCGATGAGGAGCCGCCGAACGGCGCGTGGCAGGCAAAGCAATCCGCCTCCAACTGCTGGTGTCCGGCGATCAGCAGACCGGGACCGGCCATCAGATGGGGATAGATGAACGTCAGCGCCGTGAGCGCCAGCAGGTCGCCGCGCACCACCTCGCGGCCGGGGATGCGCCGGCGCTCGCCATCGCGGATCACCAGCGCGCGAGGGCTGGTCAGGTCGCGCAGCGTTTCGAGCACGCGCTAGGTGCGGCTCTCCTGCACCACCGTGATCACGGTGGACATCGTCGCGAAGGCGAGGAGGATCAGCGCCTCCTTCAGGTCGCCGAGTGCCAGATAGACCGCGCCGCCGCCCAGCAGCAGCGCCAGCATCGGTTCGCGCATCACTTCCAGGACGATGCGGAATGGCGTGCGCCGGTCCTGGCGGGGGAGTTCGTTGTAGCCCTCCGCTTGCAGCCGTGCCTGGGCCTCCGCTTCACTGAGGCCATGGCGCCAGTCTTGAGGTGAGCAGCCGTTGCGCATGTCCGATCCCGAATACTACCTCCAGCGCCGGATAGCGGCGGCGGATGTTTCCCGTCAGAGGTGTACGGACTCTTCCGGCCCGGCCGGACTCCGCATTGAGACCACGTGGCCGCGCCATCGTTCGCCGGGCTTATGTCCGCGATCCCGGAAGGATAGGAGCACGCCACTGCCTGCGGCAACCGCCGGGGTGCCGGCTCCCGGCTTCGAGCCAACTATTCAGTGGACGAGTTTCGTCCAGCTCCCGCCGGGAGTAGCCGGTGGGAGCTGTCAAAATGCTGACAGCAGCGGTCAGGATGCAGCGATCTCCACTCTGCTACCATCCTGCGGTGCTGGTGCTTGACCGGCCGCTCCCTATCACCAATGTGCACGCGGACACGATTCTATGACGATTTTCGAACGGCTGCGCCTTTTCCATGCAGCGCAGGCAATCCTGGCCATCGCGGTCTATGTGACGGGCGAACTCGGCCTTATTCATGCCTGGCTCGGCTACGGGCTCGCCGCGCTCATCGCGATCCGCATCGCGTGGGGCCTCACCGGCCCGCGCCAGGTCAGTCTCGCCAAGTATGTTCCGGCGCTACCGGAAGTGCGGAAGATTACATCGCCGGATCATCCGGTCATCGGCAAGGTGCTGCTCGCCGGGTTGGCCGTCAGCCTGCTGCTCGCGACGCTCACCGGCTTTGCACTCGACCGGCCATCCCTCACGGCTGCCGGAATGCACACGCAGGCCGGCAGCGTGACCGCCGCCGCCCCGCCAGCAGCTCCAGGGGTATTCCGCATGGGTTTTGAATACGGCGAAGACGAGGGCGAACGCGAGGAAGGCTTGATTGGCGAACTGCACGAAGCAATGGCCAATCTGTTCCTTATCTTCGTGGTTCTGCACGCCAGCTATTTGCTGTTGTTCAAGAGAAGCTTCGCCCTGTTCATGCTTTTCCGCAAATCCACCGGGAACGCGAGCTGACAAATTATTAACATGCCGCGTCAGGCCAGAGACGGAGCGGGGCGTGCTATCGGTTAGGGGAGAAACGGAAGCTGGGTTCCCGGAGGGACCGTTCATGCCCGCCGCCGCCTTCATGCTATGCCCTGCGGACACGTACCGGCAGGATGCCGGCCTGCTGACGGCGCTGTTCCCGCGTGCGCGCGATATCGGGGCGCCGCCCGCGGGCACATGGGTGATGGACCGTGAGAATCAGTATGAGTGAATTTTCTCATTTCACTTAAAAGTGATGATTTGTTATGATGGCGCACCGCCAAATCAAATGACCTGAATCCGAAATAAAAAATGAAGCTGACCCAGCGCTGTGTTGCAGGAAATACCGCCTTGATGTTAAGGCGAAGCTGACAGGACGCTAACAAACGCTGCTAGCGTCCTGTCAAGCGGGCTGTGAGAGTTTTCCTCCGCAATCGCGTATCCCCACGCGGTTAGACGAGGAGAACGGCACATGAGGCCCCGCATTATTCTGGCCTTCGCAGTTGTGTTTCTGACAACGGTCCCGGCGCTGGCTGCCGATGACATGCGGAAACAGGCGCAAGAACTGTTCCAGCCCATCCCCAGCACACCTCCCGCACTTGAAGGCAATCCCGCCACGCCCGCCAAAATCGAACTGGGCGCGGCGCTCTATTTCGATCCGCGCCTGTCGGAAAGCCATACAATCAGTTGCAATTCCTGCCACCAGGTTGGCCTTGGCGGCACCGATGGCATGGAGACGCCGGTCGGACATCGCTGGCAGAAGGGCGGACGTAACGCGCCCACCGTGCTGAACTCGGTTTTCAACACCGCTCAGTTCTGGGACGGCCGCGCCAAGGATCTTGCGGAGCAGGCGGGCGGGCCGATGGTCAACCCCATCGAGATGGCCTCAAACCATTCGCATGTCATTGAGATGCTGAAGAAGATTCCCGGCTACAAGGCGAAGTTCGAAGCGGCTTTTCCGGGCGAGAGCGATCCCATCGTGATCGGCAACGTGGTGAAAGCCATCGCCGTGTTCGAGGCGGCGCTGATCACGCCCGATGCGCCGTTCGACAAATATCTCAAGGGCGATGACAACGCTCTGACCGCCAGCCAGAAGGATGGCCTCAAGCTGTTCATGGATAAGGGATGCGCCAGTTGCCATAACGGCGTCAACATGGGCGGCGGCAAATACGCGCCGTTCGGTGTGGTCGAGAAGCCGGGGGCGGAATTCCTGCCGCCTGCGGACAAAGGGCGTTTCGAGGTAACGAAGTCCAAGGATGATGAATATGTCTACAAAGTCCCCACGCTGAGGAACATTGAACTGACAGCCCCCTATTTCCATACCGGCAAGTCGTGGGATTTGAAGCAAGCCGTGGCTGTTATGGGATCGGCCCAGCTCGGCGCCAAACTGAGCGATGACGACGTGACGAAGATTACCGTTTTCCTCGCGAGCCTGACCGGAGAGCAGCCGATGGTGGTCTATCCGGCCCTGCCGCCCAGTACGGCTGAGACGCCAACGCCCAAGCCGTAAAGCCTCGAAGTTTAGGCGGCGCCCTCCTGCGAACCAAGGGGCGCCGCATTTTCTGCGAATGCCGGCGGCGGCGATCGCCGGGTGTTACCAGCAGTGTGAATTCCACCGGATCCCAACAAATTGAACTTCACGGTGATTTGGCCCCGCCCCGCGAGGGGGTTTGCGCCGCCAGCCCCGGTGCGGTCGAGGATGCCACCGTGCTCGGGCCGAACAAAAGAATGCCGGCGAAGCAAGAAGCAACAAGAATGACAGCGCCTACGCGTTCTTAGAACGCCGGCGTTTGCTGGACGGGCCGGGTTGCGGATCGCCGCCGGCCTCCCGCGCGACGGATTGGTGATGCCGGCGGATCTGGGCGAAGTGGGCGGACTCGAATTGCAGGGCAAGTTCCATCAAAGCGTCTGCGACGGCGGAGACATAGGTTAAAGCCACCACAGCACCGGCGCCCGGCGCAGACATCAGTCTGCGGACCGTGCCGTCACCGCGCGCGCGGTGCATGACGGCCCGGTCGTAGACGCTTAGCTGAGCTCGTGTTGCCTCCAGCACCCGCAATGCCGGTTCGACGATGGCCGCCAGCGCCGGATGGCCGTCGACCGCCTGCCGCACACGCGCGGGGAATTGACTGCGCAGACCTTTGGGCATCACGAGGCCAGCGGTCTTCAGAATGCCTCGAACACAATTCTTCAGTGTCGTGATTTGCGAGACAAGCTGAGCCCTCGCCACCAGCAGCGCGCGCACGATCTGGCACGCATCGCTTTTGACCGCTACCTCGCGGTACCAGCCGGCGCGCATGATCTGGGCCAGGCCATGGGCATCGTTGGCATCCGTCTTGTTGATCTTCAGCGACAAGGCGGCTCTGGCATGGCGGGCATCGACACAGATGACTGGTAGACCTGCCTTTTTTCAACGTGAGGTACAGCCAGTTCGACAGTTGGCCGCTTTCGAGGCCGACCCTGACCGCATGCGGCGCCTGCCGCTTCATGGCCGAGGCGATGGCTTCCGGCGGCGTATCAACCTGACCGCGCCAGACCACGGTGTTCCCCTCATCGATGACGCAGATCGCCGTTTCCTTCAACGACACATCGAGGCCGGCATATTGGCTATTCTGCATGGTCATGTTCCTTATGGCGTTTGCGGACACCGCCAGGATAGCAGTTCCGCGATTACGCCATGTCCCGGCCATGCACAAGCCCAATGCCGCCGCGCGCAGGAGGGGGCAAGGACGCGCCAGCGCGGCCTGAAAAGGCCGTTTACCCTTGACGCGGCCGAGCACGGTAGCATGCTGGTGTGCGGCGGGGCATCCGCTACCTCCATCACGCTTCCGGTGAAGCGATCAAGCGAAGCCGGCATCACGCGGTCACTGGCCCCTCGAACCATGCCCGCGCCACGTGCGACTCCTGCAACGTCACGCGAAGCCGCGTCAGGCCGCCGTTGCCGGGGCCAAACTCGCCCTCGCGGATCGCCTTTTGCACCCCATCGAAAATATGGCGGCAGAGGAATTCCGTGGTGGTGAGCTTGGCCGCAAACGCGGGAAGCGCGTCGAGATTGGCGTAGTTGAGCGGCTTCAGCACGGCCTTCAGCACCTCCGATGCCCGCCCGATATCCACCACCACGTTATGCTCGTCCAGCGTTTCGCGGAAAAATGCGGCATCCACAATGAAGGTGGCGCCGTGAAGCTGTTGCGCCGGGCCAAAGAATTCGCCGGCCAAGCTATGCGCGATCATGATGTGGTCGCGGACTTCGAGTGCGTACATTGGTCCCTCCGATCAGGTGTTGCGTGGATAATGGATGGCGGTGGCCAGACCCGGCGCGTCCGGCGCGAGCAGGCGCGGCAATGCGGCGGGCATGTCGTCGAAGGCGATTTCCTCCGTGATGAGAGCGTCGAAGCGCGGATCGGCGAGGAGGGCCAGCGCGGCGGTGAGCCGTTGCCGGTGCGTGCAGCGCGTGCGGAATGCCGGCGCCACGTGCCCGACCTGCGACGAGATCAGTTGCAGGCGCTGGCTGTGGAACGCAGCCCCCAGGGGCAGGCTGACCAAGCGGTCGCCGTACCAGCTCACCTCGACGATGCGGGCCTCGAACCCGGCGATGGCGAGCGCGAGGTGCAGCCCGGCCTCCGACGCGCTGGTGTGGAACACGATGGCCGCGCCCTTACCGGCCGCATCCGGCAGGCTGAACCCGACGCCGAGCTTTGCGGCGATGTCCGCGCGCTCCGGCCGGATGTCGATGAGCGTCACCTCCGCCCCCGGCAGACGCGCCGCAAGGCCGGCAATGAGGCAGCCGACCACGCCCGCGCCGATCACGGCAATGTGATGCCCCGCGCTGGCGCCGCTATCCCACAACGCATTGAGCGCGGTTTCCATGTTCGCGGCGAGGATGGCGCGGCGCGGCGGCACGCCCGAGGGCAGCGGAATCACCGCGTCCGCGGGCAGTACGAAGCGGTCCTGATGGGGGTACAGCGCGAAGACGTTGCGCCCCCGCAGCGCCTCCGGCCCATCTTCCACCTCGCCAACGGCGGCATAGCCATACTTGACCGGAAACGGGAAATCGCCGTCCTGAAGGGGCGCGCGCATGCGCTGCCATTCGCTTTCCGGCAGCCGGCCCTCGTAAACGAGCCGCTCCGTCCCCCGGCTGAGGCCCGAATAGAGGCTGCGAACGGCCACCGCCGCGCTCTCCCCGCCGGCATCCGTCAAACCCGGAACATCCACGGAGCGGATGGCGGCCTGGCGCGCGCCGGTGTAGTACAGCGCGCGGGCGCGGTTGTCTCTCCCCGGTGGCGAAGCTTCCGTGTCCATAATCTCTCCTTAGGCCTTGCTCATAAATAACTGAGTCAGATGGCGCCGGATTTTTGTTCGTCCGCTTGGGCAGCGGAAAGGGGCGCATACACGGGTATGTAACCCTTTTCGCAACGCGGCGGACGGACAAAAAGACAAGCCAGATGGCGCAGTTATTTCTGAGCAAGGCCTTAAGTGCCGGCGTCCAAATCTCATTCGCATGCGTATCGCCTGCTGTCTCGGCATTGTTCTACTCGACGGGGAATTACGAAAAGAATGAACGATCAGACGCCCTTGAGGCTCGATGCGGCCTGCGGCCCGGCGCCCGCCAGCCTCCAGGATGCGGCAATGCTGTTCCGGCGCCGCGCCATCATGGCCGGGCTGGTGCTGCGCAACGCTTGCCGCGCTCGCCTGCGTGCTGCGCCATCGTGCTCGGCGGAGATGGCTGGAGCTGCGCTGGACATCGGCATTTTCGTGACCTTCCTGATCGCCACGCCGTGGACGGTCATCGGCTTCTGGAACGCCGTCATCGGCTTCTGGCTGCTGCACGGCGCGAGCGATCCGCTGGCCAAGGTCAGCCCGTTCCTCGCGCCGCCGCCGCGCCCCGGTCCGCTCACCCTGCGCACCGCCATCCTGATGACCCTGCGCAACGAAGACCCCGCGCGCGCCTTCTCGCGGCTGCGCATCATCCGCGACAGCCTGGAGGCCACCGGCCAGGGCGCGCCGTTTCGATTACTATATGCTCAGCGACACCTCGCTCCCCCATATTGCCGCCGCAGAAGAGCGGCTTTTCGCCGTCTGGCAGGCCGAATTCGCCGATGCCAGCCGCGCGGTCTACCGCCGCCGCGCGCACCAATGACGGCTTCAAGGCCGGCAATCTGCGCGATTTCCTGCGTAACCAGCGGGGTGCTGCCTACGATCTCATGCTGCCGCTCGATGCCGACAGCCTGATGTCCGGCGCCGAAATCGTGAAGCTGGTGGCGCATCATGCAGGCGCATCCGCGCATCGGCATCCTGCAAAGCCTGGTGACCGGCACGCCGTCCATGAGCGCCTTCGCCCGCATTTTCCAGTTCGGCATGCGCCACGGCATGCGCTCCTACACCATCGGCGACGCCTGGTGGAACGGCGATTGCGGGCCGTATTGGGGGCACAACGCCGTGGTGCGCGTGGCGCCGTTCTCAGAGGCTTGCGAATTGCCGGTGCTGCCGGGCAAGCCGCCGCTGGGCGGCTGTGTCCTCAGCCACGACCAGATCGAGGCGGCGCTGATGCGCCGCGCCGGTTTCGAGGTGCGCGTGGTGCCGGTGGAGGGCGAGAGCTGGGAGGACAATCCGCCGACCCTGCTCGACTTCACCAAGCGCGATCTGCGCTGGTGCCAGGGCAATATGCAGTATTGGCGTCTGCATCGGCTTGGCCGGCCTGCTGCCGCTCAGCCGCTTCCAGATCGCGCTGGCCATCTTGATGTATCTGGGCGTCGCTGGCCTGGACGCTGATGATCGCGCTCTCGGCGCTGAAGGTGTTCGAGCCGCCGATGCGACGCAGGCGCAGGTCGGGCTGGGCATCGCGCTGTTCGCGGCGTCGTTCGTGATGAGCATCGCGCCGAAGCTGGCGGGCATGCTGGATGTGGCGCTGACGCCCGGCGGCCTGGCGCGCTATGGCGGGGCGGCGCGCTTCGTGGCGGGCGTCGTTCACCGAAATCGTGCTTTTCCATGCTGCTGGCGCCGATCGCGGCCATCCGCATCTCGATTTTCATGGTCAGCCTGCTGTTCGGCCGCAGCGTCATCTGGAGCGGGCAGCAGCGCGACACGGACGGCCTGAGCTGGGCGACGGCGTGCCAGGGCCTGTGGCCGCAAACGCTGTTCGGACTGGCGCTGACGGCGCTGCTGGCGTGGAAGGCGCCCGGCGCGCTGCCGTGGGCCTCGCCGCTGCTTGCCGGGCTGACCTTCGCCATTCCGTTCGCGGTGATTACGGCATCGCCCGGCTTCGGGCGGCTGCTGGCGCGGGCGAAGCTGTGCGCCATCCCGGAGGAGCTGGACACGCCGCCTGAGCTTGCGGCTCTCGCCCGGCCGGAAGTGGCGGACGAGGCGGACTATCCGGCCGAAGCCGCTGAAAAACTCCCTGCGGCGGCAAGTTGAGCGGCCGGATCACGCGCTCCAGCGATAGGTCCAGACTTCGGAAACGACGGTGCCCCTGGAAACCAGAGCGCATCGCAAATCGGCCTCCCGCACGCCGTCCTGCGGCTTGTACTCGAAACCGAGACGATACGTGCCAGGCCGGGCCATTGCGGCGGAAAGCGGCGTTCATGATCGTGCCGGTGCTGGCGCTCAGTTGCACATGCGCGGAGCCGCCGCGTTGCACCCTTCAATTCGAAGTCCGGGAAGGCGATAGCGTCCGCCCCGGCGAAATCGACGTTGAAGAAGCGCATTTCCGGGTGCCGCGTGGAGGCGCCCGTCAGCGTCTGCGCCACGCTCGCCACGTTTTGCCGGATGCGCGGCTCGTTGCACCAGGTTAGCCGGTAGCGATAGTTATGGGCGCGCCCCGGTTCCAGCGGCTGCTTCGGGCACCAGTAGGCGACGATGTTGTCGAAATATTCGTTCTGCGCGGGCAGTTCCACCAGTTCGACACAGCCCTCACCCCAATCCCCGCGCGGCTCGACCCACAGGCTGGGGCGGGTTTCGTAACGCACGCCGTCATCCTCGAAGCGGTCCGGCCGGCGCTCGCGTTGCATGAGGCCGAAGCCGCGGATGTTGCGGTCGGTGAAACTGGAAAACTGGATGCGGCGCGGATTGACCAGCGGCCGCCAGATATGCTCGCCCGCGCCGTTCAGCATCAGGAGGCCGTCGGAATCGTGCACGCGGGGCCTGGCGTCGTCGGGATGCAGCGGGCCGCTGGGAGCGAAGTAGAACATGCTCGTCAGCGGGGCGATGCCGGGAAACGGCACGGTCCGGCGGGGGAATAGCGTGCAATCAACGTCCATAATGGTGTCGCCGGAGTTGGCGATGACGAACTTGTAGAGGCCGGCAACACTGGCGCTGTCGAGCAGAGCGAAAACGGTGACGGATGCGGCGCCCGGCTGCGGTTTCATCAGCCAGAAGCTGCGGAAAACGGGGAACTCGTCGGCGGGCGGACGCGCGGTGTTGATGGCGAGGCCGCGCGCGGAAAGCCCGTAATTCTGCGCCGCCCCCTTTGAGCGGAAATAACTGGCGCCCTGGAAAACCACGAATTCGTCGAGCTGGTCCGTCCGGTGAATGGGTGTGTGCAGGCGAAATCCCGAGAAGCCGGGGGGCAGCCCTTCGTGCGGTTGCGACGGCGCCGCGCCGGACGAGAACATCGCGGGGGCGTGTGCCAATTTGATGGCTTCGCCGCCCTCGACAACATGCAACTCCACCGGCTGCTCGTAGATGTAACCCGTGGGGAAGAGTTCCACGGTGAAATTCGCGCGGTCCGCCTTCCATAGCGCGTGCGCGTTGTTGAAGTGAATGTCGCGATAGTGATCGTAGTCGAGGGCTTTGTAATCCGGCGGGCGCTGCTGCTCCGGCGGGCTGTAGGGCGATTGCGAAAGCCTGCGGGCCTGTTCCAGCAGAGCTTCCTCCGAGAACGGCGCGCCGGCATGGGCGGCCCCCGCAATAGCGAGTTCGCCGCCCGCCAGCAGCACGGCCAGCGCGCGCGGCATGAAACCGGGGAGGGACGTGTGCAGAGCTGCCGCCGGGAGACCCGCGCCATATTTCAGGAGCTGGCGGCGGCTTATGGCGTGCGGTCCGCGCGGCAATGCAGGCTGTCCGGGCATGCGGCTCCCCCCTTATGTGGAGCGCCCCCGCAGCCGGGCTGGAAACGTCAAAAGCGCAACCACATCCGTATGATGGGCCATGTCCGCGGCGGATTCCACCGTTTCGAAGCGCCACGCGTCAATGCACCGTGCAGACCATGCACGGGTCGAACGAGCGCACGATGTGCTGCACGGCGACCGGCGTCGGTCTCGCCGTGGCGGACCGGCGCGCCATCGAGCGCCTGTTCGCAGGCGCCGGGATGCCCCCGCGCGCTCGCGCGGCGAGAAGTTCCAGGTCGTCGGCGCGATGATCTGGTAGTTGACGATGCGGCCCTTCCGGATTTCCAGCCAATGGCCGAGCGAGCCGCGCGCCGCCTCGATCAGGCCCGCGCCCTCGCGCCTCGTCGGGCATCGGCTGCGTGCAGGCAGAACGGCTCGTTCGGGCGTGATGTGCCTTGATCCAGCGCTCCATCGAGCGGCACGCAGGCGCGCCACCTCCGACAGCCGCGCGATGACGCGGGTGTGCACGTTGCCGCCGCTGCCGGCCGCGAGATCGCGGATCAGCGGATGGCCGTCGACCAGCTGGCGGGCGAGCGCGCCGATCTCGACCACCGGCGCTCGATCAAGCCGCGGCGCCTTGCACCAGGTATAGCCGCCGGCGCGCTCGGCGTCGGGCATGCGTCGATCCCGCGCGAAGGATGGCAGCGGGCCGTCGCCGCGCGGACCAGCCATGGGAGCCGTGGTCCTCGGTGATGTCCGCGCGGGTCGAAGTCGCCGCATCCGCGCCTCGCCACAGACGCCGCGCGCGAAGAGCTGGCGCGCCGTTCAGCCGGTATAGGCGCCATAGCTCATGAAGCGGCCGGGCGCCGGCCGAGCGGCTCCAGCCCAAGCGCCTCGGACAATGGCGAGGAAGTGCCGGAAATCGCTGCTGGCCGGCGCGGTTCGTGCGGCCCAGGCGTCCAGCGCCTCCGTGCTGTCGAGAGCCGCGACGCGCTCCAGCGTGTCGCCGAACAGCGTGCGTCTCGAGAAAGCGGCGGAAGCGTCGCGACGCATGGCCAGCAGCCGCGCCTGTTCCGCGCTGCCGATGGCCCGCGTGGTGCCGCCCGGCTGGAGGCCGAGCGTGTGCGGCCAGTGGCCGGCGAGCATGCCCATGATGTGCAGAAGCGCGGCGCGCGCCGGCAGCAATTCGCGCGCGGCGCTCGCCCTTCATCGGCCCGGAAGCGCGCGGCGGCGGCCTCGTGCCAGGGCTCGCCCGCGTAGATCGCGCCGGGCGAAATCCGGCATGAAGAACAGTAGAAATGCGTCAGGTGATCGGCGACGTTCTCGGTCGCCAGAATAGATGTTGCGCAGCAGCGCGCCGTTCTCGGCGGCGTCAGCCCTTGCGCCTCGGCCAGCGCGCGCGCCGCCGCCATCGACTGCGACACCGAGCAAATGCCGCAGATGCGCGGCGTGTAGACGAGCGCGTCGCGCGGGCGCCTTGCCGGGCAGGATCTGCTCGAAGCCGCGATAGAGCGGCGAATTGACCTAGGCGCAGCGTCGACCACGCCGCCGCGCGATGTCGAGCTTGATCTCAAGATCGCCCTCGACCCGGTTGAAGGGACCGACGATCAGCGCGGCTCATTTGGCGCGGCTTTCCTGTGGTGGCAGCTGGGCGGCACTGACGATGTGATCGGCGACGGCGTTGCGGCGCAGGCGTTCGGGCGTGGCGGCCTTGGACAGCGCGGCCAGCGCCACGAACCACGCCTTGGGCATGTCGGTCGGCAGGCCGACCGGAATGCCGGCGCAGCTTCGGCGTCTCCGTGAAGGAGTGATCCAGGCTCGCTCGAAGCCGGGCTCGGTGCAGTTGATGCAGGGATAGCCGCCGCGCGTGCACGAGCCCTCGCCGTTCCAGGGCCGGATGTTGCAGTCGCGCATGCACCTGCGTGCCGATGCAGCCCAGATGCTCCATCATGCAGCCGAGGTCGGCAGAGCTGTTCGCGCGCTGGCCTTGAATTCGTAGATACTCGTTGCGCGGGCAGCCGTGGTGCACGAGATGATCGGCGTAGAAGCGCGGCCGGCCGAGTGCATCGAGATCTGGCGGCGGTGAAGCGTCCCGCAGCGAGAGCTGCAGCAGCGTCTCCATCACCCAGTCGGGATGGATCGGGCAGCCGGCGATGTTGATGACGGGCAGGCCGGAGCGCGATCGGAATACCGGGCCGAGCAGGCCGCCGGCTTCGCGTCCCTCGAAGGCAAGGCCGCAGGCTTCCACGTGCGTTGTCGCCCGCCGCCGTGACGCCGCCATAGGCCGCGCAGGAACCAACGGCGACGACATGCCGCGCCAGGCCGGCCAGTTCGCGCGATCAGCGTCCATCATCGGCGTGCCGCGTGCCGGCCAGCATGTGGAAGCGCCCCGTGCCGCTGGGCCCGCGCATCACCGCGCCTTCGAGGCACAGGATATCGAGCGGCATCGTCGCCGGTGCGCAGCTCATCCAGAGCGCGATGCGCCTCGCGCCCGCCGGCCTCGCTCAGCGAGGGATGCCACAGCAGCTCGATGCCCGCGACGTCGAGCGCGGTCAGCAAGTCCGGCGTCTTCGGCGCAGATCAGCGACAGCGTGCAGCCGCCGCAGCCGCCCGATTGCAGCCAGACGAGGTTGAGCGTTCGTCGCTCGGCACTGCCTTGGCATGTCACGCGGCATCGGTCGATCTCCTTCAGACGGGCAGGCGCAGGGTGAACACGGCGCCGCCGTCGGGATGGTTCGCCGCACATCGAGCTCGCCGCCCATGCTCCTCGCCAGACCGTAGCTGACATAGAGGCCGAGGCCCGTCCCCTCGCCAATCGGCTTGGTGGTGAAGAACGGCTCGAAGATGCTGTGCCATCGCCTCGGCGGCGAATGCCCGGGCCGTTGTCGCGCACGCTGACGGTCACGCCATCCGTCGCTCTCGAAGCGCGCTGAAATTTCGATCCGCGGCGCGGCGTGGCCCTCCATCACGTCGACGGCGTTCTGCACCAGGTTGACGATGATCTGGTGCACCGGCCCTTTGCGGCCGGCGATCTCGAGCACGCTCCGGCAGATCGAAGGCGACCGTCGCGGCTTGATGCGCGCGGCCTTCGACCACCCAGTCGGCCGCCGTGCGGACGACGCGCGTCAGGTCGAACGTCTCGGACGGCTCCGATCTGCGTGCTGGAAAAACGGCGCAGGTCCTGCACGATTTCGCTCACGCGTTCGGCGCCTTCCAGCGTGCCGTCGACCAGCGGCTCGATGTCGTGCAGGATGCGGTCGATCTTCAGCTCGTCGCGCAGGGCCTGCAGCTCCGCGGTGGCTCTGTCGCCGCGATCGACCGCCTGCAGATACTCGGCGCAGCCGCACGCCGTAGCGCTTCAGCGCGTGCATGTTGCCGAAGACGAAGCTGATCGGATTGTTGAGCTCGTGCGCGACGCCGGCCACCAGGCGGCCGAGCGCCGCCATCTTCTCCGACACGACCAGTTGCTGCTGCGCCTGCGCTGCAGTTCGCTGGTGCGCCTGGTCGAGCTGCTTGATAGGCGCGCCGCAACTCGCCGATCGGCCGGCCGATGATCACGCAGCCGGCGCAGCGCGCCCTTATGATCGAGACGCGCGCGAGCAATTCATCGCGAGCGGCGCTGGCGCGCCGCCGGCGTCCGACGCAGCGCCACCTCGCAATCGGCCATCCGGCGCCTCGACGCGCAGCTTCGCCAGCATCTGCTCGGCCTAGCGGCGCTCTGCGCCGTCGAAACAGCGTCGAAGCGGCGCGCCGATGAGCTCCGCGCTCGCTCGCAGCCGGTCAGCCGTTCCAGCGCCGGCGTTGACGCGCTCGATGCGGCCCGGCGCGGTCGCAGACGATCAGCACGTCCGTCATCGAGGCCGAGCACGCTGTCGATGAACTGCTGCGCCTCCTCCAGCGCGGCGTTCTTGCGTCTCAAGCTCGACCTGATGCTGCACGAGATCGGCATAGACCTCATCCATCTTCTGGATGACCTCGATCCAGGCCTCCTCGCCTGCGGCGTTGAGCTCAAGCGTATCCGGCGACGCCCGCCGATGATCGATGAAGGCCGCCTCCCGCCCTCAGCCCTTGCGCGGCTGTGATCGGATGCGCATGCCCATGGCCAGCCTGGCGGCCATTCTTCGGCGCTTCCGCATGCAGCCTTCGACGTTCTCCAGCCCATAGCGTTCCAGCTTGCCGCGCAGGCCGACGCGCGACAGGCCCAGTTCCTTGGCGGCCCGGCTCTTGTTCCAGCGATGGCGGATCAGCGTTTCGCGCATGATGCGCGCCTCCAAGCGATCTCGACGCGATCCTTCAGCGTGCCGTCGAGGTGCCGATCAGGTCGATGTCGCTCGTCCTCCTCGCGCCGGCAGCGCGCCCGCAAGATGCGCGGCGACAAGAGCTCGGCGCCGATCTCGCCGTCCATCCGGCCCCATGACCAGCATGTGCTGGATCTCGTTCTGCAGTTCGCGCACATTGCCGGGCCAGTGATAGGCCTGAGGCAGGCAATCGCCTCCGGCGATAGCCCCGGCACGCGTTTGCCGAGCTGCGCTGCGCCTTGTCGCAGCAGCGTCTTGGCCAGCACCGGAATGTCGATCGCGGCGGTCGCGGAGCGGCGGCATGTGCGATCGGTCACGGCTGACAGGCGATAGTAAAGATCCTCGCGGAAGCGGCCCGCGCGCACCTCGTCCTCCAGATCGCGATTGGTCGCCGCGATCACGCGCACATCGACCTTGCGCGTCTGGCGCGCTGCCGACGGGGCGGATCTCGCCCTCCTGCAGCACGCGCAGCAGCTTGACCTGGAAGGCCGGGCGAGATCTCGCCGATCTCGTCGAGGAACACGGTGCCGCCATCGGCGCGCTCGAACAGGCCGACATGATCCTCGACCGCGCCGGTGAAGGCGCCGCGCTTGTGGCCGAACAGCTCGCTCTCGAGCAATTCGTCGGGCATCGCCGCGCAGTTCTCCACCACGAACGGCTTGTTCCAGCGCAGGCGAGTTGTAGTGCAGCGCGCGCGCCACCAGCTCCTTGCCGGTGCCGGACTCGCCCGTCAGCAGCACCGAGATGTCGTAGGGCGCCACCTGCCGCAGTGCGATCGCAAACCGCGTTCATCGGGCTGTCCGCGCGCGCGGACGATGCCGTCGTCGCACTGATAGTGCTGCGCTGAGCGCCTTGCGGCGCTCGGCGATCACGCTTCTCCGCGCGCTCGGGCGACATCTTCAGCTCGACGGCCAGCAGCTCGTTCTGGCGCTGCAGCTCGAACAGCCGCACGGCGTTCTTCAGCGTCAGAATCAGGTTGTCCGGCTGCCAGGGCTTGGTGACGTACTGATAGATGCCGGCCTCGTTGATCGCCGCGGATGATGTCCTCGGCGTCGGTGTAGCCGGAGATGATCATGCGCACGACATCGGGCCAGCGCTCGCGCACGCTCTTCAGGAACTCGACGCCCGTGATGTCCGGCATGCGCTGGTCGCAGAGCACGACCTGCACCCATTCGCGCTCCAGGATCGCCTGCGCGGCTTCGCGTGCTGGACGCGGTTCTTGACGTCGAAGTCATCCTCCAGGATGCGTTCGAGCGCTTCGAGGCTGCGCGGCTCGTCGTCGACGATGAGGATGATCGGCAGCCCCGTCATGTCGTTTCTCCCTTCTGTGCAGGCAGCCCGGCCACGCATGGCTCAGCAAATCCTCGGCAATTGTTCGCCCGCGAGCCAGTCGACGATGCGGCTGGCCGCCGAAGCGCGTTTGCATCTGGACGAAGGCGTTGCCGGCCGTCGACGACCGCGCCGATGATGGCGGCGTCGCGGCCGAGCGGATGGCCGCGCATGGCGGCCAGCAGCGCGCTCCGCATCGGCCGCCGGCGCAGATGGCGACCAGCTTGCCTTCGTTGGCGACGTAGAGCGGGTCGAGGCCGAGCAGTTCGCAGGCGGCCCGCACGTCCGGCTTGACCGGGATGGCCGCCTCGCGCAGCCGCATGCCGACGCGCGATTGCTGGGCCAGTTCGTTCAGCGTCGCCGCCAGGCCGCCGCGCGTCGGGTCGCGCAGGCAATGGATATCGGGCACGGCCGCGACCATGGCCGCGACCAGCCCGTGCAGCGCGGCGCTGTCCGACAGGATCTCGCGTCTCGAACGTCGAGGTTCTCGCGCTTCGACAGGATCGCGACGCCGTGATCGCCGATGCTGCCGCTGACGAGGATGGCGTCGCCCGGCGCGGCGCGGTCGCCGGAGATGTTGACGCCGTCGGGCACGACGCCGATGCCGGTGGTGGTGATGAACACGCCGTCGCCCTTGCCCTTTTCGACCACCTTGGTGTCGCCGGTGACGATGGGCACGCCGGCCTCCCGCGCCGCCGCGCGCCATGCTGGCGACGATGCGCTCGAGATCGGCCAGCGGAAAGCCCTCCTCCAGGATGAACGCCGCCGACAGATACAGCGGCCGCGCGCCCGCCATGGCGACGTCGTTGACGGTGCCGTGCACGGCCAGCGAGCCGATGTCGCCGCCGGGGAAGAACAGCGGCGAGATGACGTGGCCGTCGGTGCTCATGACGAGGCGGCCGGCGGGGACGTCGAACGCGGCCTGATCGTTGCCCTGGCGCGAAGTACGGGTTGTCGAAATGCCGTGAGAACAGCGCGCTCGATCAGCTCGGCCATGGCGCGGCCGCCCGCGCCGTGGGTCATCTCCACCGCGCCGCGCGAGGTCGAGGCGGCCCGAAAGCGTCGGCTTCGTCATCGTCATCGCGAGCTCTTCGTCGACGCGCGTCCATGCCCGGCCTGCCGTCGCCTGCCGGAAGCGCCCATAACTCCAATAGGCCGCGCAGGCGCCTTCCGACGACACCATGCACGAGCCGATCGGGTTGTCCGGCGTGCAGACGGTGCCGAACAGCTTGCAATCGGTCGGCTTCTTGGCGCCGCGCAGGATCGACGGGCATTCGCAGCCCTTGGCGTCGCGCGCCGTCTTGCGTGACGATGGCGAAACGCCGCTCGGCGTCGAACTGGCGCGAACGCGTCGCTTGATGCGCAGCGCGCTGTACGGCACCTTGCCCAGCCCGCGCCACTCGAAGCTGTCGCGCAGCTCGAACACCTCGGCCACCAGCGTTTGCGCCTTCACGATTGCCCTCGCGCGTGACGACGCGGATGTACTGGTTTTCGACCTCGTGCCGGCCCTCGTTGAGCTGGCGGATGAGCCATCAGCGTCGCCTGCATCACGTCGAGCGGCTCGAAGCCGGCGATCACCACCGGGCGGTGGAACTCCGCGGCGAAGCACTCATACGGCTGCGCTGCCGATGACCGAGCTGACATGCGACGGCCCGAGGAAGCCGTCGATCTCGACGCTGCCGAGCTCGCGCACCTCCGGGCTTTCCAGGATGTGCTGGATCGCGGCGGGCGTCAGCACGTGGTTGCAGAACACCGAGAAATTCGTCAGCCCCTCGGCGTTCGGCCTGCTTGATGGCGACGGCGGTCGGCGGCGTCGGTGGTCTCGAAGCCGATGGCGAAGAACACCACCTGCGCGGCCCGGATTGTCGCGCGCGATCTTCAGCGCGTCCTGCGATCGAATAGACCATGCGCACATCGGCGCCCTCGGCCTTGGCCTTGATCAGGCTGCGCGCGCTTCGAGGCCGGGCACGCGCATCATGTCGCCGTAGGTGCACGAGGATGACGCCGTGGCTGCTCGGCCAGCTCGATGGCGTTGTCGATGCGCGCCGACCGGCAGCACGCAGACCGGGCAGCCCGGCCCATGCACGAAGCGCACGTTCGCCGGCATCAGGTCCTGCACGCCATAGCGGAAGATCGCATGGGTGTGGCCGCCGCAGAACTCCATGATGTTGTAGTGGCGCGCGGGATCGCGCCTCGCGGCGATGGTGGCGGCGAGGCCCTTGCGCCAGATCGCGGTCGCGGAATTCGTCGACGTATTTCATGCCGCCGGCTCCTCGACCCAGCGCGGCTTCATCCAGTCCGCCCGCCTCGCGCCATCAGCGCGAGCGTGTGCTCGGCCTCCTCCGGGCTGACGCTTGTGCAGCGCGAAGCCGACATGCACGAGCACGTAGTCGCCCGGCTCCACCTCCTCGAGCAGCGCGATCGAGATTTCCTTCTTCACCGGCCCCAGCGCCACGATGGCGATCTCGCGGGCGGCGTCGATGCTGACGACCTCGGCGGGAATGGCGAGACACATGGCTTATACTCCCACTTGCGGCCAGCGCCCGTGCGCTGCCGGATAGCGACGTCCAGCCATGCGTCCATGCCCTCGCCGGTGCTGCGCCGACACCTTCAGCACCTTGATGCCGGGGTTGACCTTGCGGGCGTTGGCGACGAGCGCCTCCACGTCGAAATCGAGATGCGGCAGCAGATCGGTCTTGATGATCAGCATCAGGTGCGACGACGCGGAACATGTCCGGATACTTCAGCGGCTTGTCCTCGCCCTCCGTCACCGACAGGATGACGACCTGGTGCGCCTCGCCCAGGTCGAACGCCGCCGGGCAGACGAGATTGCCGACATTCTCGATGAACAGCACGCAGCCGGGCGCGGGCGCGAGGTGTCCGCCGCGTGGCCCACCATGTGCGCGTCGAGATGGCAGCCCTTGCCGGTGTTGATCTGGATGGCCGGCGCGCCGGTCGCGCGGATGCGTTCGGCGTCGTTGGAGGTCTGCTGGTCGCCCTCGATCACGGCGATGCGGCAGCTCGCCCTTCAGCCGCTCGATGGTGCGCGACGAGCAGCGTCGTCTTGCCGGAACCGGGGCTCGAGACGAGGTTCAGCGCCAGAATGCCGTGCCGCGTTGAAGCAGGCGCGGTTGGCGGCGGCGTAGGCGTCGTTCTTGGCGAGGATGTCCTGCTCGATCTGCACCATGCGCGACTGGCTCAGGCCGGGGACGTGAGCGCCCGCCGGGCCGGTGCCGTAGTCGAGATCGCCGGCCTCGTGGCTGTGCTGATGACCGTGTTCGCCGGGCTGATCGTGGTCATGGTCATGCCCGTGAGTGTGGCTATGGCCGTCATGACTGTGCTCGTGGGCGTGGTGGTGGCCATGCTCGTGGGGATGGTCATGATGGTGGTCATCGTGGCCGTGCGCGCCGGCCTCGCCCTTGCCCTTCGCCGCCGCCGGCTCGATGCGCGTTTCGCCATCGCCGCATCCGCAAACCGTACACATCAGTCAACCTCCAGTTCCTTGATCCGCAACTCGTCCCCGCCGCTCACCTGCAACTGAAAACCGCCGCATTCGGGACAGGGGTCGAAGCGCTCCGTGATGGTTACATTCTTTCCACATGGCAGGCACCAGGCTGTGGCTTGCGTGCCGATGATCTCCAGCGCCGCGCCTTCCGCCAGCGTGCCGCGCGTCACGGCGTCGAAGCAGAAGCGCAGCGCCTCCAGCTCCACGCCGGAAAACGGGCCGACCTCCAGCCGCACCAGCTTGACGCGCGCAAACTGCTGTGCCGCCGCCTGCTCCTCCAGCACCTGCACCACGCTTTCGCATATGGACATCTCATGCATTAGCGCAGTTTCCCATTGACGGGCATCAGCTTTTTCCCTTGCCGCCGCCGAACAGCAGGCCACGGCGGCTAACCTCTGGCTGTCCGGCGCGGGCGGTCTTGTCCGGCTCATCCGCACTCAGACCGGGGTCGAGAAGCGCCGCGAGCGCCCCTTCCGCCGTCAGCAGGGCGGCCTCCTGGCTTTCGAACTCCAGCACCGGCGAGAACAGCGAGCACGTCCGATACGGCCCCAGACCTTCCTCCGCGCCTGCTGTAAACTCAAACACGCCCGCTGGAAACTGTCTTTTCACCTTTGTGCCTGATGGCAAGCTGGCCCAATCGGGCGCATCCTCGGGATTTCGCGGCAGCAGCATCAAATTGATACACCACGGCGTCACCAGCACCGTCAGCCACGCGCCGTCAACCGGCTGCATCCCCACCGCCGCCACGCTCAGCGCCGGATTGAGGATCGGAATATCCTTCATCCGCTCGTCCGCCACCTGCTGGAACGCGGCTTCCACCAGGAAGGTCAGCGCATCGGCTTCGGCGCGGGCGGCGGGCGAAAGCTCAGCCATGCTGGTCCTCCAGCACCATGAAACCATCCTTGGCGGCGTCGCATACCGGGCAGGTCCAGTGCTCCGGCAGCGCGGTGAACGGTGTGCCCGCCGGGATCTGCCAGTAATCATCGCCCTCGGCGGGATCGTACACGTGCCAGCAGATCTTGCACTCCAGCCGCGTGGAGTCATTGATTTTTGCCGCATCGCCGCCGAAGGAGCCGCCGAAAAAATGATCGCTCACCTGTAAATCTCCAGAATCTCGGCGAGACGTTCCGCGCTGTCCTCCAGATCCTGCGGCGCGGCGCAGGCGGCGGACGGAATGTCCGTTATCTCCAGCGTGTTGAGGATCAGGATTTCGCGCGAATTGTAATAGCGCACCCACCAGGCGTTACGCGTGCCCGTCGAGGTGATGCGGCAATTGCCGTAGCCGCGCGACAGGATGGCGACCGGGCCTATGCCGAGGCGCGCGTCGAGGAAAGCCGCGTCGTCATCGCTGATGGGCAGCAGGCTGAGGTTGATGACCTCCGCCGCCGCGCCCGGCCGCCATTTGGCCAGCTTGGCCGCGATCTCCGTCACCAGCGCGGGTGCGTTCATCAGGCCGGCCGGCTCCTCGCCCTCGAACGGCGCGAGCGTAGGGCCGGCGTTCTCCCGTGCCAGGGCCAGCACGCTTTGCGGAAAGGCGCCAATCTCGATGGCATCGGCGATGAGCGCGCCGCCGGCATCCACCTCATGCAGCCGCCAGATGCCCGCGAACACGGACTCCTGCGCCTGGATGCCGCTGCCCGCGATGATGCTAACCTCACCGTCGCCCAGCGTCTGGTCGAGGAAGGCGCGGTTGGCCGCATCCAGGCCGGCGAGGCTGATGCGCACCGTACCATCCGCCGGAACGCCGGAACGCAGCGCCGCCAGGACTTCGGCCAGCTTGGCCAGCGCCGCGCGGAAGGCAACGGCGTCCTCCGGCTCGGGCAGCTCGGGGCTGCTAAACGTGCGCATGCCCTTGGGCATTTCCATGTAGTCGAAGCCGTCATCTTCGGCGGGCTGGCTGCCGGGGCCGGTGAGCGCTGAACCGCTGGTCATTGATGATCTCCAAAGTGTGCATGCCCGCCGTCAGCACCATTCCCCAGGGCCGGGGTAGCGCAACCGTCCGGCATTTTGAACGGCGGCGGTTCGGACGGCTCGCGCGCCAGGATGGCCTCGATTTCGGCGACGTACTCCCGCCAGTCGAGCACGCGGGTGATGACGCCGAGATAGCCGCCGCCGCGCAGGAAAACCAGCGCCGGGAAGGCGTTGAAGCGGAAGCGGCGTTGCAGGGCGCGCTCGGAATTCTTATCGGCGACAGCGGGCGTTAGGCGTCCGCCGGAATGCTTCAGCAGCTCGGGCAGGATGACGGCCACGTCGCCGCTTTCCACCAGCCGCTCGCTGTCCCCGGCGATGAACAGCACGGTTTCGCAGTGGCTGTTGAGGAAAGCGTCCAGCGTTTGCTCGTCAACAACGGCAAAGCCGTGCCGTTTGGTGAGCGCTTCGATGGCGGACATGGGTTAACTCCCGGCTTTGACGCCCTGCGGCGGTTTCAAATGTTCAGGCAACTGCGGCTCGCGGCCGGCGAGATCGGGGAACAGGTGGTCGATATCGGTCTCGCCGCTCATGGCGAGGCTCAGCGCCGTCAGCGCGTCGCCGATCTTGGCGGCCTCGTCCTCGTCGAGCACCTGCCGCGCCGCGTCGAGAAACACCAGCACCCACGTGCCCGCCGGCTGCTCGCCGGTGAGGATCATGTCAACCTCGCGCGTCTCGCCCTCGCGGCGGCACAGGGCGTAGCGGTTGCGCGGCTCGACGACCTGCATGGGAAAACCGATACACATCAGGACGTCTCCCGTTGGGCCAGCACGCGCGCGTCGCCGGTGCGGCAGGCTTCGTCCTCGCTCGGGCGTTCGGCCTCGTAGCGAGACATCACCATGCGTTCGCAGGCGAGCGTCGCCTCTTCGGGCAAGGGCGAGGCCCGCCGCACGCCCGCGATGCCGAAGCGGGCGAGGTAAGCAAGGCAGTGCTCAATGGCGGGTGCGATTTGCGCCTTCACTTCCGGCCGCAGGCTGCCGCCGAAATCGTCCAGCTCCACCGGCTGCACGCCGATGAGGAACAGATGCTCCGGCGGCCTGCCCAGCAGCTCGGCCGTCGCCAGCACCTCCTGAAAGCCGGTCTGGTGCAGGCTGAGCTTCTTGGCGCCCATGAATTTCGGCACCTCGCCGTCTTCCACCAGCTTCATCGTGGCGGGCGGCAAGCCGTAATCTACGGCATCGAACACCACGAGAATGTCCGCCGCCGTGACGTGCTCGATCAGGTAAAGCCCCTGCGTGCCGCCGTCCATGAGCTTCACTTGCGGGGGGAATTCATACTCGCGGCCCAGCGCCTCGACGGCGCGCACACCAAAACCCTCATCGGCCCATAGCAGATTGCCGATGCCCAGGATCAAAACCTGCGGCGCTTCCTCCATGCCTCACCCTTATTTTCCTGTGAGTGTCGATTGGTTCCCTAAGCGCAAACTTCGGGCCAAATTGTCGCAGGGGGCTAAGTGGTTGATGTTGCGGGATTGGCGGGGGGAATGCAAGGGGGGTGGTGGAAAGCAACCTTTCGTTGCTAGTTAAAATCGGAAGCAGTCCTTTCATTTTGCTGCCGCGAACGCAAGCATTTTACGGAGGCCGCCTCACACGCAGAAGGTGTGGCCGCCAGGATGGAAAGCCGCCTTCCATCTCCGCCAATCCCGCGAGCTGGCCACAGATTGATACGTCTAAAACATATCACTTGCCGCATTTTAGAACAAATTGGCATGAATGCTGGACATTGGCTCGTGTGTGCAGCGCGGCGCAGGCGCATGCATGACGGCGGCAAAGCGTAAGGTGAGGATCTGCGGCGGAGTAAGAAGGTTTAGATATCCATGGTTCGAACGAAAGCTACCGGCTTTTCAGACTTGAGTCAGCAGGAGCAAACTAGATTTAACTCTGAAAGGGCGGATAGATTCCAGGCCCACGCTAACAGCGTAACGCACGATAGAGCCACCGGAGGGCGTAATACCGGCGGGGATGATAAAGCCAGCGTCGCCACGAATGACGACGGGAGGGCGGGGCAGCTACGCATACGCGGCGATAACGGGCGCATAATTGGTCACTTCGGCAAAAATGACCGCGATCTCACCAGAGTTGACGACAAAGTTAAATCAATGATGGTGAACGGAAAACCACAAAATTTTGTCCATGTGACAAACGGCAAGGGCAAAGAGGGATGGGTATCCGCCGACTATTTGGACAAAACGACAAAACATCCCGCGGTTCAGCAAATCTCCATGGGTCAAAACTGGAACAACGAGGTCCCCAGCGATAGAAAAGAAGCAACCGCAAAAGATCCTGTGAAATTTGGAGATTTTGGTGTCCAGGCCGTTCAAGGCAGTTTTGAGAACGGCGGCCGGAGCGAGAGAAAACCAATTGGAAAAAATCACAGCGACTATGAGGTCAAAACCACCCACGGCGCGGTGACCTTTGTTGGCGGTGACGGCAAGCAGATATCGTACCCGGACGACAACGGTAAGGTTCGCCATTTCCGGGTTTTTGGCGGTAATCTCCAGATATTCGATGAGGGCAGCGATAAATGGAAGAAAGTTTGGAGCTGATCGCGACGATGTATAAGAAGATACAAGCTATATAAGGAGAAGCGGCGCGGGCTCATCACCCGCGCCACCGTTCCTCGTCCGCTTCCGCGTATCCATCAATCCCCGTTGGAAGGCCGCGTATCCTTGAACGTCCGCCACCCCGAGATCATCGAGCTGATGATGCTCTGGCGCGACATGATATCCTCGCGCATGGCCGCGTAGATGTGCACCATCACGAAGATTACGATCACCCACAG
This sequence comes from uncultured Alphaproteobacteria bacterium, assembly GCA_963827885.1. Taxonomy (GTDB): domain Bacteria; phylum Pseudomonadota; class Alphaproteobacteria; order Rhizobiales; family Rhodomicrobiaceae; genus CAWHDD01. Next base: position 25,336 of record CAWHDD010000004.1, on the reverse strand, counting down.
GCCGAGATGATGCCACGTGTGCACATTCTGACTGTTGCCGAACAGCGGGATGACCCAGCTTGAGAACAGGCGGAAGATCCACGAGTTCATCCCCGCGCCTTCGCCATACAGCGCTAGCCCCGTGATCATCATAAACACGATCAGCCACACATACAGGAAATGCATCGCCAGTGTGGCCAGCGGGTTGTGGCCGTCATACTTCTTCGGCTCGCGGACGAGGAAGAGATACCACTTCACCTCATGCAGCACGCCGCGCCACCACTTGCCGCTGAGGAATGGCGGCAGGAAGATTTCGCGGGCGTTGGGGTTGCCCGCGAACACCCAGTAGAGCCGCAGGGCGAAGCCCGCGATCAGGATGTAGGCGGAGGCGAAATGGGCGAAGCGGATGTAGCCCATCAGATAGTGATCGCTCGCCTCGCCGGGCATGCTTGGCAGCGGGCTGGCGATGAAATAGCCCGTCACCGCCAGCACGATGATGGCGAGCGCATTGGTCCAGTGCCAGAGGCGCACCGGCCATTCATAGACGAAGACCGCGGGCTGAAACTCCTGCGGAGGACTGGATTGCGAGTTCATGGCCGCCTCCCCTATCTCACCACGACGCGGGCAAGTTCTTCGCCCTCTTCGCTCATCACATGGGTGGAGCAGGCGAGGCACGGGTCGAAGCTGTGCAGCGTGCGCAGGATTTCGACCGGCTCCTCGGCGCGTTCAACCTTGGTGTTCATCAACGCCGCCTCGAAGGCGCCGATGTTGCCCTGGGCGTCGCGCGGACTGCCGTTCCAGGTGGTGGGGACGACGCACTGGTAGTTGTCGATCTTCTGGTCCTTGATCTTGATCCAGTGCGCCAGCGCGCCGCGCGGAGCCTCGGTGAAGCCGACGCCCTTGACCTCCTTCGGCCAGGTGGACGGGTCCCAGCGCTCCACATTGGCGGTGGCCGAGTCGCCATTCTTCACGTTGGCGATCAGCTTGTCCATGAAGTAGCGCAGCTTGCCGGCGGCCCACTGGCATTCCAGACCGCGCGCGGCGGTGCGGCCGAGCGTCGAGAACAGCGCGTCCACCGGCACATCCAGCGTCTTCAGCACGAAGGTAAGCTGCTCGGTGATCTCCTTGTCGCCCTTGGCGTAGCCGATGACGTAGCGGGCGAGCGGCCCGACCTCCATGGCGTTGCCCTTCCAGCGCGGCGCCTTGATCCAGGAATATTTCGCCGCCTCGTCGATCTGCTCGATATTGGTGCGCGTGCCTTTTGAATTCGGCCCGAGCGCGTATGTCGGCTCCGTCACGCCGTCCCAGGGATGCAGCCCCTTCTTCTCGTCGGCGTATTTGTACCAGGAATGCGGCACGAACTCCTGAATCTGCCGACGGATCGCGCAGGTCGACCGGATGCACCTCCTTCAGGTTGCCGTTGATGATCGCCCCGCGCGGCATCATCAGGTTGGCCGCCGAATAGTCGTTGGCGTGGTCGGGGATGTCGCCATAGGACAGCACGGTCTTGCCCGACAGCCCGCCGCCGTAGAGCCAGCCCTTGTAGAAGCTGGCGATGGCGAGCAGGTCGGGGATATAGACGTTGTCGACGAAGGTCGATGGTTTCGTCGATGGTCGGCTTGACGAAGTTCAGCCGCTCCATGTTGATGGCGCCGACCGCCCCCACGCCGTCCACATTGATGGCGCACGGCACGCCGCCCACCAGCCAGTTCGGATGCGGGTCCTTGCCGCCGAACACGGTGCGGATGCGGCTGATGTGGACCTGGAAGTCGAGCGCCTCCAGATAATGCGTCACCGCCATCAGGTTGGCTTCCGGCGGCAGCAGATAGGCCGGATTGGTCCAGTAGCCGTTCTTGAACGGCCCGAGCTGCCCGCTTTCCACGAACTTCTTCAGCCGGTTCTGCACGTCGCGGAAATAGCCCGGCGAGGAGCTGCGGATGGCTGGGCGAAACCTTCTGCTGCAACTCGCTGGTGGCCTTCGGATCGGCGCTTAGCGCCGTCACCGGGTTCACCCAGTCCAGCGCGTGCAGATGGTAGAAGTGCACCAGATGGTCATGCACCTGCAGCGTCAGCTGCATGATGTTGCGGATGGAGTTGGCGTTCTCCGGGATCTTGATCTTGAGCGCGTCCTCCACCGCGCGCACCGAGGTCAGCGCGTGCGTGCCGGTGCACACGCCGCAGATGCGCTGCGTGAAGGCCCAGGCGTCGCGCGGGTCGCGGCCCTTGAGGATCACCTCCAGCCCGCGCCACATGGTGCCGGTGGAGACCGCGTTGCGGATGATGTTGTTCGTCGTCGATGTTCACTTCGCAGCGCATATGCCCTTCGATGCGCGTCACGGGATCGACGACGACGCGCTTGCCGGCGGTGTCGAGGCGTGAAGCCGTTGGGTGTCTGGATCGTCGTCATTATTGTTTTCCTCCCGTCTCACGCACGCGCTTGACAGCGCTCACGGCGGCATGCGCGGCGATGCCCGCGCCGACAACCGCCGGCGGCCGTCGTGCCGACCTGTCCGCCTTCGCCTCGATGCCGAATTGATGGATGTTGGTCAGCCGGTTGTAGAAGCCAGCCGTTGTCCCAGAAGCCGTCTTCCGAGCAGCCGATGCAGCCGTGGCCGGCCTGGATCGGGAACGACACGCCGCCGTTCCAGCGCACGGTGGAGCAGGCGTTGTAGGTGGTCGGCCCTTTGCAGCCCATCTTGTAGAGGCAGTAGCCCTTGCGCGCGCCCTCGTCGTCCCATGCTTCGACGAACTGGCCGGCGTCGAAATGCGGGCGGCGGTAGCATTTGTCGTGGATGCGCTGGCTGTAGAACATCTTCGGGCGGCCCTGGCGGTCAAGCTCCGGCAGGCGGCCGAAGGTGAGGATGTAGGTGATCGACCGCCGTCATGACCTCGGCGATCGGCGGGCAGCCGGGCACCTTGATGATCGGCTTGTCGAAGATGACCTTGTGCACCGGCGTGGCGCGCGTCGGGTTCGGGCGCGCGGCCTGCACGCAGCCCCACGAGGCGCACGAGCCCCAGGAGATGATGGCCTTGGCGTTGCTGGCCGCGAATTTGAGCTGCTCGACGAACGGCTTGCCGCCGATGATGCAGTACATGCCGTCTTCGTTGAGCGGCGGATTGCCCTCGCACCGCGAGGATGTAGTTGCCCTTGTACTTGTCGACGATCTCCTCGACGATGGCCTCGGCCTGATGTCCGGCGGAGGCCATGATGGTGTCGTCATAGTCGAGCGACAGCATCGACAGGATGACGTCCGTCGCCAGCGGATGCGCCGAGCGGATGAACGACTTCCGAGCAGCAGGTGCACTCCAGGCCATGCAGCCACAGCACCGGCATGCGCGGCTTGGTTTCCAGCGCGTGGGCCATGGTGGGCGCGAACGACGGCGCCAGGCCGAGCGACGCGGCCGTGAGGCTACAGAATTTCACAAAACTGCGGCGTGAGATGCCCTGCCGCCGCAAGACATCGTAAAAGGTTTCGGTCATGCCGGCCTTTCCTCCCTTGGATACAGGCTTTTGAGCCAGCTCAGACGGCTGGCCTTGCGTCACGGTGTCGCAAGGGGCGTGCCAGGTTAATATATTTGATTGAATTCAAATGGTTGCGCCAATCGCACGGGGGTTGGACCTCCCGCCACTGAATGACGGCCTTTCACATGGTGTGTGGAGTGGTAAGCGGGTTATCAATGCGCGGATGTGCGGCGGGCTTGCCCTAATCCTCGCCGGCAACCACCCGCTGGCGCTGCTCGCCCAGGCCGGTTGCTCCCAGGCGGACGTCATCGCCGGGCTTCAGATACCAGCCGCGCAGCATCCCTATGCCCGGGGGGGTGCCCGTGATCATCACATCGCCCGGCTGCAACACCATGAAATGGCTCGCATAGCTGACCAGCTTGGCAACCGGGAAAATCATCTGCGCGGTGGTCGAGTTCTGTACGCGCTGGCCGTTCACCTCCAGCCACAGCCCTATGGCCTGCGGGCCGGGTACTTCATCGGCCGTCACCAGCCAGGGGCCGAGCGGGCAGAAGCTTTCCCACGACTTGCCCTTGATGAACTGGCCGCCGCGTTCGTTCTGGAAGTCACGCTCCGAGACGTCGTTGGCGAGCGTGTACCCGGCGACGTAATCCAGCGCCCTTTCCACCGGCACACGCCGCGCGGGCTGGCCGATCACCACCGCCAGTTCAACCTCCCAATCAACCTTGGTGGCGCCGGGCGGTATGCGAATGGGGTCATCCGGGCCGGAAAGCGCGCCGGTGTGCTTGGAGAAGATGATGGGTTCGGACGGTATCTCGAAGCCGGCGCCATGGCCGGGATAGTTCAGGCCGATGGCGATGATGTTGCCAACGCCGGCGACTGGCGGGCCGAGGCGCGGGGAGCCTTCCACCAGGGGGAGCGATTGCGGCTCGATCTGGCGCAGGCGGTCGAGCTGGGCGGGCGCCAGTGTGCTGCCGTCAATATCGGCCACCCGGCCGGCGAGACTGCGCAAGCCTCCCTGGCCATTGAGGAGGCCCGGCCTTTCGGCGCCGGGCGGGCCGTATCGCACCAGCCTCATGCGGGGCGCTCCTTCTCAGTTCAGCCGCCGCCGTGGCTCCCGCCGGCATTCATGGCAAGGTTGCCGGCATCGACTGGAAGCAGCACCCCATTGACCGCCCCCGCTGCGCCGGACGCCAGGAAAATCGCCGGGCCAACCAGATCCTCGGGCGACAGCAGCCGTCCCATGGGCAATCCCATCAGGATGCGCGGCAGTACCTCGTCGCGGAAGCGCGGGACATCCAGGTGCTGCTTCAGGCCCGGCGTCAGCACCTGTGCGGGCAGAATGGCGTTGGTGCGGATGCCGCGCGCGCCATACTCGACGGCCAGCTCCTTCGTCATCTGGTGAACCGCGCTCTTGGTGCAGCTATACGGGAACGCCCCGCGGCCAAGCGCCGTCTCGCCGGCATTGGAGCCGATGTTGATGATCGCCCCGCGCCCCTGGGCCAGCATGCGTTGCAGAGCCGCGCGGATGCAGAGGAAATAGCCGGTGACGTTGACGGCGAACATCCGTTCCCAATCCTCCAGCGCCACTTCGTGCGGCGCGGTGCGGCGGGGAAAGACGAAGGGAACGTTGACCAGGATATCGATGCGGCCGAGCGAGCCGTCCGCCGAGGCGAACAGGGCCTCGACCTCCGCCGCGCTGGAGATGTCGCACATCTCGGCCGCCGCCAGCGCGCCAAGGGCCGTCAGCTCCTCAGCGGTGCGGGCCAGCCCGTCGCCGTCGATGTCGCCAATCACCAGCCGGCACCCGGCACGGGCGTAGCCGAGGGCGATGGCGTGGCCGATGCCGCCATTCGCGCCGGCGCCGGTCACCACCGCCGTCCGCCCGGCCAAACTGAACAACCCGCTGCTCATGGCGCCGCTGCCTCCTCGCTGAGGATTTCGATACGTCCAGTATCGCCGTCGATGCTGACCGTCATCCCTTCGCGCAGGATACACGCCGCCCCGGCCAGCACAACGGCGGGAATGCCGCTCTCCCGTGCCTGGCATGCGGCATGGGCAAGCACGCCGCCAACCTCGACGATCAGGCCGGCCGCCACCCGCAGCAGCGGCGCCAGCCCCAGATTGGCCGAGCGCGCCACGATGATCTCCTCCCCGCGCATTTCCTTCCAGGCCGGCGGCTGGATATCGGCATCGCCAAGCAGCCTCACCACGCCCACCGCGCTTCCCGGGGCCACCGGCATCCCCGTCAAGTGCCTGGACTGCGGTCCTTGCGGGCGGGCGCCAATCGCTTGCAGGCCGCTGGCGAAGATCACCGCCGGCAGGCGCCGCTGAGCGGCCAGCAGCGCGGCGATCCTGCGCTCGCGCCGGCGGTGGCGCACCAGCGGCACCAGCGCCTCGCGCGAGCGGAAGCAGCCGGGAATTTCCTCCGGCTCAAGGTAGAAGATATCACCGTCCTCCCACCCCAGCCGCCGGTTGATTTCCAGCAGGATTTCCCGCAGCGCCCGGTATTCGCCCGTATAGTAATGCTTGATGGTTTCGCGCAAGGGGCAGGAAGGTCTGGGCCAGACGCAGATCGGCGAACAGTGCCCGCATCCCGGCGGCGCTGGTCCCGGCAGCCGCCAGCCGGCCGCGAAGTTCCCGCTGCAACGCGCGGCGGCGGCGCTGCTGCTCGTGGAATTCCCCGGCAGGGCGCCGCCCGGAGACGGCAAGGTCATGCAGCAGCCGTTCGATGGCCTGCGGGTCTTCGGCCAGACGCACCAGGGAGATCTCCAGCTCGTTGGCCGAACTGTGCCCATAGGTGCGCAGGAAGGCGTCGCGCGTGATGCGGCCCTGTGCCAGATTTTCGAGATCGAGGGCCTGGGCGGTGATGAGGCTGCCGTCGAGCCCCTGGAACAGCGGCGCGGCCAGCTTGGAATCGCCCAGGTGCTGCTCCAGCCGCCAGCGCACCATGTCGGCGAAGTAGAAGGCCAGCCGCGCCGCCACGACGAACCAGACGCAGGCAAACTGCTGGAGATGGTCCAGCCTGCGCTGGAAGGCGGCCAGCAGCTCGGCGTTCGAAGCGCAGATTTCGCTGGGCCGCGCCGGCTCAAGGGAACGGCGCAGCAGCGGCTCGATCTCCGCGGGATAGCGGCGGCGGACGGCGTGGGCGGTCCTGGTAATGGCGGTATGGAACCGCCGGATGACGGCATGGTGGCGGGGGCCATCAGCACCGTATCTCGCCACCGCATCGGCAAGGCTCAGCCCCTGGCAATAGAGGCCGAACTCGGGATAATTGGCGCGGTCAGGCTGTCCGGCGATGCTAGCCAGGATCGAGTCGATACCGGAGGGAAGGCCGATGTTGAAGGTGCCCGCGTCGATCTCGACGTTGAAATACGGCTGCCCGCAGATCAGTTCGTACAGCTCCCCGGTCGCGTCCTCGTCCAGATGATAGCCGAGCATGCGCCGCCCGGCGGTGATGGCGCCGCCACGCCCGGCGAAGATGGTGCGGAACAGGCCGAAGCTCATCGGCGCCGGAGTTGGCAGCAATTCCCCGACGTTGCCGTTGCTGAAAATGACGTCGCTTCCCCGCAGCTTGCCTTGCCGCCGCAGCGTATCCACACGGCATTTTAACCGCGCGCGCTCGAAGTCGAGGTAGCGCCCGGCCTCGCCCGCCCCGATGGCCATCCCCTCTGCCGGCCCTGTGACCGGCCTCGCCTGCAACACGTGAATGCGGCCGCCGCCGATGGCGAATTCGATGTCCTGCGGGCAGCCGAACACCGCCTCGACCCGCACGGCCAAGCGGGCGAGCGCCGCCACCTCATCCTCCGTCACCGCGCGGCGTTCGGCCTGCGCCGGAGCCAGCGCCACTTCGCCCTCGCGGGTCAGCATGAACGGCTTGGCGGAGACGGACGCCGACTTGACGCTGCCCGCGCGGCAGACGACGAACACGTCGCCGCTGACCCGGCCCGACGCCAGCGGCTCGCCGAGACCTGGAACGGCGTTGATGACGATTTCGTTTCGGGCCCCGCTGACCGGGTTGGCGGTGAACATCACGCCCGCCGCCCGCGCATCCACCAGCGACTGCACCAGCACCGCCATGGCGGGAGGCTGGTGTCCGCGTTTGCATGAGCGGCGGTAATGCTCGGCCTCCGGTGCATGCAGCGCCTGGAAGCAGGCTTCCACGGCGGCGAGCAATTCCTCCTCGCCGCTGACCGGCAGCACGGTGGGAAAGACCCCGGCCCAGGACGCCTCGCGGCCGTCCTCCTCGCTGGCCGAGCTGCGCACCGCCGCGACCCGCAATCCCGCCCGGCGCCATGCCGCCACGATCGCCTCGCGTAAAGGCGGGGGCAGCACCAACTCGCCACGGCACGCGGCCCGGCATTGGCGGAAAGCTTCAGTCGTCACGCAGAACCCTTGCGGAACGTCGAAGCCGTGGCGCATCAGCGTGGCGAGGTGGAAGGCCTTGCGTCCCGCCAGCGCCGCGTCCCCCGGTCCAACCCCGGCCAGATCGCGGATGAGGTCCGTTGATGCCGAGGGTGCAAGCGTGGCGAAGCTGGAGGCGCTGGGCATGCAATGTCCTCAGCTCTGTGGCGCGAGTGAGAAGCCCTGCGCGCGGGTGATGCGGGTTTCGTCGCGGCGGCCGCGCTCGCTCGTCCAGCGCTCGCGGATCTCGTCCCATTCCCCGGCGAATTCCGACACGTCGCTGCTGCCGGCCAGAACGTGGTCGAGCACCCGCCGGTAGAAGCCGCAGATGTCGCCGACCAGCGCGGACGACCGCTCGCGGCCGGGAATCTTGAAGCGGTTCACGCCCAGCTTGACGTACTCCGGCATTTCCCAAAGCAGCAGCTCGGGTGAGGCCTTCAAGTCGGGATGGCCCAGCAGCCCGCGCTCGTCCGTGGTGAGATCCCATTTGGCCCGGCAGATGCGGTGACAGCTCCCGCCCCGGCTGGCGCTGCCGACGAAGTGGTCCTTGCCGGACGCATCCAGCGTATGCGCTATCTTGAAATAGCTGCTGGAGTAGCAGCGCCCCGGACAGATGCGGCCGCGCTTGACCGTCTGGAACATGAAGGCTTCCAGGCTGACGTGGGTTTTGTCGCGGATTTCCTCCAGCTCCGGCACGCCCCAGCGGTAGGGGATGACCACGATGTTCGCCCCCAGGCCGCGATAAAACTGGATGTCGAGCGAATTGAAGATGCCGGCCGTGACGCTGACGTGAATGTCGAGCTGGGGGAAGGCGTCGCGCACCAGCTTGATGCAGCCGGGATCGCAGATCATCACGCCGCCCGCGCCCCAGCCGGCATAGCGCTCCACCTTGGACAGGAAGACGGGGATCTCCTCCGGCGCGGGCATCACATTGATGGCGATGCGGATATCCTTGCCGCGCGGGCGGCCCCATTCAATCAGCTCCCGGATCTCGGCATCTTCCAGCTCATCCGAGGCGGGCCGGCGGCTCCAGCCCTTTGGCCCAACGAAAACCGAGTCGCACCCGCGCTCCAAGGCGTTGACCGCCATGTGGAAGGTTCCTCCAGGCCCCATCAAAGCAACCATAACCGCTCCCCTCTAATGCATGAATGCCGGCGCGAAGAGTCCCCGCGGCAAGTGCGCGATGCCGAGGGACCGTTCCCCTCCGATGGTCTTGAGCCGCTCGAACAGACGTTCCAAATGGCGCTCGCCGTCCTGTTCCCATTCGCAGCATATCCGGCGGCACCACGCCGCGCGCAGGCCGGCCAGCACCTCGGGGCCGTCGCCCGGCATCGCCGCAGCCTCGCGCCAGACGCTCTCGTCCGCCCGCATGAGCGTCACGGCCTGGGTGTAGGCGGCGATGAAGGCCGCGATCAGCTTCGGCCGGGTGGCGGCGAAGTCCGGGCGGACGGCGAAGAAGGTGGTCGGAACCGATGCGGCTCCCAGTTCGGGCAGCAGGTCGAGCACGTCGCAAAGCTGGCGGAACCGGCCGCCGGCGGTCAGCCGTGGCACGAGGTGCCAGGGGAGCACGGCGGCATCGACGCGCCCCGCTTCCAGCCATTCCGCCAGAGTGGACTTCGACAGCGCTTCCTCGACAGCCGCCTCCTCCTGCGGATCGAAGCCGTATCTTTGCCGGCAGGCGGCGCGCACCACCGTCCAGTTCTTGTCGAGCACGCGAATGACACCAACCCGGCGGCCCGGCAAATCGGCCAATGAGGCCAGCCCCTCCGTCACCACACCGCCCATGATGCGGCCGTATGGAAACACGGCTACCAGCCCCGCGCCGGATTGGCGGCTGCGGGCAATCGAGATCCAATCGGTATCGATGAGGTCAGCGCCGCCCGCCTCCACGGCCGCCTGAGTGGCCTGCGCCCTCTGGCTGCCCCGGTCGCCGCTTTGCACGAGTTCCAGGCGGAAACCGTGGCTAAGGTCGAAGCCGTGCGCCTGGATGACGCGCATCACCCAGGACGGGCTGCCGGTTGCCTCGAACGCCGCCCGCAGCGTTCCCAGGGCGGGCGTCATGTCACCGCCGTGCATGGCGCCTCTTCGGCGTACCCGTCGGCGCGATCCATCAGCGTGCCGACGCGCTTGCGCTTCTCGACGATCCAGCGCGCGTGCAGTACCGCCAGTTCATCGGTGTAAACCGCCATATCGGTCTGGCTGCCGGCGATGATGCCGTCGAGAACCTTGCGGTAGAAGCGCACCAGATCGCGGATCATCGCGGACGGGCGTTCGCGGCCGGCAATTTTGAAGCACTCGACCCCCAGCGCCACCAGGTCCGGCAGTTGCTCCAGCATCAGCCGGGCATCGCGCCGCAGTTTCAGGTTGATCTGCGTGCTGTCATCGCTGGTGAACTCCCACTGGGTCTGGCACACCCGGTAGCACTCCTTGGCGCCGCGATTGGCGCTGCCGAAGAAGTGGTCCTTGCCCTCGATGTCCAGCCATTCGCGGAACTTCAGGTAGCTCGACATGATGCATTTGCCGGGGCAGATTTTCCCCGTCTGCACCGTCTCGAACAGGAAGACCTCCAGGCCGATGTCCGAGGTCTGGCCGGCCGCGGCAATCTCCACCTCGCCCCAGCGGTAAGGCAGGATGATCACGTCCGCGCCCAGGGTCTTGTAGAAGCGCGCATCCCAGGCGTTGGTGATGCCGCTGCCGATACTGACGTGGATCAGGGTGTGCGGCAGCAGCCGGCGGATGATGGCAATGGCGCCCGGATCGGTGACGATGAAGCCGGAGACGCCCCAACTGTCGTAGAGCTGAACCTTGCCGATGAATTCGTCCATTTCGAACGGGCTGGGAAAGGTGTTGAGCACCACCCGCACCTGCCGCCCGCGCGCCGCCGCATAGCCGATGGCGGCGTGGATGTCGTCATCGGTCATCTCGGATTCGTAGGGGCGGCGGCTCCAGCCCAGCGGGCCGACATAGACAATGTCCGCCCCTTCGTCGATGACCAGCTTCGCCATCTCCAGGGTACCGCCGGGCGCAAGCAGGGCTGGCATGATTAGCTTCTCCCTACGTACCGGCGGCCGGCGCTCTCGTAGTAATAGCCATTGCACAGCCCCATCTTGGCCAGGCCGGCAAGTTCCTGCATCGGCATGCCGAGATCGCCCAGCGGCTGGCCGGAAAATGCCGTGGTCAGCGCCTCGCGGTAGATACGGCCAACGGCGGCGATATATTCCGCGCTCTCGCCGTGGCTCTGCACGTAGAAGGCGCTCAGCCTGGCGGCGGCCAGTTCATCGACGTGTTCCAGCATGCACAGGTCGCTGCCGCTCAGCGTCATGCGGCCGGTGTCCTTGAGCGACCAGTCGCCGGCGCTTCGGGTCAGCCAATGTTCCTTGGCGCAGGGGAACTTGCATTTCTCATCCGGGTTCGCGCCGGAATGTTCGAGGATGAAGCAGGTTTCCGACACCACCAGCGGGATCTTGCCGTGCACCGGGATCAGCACTTCGATCGGCGTTTTATCGCGGATGTAGATCGCCTCCTTGAGGCTCAGCTCGGGATTGGGATAGACGCGCGTCACGCCGTAATCCTTGACCACTCTGGCCGTGGCGTCGGTGTAGAGATTGCCGAACACGCCCAGGTGGATCGGCTTGGTGCAGCCCATCTCCCGCAGCATTTGCAGCACACCGAGGTTGTGAACCTCGAAGGCGTCGAACGGCAGCGGCAGCGCCGCCTCGATGACCTCGCGCACGGCCGGCAGATCGTGGTTGCTGGGCACTGCGAAGAGCCGCAGGTAGCATTTCTTGCCCTGGTCCTGGACCTGCGCCACCGCGTCCGCCAGCGATTCCGGGTGGGCGCAGAAGTTCTCGGGATAGTTCAGGCAGGAGAAATCCCCGAGATAGAGGGCGTCGTAGGCCGAGAAGTCGCCCCGGCGCAGTTGTTGGGGCGAGGCAACGTTGGTCGAAAGCTCGAACATGGGGTCTCCTTACGGGCAGAGCATTTGTCTGGTATGGGCCGGGGCGAAAGCCGCTCTACTGAACGGCGCCCAAACTATAGGAACCAGCGGCGGCCGTGCTGGCACGCCGCGCCTCGTGTTCCGCCTCGCCGATCAGCCGGCGGTCGCGCGAGCCGCGCTCGGTCTTCCAGCGCTGGTGGAAGGTTTCCAGCTCCGGGCGGAACGGCGACAAATCGGGGTTATCGCTGCTGGCGATGCGGTCCAGCACGCGGCGGTAGAAGCGCACGATATCGCGCACCAGTTCGTTCGAGCGGTCGCGCCCCGGCACCTTCAGGCAATCGACACCGGCGGCGAGATAGGCCGGCAGCTCGTCCAGCCACAGGGCCGGATTGGTCTTGATTTTCAGGCCCCGGTGAAGATCCTCCTCATCGGCGCTGAAATCCCAATCGGTCTGGCAGACCCGCAAACAGTCGCCGCCACGGCTGGCGCTACCGAAGAAATGGTCCTTGCCGGCCTCGTCCAGCCAGCGGCGGTAGCTGAAATAGCTGCTCATCATGCACTTGCCGGGGCAGATCTTGCCGCCCGATGGTGTCTTGAACAGAAACACCTCGATGCCGATGCCGGTCTTGCGCTTGATGTCGGCGATCTCCTGCACGGACATGCGGTAAGGCAGCACCACATGGGTGGCGCCGATATCGCCCAGGAAGCGCACATCCTCGAAATTGGTGATGCCGCAGCCGACGCTGGTGTGGATGGCCACATGGGGCAGCAGCTTGTTAACCAGCCGCATGCAGCCAACATCGCTAATCATGAAGCCCTTGGCGCCCCATGCCGCGTAGGTCTCGATGCGCTCCAGGAACATCGGGATTTCGGTCGAACTGGGCAGCGTATTGACGACGACCCGGACCTCGCGGCCGCGCGCCCCGGCATAGTCGATGGTCTCGTGGATTTCATCGTCGGTCAGTTCGTGCTCGGACCCGCGCCGGCTCCAGCCGGTCACGCCGACATAGACGGCATCGGCGCCCTCGTCCAAAACGAGGCGGCACATCTCCCTGGTGCCTCCGGGAGCCATCATCATGACCATTTTGTACCCTCCCCGCTCTGCAACGTGCTGGGGATAATGGTACTAGCCGGTCACCCGTGCCGTATATCTATGAGTGCTATTGCTATTTCGAATAGGCCAAGTAGAGCTGCCAAAATGACCTTTCCGGTTTCGGGAAAAACTCTGTGTATGCAATAGAAGCTAGGCGGAACCGTCGCGCCGGGCGGCCGCGCGGCCGATGAAGGGCGGCACCGGCAGGATTGGCGGCAGGCTCGCGGCCGAACCCGCTTGCAGCAGGGCGTCGAGGAAGCTCTTGTAAGGCTCGATACGCAAATACTGCGACGGCATCATCGCCACCGTCTGGCGGCCCGGCTGGCCGGTGGCGTAGAGGTCTATGCCGGCCAGGCCGCAACTGGCGTCATACGCTGCCAGCGCCGGCACGAGACAAACGCCCAGCCCGGCGCGCACGAGGCTGAGCGCCACCTCGTAGCTGCGGCATTGGGCGAACAGCCGGTGCCGGGGCAGCATTTCCTGATACCAGTACTCGACCCAGCGGGAATGCTGCGAGGCGAAGTTGAAGCGGATGCAGCTATTGAGCACCTTGCGCTCCTCCGGCGGCAGGCTGTCGGGGTCGCTGACGGCCGCCAGCTCCAGGCTGCTGGGCACGGCGAGCACATAAGGATCGAGCACCACCGGGATTTCCTTGAAGGACACATTGCCCCTGGCCACTGAATTGGCGGCGATCAGCCCGATGTTGACCTGACGCCCGTAGAGCAGCTCCAGCACCTCGGCCGGCGCCATCTCGTGAATGTCGAACTCGACTTCGGGCAGCCGCTCCTTGAGGCGGGCAATCGCCTGCGGCACCACCACGCGAATGATCGAATTGAGCCCGGCCAGCCGGATGATGCCGCGCGTCTCCGAGGCGAATTCCCGCAAATGGCTCTGCGCTTCATCGACCTCGTTGAGAATGACCTGGGCGCGGCGCAGGAGAAAACGGCCGGCGTTGGTCAGCTCCATCTGGTTGAGGGTGCGGTCGAACAGCTTGGCGCCGACTTTCTGTTCCAGCTTCGACAATTGCTGCGACAGCGTCGGCTGGGCCAGCCCGAGCTGCTTGGCCGCCTGGGTAAGGGTCGCCGATTGGGCGATGGCGTAAAAGATACGCAACTGGTGCAAATTCATGCTCGCTGCTCCCTTGCATGAAGGCCGGGCGAAGATCGCTGAGTTGCCGGCCAGCTTCAGCCGGGGCAGCCGCCAAGCACCGCCTGCAAAGCCTCGATGAACCGCGCGTTGTCGTCAGGACTGCCCACGCTGACCCGGATGTATTCCGGCAGCCCCACCCCATCGAGCGGTTTGACCAGCACGCCGGCGTCCTTCAACCGCTGATACACCCGCGCCCCGTCGCCAACCTTGACCATCAGGAAGTTGGCTTCCGATGGCGGGCAGTGCAGGCCGAGCGCGGACAGGCGGGCGGCCAGCCAGTCGCGGCCGCTGCTGTTCAGCGCGATGGTGGCGGCCAGATGGTCCGCGTCGCCGAGGGCGGCGATGGCGGCGGCCTGGGCGATGCGGCTGGTGTTGAAGCGCTGGCGCTGGCTGTCGATGCGGCGGGCCAGCGGCTCCGGTGCGATGGCGTAGCCGATCCGCAGGCCGGCGAGGCCATAAGCCTTCGACAGCGTGCGCATCACCACCAGCGGACGCCCGGCGGCGAGATCATCGAGGGAATTGGGGAAATCCGGCTGGCTGACGTATTCGGCGTAGGCTTCGTCGAGGCAGACGGTCACGTCCGGCGGCAAGCGATCCAGGAAGCGGTCGAGCGTCGCCCGCCCGATGGCCAGGCCGGTGGGATTGTTGGGATTGCCGAGGATCACCAGCCGCGTCCGCCCGCCGGCGCGCTCAGCCATGGCGTCGAGGTCGTAGGCGTGCCCGGACAGCGGCACCAGCACCGCCTCGCCGCCTGCCCGCCCCGCCGCAGCGCGGTAGGCCGGGAACGACGGCCAGCCGATGATCGCCTCGCCGCCATCGCCGAGGAAGGCGCGGGCGGTCATCTCGATGATCTCGGACGAGCCATTGCCGAGAACGATGTTGTCCGTTGTGACGCCCAGCGTCTGGGCCAGCGCGGCCTGCAGCGCCATGCCCTGGCCGTCTGGATAACGGTGAACCATGCCGGCGGCGCCGATGATCGCCTGGACGGCCTCGGGCGACGGCCCGCGCGGATTTTCATTGGCCGAAAGATCGGCGATCGCGGCCGGGGCGGGACTGGCGAACTCCACTGTCATCGTCCGCGCCGTCCGGCAACGGAGAACGGATCATTCAAGTCTTGCATCCGCCAATCCTTTTCCTTCCACATCGGCAATGCATGGTGCCATATCCGTTATCTGTTAACATCTTCGCTCTGAAGTATAATCCCGGCCCGGCCCAGGAACATTGCTCCTGCCCCGCATGTCAGCCATGGAGCGCAGGCTGCGGCACCCCAAGGATACGCCGATGCGGACCGGGCAGGCGAGCGTGGAAGCGCCGGTTTCGATTGATGGACCATTTTGTCACAGCCTGCCGGCTGAGAAGCGGGCGCGCCAGCGGGCAGCTCATCAATTGGCAACTTCTTTGTGGACATAGTGTTCGCGAGGCGGGTGACAGCGCGGTGTCGCGGCATGCCCGCCTGGAGCCATTCGTTTCAACGGGTTTTTCCGCCAGCCCTGGCCCGCCGCTTTGGTGGACTCCGCCTGGGCGGCCGGGGCGTCGATCCATGCTCGGTCCCATGTCGAAGGAGATATCCGGCCTGATCGCCAGGGCGGTGCATGGCGTTCTGGCCTCGCGGCGCGGCAGTGTTGCGATCCAGACCGGCATTGTTCTGGTGGCGCTGGTTGGCATGGCCGGCCTGGCCACGGAGGCTACGTTTCTCCTCTACAAGCACAAGGAAATTCAGTCGGCCGCCGGCTCGGCCGCGCTCAGCGGTGCCATGGCGGTGGGGCAGGAGGCTCCGCGCGATCCCTTGAGCGAGGCGCGCGCCGTCGCCGCCAGCCTCGGCTTTACCGACGATGGCGGAGTGACGACGGCGGTCACGGTCAACAACCCGCCGGTCAGCGGCCCCTACGCCGGCATTGCACGGGCGGTGGAGGTGATCGTAAGCCAGCCGCAGCCGCTGAGCATTTTCCAGCTCTCCGGCGCGGGAACGTCCGTCGATGTGTCGGTGCGCGCGGTGGCCCGCATGAGCGATCCCGATTGGTGCATCCTGACGCTCTCGACGTCCGGCGTAGGCGTGAATGCCAGCGGCGGCGCCATCGTCACCCTGAGCGGCTGCGGCATGTACATAAATTCCAGCGGCGCCGGCGCACTCACCGAGAATAACGCCTCCACGGTCACGGCATCGGCTGTCTGGATCGTGGGGGACTACGATTTGAACGGCGGCTCGACGGTGACGACCGATGAAGGCCCGCCCCACACCGGCGCGGCGGCGGTTGCCGATCCGTATGCGGGGCAGGCGGTGCCGGTGCCGGGGGCGTGTACGAGTACCAATTACATCCTGAACGGCGGGAGCGCCACCTTGTCACCCGGCACCTATTGCGGCGGTATCGTCGTCCAGAATGGCGGTGTGCTCACGCTGAATCCCGGGGTTTACATTCTCACAAACAGCACCCACGACAGCTACCTCAGGGTTCTCAGCGCCTCCACTCTCACCGGAACGGGAGTCACCATCGTGCTGACTGGCGTCAACGCCGGCAATATCGGCACCGTCACCATAGACCCTGGCACCACCGTAACCGTTTCGGCGCCAGCCAGCGGCCCGACCGCCGGCCTCGCATTCTTCCAGGACCCCAAGGTTGGAACTGGTGGAACCAACATTTTCAGAGGCGGTCCCACACAGAACATCAAGGGAGCCGTGTACTTTCCCCGCCAGAGGATCAACTTCACCGGCGGCAATGGCGATGCGAACACATGCATTCAGATCATCTCCAGAGTGTTCTACTTCACGGGCGTCTCGAACCTGCGCCTGAACTGCGCCGGCATGCCGGTTAATCCGATCGACGGCGGCGGCTCGCCCCAGCTCGTCGAATAACAGGGGAGCGATCCATGTTCAGCCTCAAATCCCTATGCCGCCGCGCTTCCCGGAGCCGGCGCGACGCTGGCACGGCGGCGCTCGAACTTGGCCTGCTGGCCCCCTTTCTCGTGGTGCTGGTGGTGGGAACAATCGAATTGGGCATGGCCATATGCGAGGCCATGCAGATGCAGGCCGCCGCCGAGACCGGAGCGTTCTACGCCTCCAAATACGGTTTCGACGAAGCGGGCATTGCCGCCGCCGTGACCAGCGCGACCAACGCCACCGGTGTCACCGCCACGGCGGCGGAATTCTGCGGCTGCCCCTCGGCCGGCGGACTGAGCGATGAGGGAGCGCCGCCCTGCGCCACCACATGCACCGGCGGCAGCGTGGCGGGGAAGTACGTGCTAATCACCGCCCGGATTGCCCACTTCACGGTCATTCCCGCCCCGCTTCCCGGCCTGACGATCCCGGCAACGCTCTCGGGGCGGGCGATTGTCAGGCTGCAATGACCAAGGCGGGAAAACCGGAATTGCCGCTGAAAAGCGCCACCGCCGGCGCAGTGTCCCTTGAATATGGCCTCGTGCTGCCGGCCCTGCTGCTGTTCGTTATGGGAACCATGGAAATCGGCAGTCTGATCTGGACCTATACGACGCTGAGCCGGGCTGTCGAAGCCGCGGCGCGTTGTGCCGCCGTCACTTCCGCCACCTGCGGAACCACGGCGCAGATCAAGGCTCAGGCCGTGGCGGAAGCCTGGGGGCTCAACGTCCAGGCCTCGGACTTCGCCGTGGCGACACCTGCTTGCGGCCTGCGTGTCACCGCAACCTACGACTACGACTTCCTCATTCCGTGGATGGCCGCTGAGTACGACCGGCCCATCACATTGAAGGTGACGGCCTGCTACCCGCAGTGAAGTGTTAATATCCTGTTAACAGGCCGGCGGCGGGCGATTGCGCCAGCGGCGAAAGGCGGGTAGGTGGAGGTGTGTTCAACCATAAGTAGTACGGAGTCTCGGATTCAGGCGGTTGTCCAGCGGCAGGAGCGCGGGCTTTGTCCCTCCCATAATGCGGGGGAGCGGAGCTTGCCGGCGCCGGGTTGCGTTGTTGCGTTATCACCTTTTTCATGTTGGATGGGAGTAGCGTATGGCGCATGGACACCGGGGAACCGGGCAATTTCCACAACGCCTGACATGGCCGGCGGCTCGACTGCTGCCGTGGCGTTATATCGTGGCGGCAGGCATTGCCGCCGTTCTGGCCGGCGCGGGCGCTCCGCGTCTGGCGATGGCACAAACCGCCGGCGTGATCCAGGATAACGGCACCGAGGTGCGCCGCCTGACCGTGACGCGCAACAAATCCCGCACGTTCACGCTGGCCAGGCCGTTTGCGTCTGCTGTCGTAGGCTCGCCGGACATCGCCGATGTGCTGCCGATGTCGGAAACGGTGCTCTACATCCAGGGCAAGAAGGCCGGAAGCACCAACGTATCGGTGTTCGGCAAGGACAAGCAGCTCATCACCGTCGTGGACGTGGATGTCGCAGTCGATACGCAATATATCGCCAGGAATATCCGCGCGAGCATCGCCAGTCCGGGCATTCGCATCTCCGGCAGCGGCAATCAGGTGGTGTTGAGCGGCGAGGCGATGAGCGCGCCGGACGCCGAGCGCGCGTTCGCCATCGCCCAGGCCATGGTCCCCGGCGATTCCGGCGTCACGGTCATCAACGCCATGAAGGTGGCTCCGTCGCAGCAAGTGATGCTGAAGGTCCGCTTCCTGGAGGTGGACCGCAGCGCGGCGCGGGAAATCGGGGTGAACTGGTTCGGGGCCAATGGTTCGAAGGGGTTCAACACCGGTTTGGGGAGTCCATCGCATAGCACGGCGGCCGGGTTGCCGCTGTTCAAGGCGGCAAGAACCTTCGCGTCGGGCACAACAGCCGATCCGTTTGGCGTCGCTATCGCCAATCTGGCCGGAAATGGCACGACCCTCGATGTCATGCTCACGGCGCTGGAGAAAAAGGGCCTTCTGCGGTCGCTGGCGGAGCCCGATCTCGTTGCGTTGTCCGGCGAAACTGCAAGTTTTACCGCAGGCGGACGGGTTCCTGTGCCGACAGTGCAGGCGTCCTCGTCAGGCACTCCACTAATCACGACCGAATACCAGAAGTACGGCGTCACGTTGAATTTTGTGCCCACTGTTCTCAGCAACGGCATCATCAATCTGCGTATGGGGCCGTCCGTGAGTGCGCTGGACTATACCAACGCAGTCGTCAATCAAGGCTACCGGATTCCCGCGCTGACCGTGCGCGAAACGAACACAACCGTTGAGTTGCGCGACGGGCAGAGCTTCGCCATCAGCGGTTTGCTCCAGAGCGACAATATACGCGACATCCAGCAGGTTCCCTGGGCCGGATCGCTCCCCGTTCTCGGTGCCCTGTTCCGCAGCACTTCATACCAGCAGAAGGAGACGGAACTGGTGGTGATCGTCACACCGCATCTGGTGGCGCCGGCGGTTCCTGGGCAGCAGCTCTCCAGTCCGCTCGACCAGCGGCTGCCGGCCAACGACAGGGATCTGTTCCTGATGGGGCAGACCGATGTCCGCAAGAAATACCAGGAATACGTGGCAACCGGCGGACAGTCGGGCAAGCCATACGGCCACATCATGCCGGTGATGGGAAATTGAGCGGAGGATGACGCGGAAATGACCCGAATTACGCTCTTCGTTATTGCACTGCTGCTGACCAGCGGCCTCGCACAGGCCGGTGATACGTGGGATTGGGACGATATCTTCGCACCGTACCGGCAGCGGAGCGATAGGATGACGTCCAGCTCCGGCAACGCCCAGAATGTGAACACCGCCACGCAGGTCATCACGTTCTGGCCGCCGCAGGTTCGCGACCGCCGCATTCCGGCGAATGGCTCTCGCATGACGGGCGCGATCCAGCGTTATCACGGCGGCAACCAGAAGCGTTTGCCCACGATGAGGCAGCAAAACGAAACCATCGAGATGACCATCGAAACATCCGAAACATCGCCGTCCTCCAGCAAAACCGGCGCAAGCACCTCGGGTCAAAAATAATAGCGGAGGCGGCATTTGGGAATGCCCGCCGCCGCCGTGAACCTGCCCAGTACACTGGATGCGCCCGCCGCCGGCAGCGCCGCCACTTGTCAGTATCGGAAACTACGATGTTGCGTGTTGTTGCATTCATTCTACTGACGGCGGCGCTTTGCGGTTGCGAAAGCGCTGGCAAGCCGTCATGGAATACGGCGATTGATCCCGCCCAGACAACCGCAACACTGCAAGACCCGGAGGACACCAAATACCACCGTTCGGACGAGCCCTTGCGGCTGGCGCACGAGCATTTCGGCCGAGGCGATTTCGGCACCGCCGAACGCTATTATCGCGATGCCGTCGAGAAATCCCCCAAGGACGTGCAGGCGTGGATCGGGCTGGCGGCGAGTTACGACCGCACCGGCCGTTTCGATCTGGCCAACGCGGCCTACAAGCGGGCGATCGAGCTGGGCGGGGAGACGCCGCAACTGCTCAACAACCTGGGATACTCCTATATGCTCCAGGGCAAGCTGACCCTCGCCCGCGCCAAGTTCAAGAAAGCCCTTGAGCGCGATCCAGGCAACCCGATGATCGTCAACAACATCGAACTCCTGAACGGCAGTTCCCGATTCATCCAGCGCGAGCCTGCGGCCATGGAGTGACGCGGCGTCAATGTCCGCCCCTGGCGGCGAAAATATCCATCAATTTCAACGCCGCCGGCCCGCCGACGATCAGGAAGATCGTCGGCATGATGAACAGCATCACCGGCACCGTCATCAGCGCAGGCAGCCGGTTTGCCTTCTCCTCCAGTGCGTCAAGCTGATCGATGCGCACATCCGCCGCGACCACGCGCAGCGACGCGGCGAGCGGCGTTCCGTAGCGCAGCGTCTGCGACAGCGTGCCGACGACCGACCGCACCACGGGGATGTTCACCCGCTCGGCCAGATTGAGCAAACGCCTGATCGCGGTTCGGCAGGATATTGATTTCCGCCCAGGTCAGCGCCAGCTCCTCGGCCAGTTGCGGGCTTGCGACGCGGTCAGCTCGCGTGCCACCCGCTGAAGCGCGTTCTCCAGCGACAAGCCCGGCCTCGACGCACATGGCCAGCAGCTCCAGCGCGTCGGGCAGGCCGGAACCGACGGCGCTGGCGTGCTGCCCGATGGCGTGGCGAACCAGCATGATCGGCAGGAACCAGCCGAGAGCCGCCGCGACGGCCGCGGCCAGCAGCGCTACGGCCAGCGTGTTGGGGAAAAAGCCCGAAACCACCACCAGCGCGAGGACGCTGGCGCCCAGCAGCAGAATGAATCTGCGCCGC
Organism: uncultured Alphaproteobacteria bacterium; assembly: GCA_963827885.1. Taxonomy (GTDB): domain Bacteria; phylum Pseudomonadota; class Alphaproteobacteria; order Rhizobiales; family Rhodomicrobiaceae; genus CAWHDD01. Next base: position 4,130 of record CAWHDD010000004.1, on the reverse strand, counting down.
GTTGAAACAGGAGAACGCCCACGCGGCCGGAACGCGCAGCCTGGAAAAGGTGCGGATGATCTGCCGGTGTTCCGCTTCCAGTCAGCCCCAGCCCCCCTTGCAGCGCCAGCCGCTCCTCCGGCCGACGCCCCGCCGTATCGGCCTTGCCAGTGCCGGCTGCGGGCCGCCACCGCACCTTTTCCACACGCCGTGCCAGTTGCCTCGTCCGCTCGGTGGCGCCTCGGATAATGATCGCCACGCCGCTGGAGAGCAGCCCCAGAATGGCCAGCAGCACCGCGAGGTCTTCGAGGAGTTTCAGCCCGCCGGTCAGGTGCAGCATCCCGGATAGAAACAGCGTCATGGGCCGCCCGCCTTTCCCTCAAGCCTTGGTGACGCTGCGCATCATCTGGCGCATCGGTCAGGAAGGACAGCAGCAGCCCGCCGGCGGCCAGCGCCAGGATCACGTGCCCGCGCGGATCGCTGAACAGCGGCGCGAGATAGCCCGGCTGTAGCAGCAGAAGCATCGCCCACCGTCACGAACGGCAGCGATCCGAGCACATAGGCGGTCAGCCGGATTTCCGCCGTGGCCGCACGTGGCCTTCATGCGCGTGGCGCGGCGCTTGCGGATGATGGTGGACAGCATATCGAGCGTCGACGCGATGTTGCCGCCGGTCGAATATTGCAGCAGCACCGTCACGGCGAAAAAGCGGAAATCTTCCAGGCCGATCTGGCGGCTGCTGGTATCCAGGGCCTCCTCGATGGGGATGCCGATCTTGACCTGATCGGCGATCATGGTGAACACGATGCTGACCGGCGGCGACGCCTTCCGTGCCAACCACTCGCACCGCCGCCGTCATCGGGCAGCCCCGCGCGCAGCATGCGGACGATGGTGTCCACCGCGTCGGGAAACAGATCCCTGAACTGCCTTTCGGCGCTGCCCTGTTCCCGCAGAAGCAGCATGCGCGGCACGAGGAATGCGGCGAGCACGCCCGCCAGCGACCGCTATCCACCATGACAAACCGCAACCCCCGGCTCGATGAACAGCCCCATCGCAGGCCCGAAAACCACGGCGGCCAGCAGCAGCTTGACCGCGCCGGACTGCATCCCCCATGTGTGAGTCGGCGCCGGCGGCGAACAGCTGCCGCGCCCGCATGTCGAGCTTGGTGCTTTCGCGTTTCGTGCTGTCCAGCGTGCCGCAGCGGCGCGGCTGACGGTGGGCGCCGTCGGCCGCGAGCGGCCGTCACCAGTTTCAAGCGCCGCTCCAGATTCGCCTGCCGGCGCATCGGCCGCCGCCACGAACACGGCAATAATGACAAGCCGCCCAGGAGCAGCACGGCGGCGGGCAGCAGGGCGTAGCAGCAGCATGCGCGCTACTCCTCGTTCTCGTCGCTGGCCGCCAAGAGTGTCGCGAAACGCGTTGGCCAGCCCGAAATACTCCATCCGCTTCAGAAAGCGCGGGCGGCTTGGCGTCGGGCTCGAACTCGCCCTTGAGGCTGCCATCGGGATTCTCGCCCACATAGCGGAACGTGAACAGCGTGCCGAGCGTGATCACGTCCTCTTCCATGCCAGCCACCTCGGCGATTTCCGTCACCCGGCGCACGCCGTCGCGCATGCGCTCGGTGTGCACGATCAGATCGACGCGCGCTGGCGATCTGCCCGCGGATGGCCCGCGTCGGCAGGTTGACGTTGGCCATCAGCATCATGTTCTCGATGCGCGCCAGGGCGTCGCGCGCGGAGTTGGCGTGCACGGTGGACATCGAGCCGTCGTGGCCGGTGTTCATGGCCTGCATCATGTCGAACGCCTCGGCGCCGCGAACCTCGCCCACGATGATCCGGTCGGGCCGCATACGCAGGGCGTTGCGCACCAGCGCGCGCTGGTCGACCTGCCCGGGTCCCTCGATGTTGGGCGGCCGCGTCTCCAGCTGGACGACGTGATCCTGCTGGAGCTGAAGTTCGGCCGCATCCTCGATGGTGACGATGCGCTCGTCGCGGTCGATCATGCTGGAAAGCGCGTTGAGCAGGGTGGTCTTGCCGGAGCCGGTGCCGCCGGACACGATGATGTTCAGACGGCAGCGCGCCGCGATCTCCAGCGCGCGCGCCATCGGTGCCGAGAGCGTGCCGGCGGCTGACGAACCCGGCGAAAGTCCATCATGCGCTTCGGGAGAACTTGCGGATCGAGATGCACGGGCCGCTTGCAGGCTGAGCGGCGGAATGACGACGTTGACGCGGCTGCCATCGGCGAGCCGGGCGTCGAGCATGGGGTTGGACTCGTCGATGCTGCGCCCGATGGACGACGCGATGCGCTGCGCCACGTGCAGCACGTGGGCGTCGTGGCGGAAGTGCAGTTCGGTCAGCTCCAGCTTGCCCTTGCGCTCCGACATAAATCATGTGCGCGCCGTTGATCAGGATATCGGACACGGTCGGGTCGTTCGAGCAGCGGCTCGATCGGCCCCAGCCCGACCATTTCATCGACGATGGCGATGGCCAGCGCGTCCTGCTCGCCCTGGTTCAGCAGCAGCTTCTCGCTCGCTGGCGATCTCGGCCACCAGCGCGTTGACGAACGTCGTCAATTCGGCCTTGCTCATGCGTACGGCGGCCAGCGGGTCGATGCGCAGGAGCACGTGTTCGCGGATGATGTTCGCCGCGCGGGAGGGTGCCGCTTTCGCGGATTTGGGCGGCGCTTCCGGGGCGGCCTGTTTCGCGGATTCCGGCAAGGGAGCGTCCGTGGCGGCGGCAGGTTCCGCCGCTGCATTTTCCGCAATCGTCTTTTTGCCGAACTGAAACGTCATCCGCCAAAAATCCGCTTGAAAAAGGACGACCGGCTTTTCAACCGCTCGCCAGTCAGGTCATGAAGCATCCGCACCAGATCCGCCCTGAACACGGCGCATTTCTGCATGGCGCGCGTGCCGAAATTCGCCGCGTCCGCCAGATCGCGGTCATAGCCGATGACGATATCCGGGGCCTGCCCGCAGGCGCGCGTGAACTCGGCGAGCGGCAGACCGCCGTGAGCGGCCGTGTGGTTGAGAACCTGCAAGGTCCGGCGTTCGCGCGTGTTGGGGCCGAGCAGCTCGCGCCAGCGCGCCATGTCCCGCGCGGAAGTCAGGCTGGCATTGCCGATCAGCAGGCAGGTACTCGGGAGCTGAAGCGTGCGCGGCAGGCTGGCGGCGACGGCGGCGGGCAGATCGACGATCACCAGCCGATAGCGCCGCAACAGTTTTTCCAGCAGCTGGCCAACGGAGCCGTCCTCGATACTGGCGGCGGAGCTGCCAGCGGCTCAAGGGAGGCCAGCAGATTGAAGGCGCTCGGCGACGTGGATCGCGCCGCGTTCGAGAAACAGCTTATCGACGCGCCCGGGCTCCTCGAACGCCTCCCGCAGCGCGTGGCCGGGCGTTGCATCGAGTTGCAGCGCGGCGTCACCGCATTGCAGATCAAGGTCGAGCAGCACGGTCCAGCGCAGTCGTGTCCCGGCCTGATACCAGGCGGCGTTGGTGGCGATAGTGGTGGCACCGGCTCCGGCGCGCACGCCGAGAACGAAAATGAGCTTCCCCATAACGGCGCCGGGCTGATCGGTCTGGCCCGCCAGAATATCGTGGCAGCAACTGGTGACGCGGTCCCGGATCAGCGGCTTGAAGAAATATTCGCTGATCCCCGCCTGTTTGAGCAGGCGGTACAGCACGATGTCGTTGCGGTCGCCGATGGCCACCACGCCGGTGCTGGGCTCGCAGACTTCGGCGAGCTGACGCAGGCTCGCCATCGGGTCTTCCACGCCGGCGATGTCCACGACCAGGAGCCGTGGCGACGGTAGCTTGGCAAGCGCGGCGGCCGCCGTCCCGGCATTGCCCTCGGTGATGACGGCGTCTTCCAGGCCAAGGTCGCTGAGGGCTTGACGGATGACGCGGCCGGAAGCGGGATCGGCGGCATAGACCATCGCGCTGGGCGTGCCCGTTACCGGGGTGTAAAGGGGCGATGGACTGCCGGGAGCCTCAGTCATTGGGCCTCTCCCTGGGACCAGCTCGATGCGGCGGTGCAGGGCGGATAGCGGACGTTGCTTTCGAGCGCGCTTCCCGTGCCCATGGGCTTTCGCGCCAATTCCTTGAACATTGGCGAGATGCCTGCCACCCAGGCCGGCGCGCCCCGGCGCCCGTCCGCGA
>CAWHDD010000003.1:0-5937 GCA_963827885.1 uncultured Alphaproteobacteria bacterium | reverse complement strand
TTCACATGCCTGGCGAACTGGGCGTAACCGATTGGGATCAGCGGCCCGTATTGCTGGTGGACCGCCTTCACCGTATGGCCGCGCTCCAGCGCGGTGCGGATGTCCTCGATATGCGCGAGGAAGGCCACCCGTCCCGCCCCCTTTCGCTGGCCTTTACGCATTCCCACAGGCCCTTCCCCATCGCGGCACCGGCTGCCGCACTCCCGTTCCCGCACCAGCCTTCTCACGCCAAGGATTGCATTATATCCTATCAATATGGCAAAAGGAAACGGATTGCACTCGTTTCCTCACCCTCCGCACGCAAAATGGAGATCACGTCAGTGAAAAATCGCCGCGAAATGCGAACATACGCAAACATACGCGATTATATGCGAACATATGTGATTTTGCGCGAAGTCGCGCAACTTCGCATTACCACCGCCAGAATTGCATATAATCGCACATAGTCGCATGAGTTAGGCGGGCAAGATGTGTGGTGATGGCCATCATCACCAGGTCTTATTCGCCTCGGGCTCAACGAACCGGCGCTCGCGGAGCACCCAGCGGCTGCCGCCGCGATGTCAGGACCTGCACCATGACCGACCCGCAAACCCGCCGTAACGTCATCATCAAAGTCGTGGTCACGGCCACGGAAGCCGCTGAAATCAAAGAGAATGCCGGCGCCGCGCGGCTGCCCCTCTCGCCCTATTTGCGCACCCTCGGATTGGGCTGGACGCCAAAATCTACCTTGGACTATCAGGCGGTCCTCGAACTCGGCAAGGTGAATGCCGATCTGGGCCGCCTCGGCGGATTGTTGAAGCTGTGGCTGAGCGAGCGGGCGAACCAGGGCGCCCCGGCCGCTGACGTCCGCCGTGTGCTGCGCGAGATCGAGGACCGGCAGACGGTCTTGCGGCAGATCATCGGCAGACTATGACAGCGCCCATGATCGCCAAGCGCATCACGCGTGAGACCGCCTCCTCCAGTTTCCAGCGGCTGGGGGCCTACATCATCGAAGGCGAGGTGATGGAGGCGGCGAACACCATCGCCCTCACCGCACAATATATTCTGGACATCGCCGGAGACGGCGCACGGGCCGCGGGCGTGCGGGTGACCAATTGCCGTGAAGCCGATCCGGCGCTCGCCATCAAGGAAATCGTTGCCACCCAGGCCATGAACACCAGGGCCAAGGGCGACAAGACCTATCATCTGGTGGTGTCGTTTCCCAAAGGCGAACGGCCAACCGTTGAGCAGCTCGCTGACATCGAGACGGAGCTATGCGCCGCCATTGGTCTCTCCGAGCACCAGCGGCTGTCGGCGGCACATATCGATACCGAATGCCTTCACATCCATCTGGCCATCAACAAGGTGCATCCCAGCAGCTACCGCTACGTGGAACCGTACTACGACAAGCGCAAGCTGATGGCCGCTTGCACCCGGCTGGAAATCAAGCATGGGCTGACCCGCACGCCCCACAGCGCGGCGGAGAAACGGCGGGAGCCCGGCCGGGTGCGCGACATGGAGGCCCACGCCGGCGTGAGTTCGTTCCTGCGCTGGATCAAGGAGAACGCCGGTGAGGCTCTGCGCGAAGCGGCGGACAACGGCCGGGGATGGCAGGACTTGCACCGAGCCCTGGCCGCCTTCGATCTGGAAATCCGGCCGCGCGGCGCCGGCCTGATCATCGCCCAGCGGGACGGGTCCGGCGAAAGGCTTTGGGCCGTCAAAGCCTCCGATGTGGATCGCAGCCTGTCCATCCACGCACTCACCCGGCGCTGGGGCGCCTATGACCCTCCAGACGATGCGGCCCGGACGGCGGCTCCGGAACACCGCTATCAAAAGGAACCCTTGAGCGGCGGCAGCAAGGACCTCTACGCCGACTATCTGCGCCAGCGCGCCGCCGCCGAAGCGGAACGGAGCGCGGCGCAGACCGCACTGCGTGCTCGAGCATGAACACGGGCGGAGCGCGCTGCGGGCCTGGTACAAGGCATCCTATGCCGCGCTGAAAAGCAACCGCGGGCCTCAGGGGAACCGCCAAACGCGACGCCGGCAAACGGCTTCACAGCCAGCGGGCGGCCGATTTTGCCGCCCAGAGCCGGGAGGCCAAAGCGGCCTTCGCCAGCCTCTGGCACGATCATCCGCTGCCTGCCTGGCTCAACTATCTGCAGGAAAACGCTGACCGCGGCGACGAGCGCGCCCTGGAAGCCCTGCGCCAGCGTCAGACGCGGCAAGCCCAGGCGGCGGACGCCTTGCTGCGTGCCGGGAACCCGGAACAAGCCCGCCATGTGGTGTTCGATAAGCTCCGCCCGCACACGCGCAAGAACGGCGCCGTCGTCTATCGCGTCAAGGACGGCGGTCTGGTGGTGGACGAGGCGCAAGCCATCCGTGTCGAGGAACTGACCGCGCACGCCGCATTTCTGGCGCTGTCGCTGGCCAGCGAACGATTTGTGGATCAGGCGCTGATCGTCGAGGGCAGCGACGAGTTCAAGCGGCAGATCGCCGGACTGGCGGGCAGCAAGCAGCTCGATGTCCGCTTCGCCGATCCTGCCATCGAGGCTGAGCGCCAGCGGCATGCCGCCAAGGTGGCGCCGTCCCCGCCAGCGCCGGATGCACTGGAGACCTTCATTGCCAGCCGCAATGCCTTGCGCAGCAAAATCCCGTCCATCAGCCCCCACCGCGCCTGGACGCCGGCCGATGCCGGTGAGGCAACGTTTGAAGGATGCCGCCATCTCGCGCGGCGCGGAAGCGCTGCTGCTGAAACGGGGGGACGAGATGCTGGTCATGGCGGTCACGCCCGCGCAGGCGGCGAAAGCCGGTTTCTGGATGCGCGGTCAGACGGTTACCGCCGATGCCGGCGGCCGTTTCAGCCAGCAGCAACGAACGAGAGGCCGCCGATGATTCCCGCCTATGAGACTCCCCGCCGCCGTCACGTGGCGCTGATCGCCGTTGCCGCCGTCATTTTCATCCTGGCCGTCAACAGCGCCGCGACACAGTTTGCCGCCCATCGGCTGTCCTATCATCCCGCGCTGGGCGCGCCCTGGGCGGGCAAGGTCTACGCCCCCTGGGCCTGGATCGGCTGGCGGGCGCAGTTTTATGACCAGGCCCGCACCACCTTCGATCTGGTCACTGCCGGTTTCGGCGCCGCGGGCGTGATGGCCTCGCTTGCCCTGATGTTCACCGTGGGGCTCCAGGGCCGCAGCGCCAAGCGGCATGAGGGCGTGCATGGCACGGCCCATTGGGCCAGCCGCGCCGAGATCGAGGCGACCGGCCTGCTGCCGCGCCGCGGCAAATCCGGCGCCGGCGTTTATGTGGGCGGCTGGACCGATGCGCAGGGCCAGTTGCATTATCTCCGGCACGACGGCCCCGAGCACGTCGCCGCCATCGCCCCGACACGCTCCGGCAAGGGCGTCGGACTGGTGATCCCGACGCTGCTGTCCTGGCCCCATTCCGTTGTGGTCAACGACATGAAGGCCGAGCTGTGGAATTCGACCGCCGCCTGGCGCGAGAAGCACGGCGGCAACGTGGTCATGCGCTTCGATCCCGGCAGCCCGGAGGGCAGCGTCGCGTTTCAATCCGCTCGACGAAATCCGCCTGGGCACCATCCACGAAGTTGGCGACGTGCAGAATCTCGCAACCATCCTCGTCGATCCCGAAGGCAAGGGGCTGGTCGATCATTGGGCGAAAACCTCGCCACGCCTTCCTCACCGGCGCGGTGCTGCATGTTCTCTACAAAGCCAGAAGCCGCCGGCAGATCGGGTACGCTGCCCGATGTGTCCCGCGCCCTGTCCGATCCAGCGCAGCCGATCGACGCCCTCTATAAGGAAATGCTCGCCAACAAGTGGGGGCCGGACGGTGCCCTGCACGATATCATCGCGGCCTCGGCGCGCGACATGACCAACCGCCCCGAAGACGAGCGCGGCTCGGTGCTGTCGACCGCCATGTCGTTCCTCTCGCTCTACCGCGATCCGCTGGTGGCGAAGAACGTGTCGGCCAGCGACTTCTCCATCTCAGACCTGATGAACCACGAAAAGCCGGTGACCCTCTATCTGATCGTGCGCGCCGAGGACAAGGATCGCATGAAGCCGCTCATGCGCCTCATCATCAACCTGCTGGTGCGCGTGCTGCTCAGGCCGGAAATCACCTTCGCCGGGGGACGGCCGGTGACGCCCCACAAGCACCGGCTGCTGCTGATGCTGGACGAATTCCCCAGCTACGGCCGGCTGGAGGTGTTCCAGGAGGCCCTCGCCTACATCGCCGGCTACGGCATCAAGGCCTATCTGATCATGCAGGATATCGCCCAGCTGTGGGGCGCCTATGGCCATGACGAAAGCATCATGTCCAACTGCCATGTGCGCGTCGCCTACGCGCCGAACAAGATCGAGACCGCCGAATGGCTGTCCCGCATGGCCGGAACCATGACGGTGGTCAAAGAAGACATCACCACGACAGGCAACCGCTTCAGCGCCGTGCTGCAGAACGTGTCGCGGACCTTCCATGAGGTCGCCGGCCGCTGGCGACGCCCGATGAAATCATGCGGCTGAAATCGCCGGTCAAGGACGAGCACGGACATGATCATCGAGCCGGGCAACATGCTGATCTTCGTGGCGGGGCATGCGCCCATCTACGGCACGCAGTCGCTGTACTTCCGCGATCCGGTGTTCTCCGCGCGGGTGAAGCTGCCGGTGCCCGCCGGGTCGCCGGGCATTGCCGCCAGCCGACGCCGGCACAAGAGCGCCGTTCAAGCTATGAGCCCGCGCCGCTTCGCCTTCGCCGTCTGGGGGCTTGCAGCAGCGGTGGCGGCCGCCGTGCATGCTGGCCGATGCCGCCGGGCTGCGCATCAATCACACCGCTTCGCTGCCCATGGGGCTGTGGCGCATCGACGCCCAGGCAGCGCCATCGCCCGCGGAGACATTGTCAGCATCTGTCCGCCGGATACGGCGGTGTTCCGGGCCGCCCGCGCGCGGGGCTATGTGCCCTATGGACGCTGCCCCGGCGGCTATGAGCCGTTGCTGAAGCCGGTGGCCGCGATCGCGGGTGACATCGTGATCGGTCACGCCGGCTGGCTTGCTGGTGAACGGCCGCGCCTTGTCCAACAGCGCGGCGCTGGCTGCCGACAGCGCAGGCCGGCCTTTGCCTCGACACCCTGCCGGCTCCTTCACCGTCGCCGAGGGGGAACTCTGGCTCGTCTCAAGTTTCAACGCCGCCTCGTTCGATAGCCGGTATTTTGGGGCCGTGCCCGCCAGTCTGGTTATCGGCACGGCACGGCCGGTTTGAACCGCGGACGGCGAATAACGCCTACAGCGGCTAGAGGCCGTTTGCGGCTGCTTGTGGAAGAAGCGGCGAACGGCAGGTATTCAAGGTATTGCGAACATTCGTTCCGCCACGATGTGAGCATCATGTGTGTTAGATTCGTACTGGCGGTGCAGAGAAAGTAAGCTATTGGCGCCGTATTTTCAGGTTGGTTTTCCAGGATCGCACGTGAGCAAAGTTTTCATCTCCTATTCGCCGGTTCCGAACGCGGAGCGGACCGCGCCGCGGCCATGACTACCCGACGCACCACACCAGATCCGGGCTGCTGACCTCGACAGCGAGCAGGTCGCTGCCGCGCTCGCGCGAAAAGGGCGCCCGTGTCGGGCTGCCGACGAAAAACAAATGTCAATGTTTCCAAACACTTGAACAGGAGGTGTATAATGACTTCGGTCTTTGCAATCGGCCGCATTGATCGCTCCACTGTATTGGAATCGATCTCGATACGGCCGTCAACCAGGTAGCGAACGAGGCCGTCCCACTGGTTCAAACCATAGTTTATCGCGCGACAATCTGGATGAGAAGAGCGGCGATCAAGATGAGAACCAGCGGACCGCGAGCAGCTCGATGATTGCCGCTGGCGCGGTGACGCGCAAGCGCTATTTGCAATCCTGATCGCCGCTGAGCGTCAATCAGCCTTCGTCTTGATTGTCGCGT
>CAWHDD010000002.1:0-272261 GCA_963827885.1 uncultured Alphaproteobacteria bacterium | reverse complement strand
GCTAATGCCGAGCACCGGCCCGTTGTTTTGCACCGGAGCGAGCAAGGTCGCCCGAAGGGTGGCCGCAGCGGTGAGCCAATGTACTGAGCGGCGGAGCCGCGAAGGAGCGGTTGGGCGCAGCACAGAGCGACGACTACTAAGACTCTAGCCGAACAGAGAAATCCCCGCTTTGGGCAGCGGAGGCGGCGAACACAGCGCTAATGGCGGGCACCGGCCCGTTGTTTTGCGCCGGAGCGAGCAAGGTCACCCGCAGGGTGGCCGCAGCGGTGAGCCAACGTACTGAGGCCCGGAGGGCCGAAGGAGCGGTTGGGCGAAGCACAGAGCGACGATAACTTAAGACTCACCAGGGAACAAGCCGATGATCCGCTACGCCTACAGGGCCTATGACGCCGCGGGCGCTCTAATCGAGGGCGAGATCGTCTCGGAGAGCCGTGAGATGGCGCTGGAGGCGCTGCACCGGCGCGGCGAGTTCCCGCTGGAGGTGTTCACCGGCGCCGCGCCGCGCAACCAGCCGTGGTGGAACCGCGAGATTTTCGTTTTGCGCAACCGCGCCATGTCACCCGCCTCGCTGGCGCTGTTCACGCGCGAGCTGGCGACGCTGGTGAAGGCGGAGCTGCCGCTCGACGAAGCGCTGCGCATCGTGGCATTGCAGCCGATGATGCCGGCTGCCGTGCGGCGCATGACGCAGACCATTCTCGAACGCGTGCTGGAGGGCCAATCGCTGTCGCAGGCGCTGGCGGCGGAGGGCGAGGCGTTCCCGGAATTCGTCTGGCGGCTGGTGCGCGGCGGCGAGGCGTCGGGCGCGCTGGGCGAGGTGCTCGACGATCTGGCTGGGTTCCTGGAGCGGTCGGCGGAGGTGCGCGCCAAGATTTTGTCGGCGCTGCTGTATCCCATGATCCTGATGTGCGTGGCGGCCATGACGCTGGCAGTGATTATTGGCGTGCTGCTGCCGATGATTGTGCCGCTGCTCAGGGATGCGGGCGCGCCGCTGCCGTTCATCATCCGCGTGCTGGAGGGCGTTCGCGAGACGCTGACGGGGAACTGGCTGGTGACGGCGGTGGCGGCTGGCGGCATCATCGTGCTGGCCATCGCCGTGCTGCGCGCCGCCGCTGTCCGCGCGCTGTTCTCGCGGCTCGTGCTGCGTCTGCCGCTGGTGAACCGGCTCGTCGCGGGGCGCGAGGTTGCCCGCTTTACCCGCACGCTGGCGACGCTGCTGAAAAGCGGCGTGCCGCTGCTGGAGGCGTCGCGCATTGCGGGCGGCGTGCTGGGCAATGCGGTCTATCGCTCCGCCGCCGAGGCCATTACCGCCGGGCTGAAGGAAGGTGCGCCGCTGAGCCGTCCGCTGGCGGCGTCGGGGCTGTTTCCAGAGCTGGCGCTGCGCCTCGTGGCGGTGGGCGAGCAGACGGGGCAGCTTGAGACCATGCTGCTGCGCGTCGCGGTGATTTTCGAGGCCACGCTGCAACGCCAGCTTGACCGTCTCACCACGATGCTCACGCCGCTGCTGACGCTGGGCATCGGCCTGCTGGTGGGCGGGCTGATGATTTCGGTCATGGGCGCGCTGCTCAGCATCAACGAACTGGCGCTGAAATGAAAGAGGCCGGCTTTTCGCTCATGGAAATGCTGCTGGTGCTGGCGCTGATCGCCGTGATGACCGCTGTGGCTGTGCCGGTGGCGAACCGGCAGAGCGGCGGGACGGAGCTGCGGGCCACGGCGCATCAGTTCGCCAGCCTGATGCGCACCGCGCGCGGCGCCGCCATCCGCGATAACGCCGAGCGGGCGCTGGTGGTCGATCCAGCCGGGCGGCGCTTCTGGGTGGAGGGGCTGACCAAGGCTTATCCGGTCGCCGGGCACATCGAGGTGCGGCTGACCGCGCCGCCGCAGGGCCTGCAATTCTTCGCTGATGGCAGCGCGACGGGGGGCCGTGTCGTGCTGGCGGCGGGCGGGCATACAGCGGTTGTCGAGCTGGACGGGCTGACGGGCCATGCCCGCGTCCGGTGGAGGCGCTGATGCGGCGGGGCGAGGACGGTTTCACGCTGACGGAAACGCTGGTGGCGCTGTTCATCATGATTTCGGCGGCGACGCTGCTCTATCGCGGCTTTGCGAGCGGCATGGCTGCGGCTGGCGTGGCGGATGCGCAGCAGGCGGCGCTGACGGTGGCCAGGTCGCGGCTGGCGTCGCTCGGCGCGGAGATCCCGCTGGAGGCGGGGCATCACGAGGGCGTTGCGGATGGCGTCGGCTGGATGCTGGATGTACTGCCTTATGCGGCGGATGAGGATGGCGGTCAGGCGGGGAAACCGCGGGCGTATTGGGCGACTGTCACGGTGAGCTGGCAGGATCGCACCGCCAGGCCGGGCCGCAGTTTGCATTTGACGACGCTGAAGTTGCGGGGCGGGCGATGAGGCGCGATTTCAGAGGCAATGATCTGCCGCGCCCCCTCACCCGGCGCTTCGCGCCACCCTCTCCCGCGAGGGGAGAGGGGAAGAAGGAGCCGCGATTACCCTCTCCTGTAAGTGTAGGGCTGAACCTCGCCGCACCGTCCCCTCTCCCCTTGCTGGAGAGGGACAGGGTGAGGGGGAGCGGCAATCCGCTCCCCGCGCCATTTACCGCCGCAAGGGGAGAGGGGAAGAAAGAAGCGCGGTTGCCCTCTCCTGCAAGTGTGGGGCTGAACCTTGCCGCACCGTCCCCTCTCCCCTCGCGGGATAGGGACAGGGTGAGGGGGCGCGGCAAACTCCTGCCTTCGCCCGATGCCGCTGCCCGCAGCGACGACGGCTTCACCGTCGCCGAAATGCTGGTGTCGCTGATCATTCTGGCACTGGTAATGTCATTCCTGCCGGGAACGCTGCGGCTAGGCCAGCGCATCTGGGAAACTGACGGCGCCCTCTCGCGCCAGGAGGGTGTCGCCGCCTTCCGCCGCGCCGCCGGGGAACGCCTCGCCGCAGCCATGCCGGTTTTCGTCCGCGATCCGCTCAAGGGCCTGCGCATCGAGTTCCAAGGCGAGCCGGATCGCGTGACGTTCATCGCCGCCGCGCCCAGCGGCCCGGCGGGCGGCGGCGTTTACCGTTTCGAGCTGGCGGAGAGCGAGGAGCGCGTGCCCGTCCTGCGGCAGACGCTTTACCGGCAGGAGACTGAGGAGCGCACGCCGCTCCCCTCGGTGACGCACGTTTCGCCGGCGGGGGCCAGGGGCCTGTCGTTCCGCTACTTCGGACCGGCGAGGGCCGGCGAAGCGCCCCAATGGCTGGCGCAATGGCCGCGCAAGGACGTACTTCCCGCGCTGATCGAGATGACATTCGTGCAGGGCGGCGGCGCGCCGGCGCAGCGGTCCGTCGTGGAGTTCCGGCTGAGGCCGGGCGGCTGAACGGGGCAAAGCGGCCAAAATTACAACTAAACCGCTTCAAATTAACGATTGTGAAATAATTTTTTGTTATAAATATTTATGTGTTCTTTGATATTGTGAATGTATACAATAACATCGGCGGCTTTTTGCTTGTAGCCTCCCCGCCGGCCTTCGCCTGTCTGTGCATGCCTTCCCCCGCGCTACTGCGCCAGGTCCTGATCCTCGCCCGTACCGCCTGCCGCATTATCCCGCCCCAGCGTGAGGATCTCGAACGGCGCGCCGCGTCCCGGCACGCGGTACTGATACGGCCGCCCCCACGGGTCCATCAGCCCCTCGCTTTTCTTGAGATACGGCCCGCGCCACGCCTTGACGCCCGCCGGCGGCTGCACCAGCGCGGCAAGGCCGGCCTGCTGCGCCGGGAAACCGCCATTGTCCAGCGCGTACAGCTCCAGCGCGGTGGAAATGGCGCTCATCTGCGCCTTGGCGGTCTCGGTGCGCGCGGCGCCGAGATAGCGCATCACCTGCGGGTAAGCCAGCGTGGCCAGCAGCGTCATGATGCCGAGCACGACCAGCATCTCCAGCAGCGTGAAGCCGGCGTCGGCCTCGCTCCGGGGGGGCTGGGGGGCATAGCGCAATCGCTTGCATTTGGTCATGGTGGCGTCCTCGCGGGTGAATTTGGGGGTATTTTCCCAACTTCCGGCGGGGGACGCTATGGACCTTGGTCACTGGCCGGAGGGCTGGGGGAATCGCTTTTGCGGGTCAGTTGCATGCAAACAGCTTAATGCGCGCCAGCGCATAGGCTTCGTAGGCATTATTTTTAGCTTTTTTATTGCCCGGCATCTTCTTTGGTATTATCTGAAAGATACTATTTGTTGGTCTTTTTTTTCGCTTGAAAGAAAAAATTAAGGAACAGAACCATGGCGGACGAATTTCGGCAAAAAGTTAAATCATTCGCTGAGCGGATGGTTGGCCTCGCTCCTCGCTGCACGAATGAGGAAAGCACGAAGCTATTCCTGGTGCTGCCTTTCTTGAATTTCCTTGGATACGACGACCGGAATCCTGACGAAGTCTGCCCGGAACACGGTGCCGACTTTTCAGAAAAGTATAAGAATCGTGTGGATTTTGCGATATTAAAGGGTGCGCAGCCCGTCATCGCTATCGAGTGCAAAACGCTTGGTATGGCGCTCAAGGATGAGCGAGGGCAACTGCGTTCCTACTTCAACGCCGCACCAACCGTCAAAATGGGTGTCATCACTGATGGGTTGGTCTATGAATTCTATGCAAATTCCGATGAACCCAACATGATGGATCAAACTGCATTCTTAGTACTTGATTTGCGCGAGGTGGCAAAAGGAAAAATCGAAAACTCTGTTGAGGAAGGGTTGCGCGGACTCCAAAGGAGCACTTTTGACCCGGAGAATATTGGAGCTGAAGCGAAACGTAAGTTGATCTTTCAGAATTTTATACAACAAATTACGAACCTCGCCGAAGAACCAAGCGACGATTTTGTAAGGCTGCTCCTACAAAACGCGGGCTTAAGCCATGTGCGCACCAAAGCGCTCACGGAATATCGGGAGCTCACCCGGAGTGCGTTTCGTGAGTTCGTGAACCTACGCATTCTACAACGTCTCGACATACCGGCTAAAGACAAGGAATCCGACAAATCAGTCGCGCCACAAGAGTTAACCCAAACAGAAGCGCAAGCTGACCCCATCGCTCCATCACCACTAGAGGCTTATGTAATCAGTTACATCAAGCGGCGTTTAGCCTTCCTTGTGAAAGACGATGGCGTGTTTGACAAGATAAGCAACGTAGACTTCAGGAAATACAAGGGAAAACTGGTCGTTTTTTACAAGCGGGAACGGGTTGGCCGTCTTTTCGATTTCTACGAAGGCAAATCGAAAAAGTACACCTTTGATTTTATACAAGGAGTGGGCGGAGACTTCTCAACCGACAAGCTGACGGATATCGATAAGCTGTTAGCCGACGCCTTCACAAAACGCATCAATGACGACGAGGGTGGAGCAAAAAGCGCTCAGATGGCAAAAGCGCAACCGGCAGCATAATGGTATCGGGCGGAGCCCCCCATCACCCCACCGCCCCGTACACCCAAACCATCCAAAACCCCAGCGCCAGGAACGGCCCGAACGGAATCCGCGACGCCCCCTCCACCTGCCGCCCCATCAGCGCGGCGGCAGCCACGCCCGCCAGCGCCACGCCCGTCGCCCACAGCATGACCGTGGGCAATCCGCCGAATCCCAGCCACGCACCCGCCGCCGCCAGCAGCTTGGCATCGCCCATGCCGAGGCCGTCGCGTCCGCGCAACCGCCGGTAGGCCAGCGCCACGCCGTACAGGAACAGGAACCCCGCCGCCGCCGCCACGGGCCGCCAGAGCGCGCCATCCACGCCGGACTGCCAGGCCAGCCCGGCCAGCACCAGACCGGCGGCGATCAGCGGCAGCGTGATCGCGTCGGGCAGCCGGAAGCTGCGCAGGTCGATGGCGCTCAGCACCGCCAGTGCCAGGGCCAGCGGTATCGACGCGGCGAACGCGGCGGCGGACATCTCGCCTCCGCGCAGTGCCGGTATGGCCAGCACCACGTAGAGCGCCAGGAACAGCAGCGACAGCCGCACGGTGCCCAGCCCCGCCCCGCCGCTCATCGCGTCCACTTGCCGCGATAGCGCCGCTCCGGCGGCAGTTCCTCATCGCCCGCCTGCGGCACGGCCTGCGAGCGCCGGTGATGGCAATAGCGGTGCCCGTTGATCTCCACATAGCAATAGCGGCTGCAATACCGCTCGCCGCGATGCCAGTAGCAGCCCTCGGCATAGACCACGGGCGCGCGCCGCGAGTGCCGGCCGTCCTCGCCGCGCATCTTGCCGCCCGCCTCCGCCGCCGTGAGGCTCGCGAGCACCATCAGCCCGCCCGCAATCCCGCATATGCCACGCGCAAAATCATTCATCGCCGCCGCGCCTCCCGTCTCCGCGTTTCCCGCATCCCCCAACCTAACCCAATTCACCCCTCCGGCGTACTAGTACAGCTTATCCGCCGGAAGTTCGCTTGCGAGTTAGCGGCATGCGGGTGCGAACTTGGCCATCGGGCTGCACTAGGCGCATCACGCCGTCCGTGTCTCATCCATACGGAACTGCTTGCGGATACTGCTGGCGAACATTCCAGCGGGCACGAAGCGGCGCAGGAGGCTCAGTTTCGGACCGGCGCCCACAGGATAACGCAGCCGTGGCGAGGCCACAGTCAAAGCCTTATGAATGGCGGCGGCAACCGCGCGCGGGTCTGTCCCGGTTTTCATGCTTTGCTCAACGACCTCCATTACGCGCGCTTTCTGCGCGGCGTAGGCGCTGACGGTCTGGGCGACCGCTCTGCCGTTGTGATCGATGCTCGTCCGCGTGAAGTCCGGCTGCACCAGCACCGCGCGCACGCCAAACTGGCGGACCTCGTGGTCAAGCGTCTCGGTATAGCCCTCGATAGCGTGCTTAGTCGCAACGTACAATCCGGCGTAAGGCGCGGGCATGAAGCCGAGCACCGAACTCAGGTTCACGATCCGGCCATGCCCTTGTTCGCGCATCCCCGGCAGCACGGCGTTGACCGTGCGCAGTACGCCGAAAAAGTTGGTTTCGAACTGCTCGCGGGCCTCGGCGAGGCTGGTCTCCTCTATAGCGCCGTTCAAGAGGTAGCCGGCATTATTCACGAGGTTGCCGATGGGGCCGGCCTTGGCGGTAATCGCCTGCACCGCCCCGGCGACCGAGGCATCGTCCGTCACGTCAAGCTTGACCAGTTCGACGCCGTCCAGGCCGGCCGTGTCCTTGCGCACCGTGCCGAAAACGCGGAAGCCTTTCTTGGCCAGGAACAGCGCCGTCTCCCGGCCGATGCCCGATGATACGCCTGTGATCAAAACTGTCTTGTTCATTGTCAGTCCTTTAGAGTTGGATGGAAACATATGACTTCACCGGGTGCCGGGACGGCAGTGCGAGTTCCTTTAGAAAATGGGACGAACCATTTGCGAAAACTCCTTAACTCTGCGGCCATCCGCCATTCGGAAGGACGGTGTTGCCAAACTTCGAGCCGCCCGTTATGATTGCGACTGCAATGAATGCATTGATTGCATGCGCAATCATTAAAGTCAAGCCTGGTTCGAAAGGTTCCTCATGAAGGTTTCAAAGGCCGATGCGGCCCGTCATAAAGCGGCCCTGCTGGAGGCGGCGTCGGTCCAGATCCGTGAGCAGGGATTTGGAGGCGTCAACGTCGCACAATTGGCGAAAAGCGCCGGACTTACCCATGGCGCCCTGTACAGCCACTTTGGTTCGAAGGACGAATTGATCTCCGCCGCCTATGCCTCGGCGGTTGCGGAATCGGGGAGCCGTCTGGCAGACGTCTCTCTCAGTGACTTGCTGGCGCTTTACCTTTCCGGAACGCACCGCGACAATCCCGGAAATGGATGCGCCATCGCGGCGCTGGTCTCCGAAGCCGGACGCCAGCCCGCAAATGTGCGCTCGGAATTTTGTTCCGGGGTGAAGCAGTTCGTTGAAGGTTTGGAGGAGAAGTTTGGTCTCAGCGGGAATGAACCCGCGTGACCGGAGGCAAGCCGCCATATCCACTATTGCGGCGATAGTGGGAGCGCTCGCAATTAGCCGGGCGATCTGTGAACACGACAAGGAGTTGTCGGATGAATTCCTGTCTTCCGTGAGGGAGTTTCTCCAGGGTATCTCCGGAGAAAACTATGTGATCATGAGCTGAATACGTCCGATATCGGCGATTTGCGAGTTCGCCGCCAGGGTGAATCAAGTGTCTCTCGTCACTGCACTAGTACAGCTCATCCGAGGCATGTTCGCTTGAGAGGATGCGGCAAATGGGGTGCGAACTTGGCCACCAGGCTGCACTAGCGGCGGAATCCGGCGGACCAAGGTCTGAAAAACGGCCCGGCCTAGGTCCGGCGCGCGGCGCGACCTACGCCTCTTTTGGTTAAAGCGCGGCTGGATCACCATGCAGGACATTGGGCCGGGGCTGGCCCGCGCCAGGGCAGACGCCGGCGCCGCTACCCCGAATTGATACTTTAAAGCGGGCCTCCAGCCGGGGGCACATTGGGGAGAGCGTACCATGGTTGCGACCACTTGGGGCACGAACAGCGCAGCGGATTTCCTCGTCACCGGAGACGCGGGCAACCAGTCCGGCCCCGCCGTTGCCGATGCGGGCGGCGGCTCGTTCGGCGTCGCGTGGACGTCGGCCCAGGGCGTGACCGTGCGCTTCTACGATGTCGCCGGCCAACTCGACCCCGCGCTCGGCACGCAGATCGTCAGCGACGGCCTCTATGGCGCCACCGCTGACGCCGCCGTGGTGAGCAACGTTGCCATGACGGCCGGCGGCGTCATCGGTTACGGCGTGGTCTGGGAAGAGACCTCCGCCACCGACGCCGCAGCGCCCTCGCTCCTGCGCGGCCGTTATATCGGTCTGGCAACGCCCGTTGGCGGCGAGTTCGAGATTGCAGCCGAGGCCGGCGCCACGCAGCATGACGCCGCCATGTCCGGCTATGCGCGTGGACGACGCCGGCGGCAAGCCCATCGTGGACGGCTTCAACGTGGTGTGGGTTTCCACCAGCGCCGCCGACGCGCTGACGCAGCAGCAGATCGACGACGGCTTCGGCCGCATCATGCTGCAACGTTTCGACGTGCCGCTGGACGCCAAGAAAGACCCGTCCGGCCCGCCGCAAGCTGCCGGCCTCGACGGCCTCGCCGGCGGCGCATCCGATGCGCCCGTGAACGTGGGCAACGAAACCGGCCTCGACGCCGCTATCATCGGCCGCGATCCCTCGACCATCGTCACCGCAGACGGCGAAACCGTCATCACCTGGATTGACACGGCCAATCAAATCCACGCCCGCGTCTACGATCTGGCGGGCAACGTCATCGACGCCGGCGTCCTCGGCGCGAACCTCGCCAACCTCGGCACGGTGAGCGGCACCAACGTCGCCAAGGCCGTCGATCTCGCCGGTTCCGGCTTCGCCATCGCCTGGGTGGACAATTCCGGCCTCGGCGGCGTGCCCACCATCAAGGGCCAGGTGTTCGCGGGCGGCGCGGGCATTTTCGTCGCCGGCCCGATCGTCCCGTTCGCCGCCAATCTCCCGGCGGACTTCAACGGCGAATTCAGCCTTTCGACCCTGCCCGACACCGGCGGCTTCGCGCTGTCCTGGACGCAGACGACCGCCAACGGCCAGGACGTGCTGGTCAAGCATTTCAACTCCGCCGGCGGCAGCGACGGCGTGGTGACGCTGGCCAACACCACCACGGCGGCCAATCAGAACGCGCCCGTCCTCGCCGGTCTGGCGGGCGACCGCATCGTGGCCGTCTATCAGGACACCAGCGGCGCGGATCAGAACATGCGCGCCCAAATCCTCGACACGCGCAGCACCGGCGTCATCAACGCCCTCGGCCTGCTGCTGCTGGGCGATGAAAACGCCACGCGCGTCAGGGCCGACGTGCTGGTGGGCACCGTGGGCCAGGACACCATCAACGGCCTCGGCGGCGCGACGAGCTATACGGCGCGCTGGGCGACGACCTCATCACCGGCGGCGCGGGCGCCGATATCATCGACGGCGGCGGCGGCACCGATACCGCCGTCTACACCGGCCTCGTGACCGATTACGTCATCACCCATCTCGGCGCCGATCTGTTCACCGTGCAGGACACGCGCGGCCGGCGCGCCCGACGGCGTGGACACCATACGCGGCATCGAATTCCTCCAATTCAACGACGGCGCGGGCGGCGTGACGCAGGTGGCGACGGCCAGCCTCATTCCCGCAGTCTGGCGTCACGCCCACGGCCTGGGGCCATACCGACGAGGACGCCGATTTCGCGCCCAACGCCGCCGGTCTGCCCGACGTGGACGGCTTCATCGTCAACCACGCGCCGGCAAGCAAGGCGGGCGTGCAGAGCAACCCGTTCGTCGCCGACAGCGTCGGCGAGTTCATCGGCGTCGTCTGGGAAAACCAGAACGCGGCGACCGGCGAAACGCACATTCGCGGTCAGTTCTACGACGTGATCGGCAATTTCGACGAGTTCATCCCCAACGCCATCGACATCAGCGACGGCATCGGCAACGAGTTCAACGCGGCGCTCGTCTCCGGCGGCGCCAACTCCGGCTGGGGCGCGACCTGGGAACAGCGCGACTCCGTGGCGGATGTCAGCTCCACCCTGCGCACCAACTTCGTCGGCCCCGGCCAGATGACCGGCCCGGAAATCTCCGTTTTCAACGAAGGCGAGCTGGTCGATCAGCACGACGCCGGCCATGGCCGGCCTGTTCCTCGACCGCACCGTCGATATCCGCGTGCCGCCAGGCCCCGCTCGGCGTCGATCCGAAGACGGTTTCGGACGGCTACACCGTGGTGTGGGTCTCGACCCATCTGGACGGCGCGGACGGCGCGCTGTCCGGCCGGCTACGGCCGCATCATGATGCAGAACTTCGAGGTTCCGCTCGATCCGCTGGGCAACCCGCAGCGCGCCAGTCGCGGCCGGCCAGAACAAGCTGCGCGACATTGGTGTGGACAACACGGGCGAGCCGAACCCCGACACCGACCAGGCGTTCTGGGTGGGCGATGAAACCGGCGGCCTCGCCGGCGCCATCGGCCGCGACCCGACTGCCGTCGGCACCGCACGGCTTCGAGACCTTCATCATCTGGATCGAGCAGAACGGCAGCGGCGGCGAGCGCATCGCCGGCCGCGCCTATGACGACCTCGGCCAGATCATTCCCGCCGCCAATCTCGACGACATCTCCGGCGTCTACTCCGTGGCGGACGGCACGAAAGCGCATGTGGTGCAGGCCGGCGCCGTCAATCTCGGCGTGGTGTGGATCACCGCCAACGCCACGAGCCGGCGGCTATCGACATCATGGGCACCATGTTCACGCCCACGGGCGCGGGCAACAACGGCCAGGGCTTCGGCTTCAGCGCCCCCGCCACGCCGTTCGTGCTGACACAGCTGCCGGCGGGCATAGACCCGCACGATCTCGACTTCCACGCCACCGGCATCAGCGGCGAGGACAGCCCGGACCTGATCGTCAGCTGGAAGGTGACCGGCGCCACGGACGGCTCGGACATCATGGCGGCGCACGTCAAGGTGGCGCTCGACCCTGTGACCGGCGCGGCCATCGCCATGACGCAGGAAGGCAGCACGATCCGCGTCAACGCCGAGGGCAGCGGCAACCAGGACGACCACGCCATCGCCGGCCTGCTGGGCGACCGCTTCATCAGCGTCTACCACGACGACAACCCAACCTACACCGATGGCGACGACATCGTGGCGCGCATCATCGACACGCGCGCGCCGGGGCAGGACATCGTTGGCGATTTCGTCAATCCCTCCACCGGCGTTCTGCGGGTGACGCGCGACGTGCTGGTGGGCACCAACGGCAACGACATCATCCAGGGCGATGTGCTCGACGACCGATGGCCGGACGGACTACATCTACGCCGGCATGGGCGACGACATCATCCAGGGCGGCCCCGGCCTGCGCGGCGCGGCGGGCATCCCGGAAATCATCGACGGCGGCGAAGGCAACGACATCTCCGTCTACACCGGGCGGCTGCAAGACTACTCCATCACCATCAACGGCGACGGCAGCTACGAGGTGATCGACCTGCGGCCCGACCGCGGACGCGGCGGGCAACCTGCTGCAGCATGACGGCATCGACAACCTCATCAGCATCGAGCAGTTGCGCTTCCTCGATCTGGCCAACGGCGGCGCCGGCAGCACAGACCATCGCCTTCGGCTTCCCCGGCACGCCGCCCGCACCGCCCGCCGGCTATGACGGGACGCCAGTGGCGTGGAGCCTGACGGATACGAGCCAGTACAAGGAAATCCTCGTCAGCACCGACGCCGATCCGCTGACCGCAGGCGTCGGGCAGGCGGGCACGCAGGAGGGCATCGCCGTCGCCGGCTTGCAGACCGACGCGGCCATGGCCTGGGTTTCGGAAGCGAACGAAGTCTGGGGTATCCGCTATCAGGTGCAGGGCGACCCGGACCCGGTGTTCTCGACAATCCCCGTGCAGCTCACCGATGGCACCTTCGCCGGCAACACCGTGTCGGACATCGACCTCGGCATGACCGGCGGCCTCGGCTTCACCGCGGTGTGGGAGTCCGCGAACGGCGGCGACAGCGCCATCCACCTGCGCATCGGCAGCACCAACACGCATATCGTCCTCGATCCGAACGCCGGCGTGCCCGGCGGCGGCCTGGGCGGCGGCGAAATCACAGTCGTGGGGTCGGACGGCGCCGGCACGGCGGTCGATCCGGTGATCCAGGGCTACGAGATCGTCAACACGGCCAACGACACGCTCGAATTCGGCTTCCACGTGGGCTACACGCTGAAAGCGACGGCCGGCGATGCCTACGGGCAGCTCATGCTCGCGCGCTATGAAATCCCGGTCTACGACATCGCTCGTGGACGCGGCGGGGCTGCCCATCCTCGACGGCGAACGGCCAGGGCCAGCTCGCCGTTGATGCCTTTGGCAACCTCATTCCCTCCGCCGACCTGAACACCGGCTCGGAAACCGCGCCGATCTCCATCGGCCTGGATGGCCTGCGCGGCACGGCGGACGACGCCTCCGCCATCGCCATCGGCGTCTGGCCGCGACATGTCCATCGCCAGCCTGCACGACGGCCAGCTCGTCGTCACCTACATCGGCGATGACGAGCACGTGCACTGCGGATCTTCGTCCCGACGGTGAACCAGACCGGCGACCGCGAAACGAACCTGGGCGCGACGGCGCCGATGTCGTCGCCACCGGCATCACGACCTACAGCGAACTCGACCGTGCCCTTCGCCACCGATCTCGGCGCGGTCGCGGCCGGCGGCAAGGCTTACGCCGTCGCCCAGCAGAACGGCTCGTTCGGCGTGTTCTGGGAGGCGGACGGCGGCCTGATCAAGGCCATCATCTACCCCGGCGCCGGCACCAACTGGAGCCCGACGCCGGAGCTGACCCTCGTCACCGGCATGCCCGCCGGCGCGGACTTCCAGATTTCGCCCACCGGCGTCACGCCGGGCGGGCTGGAGGATGGCTATCTTCGTCTCGTGGGAGACGGCCGCCGGCATCCTCGGCCAGCGCTTCGACATGACCGGCGCGCTGGTTGGCACGCAGATCGTGGTTGGCGATCCGCTGACGGGAACGCCCGTGCTGCACTCCACGTCCGGCCTCGAAGACGGCCGCATCATCGTGGGCTACGAGGACGGCAGCGGCGACGTCGCCGCGCAGTACCTCGACACCCGCGAACCGGGCGTTGCCATCATCGGCCCGCGCACCGGCGCGCCGCGCGACGTCATGGTGGGCACCGTGGGCGACGACGCCATGGACGGCCGGGCGCTGGACGACCAGCTGTTCGGCGGCCTCGGCAACGACCTGCATCACGCTCGGCTCCGGCGCGGACATCGGCGACGGCGGCGCGGGCAACGACACCATCATCGGCGGCACCGGCCAGGACCAGCTCCTGGGCGGAGCAGGCGACGACCTGCTGTGGGGCGGGCTCAGCGGCCCGGCCGATCCGCAGGTTGACCGCGATCTCCAGGCCGGCCTCGCCGCAGCAGGCGTCTGCCGCCGGCGCTGATCGCCACCGATCCCGGCGCCGACATCATCTCGGGCGGCGACGGCATCGACACCATCTCGTTCCAGGGCGAATTCGGCAGCTTCGACATCAACCTCGCCACCGGCATCGTGCAGAGCGACCGCAACGGCGCGGGGCATGATCCTGGAAGACGTCATCGGCCAGATCGTCGACGACGGCGCGGGCGGCACCATCTTCAACTTCATCAACGACGTCGAGAACGCCACCGGCGGCATCGGCAACGACACGCTCACCGGCAATGCGGGCGACAACGTCCTCGCCGGCGGCGGCGGCATCGAACGTCATCGACGGCGCGGGCGGCAGCGATACGGTGGTCATCGACGGCAATCTCGCCGATGTGCTCGTCAGCTATCGATGCCGCGACGCAGACCTTCACCATCGTCAAGCCGGCGACTGGCGGCGATCCCGGCTTCACCGAGACGGTGAGCAATGTGGAGACCTTCCGCTTCCTGGACGGCGACCGCACGGCGGCGCAGCTGATCCCCGGCCCCGTGGCGGCCAACGACAGCGCCGCGACGCTGGAGGAAACGCCCGTCATCATCGACGTGCTCGCCAACGACGCGCAGGGCGGAACGCTGACGGTCTCCGCCGATCAACGGCACGCAGATCGCGGCCTGCGGCTCGCCGGTGGTGGTGGACAACGGCGTGGTTTCGCTCGGCGCTGGACGGGCTGCTCACCTTCGCGCCGGCGCTCAACTTCTTCGGCGCCACGGCGTTCGCGTATGAGGCGGTGGACGGTCTGGGCCAGTTTCACCAATGCCACGGTGAACGTGACCGTCAGCAACGTGAACGACGCGCCCACGGACCTCGTGCTCAACGGCAATCCGGCGCTGACGGCGGTGTCCATCGCGGAAAACTCGGCGAACGGCGCGGTCGTGGCAACGCTGTCGGCCATCGACCCCGACAATACGGCGGCCGTCACCAACGACGCGTTCACCTACACGCTAGCCGACAACTTCGGCGGAGCGCTTCCAGATCGTCGGCGACCAGATCCGGGTGCAGAACGGCGCGCTGTTCGATTTCGAAGCCGCCGTGCACAACTTCGCGCTGACCGTCACCGCCAACGACGGCCATGGCGGCACGATCATCGAGACCGTCAACGTCGATGTCACCGACGTGAACGAAGGTCCGTCCAACGTCGCGATCAGCGCCGCGAGCTTCCCGGAGACGGCCGCCAACAACACCATCATCGGCTCGCTTTCCGCCATCGACCCGGAAGGCGCGGCCATCAAATTCGCGCTGACCAACGACGCCGGCGGGCGTTTCAAGATCGTCAAGGATGCGGCGGGCTACAAGCTCGCCGTCGCAGAAAACCTGCTGATCGACCACCGGCAGGACGGCGACGGCAACCACGTCTACGCCATCCAGGTGACGGCAACGGACGCGGCGGGCGGCTCCACCGTGCAGTCGTTCAATATCACCGCGACCGGCGTGGTCGAGAGCCGCATTCTGGGCAACGCCAACCAGAACACGCTCAACGGCACGGCCGCCGCCAACTACATCGACGGCGGCGCCAACCGCGACACCATGGCGGGCGGCACCGGCAACGACGTGTATTTCGTCGATAACGGCGGCGACCGGGTGACCGAAGCCGGCGGCGCAGGCAACGACACCATTTACACGACGCTGACCAGCTTCGACCTGAGCAAGTTTGCCAACGTGGAGAATCTCGTCTTCACCGGCGCGGGCGCCTTCTCGGCCAAGGCGGGCGGCGCGGCCAGCATCACGGGCGGCGCGGGCAATGACTCGCTGACAGGCGGCAACGCGGCGGACACGCTGTCGGGCCTCGCCGGCAGCGACACGCTAAAAGGCGGCGGCGGCGCGGATACGCTCATCGGCGGCCAGGGCAACGACATCCTGACCGGCGGCGCGGGCGGCGACAGGTTCGTATTCCGGCCCGGCCTCGGCAGCGACACCGTGACCGACTTCAACGCCCTCGCCGGCGCCAATCACGACATCCTCGAATTCTCGTCGGGGCTGTTCGCCGATTTCGCAGCCATTCAGGGCGCGATGCAGCAGGCCGGCGCGGATGTCGTCATCACCGTCAGCCCGGCGGACACCATCACGCTTCAGAAAGTCACCCTGAACACGCTGGATGCCGGCGACTTCGCATTCATCTGAAGCGCGCGGGCGTAAGTACAAGGAAAGGAGGCAGAAAAAACGGATGGCAGCAGCATGGTCAAAGGGCGGCCGCCTCAAGGTGGTAGCGGCATAATATGGCACACGTCAGGATCGAGGAGGCGGCGGTCATCATGATCGCGTTTCAAAACGAGTATCTCACCGGCCCGCTGGCCCTTCCCGGCGCGCGTCCCGCCATCGGCGCGGCAAGGCGGCTGCTGGCGCTGGCGCGGCGGGCGAAACGTCCGGTGCTGCACATCGCGCACCGGGGGCGGTCCGGGCGCTGCTTCGATTGCGCCAGCGAGCGCGGCCAGTTCGTCAAAGGGCTGGCCCCACGCGGCGGTGAGGCGGCCATCGAGACCGCCTCTCCCGGTGCGCTATCGCCGGCGGATTTGCCTGACTGGCTGGCGGGAACCGGCGCTAAATCGCTGATCGTGGCGGGTTTCATGACCGACGTCTGCGTCAGCACCACGGCCCAGGCGGCGCGCCAGCTCGACTACCGCGTCACCGTCGATGCCAGCGCCTGCGCCACGCGCGGCCTGCCGGGGCTGTCCGGCTGGGGCGTGGATGCCTCGATGCTACAGGCGGTGGCGCTGGCGGAACTGGCGGCGCGCAACGTGGCTATCGCCCACGGGTGCGAAACATTGGTTTGAGTGTGCCGCAACGGGACGGGAAGTAAGGTTACGGTGATGCAATTATGGCGTGCAGATGAGCCGCCGCATAGAATTTCAAAAAACGCCAGAGTGCGGTATTGGGGAGAAAGTCATTGTTCAAGGTAACCGGCGCGAACCGGCAGGCAGCAGAGCCCCAATCCCCCATCACCGCCGCGCTGGCGGAGAACTCCCGCGCCTTCATCGCCCTGGCGCTCATCAGCGGCATGATCAACCTGCTGATGCTGACCGGCTCGATTTTCATGATCCAGGTGTACGACCGCGTCCTCTCCAGCCGCAGCATGCCGACGCTCGCCGCCCTGGCCGCCATCGCCGTCGCCGCCTACCTGTTCCAGGGCGCGCTGGACGCCATCCGCGGGCGGGTGCTGGCCCTCATCGGCGAGCGCATCGACGGCGCCACCGGCCCGGAACTGCACAAGGCCGTCGCCGAGCTACCCTTGCGCGCCTCCAAATCCGGCCAGGAGACGCTCCAGCCCTTCCGCGACCTGGAGTCCATCCGCTCGTTCATGTCCAGCCCCGGCCCCATCGCGCTGTTCGACATGCCGTGGCTGCCGGTGTACCTGATCCTCTGCTACCTGTTCCACCCCATCCTCGGCTATGCCGCCTTTGGCGCGGCCATCCTGCTGATTTGCATCACCATTCTCACCGAGCTGCGCAGCCGCGCTCCCATGCGCCGGGCGCTGGAAGCCCAGTCGCAGCGCAATCTCATCGCCGACAATACCCAGCGCGGCGCCGAAGTGGTGCGCGCCATGGGCATGATCCCGGCGCTGGCCGAACGCTGGCACGAGGCCCATGTCCGCCATCTCCAAGCGCAGCGGCAGGCCAATTACGTCACCGGCGGCCTGTCGGCCATCGCCAAGATGTCACGCATGCTGGTGCAGTCGTGCATGCTGGGGCTCGGCGCGTGGCTGGCCATCAAGGGCGAGATCCGGCCGGCACCATCATCGCCACCTCCATCCTGTCGTCGCGGGCGCTGGCGCCGGTGGATCAGGCCATCGGCAGCTGGAAGGGCTTCATCATGGCGCGCCAGGGCTATGCACGCCTCAAACTGCTGCTGGCCGGCCTGGCCAAGGCGGCGCCGGAGGTGCAGTTGCCGCCACCGTCGCAAAGCCTGGCGGTGGAGGGGCTGTTCCTCGGCGCGCCGGGCATGAGCAAATCCATCATCCGCAACATCGGCCTGAAGCTCGCCGGCGGCCAGGCGCTGGGCGTCATCGGCGCCTCGGCCTCGGGCAAGTCCACCCTGGCACGCGCGCTGGTTGGCATCTGGCAGCCGCTGGCCGGCAAGGTGATGCTGGACGGCGCCAATATCGCCCATTGGGACCCGGCGCGGCTCGGCCCCCATATCGGCTACCTGCCCCAGGACATCCAGCTTTTCGACGGCTCCGTGGCGGAGAACATCGCCCGCTTCCGCAAGCCCATCGACTCCGATGCCGTGCTGAAGGCGGCGCACGCGGCGGGCTTCCACGAGCATATCCTGGCGCTGCCCGATGGTTACGAGACCCGTATCGGGCGCGGCGAGATGGAGCTGTCGGCGGGGCAGAAGCAGCGGCTGGGCCTCGCCCGCGCGCTGTACGCCGACCCGTTCCTGGTGGTGCTCGACGAGCCCAACTCCAACCTCGACGCCGAGGGCGAGGCCGCCCTGTCCGCCGCCATCGCCGGGATTGCGGCGCGCGGCGGCATCGCCATCGTCGTCGCCCACAGGCCGAGCGCCATCGCCGCCGTCGATCAGCTGGCGGTGATGCATGCCGGCGAGATCGTCGCCCTGGGCCCGCGCGACGAGATCCTGGCCAAGACCTTGCAGAACGCCAATGACATCTCACGGCGCGCCGATGGGCTGCGCGTGATCCCGAGAACGGCCGGAGGGCAGCAGTGATGGACACCTCGCAGGCGATCAAACACAACCTCATCGCGGCGCTGGCGGTCATGGGCGTCATCGTGGTCATCGCCACGTTCTGGAGCACGGCAGCGCCGCTGGAAGGCGCGGTTGTTACCTCCGGCACCGTCATCGTCGAAGGCAGCGTCAAGAAGGTGCAGCACCCGACAGGCGGCATTGTCGGCGAAATCCAGGTGAAGGAGGGCGTGGCGGTGAAGGCCGGCGATCTGCTGATCCGGCTGGACGAAGTGGTGACGCGGGCCAATCTCGGCATCGTGCTGAACGAACTGACCTCGCAGCGCGCCCGGCTGGTCCGCCTGCAAGCCTCGCGCGATGGGGTGAAAGACCCGGTGTTCCCCGCCGATCTGGTGGAGACGGCGGCGGTGCATCCGGCTACCCGCGACGTGCTGGACGGCGAGGCCCGGCTGTGCCGCTTCAAGCTGACCACCCGCGAGGAGCAGAAGCAGCAGCTCGGCGAACGCGTCAAGCAGCTCCGCCAGGAGATTCTCGGCCTGGAGGAGCAGGTGAAATCGCTGAAAGGCCAGCTCCGCATCGCCCGGCAGGAGTTCGACGATCTGACGCCGCTCGCCCAGGCCGGCACGGTGCAGCGTCCACGCGTCACCGGCGTCGAGCGCGAGGTGCTGCGCCATCAGGGGCTACTGGGCGAGACGGTCGCCAAGATCGCCCAGTCCCAGGCCAAGATCGCCGAGACCGAGCTGCAAATCGTGCAGGGCGACCACGATTTCATGACCGATGTCATCAAGGAGATGCGCGAGACCGAAACCAAGATCACCGAACTGCGCGAGCGCAAGGTGACGGTGGAGGATCAGTTGCGGCGGCTGGACATCCGCGCGCCCATCGGCGGCACGGTGCATCAGCTTGCCGTGCACACCATCGGCGGGGTGATCTCGCCGTCGGAGACGCTGATGCTGGTGGTGCCCAGCGCGGACCGGCTGATCGTGGAGGTGCGCATCAGCCCGGCGGATATCGACCAGGTGACGGTGGGGCAGGAGACGCGGGTGCGTTTCTCGGCCTTCAACCGGCGCACGACGGATGAGCTGAAAGGTAGCGTGGTGCGCGTGGCGGCGGATCTGACGCACGAGCCGCAGACCGGGCTGTCGTATTACACCGCCGGCGTGCACGTGAGCGAGGAGGAGATGGCGGCGCTGAAGGGGCTGAAGCTGCTGCCGGGCATGCCGGCGGAGGTGTTCATTAAGACGGGCGAGCGGACGCTGGCGAGTTATTTGATCCGGCCGCTGGCGGATCAAATGGAACGGGCGTTCCGGGAGCGGTGACGGGGCGGCTCCTTGACGAACTGACCATAATTCCCCATATTCTGGTCAGCCTAGACAGAAAGGTGGCCAGCGATGTCAACATGGCAGGTACAGGACGCGAAATCGCACTTCAGCGAGCTGATCGAGCGCGCCCGCACCGAAGGTCCGCAAACCATCACGCGCCACGGCACGGAGCGGGCCGTCATCCTTTCCATCGAAGATTACCGCGCCCTGGCGGCGCTCAAGCCGGATTTCAAGGCGCACCTCCTCGGCGGCCCCAAGGTTGACGATTTCTCCATCGAGCGCGACCGCGACACCGGCCGCCCCGTCGATCTGTGAGCCAGATGGCCGGCTATCTGCTTGATACCAATGTTATTTCCGAGACGCGCAGGGTGCACGCCAATGCCAGCGTCATGGCTTTTCTCGACGGCGGCGGACGCGGACAGGCTGTACCTTAGCGTGCTGACGCTGGGCGAATTGCGCAAAGGCGTGGAGACCAGGCGGCGGAGCGATCCGGGCGCGGCGGCGCAGCTCGGCGCCTGGGTGGACGGCATCGAGACGATGTTCGCGGATCGCGTGCTGCCGGTGGATGCGGCGGCGGCGCGGCTGTGGGGGGAGTTGTCGGCCGGGCGGGGGTGGCCGGTGATCGATACGCTGATTGCTGCCACGGCCATGACGCATGGGTTGACGCTGGTGACGCGCAATGTGCGCGATGTGGCGGGGACGGGGGTGGCGGTGGTTGATCCGTGGAAATAGGTGACGGGGCAAATCCGCTTGCATAAGCGATGCAACAAATATGAATTGGTGAAATTTTCTAATTTTAGAAGAATTGTTAGTCAATCCCTCAATCAAAGATTGTGTTAATAAGTGAGACTTACCTTTAGATTGCGATTCGTGCATGGTATAAGATCGAATCGGATGAGATATTCCGTAAAAAAGAGCGGGTGGCCATTCTGCGAAAATGACCACCCTATAAAAAGATGCGCCTTACAGAACTGGGAAGTGGCTAAACTTACGCTTTGGCCACTTTCTCCAGTGCGAGCAGACCGTTTCCAACCGGTCGAACCGGAAACGCGGATACTCACGGACACGGAGTCGCTGATTTCTAATTGGGGGAACTCGACGCTTCATGTTGTATTCTCCCTCTATAGCCGGTGCCTTATTGCACCGCTGCTAAAGTGCGCTGACCACGGCTGAGCTTGGGAGAATCGCTGCTGAACGAGCTTCCGGGCGCAATGATACGTGGGCAATTAGCGGTTTGCACAGCCCTTGCAGGTGTTTTCCACTGCTGGATGTAATGTTGGAGAACCCGACACTCCCGTGACAAGGTGGACAGCTCTGGTGTCTCGCTTTATCTGAATGCGAACACCCAAAGTCGAGGCCGCGCCCCATGTCCGCCCCACAACGCCACCCCCACCCCGTCGCCGCCGCCGAAGCGGACATCCGCCTCGACCGCTGGCTGAAGCTCCACTTCCCCGGCCTGCCCCACAGCCTGCTGCAAAAACTCCTCCGCAACGGCCAGATCCGCGTGGACGGCCGCCGCGCCAAGGCTGACATGCGCCTCGCCGCCGGCCAGGAAGTGCGCCTGCCGAACCTCTCCGATTTCGAGGAGCGCCCCTCCGTCAAGCCCCCCATGGGCGTCTCCAAGGGCGACCGCGATTTCATCGAGAAGATGATCATCTTCGAGTCGGACACCATCCTCATCCTCAACAAGCCCGCCGGCATCGCCGTGCAGGGCGGCACCGGCACCTCGCGCCACATCGACGGCATCCTCGCCAACATGGAGGACCGCTTCGGCGATCGCCCCCGCCTCGTGCACCGGCTCGACCGCGACACCTCCGGTGTGCTGGCCGTCGCCAAGACGCGCGATATGGCGGCCAAGATCGGGCGGCTGTTCATGACGCGCACGGTGCAGAAGATTTACTGGGCCGTGCTGAAGGGCGTGCCCGAGCCGGCGCAGGGCAAGGTTGACGCCGCGCTGGTGAAGACCAGCGGCCCGGACGGCGACCGCGTGCGCCAGGCCGGCCCCGGCGAGCAGGATGTCGCCCAGCACGCCGTGACGCATTATTCCGTCGTGGACCGCACCGGCGATCTCGCCTGGGTGTCGCTGAAACCCGTCACCGGCCGGCAGCATCAGTTGCGCGCCCACATGTCGGTCATCGGCACGCCGATCCTGGGCGACCAGAAATACGAGGGCGACAAGGGAATTCCTGTGGGCGTGGAGAATAAGCTACACCTACACGCAAGGCGGCTCGTGCTACCGAACCCTAAAGGCGGCATCATCGACGTCACCGCGCCGTTACCTAGTCATATGCGCGCGACGTTCGATGTATTAGAATTCAATATCAGCCGCTACGAACAAAAAGAAGAACGGCATTAGGGAAGGAAACACCACGTGCAGCTCATCCTGTTCGATTGCGATGGGACTCTCATCGACAGCCAGCATATGATCGTCGAAGCCATGGGGCGCGCGTTCGCGTCGCAAGACCTTGAGGCGCCGTCGCGTGCGGCGATCACTTACACCATCGGCCTTTCGCCGCTGGAATCCCTGCGCCAGCTCACGCCCGGAGCCGATGCCGGTCTGCGTGACAGGCTGGTGGCCGCGTATCGCGAGCATTTCGGCATCCTGCGCGCCGCCTCGTCCGGGCAGGAACTGATGTTCAAGGGCGCGCGGCAGGCCATATCCACGCTCGCTTCGCGTACCGACGTGCTGCTGGGCATCGCCACCGGCAAGTCGCGGCGCGGCGTGCAGCATTTTCTCGAACGCGAGGGCTGGACCGGCATGTTCGCCACCATCCAGACCGCCGACGACGCGCCATCCAAGCCGCATCCCGGCATGGTTCTGAACGCGCTCGCCGAGACGGGGGTCCGCAGCAGCCAGACTGTCATGATCGGCGACACCACGCACGACATCCTGATGGCCAGAGCGGCGGGCGTCGCGGGGATCGGCGTTTCCTGGGGCTATCACACGGAGGGAGCGCTGCGCGACGCGGGCGCGGCGGCGGTGGCGCACGATTTCAGCGACCTGACGCGCCTCGTATTTCAACCATCGAAGCGGGCTGTTGCATGAGTACAGAGGATAGCGGCCGTCCCATCATCGTGCCTCAACCCGGCGATGCGCCGTCATCGCCGGGTTTTGGCGCAGGCAAGGCGACCGCAGGCCAGAAACGCCGGCGGCGCTTTTACAAGCTGGCGTGCGCCGTCGAGGATGGCGGGCTGTGGCACGTCGAATTGGATGGCCGCTCTCTAAAAACGCCGGGGCGGAGCCTCCTGGCCCACCCGGCCCGCGCCCTGATGGAAGCCGTCGCGGCGGAATGGGCCGCGCAGGGCGAGGAGATCGACACCGCCTCGTTGCAGTTCACGCGCCTCACCAACACGGCGATGGACGGTGTGCGCGGGCGCGAGGACGAGGTGACGGGCGACATCCTGCGTTATGCGGGCTCCGACCTCGTGCTTTACCGCGCCGATGCCCCCGCCGATCTGCGCCAGCAGCAGGACGCCGCGTGGGATGGCGTGCTGGCCTGGGCGCAAGAAACATTCGGCGCGGTGTTTACCGTGACGAGCGGCATCATGCCGGTGGAGCAGCCGCGCGAGGCGCTGGACCGCTTGGCGCCAGCGCTTGCCGGCTTCGACGCTTTCGCGCTGACGGCGCTGCACTGCATGACCACGCTGAGCGGTTCCGCGCTCCTCACGCTCGCCCATACACGCGGACGGCTGACGCTGGACGAGGCATGGCAGGCCGCCCATGTGGACGAGGATTTCCAGATCGAGCGCTGGGGCTGGGACGCCGAGGCACAGCGCCGCCGCCGGCTGCGTCTGGCGGACATGACGGCGGCGTCGCGGTTTTTCGCGGCCGTAGCGGGGGCGTAGGCGGCGCCGGCTCGCTGGCTCTATTGAGTCAAGAGTGGGTTCCAGCGATAGCCGTGAGCCCCGCCGCACATAAGCATGCTACCGTGCTCGGACGCATCAAGGACAAGCGGCCTCCGGCCGTGCGCAAGATCGCGCATCCTTGACCCGTCCTGCGCGCGGTAGCATGTCGCTTGTGCATGGCCGGGACGAGGAATGGTTCCGGCCGAACAAGGAAATGCCGGCTTTGGGCAGTGCAGATTGCATTGTCGCGCGCCGGTTTATGCTTGGCGCCCTCCCGTTGTGGATTTTACCGGCCCGGCCAGCCGCTTCTTCCAGCGCCCGCCCCCAAGACGCGGTAAGTTACAAATTGAGTCGAACAACCCGCGAGACCCTGCATGCCCGCCACCGTGCGTATCATCGGCATCGACCCTGGCCTGCGCCGCACCGGCTGGGGCGTCATCGACTGCGATGGCGTGCGGCTGGGCTACGTCGCCTGCGGCACCGTGCAATCCGACGCCGCCGAGCCGGCTGTCCTAGCGGCTGCATGCGCTGTTCACCGGCATCGAGGCCGTGATCGCCCGCTGGTCGCCGCACGAAGCCGCCGTGGAGCAGACCTTCGTCAACCGCGATGCCCTCGCCACGCTGAAGCTGGGGCAGGCGCGCGGCATCGCGCTGCTGGTGCCGGCGCGCGCGGGGCTGCTGCGTGGCCGAATACGCGCCCAATCACGTGAAAAAGACCGTGACGGGCAGCGGTCCACGCCGAGAAGCAGCAAATCCGCGCCATGATGTCGCTGCTGCTGCCGAAGGCCGACCCGCAAGGCGCCGACGCCGCCGACGCGCTCGCCATCGCCATCACGCATGCGCATCACCGGCGCGCGGCGGCGCTGCTGGCGGAACGTCTTGCCGTGAACGGAGGCTGGTGCATGATCGGAAAGCTGCGGGGCATCGTCGATACGGTCGGGGCGGATTTCGTCATCGTCGACGTGAATGGCGTGGGCTACGAGGTGGCGTGCTCGACGCGGACGCTGCAGCGTTTGCCAGCCATCGGCGAGCCGGTGACGCTGGCCATCGAAACGCATGTGCGCGAGGACGCCATCAAGCTGTTCGGCTTTCCAGAGCGAGGCCGAGCGGGCGTGGTTCCGGCTGCTGCAAAGCGTGCAGGGCGTGGGCTCGAAGGTGGCGCTGTCGATCCTGGGCACGCTGGACACCAATTCGCTCGCCAACGCCATTGCGCTGCGGGATCGCGGTCCGATCACGCGCGCGCCGGGCGTGGGGCCGAAGGTGGCGCATGCGGCTGATTACCGAGCTGAAGGACAAGGCGCCGTCGCTGCTGGTGGCGGGGGCCGGGTTGCAGGGCGGCGGGGCCGGGCATATCCGCAGCGTCGCGCCCGTGGTGGCGACGCCGGCCGCCGATGCGGTTTCGGCGCTCATCAACCTCGGCTATCCGCCGGCGCAAGCCAACGCCGCTATCGCCGCCGCCATGGAGAAGTCCGGCGATGGCGCGCGCGCGGAAGACCTGATCCGCATGGGGCTGAAGGAACTGGCGCGTTGAGAACCGGGCCAGCAATCCATGCTCCTTGCGCCTGTGGCCCATTTGGGCTACACTTCCACTTCTAGTGGAGGATCATCAATGTCTACAAATGCGGTTGTCCGCGCACGCATCAGCGAAGAAGTTAAGGAACAAGCGTCGGCCGTGCTGGCCGGCATGGGCTTGACGATATCCGATGTGGTGCGGATCACCCTGACCCGCATTGCAAAGGATGGCGCGTTGCCGTTCGACCTGAGTCCCAACAAGCTCACCGCTAAAACGCTGACGAAGAGCGAACGCGGGGAGGATTTGCATACGGCAACGGACGCCGATGACCTGTTTGGGCAACTGGGGATCTGATGCGCCAGATCGTCTATTCTGGCCAATTCAAACGAGACGTAAAGCGCGCCGAAAAACGCGGCAAAGACATGGAAAAGCTCAAGGTTCTGGTGCGCCTGCTGATCGCCGGCGAGCCTTTACCGGCGCACTGCAAGGACCATCCCCTCAAGGGTAAATGGGCAAGCTTTCGAGACGCCCATATCGAACCCGATTGGCTCCTGATCTACAAAGTTGCGGACGGCACGCTGCGCTTTGAACGCACCGGGACGCATGCTGACTTGTTCGACGAATAGCCCCGCCGCTATTCCTGCCTCAGCTCCCGCCCCTTCGTCTCGCGCAGGAACAGGAAGCCGATGACCGCCGTCATCATAGCAACGATGACCGGATACCACAGCCCGTAGTATATATTCCCGTTCGCCGCCACCAGCGCCGTCGCCAGCCAGGGCAGCAGACCGCCGAACCAGCCATTGCCGATGTGATAGGGCAGCGAAACGGAGGTGTAGCGGATCTTGGTCGGGAACAGCTCCACCAGGAACGCCGCCATCGGCCCGTAAACCATAGTCACATAAAGCACCATCAGTACTAGGATGCCGATGGCCTTCACATAGCTGATGCGCGACCTGTCCAGCGTGGCAGGATAGCCGGCGGCGGCCAGCGCCTTGCTCCAGACTTGAGCGTCATACCCCTCAACCGGCGCGCCGGAGCCAATGGTCATGGAAACCGGCTGGCCCGGCTCCAGCGGCGTCTTCGTGAACGATAAACCCGCCTTGGTGAGCTGGTCCTGCGCCTTGTCGCAGTCCGAAAACACCGTGAATTCCGTCGGGAAAACGTGGAACTGACAGGTGGAGCGGTCGGCGCTGAGGACGATGGGGTTCTTCTCCTGGAACTCCACCAGCGCCGGATTGATGGCGTCCGCCAGCGCGGCGAACAGATGGAAATAGGTCAGCGCTGCGATCAGGCAGCCGCCCAGGATGATCTTCAAGCGGCCGATCTTGTCGGAAAGCCAGCCGAAAAACACGAAGAACGGTGTGCCGATGACTAGCGATATGCCGATCAGTTCGTAGGTGGTCAGGTAGTCCAGTTGCAGGTACATGCTCAGGAAGAACAGCGCGTAGAACTGCCCCGTGTACCAGACAACGCCCTGCCCGGCCGTCGCGCCGAGGAGCGCCAGCAGCACGTAGCGGTTGTTGGGATAGCGCATGAAGCTGTCGTACAACGGCGCCTTCGAGCCGCGCCCCTCCTCCTTTAGCCGCTTGAACAGCGGCGACTCGCTGAGGCTGATGCGGACGTAGACCGAGATAATCAGCAGGAAGAACGAGATCAGGAACGGAATGCGCCAGCCCCACAGGCTGAAGTCCGTTTCGGGGTGGTAGCTGTAGCCCAGCGGCCAGTCGCCGGCGAAAAGTTGGGAACGCATCAGGGCGATGACGATCAGCGCCATCAGCAGCCCGGTCGTGGCAGTGGTTTGTATCCAGCTCGTGGCATAGCCGCGGGCGCGCGTCGGCGAATGTTCGGCGACATAGGTGGCCGCGCCGCCATACTCGCCGCCCAGCGCCAGCCCCTGCACCAGCCGCAGCGCCACGAGCATCGCCGGCGCCCAAACGCCGATGGTTTCGTATGCGGGGATCATGCCGGTGGCGACGGTGGAGACGCCCATCAGCGTGATGGTGAGCAGGAACGTATACTTGCGGCCGACGATATCGCCGATGCGGCCGAAGAACACCGCGCCGAAAGGGCGGACCAGGAAGCCGGCGGCGTAGGTCGCGAAGGCGGACAGCAGCGCCGCCGTGTTGTTGCCCGGCGGGAAGAACAGGCCGGCGAAAAACGGGGCGAGAACCGCGTAGAGATAGAAGTCGTACCACTCGAAAACCGTGCCGAGCGACGATGCGAACACCACCTTGCGCAATTCCGCCGGGCTGACTTCCACGGGCGTGGTCATGCCGGCCGCCGTTATGTTAGCCATGATAGGCCCCCTGTTTCCTCAGTTCTTATTGTCTTTTGCTTTGGCCGGATGTGCCGGTCCGTGGCGGCGATCCGCTAGCTGGCGCGCACGAAGCCCGCCTTGGCGAAGCAGCAGCCCAACCGGCCGTCCAGCGCCTTGACGCCGCAACCATACCACCCCCATACCTTAATTAGTCCTGGACTTATCTTCACTGCGCAATTCGTAGCGGGGGGCAGTGCGTGTATCGTGTGAGCTGAAGACATAAATGGGCCGCTGAATTGAGGTTGACTGCGGCCGTTGGATCACGGCGAATGCATCCTATATACCGTGCAGCCGGCTGCAAAACCGAAAGGCGAGCCCCCATGCGACAGAAACCACAGTTCCAGATCGTCAGAATTTCGCCGTGGCAGTTCTGGCTTGCGGTTGTATTCACGCTCGCGGTGGTGACGGCGATTGCGGTGCTGACGGCGGGGCTGCTGCTGATCCTGGCGCCCATCGCGCTCATCGCCGCGCTGATTTACCGGATCATGGCCCCCTCGACGCCGCGGCCGGACGCGGGCGATCCGGGCATCATCGACGCGCAATACACCGTGATCGACGAAGAGTCCTCGCGGGATGACAAAAATGGCGGCCGCCGCCAGTAGCCGCTATCCTTTGTTACCGCAGAGTTTTTTCCCAAAACCGGAAAGACCACTTTTGGGAGCTCTGCTTCCGGCAGCAAACATGTCACGGCTCGGGAGATTGATCCGCCGGCCATTGAAGTCGAAGGCCATAACGCAGTAGTGTGGCCGCGGAGCGCGAACCCTATGTCCAACATCCCGTGGCTGCTGATCGCCGTCATAGCTTATAATATTCTGGCTTTCGCCTTGAGCGTTCCGCCGGGTGCGTCCAGCGTGTTCGAGCGGGAGGTGGCCGCATTCCCGCTGATGTCGGGGGCGGAATGGTCCGTGCGGCTTGGCGACCTGCTGATCGTGCTGGCGCTGGCGCTGTTTCTTGCCGAGCTTGTGTTCGCGCCGCCGCCGGGCGGGCATTCAATCGTGGATCACGGTCTTTCCATCATCGTCCTCATCGTATGCATTCTGGAGTTTCTCACCGTGCCGCGCGCGGGGACGCCTGTCTTCTTCACCATTACCGTGATCGCGCTCATTGACGTAGCCGCCGGTTTCGCCATGGCGCTGAAAACACGAGCCCAGGCCAGAAACGCCGGCTGAGCGCTGCCGGCATTGTATGTTGAGGGGCGTTATGAACGGGTGCCGTGACGCCCGTTTTCGGTTATGGTCCCAATGTTCCGCGTGGCGCTACATACGGACAGCCAGGGCGGATCTGGGAATGGCGCCGCAACGGCGGGGGCCAGCCCAGGCGCGGAACCCGTGATTAATTTTAAGACGGTGGTTCGATCTTTACGAAACTTTGGCCATTCCACCGGCAACATGGGCCTGGATCTCCAGGCCGCCCTTTCACCTCTCCGCCTGATACGGAGCTTTGCATATGCCCCTGAATTATACCGTGCTCGACGTCTTCACCGACACCTCTTTGGAGGGGAATCCGCTGGCCGTCGTCAGCGATGCCGATGAGCTGACAACGCCCCAGATGCAGGCGATCGCGCGTGAATTCAATCTGTCGGAAACGGTATTCGTGATGAAACCGTCCAATCCGGCGCATACGGCCGCCATCCGCATTTTCACGCCCAATTCCGAGTTGCCCTTCGCCGGGCATCCGACGGTGGGCACCGCTGTGCTGCTGGCGGAGCAGCGCGTCTGGCGGAGCGGCGGCGGGGCTACCTGCGACGCGCTCATCGTGCTGGAGGCGAAAAGCGGGGTGCTGCGGATCGCGGCCCGCAAGACGCCGGGCGAGGCCGCTTACGCCGAATTCGATACACCGAAGCTGCCGGAAATCGCCGGTATGCCCGCGCCGGACGACCGGCTGGCGGCGGCACTGGGGCTGGCGCCGTCCGAAATCGGCTTCGAAAATCACAAACCGTCGCGTTTCGCCGCGAACCTGCCTTTCACATTCGTCCCCGTGTCGGGCCTGGAGCCCATGCGCCGGGCGCGCATCATCCACGCTTATTGGCAGGACGCTTTCGGCGGCGACAGCCTGCAAGCCGCTTACCTCTATTGCCGCCAGACCGTAAAATACAAAGCGTCGTTCCATGTGCGCGTGTTTGTGCCGGCTGTGGGCGCGCCTGAAGACCCGGCGACCGGATCAGCCGCCGCCGCCTTTGCCGGCGTCATCATGCGCTTCGATAATCCGCCCGATGGAACCTGCAAGAGCGTCATTGAGCAGGGCATCGAAATGGGCCGTCCCTCCCAGATCCGCCTGGAATTCGAGGTGGCGGCGCGCAAGATCCGCGCGGTGAGGATCGGCGGACAGGCCGTCATCACCATGCGCGGCGAGCTATTTATCTAAGGCATTGCTCGCCGGGCACCCTGCGGAAGGCCCGCCTTAGTCCTTTGTTTGCGCGGCGTCTTTCCAGACGGTGGCAGCGTAGAGCCCGGTTTCCGGCGCTTGGGATACGACGCCGGACGGCAGCTCCGCCGTCACCCTTGGCGCATCCGCCGGCTGCTTCAGCACGTAAGTTTTGATGATCTCGCCGGCAATGAGTTTGCATTGCTGCTCATGCCCTTGCGCATACTCATTGTGCGCCATCCTCAGCATGTTGTGTGCAACTTTGCGATCATTGCTCTCCAGCCCGGCGTATGGCAGTGTCCTACCAAGCATAACAAGTCCATCTCCGCAGTCTTGTGCATACACATGACCAGACATACCAGCAAGAACGGCGGCGCAAAACATTAATAGTCTCATAACAATCTCCATTGCAGACGAATATAATTACACTATATTTGTGATGATCGCAAGGCGAGCGGGATTTATCCACTTACGCGAAGCTACCACTTTGCCGTGACAATTTTATCTCTGAGGAACCACGCTTTTCCCGCGAATGGCATTCATCCTGTGAAGCGGCGGAAAAACCGCGCACCCCGCGAAACCGGCGGGATCGCGCCGAAAATAAGGCTTGTCAGCCATGATCGGCATCCGGTACAAAGTGCTCAACTTAAGACGCGTTCTGTTTTCATTCGTCAGCGGCCAAGGGCAATGGCACCTGTTACTCAAGCTTCCAACGGCAACGACGCGCCCCGCGAGGGTTTTGACGCGTCCGCCATCGTGCGCGGCCCGCGCCATGGAAGCTGCCCGGCCGTTAACACATCCGCCATCGTCATCCTGCTCCTTAGCTGCCCCTGAGCGTTGGCTGGCCTTTGTGCCGGGCTCTCAGGGGATTGGAATGCTGAGCGCCGGACTGCGGTCCGGGCATGTACGATGTTGACGAAAAGGGCTGATCTCTCATGACAACGACCAAACCTGCCGACCACACCCTTGCCGCGAAGACCGGCGACCGCATCTATATATTGGACACGACCCTGCGCGACGGCGAGCAGTCGCCGGGCGCATCCATGACGCTGGAAGAGAAGCTCCAGGTCGCCGAGTTGCTGGACCAGATGGGCGTGGACATCATCGAGGCGGGCTTCCCGATCGCCTCCAATGGCGATTTCCAGGCCGTGGCCGAGATCTCCAAGGTCATCAAAAACGCCGTTGTCTGCGGTCTGGCGCGTGCCGGCGAAAAGGACATCGACCGCGCGGGCGAGGCGTTGCGGGCGGCGAAACACCCGCGCATTCACACCTTTATCGGCACGTCGCCGCTGCACCGCGAATATCAGCTACAGATGAGCGCCGATCAGGTTTTCGACGCCGTTGTCGCGTCGGTAAGCCGCGCGCGCCGCTATACTGATAATGTGGAATGGTCGGCGATGGACGCGACGCGCACCGAGCGGGATTTTCTCTGCCGCTGCGTCGAGGCCGCGATCAAGGCCGGCGCCACCACCATCAACGTTCCCGATACGGTCGGCTATACCGTGCCGGAGGAGTTGTTCGACATTATCACGATGCTGCG
The DNA here is from genome assembly GCA_963827885.1 of uncultured Alphaproteobacteria bacterium. Classification (GTDB taxonomy): domain Bacteria; phylum Pseudomonadota; class Alphaproteobacteria; order Rhizobiales; family Rhodomicrobiaceae; genus CAWHDD01. Next base: position 240,765 of record CAWHDD010000002.1, on the reverse strand, counting down.
CGAGCGGGTGCCCGGCGCGGACAGGCGTGATTTTCTCCACCCATTGCCATAACGACCTGGGATTGGCCGTCGCCAATTCGCTGGCGGGTGTGCGGGCCGGCGCGCGGCAGATTGAATGCACGATCAACGGCTTGGGCGAGCGCGCCGGCAATGCTGCGTTAGAAGAGGTGGTGATGGCGCATCAATACGCGCCGCGATGTACTGCCCTACTGGACGAATGTCGAGACGACGCTGATCTACCCGCGCCTCCAAGCTGGTATCGGCCATCATCAGCGTTTCCGGTGCAGTACAACAAGGCCATCGTCGGCAAGAACGCCTTCGCGCACGAGAGCGGCATCCACCAGGATGGTGTGCTGAAGAACGCCCAGACCTACGAAATCATGACGCCGGAGAGCGTCGGGCTGAAAGCGTCCGCGCTGGTGATGGGCAAGCATTCAGGCCGCCACGCTTTCCGCGGCAAGCTGAAGGAATTGGGCTACGAGCTGGGCGACAACGCATTCGAGGATGCCTTCCAGCGTATGAAGGACTTGGCCGACAAGAAAAAGCAGGTGTTCGACGAGGACATCGAGGCGCTGGTCGATCAGGAAATGGCGAGCGCGGCCGACCGCATCCGGGTGTTGTCCCTCACGGTCATCGCGGGCACGAGCGGGCCGCAGAAGGCGACCGTCACACTCGACGTCGACGGCGTTCAGCACACGGCGGAGGCCACGGGCGACGGGCCGGTGGATGCAACATTCAAGGCCATCAAGTGCAATCGTCCCGCACGAGGCGCGCCTGCCGCTCTATCAGGTGCACGCCGTCACCGAAGGCACCGACGCGCAGGCCGAAGTGAGCGTGCGGCTGGAGGAGAACGGCAAGACCGTCACCGGGCGCGGCTCGGATACCGATACGCTGGTGGCGTCGGCGCGGGCGTATGTGTCGGCGCTGAACAAGCTGATGGTGAAGCGCGAGCGGACGAAGCCCGACGCGGCTGCGGCGAGCTGATCGCTGGCGAGGCATTCGCCCATCAAAAAGGAGGGGAGCGGCGGCAGATTCGGGCACCGCTCTTCGTCACCAATGAGGTTGCATGAAAAAAAATAGCACGCTGAGGCTGTTTTGCACTCGTCTTGGGGCAAATTTATTGTATCTTACCGGCACAAGAGAGGCTGCGAATTCATGCCGTCGCGTCTTGCCCTTGGCCGGAGGTCAACTTTCGGTGTCCTAGCCCTTCGCAACTTCAGGACAATTGCCTCCAGCGTTCCAGTCATAGTAAAAGCTGTCAGCTTTCAACTCCAAAACTCGTGAGGGAGACATCGGGTTTGCACCGGTGGGCGCGAGCGGTACTTGAGCAGGCAGCCGGCGCCACGGACACAAAATCTGAACAAGAGGAAAGCGATGAGCGAGACCGAACTGCGGGGCTATTTTTTCGAGGACATCCAGGTTGGCATGGAGGCCAGCACCTCGCATGTGGTGACTGATGCTGACATCCGGGCCTTCGCCGCCGTTTCCGGCGACTGCAATCCCGTGCATCTGGATGAGGCATACGCGTCCAAAACCAAATTCGGGGCGCGAATCGCCCACGGCATCCTGAGTGCTGCCTACATCTCCGCCGTCATCGGTACAAAGCTACCCGGACCGGGATGCATTTATATGTCGCAAACCTTGAATTTCCGCGCACCTGTGTACATCGGCAATGAGGTGGTCACCCGCGTGCGCGTCACGGAGACCGTGCCGGAGAAGAAGCGCGTCATCCTGGCTTGCGACTGCTCGGTGAACGGCAAGACGGTGCTGGAGGGCCAGGCGGTCCTGCTGGTGCCCGCGCGCAATGCTTGAGCGGTAGCCATGGAGATCATCACCGGTTGGACCGGCGTTCCGCGTAAATTCCAACGGGCGGCTATCGCCATAGGCAATTTCGACGGCGTCCATCGCGGCCATCAGGCCGTGCTGGACGCTGCCGTTTCCGCCGCGCGTGCGCATGGCGGCGCCGCTGGCGTGATGATCTTCGAGCCCCATCCGCGCGAATTTTTCCGGCCGGACAAGCCGCTGTTCCGCCTGACTTCGCGGGAGCGCAAGCTGGAGCTGTTCGCCGCCTGCGGGCTGGACTTCGCAGCGATCCTCACATTCGACGAGACGCTAGCCGCCATGCCGGCCGCGCAGTTCGTGGACGAAATCCTCGTGAAAGGGTTCAACGCCACGCACGTGATTACGGGCTTCGACTTCTTTTTCGGCAAGGGGCGCGACGGGAATCCATCCGTGCTGAGGGCGCTGGGCGAAAAACACGGCTTTGCCACGGCGACCGTCGGGGCTGTCGGCACCTCGGCCGAGATTTTCTCCTCGACGCGCATTCGCGAACTCCTCGCCGAGGGCGACGTGCGCGCCGCCGCCGACATGCTGGGCAGGTGGTGGCAGCTCAGCGGCATGGTGCAGTCCGGTGCCGGGCGTGGCGCCGGTCTTGGCATTCCCACCGCCAATATCGCCATCGAAAGCGGGCATTTTCTGAAGCATGGCATCTATGCCGTGCGCGTGCAGGCCGGCGGGAAGCGGCTTAAGGGCGCGGCCTATCTGGGGACGCGTCCGACATTCGACGCTGGCTTGCCGGTGCTGGAGATTTTCCTGCTGGAATTCAAGGGCGATCTGTACAATCAGCAGATCACCGTTGAATTCATTGACTATATTCGCGACGACGCCAAGTTCAAATCCGTGGAGAGTCTGGTGGCTCAGGTGCAGCGCGATATCGCCAAGGCCTCTGGCATACTGGATGACGTTGAACGTTCCGACCCAATGCGGGCCTACGAAATATACAAAAAACTCATGGGCGATATACAAGCAGACAAATCCGCATAAGTTTTTGTGAAAACATTTTGAATTAAATATTACGCATCACGGTTTTGCGCTTTACTCGCCGCAGGTCATAAATTCCGCCTGTGGTGCATTTCATGAGCAGCCGATGTTTGGCCGTTGCCACCCACCCCGTCAGGCCCCCCATTTCCGGCTGGGGCGCCTCGCTGAAGTTCCTTGAGGATTACCTGATCGGCGCGCTGGCGCTGCTGGCCTTCCTGCCCCTCATGCTGCTCATCGCGCTGGCCGTGAAGCTCGACAGCAAGGGCCCGGTCATTTTCCGGCAGACGCGGCACGGTCTGAACCGGCAGGAAATCACCGTCTTCAAGTTCAGAACCATGATCGACACGGCGAGCGGCGACGTCACGCAGGCGCAGCGCAACGATCCGCGCGTCACGCGCACCGGCAAAGTCCTGCGCCGCTTCAGTCTCGACGAATTGCCTCAACTTTTCAACGTGCTGCGCGGCGACATGGCGCTGGTTGGCCCGCGTCCGCACGCCATCCAGCACACCGGCTATTTCGAAGCGCTGGTGGAGCGTTACGACAGCCGCCACCGCGTCAAGCCCGGCATCACCGGCTGGGCGCAGGTGAACGGTCTGCGCGGCAGCACCCCGACCTGGGAGCAGATCCGCCGCCGCATCGAGCACGACCTCTATTACATCGAGCATTGGTCCATCTGGTTCGATCTGCGCATCCTGGCGATGACGCCTTTCAAGGGGTTTTTCCATGAGAACGCGTTTTGACGCGATGCGGAAGCGCCTTGGAACGGTGCCGGAAAGCACCTCGCGGAACCGATCGCCGATTCGCCTGCGTTGAACCAAATCCTGCCTTTCGCTGAGGTGGAAACTTGTGGTCGCCGCGCCAGCAGTTCAGCTCGCAAATTTATATATGGATTTGTTGCAAAACTATTACACATTTGATTCGATGGCGCCGGTCAAGATCATTTAACATGCTGTAGAATATGACGTTTTCCTGGTTATACATCATCGCAGCGACTGTATTTTGGGTAAGGACGGACTTCTTACTTGAATCGCATTGATCGAAAATTTTATAAAAAAACCTCAGATTACAACCGCACAGAATAATCTAGGCATCCGCCGGTTGTGTTGGGCTGAATTCGGGGCAATGAAAGTAGAGACGATGAAAAAAACACTGTATGCAGGAATTTCTGTTCTTGGGTTGCTGGCCGTCGCATCGGCCGCGCCCGCTCACGCCGGCGATATGTATCGCCGTGACGTGGGGCCGAGCTTGAAAGATGGGCCGGTCATGGAATCGGCGGTCAACTGGAGTGGCTTCTATATTGGCGCAGGCGTTGGCGCTGGCGCGGTGGTGCATGAGCTGGATGTGAAAGGGGCGATTGGCGGCGTTGGCACCGGCGATCTCGGCGTCAACGGCATCGGCGGCGAGGGCGTCTTCGGCACCGCGCAGGTTGGTTATGACCGTCAGCTCGGCCGCTTCGTGCTCGGCGCGTTCTTCGACTACGACTTTTCCGGCGTTGGCACCGATGTGTCGTTAAGCGGCAGCAATGGCCAGGGCGGCACTCTTTCCGCGAAAGGTAAGCTGGATCAGGACTACATGTGGACCGCCGGCGGCCGTCTCGGCTACCTCATCCACCCGGAAACGCTGATCTACGGGCTGGCCGGCTATAGCGAGACGAAGTTCAAAGATCCCACGCTGACGGTGGATCTCGGCGGCGGCTCCCAGAGCTATCACTCGCATCTGAACACCTTCAGCGGCCTAACCGTTGGCGGCGGCTTCGAGACACGGCTGCGCGGCGACTGGTTCCTCAAGGGCGAATACCGCTTCAGCCAGTTCGATAAGGAGCCGCTCTTCAATGTCGAGGCAAGCGCGTTTGGGTACAGGGGCACGGCGAACGGCACGCTGGAGCCCGATATCCACACGGCCCGCGTGGTGCTCACCTACAAGTTCGATTTCCTGCGTCACCACAGTGCCGAACCGCTGAAATAACAGACTAACCCGAGGTCTCCGGGTTCCTCCTGCAAGCCGGGCTTCGTGCCCGGCTTGTTTTTTTTTTGCCCGTCCCTGCGAACGCTTAGTTCTTGCTCTTGTCGACCATCGCGCGCTCGGCGATCCACGGCATCATGGCGCGCAGCTTGCGGCCGATCTCCTCGATGGGGTGCGGCGTCGCACTTGGCGCGCATCGCCTTGAAGCTCGGTCTGATTGACGCGGTTCTCCAGCATCCAGTCGCGCGTGAACCGGCCTTCCTGAATGTCGGTCAGCACGTCCTTCATCGCCTCCTTGGCGCGGGCGTCACGACGCGCGGGCCGGTGACATATTCGCCGTACTCGGCCGTGTTCGACACCGAGTAGTTCATGTTGGCGATGCCGCCTTCGTAGATCAGGTCGACGATCAGCTTCACCTCGTGCACGCACTCGAAATAGGCCATTTCCGGCGCGTAGCCGGCCTCGACCAGCGTCTCGTAGCCCGGCGCGCATCAGCTCCACCAGGCCGCCGCACAGCACGGCCTGCTCGCCGAACAGGTCGGTTTCGCATTCCTCGCGGAAGCTCGTCTCGATGATGCCCGCGCGGCCGCCGCCGATGGCGCTCGCATAGGACAGCGCCAGTTCATGCGCATTGCCGCTGGCGTTCTGCGCCACCGCGATCAGGCAGGGCACGCCCGCGCCGCGCTTGTATTCCGCCGCGCACGGTGTGGCCGGGGCCCTTCGGCGCCACCATGGCGACGTCGAGATCCGGCGCGCGGCTCGATCAGGTTGAAGTGGATGTTGAGGCCGTGGGCGAAGAGCAGCGCCGCGCCCTCGCGCATGTTGTCCTTCAGATGCTCGTCGTAGATGTCGGCCTGCAGTTCGTCCGGCGTCAGCATCATCATGACGTCGGCCCATTTCGCCGCGTCGGCGACGTCCATCACCTTGAGCCCTTCGCCCTCGGCCTTCTTGGCCGAGCGCGAACCGGGACGCAGCGCGACCACCACCTCGGCGACGCCGGAATCGCGCAGATTGAGCGCGTGGGCGTGGCCCTGGCTGCCGTAGCCGATGATGGCCACTTTCTTGCCCTTGATCAGATTGATGTCGGCGTCACGATCGTAATAAACGCGCATGGAGGCAGTCTCCCGATTCTCCGTTGTTGATTTCCGGCACGCGCCCGGCCTCCTTCGAAGCCGTCAGCGCGTTGGAATTTAGATCTGTCGCGCATTCCCGCGGAATTTCCCGCGTGGCCCATGGGCGGAAGGCGTTCCAGGCGATGCATAAAGAAAAAAACGCTGCGGGGCCAGCGTTAAGGCGGCCCCGGCTGCATCCTCTGATTGGTTTACGCGGTCATCCCCGTCAGATCGGCTCGGCGCCGCGCGACATGGCGGCGATGCCCGTCCGCGCCACTTCCACCAGCCCCAGGAGCTGCATCAGCGTGACGAAGTTGTCGATTTTGCTGGTCCGCCCGGTGATTTCGAAGACGAAATGCTCCGTCCCGGCATCGACGATCTTGCGCGCGGAACGCCTCCGCCAGCCGCAGCGCCTCCACGCGCTTTTCGCCCTTGCCCACCACCTTGAACATCGCCAGCTCGCGCGAAATCGGCGTGCCCATGACGGTCAAATCCTTGACGTTGTGTACAGGCACCAGCCGTTCGAGCTGGTTTTTGATCTGGTCGATGACCATGGGCGAGCCGGTGGTCACGATGGTGATGCGCGACACCTTGCGTCTCGTGCACCGTTTCGGAAACCGTGAGCGAGTCGATGTTGTAGCCGCGGCCCGAGAACAGGCCGACGACCCGCGCCAGAACGCCGGGTTCGTTATCGACGAGTACCGAAAGTGTATGCTGCTCGCGAGCTTCCTGATGCGCCGCCATGCCATCGCCTCCGCAGGGAGTGTTGAAAGGCACCCTAGGCGTCGAGGGAGCCGTGAACTGTTCAGGAACGGTTTGAAAGACGTCTCCCGTGCGGGTTGCAACGCCTTGGCCAACAACCCATCCCTGAACGAAAAACATGCTGAACCAGCCGGTTGGATGAAGTCAAGGCCCGTCAGACCATCATCTTGCCTTCGTCGGAGACGGCGTAGGCGATCTCGTCGTCGGACACGTCTTCACCGCAGCAGCATGTCGTTATGAGCCGCGCCCCGACGGGATCATCGGGAAGCAGTTCGCGATCTTGCGCACGCGGCAATCGAAGATCACCGGCTTCGTCATCGCGATCATCTCGCGTGATGGCGTCGTCCAGATCGTCAGGGCTTGTCCGCGCGGAAGCCCACGCCATGAAGCCTCCGCGAGCTTGACGAAATCCGGCAGCGACTCGCTGTACGAATGCGAATAACGTCCGCCATGCAGCAGCTCCTGCCACTGCCGCACCATGCCCATATATTCATTGTTGAGGATGAAAATCTTGATCGGCAGATCGTACTGAACGGCGGTTGTCATCTCCTGCATGGTCATCTGCACCGACGCTTCGCCCGCGATGTCGATAACCAGCGAGTCAGGATGCGCCACCTGCACGCCGACAGCCGCCGGCAGTCCGTAGCCCATGGTGCCGAGGCCGCCGGAGGTCATCAACCGGTTCGGCTGCTTGAAGCCGTAGAACTGCGCAGCCCACATCTGATGCTGGCCGACTTCGGTGGTGATGTAGACGTCGCTGTCCTTGGTCAGCTCGAACAGCCGCTGAATCGCGTATTGCGGCATGATGACGTCGTCGCGCTGCTTGTATTTCAGCGACTCTGACGCGCGCGCCATTCGTCGATCTGCGCCCACCATTCCTTCAGCGACTGTCTTGTCGACCTGCGGCGAGCGAGCCGCCAGACGCGCAGCATGTCTTCCAGCACGTGACGCGCAGTCGCCGATGATCGGCATGATCGACCTTGACGACCTTGTTGATGGACGACGGGTCGATGTCGATGTGGATCTTCTTCGATCCTGGCGAGAACGCATCCAGCCGCCCGGTGATGCGGTCGTCGAAGCGCGCGCCGATGTTAATCATCACGTCGCAATCGTGCATGGCCAGATTGGCTTCGTAGGTGCCATGCATGCCGAGCATGCCGAGCCATTGCGGATCGATCGCCGGATAGGCGCCAAGACCCATCAGCGTTGAGGTGATCGGATAGCCGGTCAGCTTGACCAGTTCGCGCAGCAGCTTGGAGGCGTTCGGTCCGGCGTTGATGATGCCGCCGCCGGTATAGAACACGGGCCGCTTGGCGCCGGCGATCAACTCCACGGCGTCGCGGATGGCTTGCGCGTTGCCCTTGATCTGCGGACGGTAGGTTTTATGCGTGACCTTGCTCGGGCCGACATAGATGCCCTTGGCGAACTGCACATCCTTGGGGATGTCGATCACGACGGGACCGGGGCGGCCGCTCTTGGCCACATAAAACGCCTCGTGCAGCACGCGTGCGAGATCGTTCACGTCGCGGACAAGATAGTTGTGCTTTGTGCACGGGCGCGTGATGCCGACGGTGTCGCATTCCTGGAAGGCGTCGCTGCCGATGAGGTGCGTGGGCACCTGGCCGGTGATGCAGACCAGCGGGATGGAGTCCATCAGCGCGTCGGCGAGCGGCGTCACGGCGTTGGTGGCGCCCGGCCCGGACGTGACCAGCATCACGCCGACCTTGCCGGTCGAGCGGGCGTAACCTTCGGCGGCGTGCCCCGCGCCCTGTTCGTGCCGGACGAGGATGTGGCGGATTTTGTCCTGCTGGAAAATCTCGTCGTAGATGGGGAGTACCGCGCCGCCGGGATAGCCGAAAATGTGCTCAACGCCCTGGTCGACCAGGGCTTGCAAAACGATCTCGGCTCCAGTCATCAGGCGCGCCATGGGTGCTCTCCTAACGTATAATGCATAAAGTGTGCAGTGCAGCGTAAAATTAGGCTCAAGCTTTAGTCTGGTCAAGGGCCTTTGCAATCAACTCGCTGATTTCACTGTTTGTTCTTTCCGATAGTTGCGTGGAAATCCACTTCCACGCAAGCATATTTCTTCTGAGCCACGTCATCTGCCTTTTTGCATAGCGGCGAGTTTCCCCCTGCCCCTGCTCCGTGGCTTGCGCGAGGCTGATTTCGTCCCGCAGATGCGAGATGAGCGGCGGCACGCCGATGGCGCGCATGGCGGGCAGCTCCGGGCTCAGCTCAAGCCGCATCAGAGCCGCCACTTCTTCAAGCGCCCCAGCGTTTATCATGGCCACGAAGCGCGCGTCGCAGCGCCGGTAAAGCTCGTCGCGCGGCGGCATCAGCACCACTTTCACGGCGCGCGCGGCGTCGATGAGCGGCTGTCCCGGCTGCGCCTGCCACTCCGCGAGCGACCGCCCCGTCGCGTCGAGCACCTCCAGCGCGCGGGCGAGGCGCTGTGGGTCACTTGGCCGCAGGCGTGCCGCGATGACCGGATCGCGCTCCATGAGGATTGCATGCAGCGCCGGACCGCCCAGCCGCACCGCCTCCGCCCGCCAGTGCTCGCGGATGGCGTCCGGGATGGCGGGGACGGGGGACAGCCCCTCCAGCAGCGCCTTGAAATACAGCCCCGTGCCGCCGGTGATGATGGGCAGGCGTCCGGCGGCGCGGGCCTCCGCGATGGCGCGCGCCGGCGTCGTCGAGCCAGCGGCCCACGGAATAGTTCTCCGCCGCTGGCACGCAGCCGTAGAGCCGGTGGGGCGCCCGCGCTTCCTCCTCCTGCGACGGCCGGGCGGTGAGGACGGCCAGCTCGGCATACACCTGCATGCTGTCGGCATTGATGATGACGCCGCCCCAGCGCTCAGCCGCCGCCAGCGCCACGGCGGACTTGCCGCTCGCGGTCGGACCTGCAATAACCACCGCGTCCAAACCGGGCGCTGTCCCATTAACCTTCGCGATTTCCATGACCCTAGTTTTAACGCTGATTGCCGCCCCTTCGTCAAAGCCTGCCGTCGAGGATATCGCCGGAAAGGTCCGCGCGAAACTCGGCACCGCCGCGCCGCACTGGCTCGCGCTGGGCGAAGCCTGCGACCTGAACTTGAGCGGCGGCGGCGCGGACGTGCTGCCGGCCGTGCGCGAAATCATTGGCGGCGCGGCGGTTGACGCCGTGCTCCAGCCGGTGGCGCACCGCCGCAAGCGTCTGCTCATCGCCGACATGGACTCGACCATCATTCAGCAGGAATGCCTCGATGAAATCGCCACCGTCGCCGGCATCGGCCCGCGCATCGCGGAGATTACCGAGCGGGCCATGCGCGGCGAGTTGAATTTCGAGTCCGCCCTGCGCGAGCGCGTCGGGCTGCTGAAGGGCTTTCCGGTCGCCGAGTTACGCCGCGTGCTGGACGAGCGCATCACGCTGACGCCGGGCGCGCGGACGCTGACGCAGACCATGGCGGCGCATGGCGGGCGCTGCGTGCTGGTGTCCGGCGGCTTCCTGTATTTCACCAGCGCCGTCGCGGAGCTGGCCGGTTTCGCCGCCAATTACGGCAACGACTTCGTCATCGCTGACGGCGCGATCCAGGGCGTCGCCGAGCCGATCCTCGGCCGCGACGCCAAGCTGGCCACGCTGAAGGCCGAGGCGGAAAAGCTGGGCGTCGGGCTGGCCGAGTGCATGGCGACGGGCGACGGCGCCAACGATCTGGCGATGATCAAGGCCGCCGGCCTGGGCGTCGCCTTCCACGCCAAGCCGAAGGTCTCCGCCGAAGCCGCCGCGCGCGTCGATCACAACGATCTGACGGCGTTGCTCTATATCCAGGGGTATGCGCGGAGCGAGTGGGCGGCGTGACGGGACAAAATGCTGCCACGGGGCGGCCATACGGTCCCGCGCATGCTGTGGCGGTTTAAGGAGAGGGGATACTCGCCATGAAAAAAATGCTTCAGGTTTTGCTGATGGTGCTGATCGGCGTCACGATCATGTTCGGAGGCCGCTGGTACACATACGTCAGCAACACCAGCAGCCCTTATGACGAGGTGGGCATCGCGCTGAACGGCTACGCGCCCGCGCCGCTGCGCGCCTGGGGCTGCGCCAAGCTGCACGCCACTTTCCCCAGGAACCTGCCGCCGCACGGATGCACCCGGTCTGACAGCGCGCCCGCCGAATGGCTCCAGTGAGGCGGCCGCAGCGGACCGGCCTCATGAGCCGGCCGCAGCGGCGTTATTGCCAGACAGGTTATCTCACCGTCAAAACTGTGCCTTCTCAGCCGTAAACCCCGGATAATACTGCTGCATCATCCTGTCGCGATAGGCCACGAGATTGGCGTGCCCCTCCGCGCATTTGCGCATCGCCACCGGGAAAAGCGGGCACAGCGCGCTGGCGATGAACGCGAACACCGTCGCATCCGCACCGCAATGCGCTGGCCCCATGAGATACGGCTTATCGCCGAGAATCCCAGCCAGGGCGCCGATGGCGCGCTCCGCCAGAATGGCCCGCTCCGCATCGCTGTGACGGCCAAGCCCCTGCCCGTGGAGCGTCCGGCGGAGCTGCCGGCGGACCATCATCTTAATCAGCGGCCGGAGCGGCGCAGGGGCGGCGTCGAAGAATTTCGCCGGGCCGCGCGCAAAATTCTCATCGTTCATCCAGCGGTCGTACACCGTCAGCCAATAAAGATGCTCCTCGCACAGCTTCTCCGCTGCCCAGGCGATGCCGCGCTGCTCCGCCGTCAGCCCCTTGTCGAAATCGGCGCTGTGGTGGCGCTCCAGGTGCAGGCGGATGAAAGTGGAGTCGGCGACGATGGTTTCGCCGTCGCGGATATAGGGCAGCTTGCCTTTCGGCGCTCTGCGGAAACCTCTGGTGTTGACCTCGTAGGGCAGGCCGGACAGCTTCAGCAGCATCTCCGCCTTCACGACGAAGGGGCTGGGATCGGGAAGGCCGAATCCTGGACCAAATGTATACAACGTGATCATATTTTCCCCGTTCTGCCGCGTTGAGCGGTCATTTAGGACAGGCCCCATCAGACCATATCAGCGAACGCCGCCGATCTTGCGAGAAGTTCCCTCCGCAAACAAGGATGTAACACGAATTTGCATGGCGGCGCGGGCGATTCAGACCTTAGTCTCACACAGTAAGTTGAAGCGAAATCTGTTAGGCGGGACAGTAAGTTATATCGCGTTCAGATCAGCTCAAGCGGTCAGGAAATGAACCGCGCTTTTCCGTCACCTCAGCAGGGAGAAAATGACATGAAACGCATCACTCTGGGCCTCGTTTGCGCCTGCATCATAGGAGCCGGCGCAGCCGTGGCGGCGGGCGATCCGATCAAGGAACGCCAGGATTTGATGAAGGGCAACGGCGACGCCATGAAGGCCGTTACCGCCATGCTCAAGGGCGAGAAGCCCTACGACGCTAAGGTTGCCGCCAGCTCGATGAAGTCCATCAACGGCGTGCTCGACAAGTTCCTGACCCTGTTCCCGAAGGGCTCCGAGAAAGGCGGCGATACTGCGGCCAAGCCGGAAATCTGGACGGCGAAAGCGGAATTCGACGGCATCGCGGGCAAGCTGAAGGAAGCCACGTCCAAGGCGGAAACGGCGGCGGCCGGTGGTCTGGAGGGCTTCAAGGCGGCCATGGGCGACGTCGGCAAGAACTGCAAGGCTTGCCACGAGAAGTTCCGCACGGAAAAGGACAAGAAATAAGATACGCCGATGCTTCGCGCTTGCACTGCCGGTCTGGCGATGGTTCTGGCGGGATGGGGTGCCGTCCCGCTGTCCCATGCGGCGGATGCGCCAAGCGTGGAGAACGGGCGGTACCTGTTCACTGCCGGCGGCTGCGCGTCATGTCACGCGGCCCCGGCTTCGGATAAATGCGACGACACCAAATCCAAGGACATCCTGAAGCTTGCCGGCGGGCGCTGCCTGAAAACGGAGTTCGGCACCTTTTACGTGCCGAATATCAGCCCGGACAAGCAGAACGGCATTGGCGACTGGAGCGATAACGACTTCATCAACGCCATGACCAAGGGTGTGTCGCGCAAGGGCACGAACTATTATCCGGCCTTTCCCTACGCCACGTATCAGCGCATGAAGCGCCAGGATCTGCTGGACCTGAAGGCGTTCCTCGATACGCTGGAGGCTGTGCCGTCGAAGGCGCCGGATCACCAGCTTTCCTTCCCCTACAACATCCGCTGGGGTCTGGGTCTGTGGAAATGGCTCAATCTCGACGGCAAGACCTTCGAGCCCGATCCGTCGAAGCCGGCCGCCGTCAATCGCGGCGCTTATCTGGTGGAGGCGCTCGGCCATTGCGGCGAATGCCACACGCCGCGCGGCGCCATGGGCGGCATGAAGCTATCGAAGCGGCTCTCCGGCGCGCGCGGCCCGGACGGCAAGAGCTTCATTCCGAACATCACGCCCGACGCGACCGGCATCGCCTCGTGGAGCGAGAAGGACATCGCCTACGCGCTGGAGACCGGCTTTACGCCGGAGGGTGACGCTTTCGGCGGCGAGATGGCGAAGGTGCAGGAGAACATGGCGAAGCTGACCGCCGCGGACCGGGATGCCATTGCGGCCTATCTGAAGTCGGTGCCGCCGGTTGCCAATGCGAGGCCGGCGAAGAAGGCGGGGAAATGACCGCTGTTTCCTACTGGGAAATAGTTTTCCCAGTAGGAAACAGGCGCGCCGCAACACCCCTGTCCAAGCCTTGGCAATTGCACGCGCCGGCCACTCGCGGCGACAACAATTCCGCTCTAAAACGAGGCATTCGCGGGCAAAAATATGCTTTTCTGCAAGCTTTGCTCCGCGAGCCCGGTTTTTGCCTTATGTTCCAGGGGGATAACTGCAAGCTTGCCAATAATCGCATTGTCGGATAATGACTTAATCATGTCGGGGCGTAGCGCAGCCTGGTAGCGCATCTGCTTTGGGAGCAGAGGGCCGGGAGTTCGAATCTCTCCGCCCCGACCAACTCAACCGCTTGTTATCCTTCACCTTTTAGCTTCGCCATCAGGGCAAGCCGTGCCCGGCAACCCAGGTTTTGGCTTGCGGCGCGCCCAGAGCCGCCGCCTTGCCATACCAAATCCGCGCTTTCTCTGGATCGGGTGCCGTGCCGCCGAAGGGACTGGCTTTCTGCAAATCCGGGTCGAAACTCCGGGCCAGTTCCAGCGCGCCGGCCGCACTCCCGCGCTGGGCAAGCTCCTCGTAGACCAAACGGGCGCTGGCAATATTTCCATTCGTCATGTACCTGCGGGCGCGGCTGATACGCGCTGCTGCCTCCGCATCCGACAACGCAGGCAAGGAATGCTGCGCCGGCTGCGCTCCGCTCGGGGGCTCGACCGCTTCCGCCGCCGCCGGTGCCGGAGACACCGCTTGCTCCGCCTCCACATCTGAATGGACGGCGGGCAGAACTTGATGTCCATCGTCAACAGGCTGTATGGCAAATGAAACGGCGGCGGTCTTGATGGAGCCCTGTTGAGCGGCGGCTCCGTTCTCAATGGCCGGCAATGTGATTTCATCGCGAGTGGCCAGCCAATATACGAAGGCCAAACCAGCCAGCGCAGCCGCCGCCCAGCGGCTCCGCATGCCTCTTCGCCTGCCCTGCGCGGACGGGGAACTTGCACGCCATGGGCCTGACGAAGAACGTGAAGATGGTGGCACCGGAACCGGTCCTCCCGGCATCACCGGCCGGCTTGGCAGGCGAGCGGCCGGCTTTTGCCCTTGATGCCGGTCCCGCTCCTGCTCCAGCGCCTGGCGCAATTCGCCCGCCAGCCCGCCGGAAGCCGCCGCCCCGTGCCGGGACCGGTCCGAGTTCTCGCGCGGTTGAGACCGGGCGGCCTGATCCACGGCCGGAGGAGGCCGGTGGCCGCGTCCTTTTTCGGGGCGCAAATCCGTCGCGGCCCGCTGCAAAATGAGTTTCCAGGGTACAGTCGTCACAATCGCCTACGCAGCACAAAAACTAAAACTGTTGCCAGAATAATTCAGCTTTGTGGCAATGATGGAGCCGCCGGCGGGATTTTCCGGCGTGCGAAAACGCGGCGCAGTTTTTTTGTGTCCGTCCGGCCATCCGGTTGCTGCATTTGAGACCAAACCAATGCGCGCATCTCATCCGGGTTTCTGCCATAGTGCGGAACCGGCGCCCTTTCCGGCAGGAAAGCGCGTCAACGATCATGGTGGACCCTATGCTGGGATTTTTCTCACGTTTGTGGCGGACGGGCGTCGTCGGGACGTTTCTTACCGGCATGATTTTCCTGCTCCCGGTGGCGCTCACGATCTACATCGTGGCGTCGATCGTCACATTCATGCGCGATCAGTTCGGCCCCGGCACGATCCTCGGCGGTTTGATGACCCGCGCCGGTATCGGCATCATCGGTCAGCAGCAGGAGACCCTGGCCTTTTTGCTCGGCCTGCTCATCGCCATCGCTGGCATCTGGTGCGTGGGGCTGCTGGTTAAAATTCAAACTAAATGGCTGTTCCAGGAGGGCGTTGACAAGCTCCTCGCCCGCGTGCCGCTGATACGCTTGATTTATAAGCCGGTCGCGCGCGTCGTGCGGCTGGCAACCGCCAGGGACGGCGCCACCGGCGATTTTTCCCGCATGAGCGTGATCTGCTGCCGGCTCGGCAGTGATGTGAACGCCGGCGCCGACATTCTGGCGCTGGCCAGCCGCCAGATTTACATGATCGGCGGCGAGCGGCGGCGGCTGGTCTATCTGCCCACATCGCCCATCTCGATGTCCGGCGCACTGGTGCTGGTTCCCGAGTTCGCCGTGGTTCCCATGCCGGATATGAAAATGGACGACGTGATGAAGGTCTATCTGTCGTTCGGAGCCCTGGCGCCGGGGACGCTTCCGCAGCTCGCCGGGGACAAGCCGGCGGCTCCCGCCAGTCCGGCCCCGGAAATTTGACGTAAAAGACCGCGTCTCACCGCTTGCCCGCATGCACCAGCTTGCTGCGCTATGGCATTTTACCCTTGTAAATCATGGCATTGCCCCGTCAGTAAGGTTTAAGCGGTCTGTCATAAAATTTCCTGATTACGCCGGTGTTCCCGCCAGCTCCGCCCCCTCACCCGGCCGCTTCGCGGCCACCCTCTCCCGCGAGGGGAGAGGGGAAGGGGCAGTTCTTCGCCGTATGCGTCCCCTCTCCCCTCGCGGGAGAGGGACAGGGTGAGGGGGCTGCGGCTGGAGGGAATGCCGGGCGCAGAAAACATAAAAAGCAATATTTTCAGCAAGATAGGCTGTCACCATAACTTCATGGAACTGTCATAAAAGATGGGACGCGCCACTGTTAGGTTCCCCATGGAAGGCAGGCAGTTTTCCCTCCCTCCCAGTAGGTCACAACGAAGGAGAATACCTTTGAACGCCAGATTCATCGCATTAGCCGCTGCGTCGGCTGTCGCGTGTTCGTTCGCTGCCGCCGCGCCGGCGTTCGCTCGCGACCAGATCAAGATCGTCGGTTCCTCGACCGTTTTCCCCTATACCCAGGCCGTCGCCGAGGAATTCACCAAGAAGACGGCGGCAAGGCCCCTGTGACGGAATCGACCGGCACCGGCGGCGGCTTCAAGATCTTCTGCCAGGGCGTCGGCGAAAACCAGGCCGACATCACCGGCGCCTCGCGCGCCATGAAGAAGTCCGAATATCGAGGACTGCCAGAAGAACGGCGTCGAAGGACGTCACCGAAGTCCTGATCGGCTATGACGGCCTGTCGATCGCCTCGTCCAAGAAGGGCCGCGATTTCGACGTCACCAAGGAGCAGCTCTTCCTGGCGCTGGCCAAGGAAGTTCCGGTGGACGGCAAGCTCGTTGCCAACCCCTACAAGAAATGGAGCGATATCGACAAGGGGCTCCCCGATCAGGCCATCCTGGTTTACGGCCCGCCGCCGACCTCCGGCACGCGCGACGCCTTCGTCGAACTCGTGATGCATGCCGGGCTGCGAAGCGCTGGATTACTTCCAGGAACAGAAGAAGACCCTCGAAAAGAAGGCTTTCGAAGGTGTGGTGAAAGACAAGTGCTCGCCGCATGCGTCAGGACGGCCCGTTCATCGAAGCCGGCGAGAACGACAACCTGATCGTGCAGCGTCTTGAAGCCGACGCCGAACGCGCTCGGCATCTTCGGCTACTCCTTCCTGTTCGAGAACCAGGACAAGCTGAAGGGCGCCAAGGTCAAGGGCGTCGCCCCGAGCTTCGAGACCATCGCCGACGGCTCCTATGGCATCGCCCGCCCGCTCTTCGTCTACCTGAAGAACGCGCATCTCGGCGTGATCCCCGGCATGAAAGAGTTCGTGGCCGAGTATGTCAGCAGCGACGCTCTCGGCAAGGGCGGCTACCTGTCCAAGCGCGGCCTGACGATCCTGGCCAAGGACAAGCTGAAGGCAGTGCAGGAAGCGGCCAAGTCGGCCAAGGCCATGGAAGCTCCGCAGAGCTAAGCTGTAAGCAATGGCCGCGTGCTGTTTCCAGTGCGCGGCCATTGTGCTGCCTTGCGGCACTTCCGGAAAATGCGCTAACGCACTTCCATAATTCGACGAGGCAGGACGCTTCACGGGGGCCTTCCGGTAAAGGCGCTCCCCGAAGTCTCCGCAAGCGGTGAGAGATCATCCATGTTCGCATATGCGTTTGCCGCCATACTCGCGCTCACCCTGGTTAGTTTCGCCGTGGGCTGGCGGCGCTCGCTGGCCGTCGCTGGAGGCGATCCGTCGCGGCTCCACTCGCGCCCCTCCTACTACGGTGCATACGTCACCGCGTGGGTTGGCATACCGCCAATTCTGCTGCTGCTGATCTGGGTGCTGTTCCAGGGCAGTGTCATCGACACGCTGCTGCGGCACAGCCTGCCGCCGGAAAAAATCGCCGCACTCACCTCCTCGCAGGCAGCAGATTCTAATCAGCGAAATCAAGCAGCTAGCCCGCGGCCACGTGTTCGGCCAGCCGGATCAGGTTGTCAGGGAAGCCGCAGAGCGCTTTGCGCGCTGGCAGGTGATCGCCTCCTGGAGCATGTTCGCCGCCGCCCTCGCGCTTTGCCTCGCGGGCCTCGTCGCGGCACGCGCCAAAATCCGCGCCGAATTCCGCGCCCGTCAGCGCGTCGAGCGCGTGATGGACGGCCTCATGATCGCCTGCTCGACGCTGGCCATCTTCACCACCCTCGGCATTGTGACTTCGCTGCTGTTTGAATCGCTGCGCTTCTTCAGCCTCGTATCGCCCGTCGAATTCTTCTTCGGCCTCAACTGGGAGCCGCAGATCGCCATACGCGCCGACCAATCGCTGTCCGGCGGCGCATTCGGCGCCGTTCCGGTGTTCACCGGCACGCTTTTGATAGCTTTCATCGCCATGGTGGTGGCGATCCCCATCGGGCTGTACACCGCCGTCTATCTTACCGAATACGCCAACACGAAACTCCGGGCGACGGTGAAGCCGGTCATCGAAATTCTCGCGGGCATCCCGACCGTGGTCTACGGCTTCTTCGCCGTCCTGGTGGTTGCCCCGGCGTTCAGGGACTTCATGCACAGCATCGGCATTCAGGCCGCGCCCAACAGCGCCATCGTCGCAGGCGCCGTCATGGGCGTGATGATCATCCCGCTCATCTCCTCGCTGTCGGACGACGCGATCATGGCGGTTCCGCGCTCCATGCGCGACGGCTCATATGCCCTGGGCGCGACGCAGGCGGAAACCATCCGCAACGTGCTGCTGCCCGCCGCGCTGCCGGGTATCATGGGCGGCATCGTGCTGGCAGTGAGCCGCGCCATCGGCGAAACGATGATCGTGGTGATGGCGGCCGGCACCGATCGCGACGCTGACGCTCAACCCGCTTCAACCCGTCACCACGGTCACGGTTCAGATCGTCACCCTGCTCATCGGCGATACCGAATTCGACAGTCCCAAGACACTGGCTGCCTTCGCGCTTGGTCTGGTGCTGTTCGTGGTTACGCTCATTCTCAACATCATCGCACTGCGTATCGTGCAGAAATACCGGGAACAATATGAGTAGCACCGGGCAGGACACGGCAGACCGGCGGGTCCGGTTATTCGACTGGAATTCCGAAGCCACCATGCAGCGCGTCAGGAAGCGGCGCGCGGCCAACCGGCGTCTTCAGGCGTATGGCATGTTCGCCATCGCGCTGGCCGTTGGTCTCGTGGGCGTTCTGCTTATTTCGCTGACGGTGACGGGCTATCAGTCGTTCTTTCAGACCAAGGCGAACGTGGAGGTTTTCCTCGATCCCGAACTGATCGACCGCGACGACATTAATGACAGCAATTTCCGCGAGGTGTTCAACGCCTCGCTGCGGCGGCATTTCCCGGACGTGACGGACAAGGAAGAGGAGTTTCTGACCGCCATTTTCAGCAGCGAGGCCCGCTATATGCTGCGGGACTACACCGTTGCGCACCCCGGCGACATCGGCAAGACCATCACCATCTCCGTGGCGCTGTCCGATCCCTTCGACCAGTATTTCAAGAATGTCATCCCCAGCCACGCCGAAGCGGTGACGACTACGGAAAAGGCCGCCTTTCAGCGCCTGAAGGATCGCGGCCTCATCGGGGAGCGGGACGGCGCGCCGTTTCTGAAGCTCAACCTGTTCATCGATCCGCAAAAGGTGGACGCCGCGAAACCTGCCGGCGGCGATTTCCAGGCCATCATCGGCGACGGCCTGCGCGCGGTGCTCCGCAACACCGGCGAAGTGACCTGGGGCCAGACCGTTCTCGCCTCCAACGCCGCCGATGTGCTGAAAGATCATGTCATCGCCCATCCAGACAGCGTGGGGCAGGTCATCGAGAACTTCGCCCTGCCGCTAAGCGAGACTTACGCCACGCTCAATCGCGGTGGCGAACCCATGGTGCTCAACAAGCGCTTCGCCAGCGAAAAGCAGTTTCAGTGGCTGGACAAGCTGAAGGCGCAGCATCTCATCCATTCGCCCTTCGCCTTCGAGCTGTTCGTCAATGCCGACAGCCGCTTCCCCGAACAGGCGGGGCTGGCCGGTGCCATCTCCGGTTCGTTCTTCACGCTGCTCATCTGCCTGCTCATCAGCTTCCCGGTGAGCATCGCGGCGGCGATCTACCTGGAGGAGTTCGCTCCGAAAAATCGCTGGACCTATTTGATCGAGGTGAACATCAACAATCTGGCAGCGGTGCCTTCGGTGGTGTTCGGTCTCCTGGGGCTGGCGCTGTTCATCAACACCTTCGGCCTGCCGCGTTCGGCGCCGCTGGTCGGCGGCATGGTGCTGGCGCTGATGCTGCTGCCGACGATCATCATCACCACCCGCAGCGCGCTGAAGGCCGTTCCGCCCTCCATACGCGAGGCGGCGCTGGGGGTTGGCGCGTCGCGGCATCAGGTGGTGATGCATCATGTCCTGCCGCTGGCCATGCCAGGTGTCATGACCGGGACCATCATCGGCATGGCGCGCGTGCTGGGCGAGACTGCGCCGCTGCTGCTGATCGGCATGAACGCCTTCATTCCAAGCATCGAGAATCTCGGGCTTATGGAACCGGGCACCGCGCTAGCGACGCAAGTCTACTCCTGGGCAGACAGCCCGGAACGCGGTTTCGTCGGCCGGACATCGGCGGCCATTCTGGTGCTTCTGGGATTTCTTATTGCGATGAACGCGGTTGCCATTTTCCTGCGGCAGCGCTTCGAACGCAAATGGTAGAGTCAGTATTGTGCCCTATGGGGAGGCTGTCGTGAGCGAAGTGCAACAAGTGAAACCAACTACCAGCTACAGCCGGATACAGGTCGCAGCGCCCCAGGCGGAGGCCAGCGTCGCGGAGAATGGCATCAAGATGGACGCCCGCGACGTCTCCGTTTTTTACGGCGAGAAGCAGGCGCTGTTCGACGTCAGCATCGGCATCCGCGACCACGCCGTCACCGCCTTCATCGGCCCGTCGGGCTGCGGCAAGTCCACGTTCCTGCGCTGCCTGAACCGCATGAACGAATTCATCGACAACGCCCGCGTCACCGGCACCGTCGAAATGGATGGCCGCAACATCTACGACCCCGCCCTCGACGCGGTGCAACTGCGGGCGCGTGTCGGCATGGTGTTCCAGAAGCCGAACCCGTTCCCCAAGTCGATTTTCGAGAACGTCGCCTACGGGCCGCGCATTCACGGTCTGGCGAAGGACAAGACGGAACTGGAAGAAATCGTCGTCACGGCCCTGCAAAAGGCGGGGCTGTTCAACGAGGTGAAGGACCGGCTGCAATCGCCCGGCACCGGCCTGTCCGGCGGCCAGCAGCAGCGCCTGTGCATCGCGCGCGCCATCGCCGTCAGCCCCGAGGTCATCCTGATGGACGAGCCGTGCTCCGCGCTCGACCCCATCGCCACCGCCAGGATCGAGGAGCTGATGGATGAGCTGAAGCAGAACTTCTGCATCGTCATCGTCACGCACTCCATGCAGCAGGCCGCCCGCGTGTCGCAGCGCACCGCCTTTTTCCATCTGGGCATTCTTGTGGAGGAGGGCGAGACGAGCCAGATCTTCACCAATCCCAACGATGGCCGCACGCAGGACTACATCACCGGCCGCTTCGGCTGAGACTTCTGAATTGAAAGGGTCGCGCCATGTCTGAACATACTGTCAAATCGTTCGAAGACGAGTTGAAACTACTGGAGAGCAAGGTCGCGCAGATGGGCGGCCTGTGCGAGGAGCTGCTGGCCCATGCCATCGAGGCTCTGGACCGGCGCGATCCGGCCCTCGCCGAACGCGCCATCCTGGCCGACAAGGCCATCGACCAGCTTGAGCGCGAGATCGAAGAGCTGGCGATCATCACCATTGCCCGGCGCCAGCCCATGGCGGTTGACCTGCGCCAGATCATTGCGGCGCTACGCATCAGCTCCGATCTGGAGCGCATCGGCGACATGTCCAAGAACATCGCCAAGCGCGCCCTGGCCACCGCCGGCGAGCAGCACCCCAAGCCGCTGATGCTCGGCCTGAAGCATATCAGCACGCTGGCGCTCGGCCAGTTGAAGGATGTGCTCGACGCCTATTCCCATCGCGACGCCGATAAGGCGCTGAAGGTCTGGGTGCGCGACGAGCATATCGACGCCGTATACAATTCGCTGTTCCGCGAACTGCTGACCTACATGATGGAAGACCCGCGCAACATCGGGCTGTGCACACATCTGCTGTTCGGCGCCAAGAACATCGAGCGCATCGGCGACCACGCCACCAATATCGCCGAGACGATCCACTTCCTGGTGCACGGCAAGAGCATCGCCGACGACCGGCCGAAGGGAGACACGACCGCGCTTACGGTGGTGGACTATCCCGCGCCGGGCGATCCGAATGGTCAGACGAAGCAATAATGATCCAGTAGCATGAGCGCCAAAGTTTTAGTCGTTGAAGATGAAGAAGCGCTAACGGTCCTGTTGCGCTACAATCTGGAAGCCGAAGGCTTCGCCGTAACCATCGTCACGCGCGGCGACGAGGCGGAAGCCGCCGTCGCCGACGACCCGCCGGACCTCATCATCCTCGACTGGATGCTGCCCGGCCTGTCCGGCCTCGAACTGTGCCGGCGGCTGCGCAATGGGCGCATGAAGGGCAGCATCCCCATCCTCATGCTGACCGCCCGCACCGAGGAAGCCGACCGCGTGCGCGGCCTGACCATGGGCGCGGACGACTACGTGGTGAAGCCGTTTTCCGTGCCCGAGCTGATGGCGCGCGTGCGGGCGATCCTGCGCCGCGCCAGTCCCGAGCGCATATCCGACACGCTGGTCGTGGACGACGTGCAGTTGGACCGCGAGGCCCATCGCGTGACGCGGGGCGGACGCGAACTGCGCCTGGGGCCGACCGAGTTCCGGCTGCTGGAATATCTGATGGAGAACCCCGGCCGTGTGTTCTCGCGCACGCAATTGCTCGATAGCGTATGGGGGCGCGACGTGTATGTGGACGAGCGGACGGTGGATGTTCACATCGGCCGGCTGCGCAAGTCCATCAATCGCGGCAAGGAGCGGGATTTAATCCGCACGGTGCGCGGCGCCGGGTATGCGATGGGCGAGAAGTTCGGCAGCAGCGCGTTGCGGGAGCAATAGCGCGGCGCTTCCGCCCGGACATTTCTATGTTGTGGAGATGTTTGGTAGCGGGAGAGGGACTCGAACCCCCGACACGCGGATTATGATTCCGCTGCTCTAACCAGCTGAGCTACCCCGCCACACGGTGTGAATTCTATACGGTGAGCCGCGCGGCGCGTCAAGCACCGGACCGGGGCTTCGATGCCGTTTCATACCGCCAGAAATGGGTTTTCGATCATCAATCCGTCAATGGAACGGCCGTGTTGCATGTCCTCGGTTATGAGGTGCGTGCATCCAGCCTCAAGTGCAGATGCTACGATGAGCGCATCGTAAAACGAAAAATTGTGGACGCTTGCGAGGTCCACGGCCTTTTCGTGCAGGGCAACGCTGACCGGCACCACTTCGCCAGCCAGCGCTTTCACCACCGCCAGCCGCTCCCCGATCTCCGGCCAATCGAGCTTCAGCTTGCGGCGGCTGACGTTCGTGAATTCGTTCAACACCTGAACGCTGATGCTCCCGCCCGCCGCAAGGATCGCCTCGGCGATGCCGGCCCGATTTTCATCCTCCGAAAAGGCGTAGATCAACACATTCGTGTCGATAAAGCGCTTAGCGCTCATTTGCTTCGTCCCGGTCGAAGCGGAAGCCTTTGGGGAGGGGCCGGCGCAGCGCCTTGAGCCGTGCGAGAGCGTGCGCACGTGTATCGTCACGCGCAACCTCGAACCGGCGATCCCCGGCAATGACGATTTCGATATCGTCGCCTTCCTTGAGGCCAAGCGCTTCCACGACCGCAGCGGGAAGGCGCACTGCAAGGCTATTGCCCCATTTTGAAACCTGCATCGCCGCCTCCTTGTGATATACAATGCAAACGTATATCATATGACCGGCTAAGTCAAAGGCAGTAGCCCGCTCAAACGCCCTTCACCATCTCCGCCAGCAGCGGCGCCTGAAGGATCGTTACCTCCCCCCGCCGCGTATCAATCGCGCCTCGCGCCGCCAGCCGGCTCATGATGCGCGCCACCACTTCGCGCGTGGTGCCCATGTGATCCGCGATATCCTGCTGCGTTAGCGCGACGATGCCTTCGCCGGACGCCCGCGTCAGCAGGAAGCTCGCCAGCCTTTGATCGAGCGTGCAGGAATGGATTTCCTCCAGCTCCGCCATCAGCCGGAACACCAGCGTGGATAGCGTGTGCACCGTCAGATCCTGCACCGCCTTCTCGCCCTCGAACAGCGCGCGGTAAACCGGGCCGGGAACGACCGCCACCGCCGTCTCGGCCTGCGTCTCCACCCACGCCGGATAAAGCAGGTTGTTGAACATGCTGTTCAGCGCCAGGATGCACGTCTCGCCCGGATCGAGCAGGTAGAGCGTCGCCTCCTTGCCGCTGGGCGAGTAGGTGAACACGCGCAGCCGCCCGTTCAGCACGAAATACGCGCCGGAGACGCCCTGCCCCTTCTCGATGATGGTTTTGCCCTTGGGGAAATTGTGGATCACAACGCCCCTGGCCAGCAGCGCCCGGCCGCTTTCCGAAAGCTGTTCGAACGCCGCGACTTTCTCGATGCCGGTCACGGTTCTGGCTCCCCTTGCCGCTAGTACAGCCCGAGGCAAGTTCGCCCCCCATTCGCCGCGAGCGCTCAAGCGAACTTGCCTCGGATAAGCTGTACTAGCTTCTATAAGTTGCTAGTACGCCTTATCCGCAGGAAATCCTGTGAACGGTCGCCGCAAACGGGTCAGGATTTCCTGCGGGGCGTACTAGGTGTGAAAAAGGGGGAGAGATTAACATGACCGGCCTCCGCTGGCGGCGCTTCAAAGGGACGCGCGGCGTTTACTTGGCGGCAATCCGCTCTTTCAGGCTGTCGCTGCTCAGCGCGTTGAGGAACTCCACGATGTCCTCGATGTCCCGATCGCTCAGGATACGGCGCTTCACCACGTCGATGGTCTTGCGCTCCGGCAGCCAGTTGACGTCCTGCCCCAGGCGCGTGTCGTTGCTGATCACCGCGTTCAACTGCGACGCCGCCATGATCCGCACCGCCTCGGCCAGATTGTCCACCGCGCCATTGTGGAAATACGGCCCCGTCAGCGCCACGTTGCGCAGCGACGGAATGCGCCAGATGCCTTCCGGGCTGCCGGCCGGCGCCTTGCCCTTGTCCGAGCCGAGGTCATAGCGCGCCTTGTAGGGCGTATCGACCGCCGGAAAGATGCGGTAGGGGTTGCTGGGGTCGAACAGGCTCGCGCCGCTGAAATTCGGGCCTGAATGGCAGGTGACGCAGCCCACCGACTGGAACAGCCCCATGCCGCGCTTCTGGGCCGGCGTGAGCGCGTCCGCGTCACCCCGGATGAAGCGGTCGTATGGCGTGTCGGAGTTGATCAGCGTGCGCTCGTAAGAGGCGATGGCGGCGGTGATTTTGCCCATGGTGATGGGCGTTCCCTTGCCGAATGCGGCCTCGAACAGCGGCACATAGGACGGCTCTTCCTTCACCCGGTCCGCCACGGCGTCAAGCGTCGGCATGCCCATCTCTGCGGGATTTACCGGCGGCCCGGCGGCCTGTTCCTCCAGCGACCCGGCGCGGCCATCCCAGAACAGCACGGCCTGAAAAGCGGCGTTCCAGACGGTGGGAGAATTACGTCCGCCCGGAACGCCAGTAATGCCGACGGCCGTTTTGCGTCCGTCGGCACCCGCGCCCTGCACCATGTCATGGCACGACGCGCAGGCCACCTGCCGGTTCATCGACAGGTTGGTATCGAAGAACAGCCGCTTGCCCAGTTCCACCTTCTCCGGCGTGACGGGGTTGCCGGCGGGCGCGGGGGCGTGATCGGGCAGCGTCTGCCAGATGAACGGCGAAACGGGCAGACGGCCTGCATTGCCGTAATCCGCCACCGCCGGCTGGCCCGGAGTGAAGACCGTATCCGGCCCGGCGATCAGCGGCTTGATGGTCGCCTGCGGGAACGAGGCGACGGTGATGACGATGGCGAGCTTGATGGAAAAGGCGATGATGCCGAACCCCAGCGCCACGCCCAGGAACCATCGTCCCTGCTCGCTGCGGCCGCGCGCGAGGTCGCCGCGGACGACGAGAATGAGCGCCGTCACTCCGGCGGTGATCGCGGTAATGCCGATGACCAGCAAAATCGTAAGATTGGCGTTCATCTTGTGCCCCGGACACTGCGGCGGCGCCCGGCTTTGGGGGGGAAGCGGGCAGCCGCCGGTTTTAACGCATTGGCGTCGAACGATAAAATCTCACGCTGCGGCCTTCCGCCGGAAGAACGTATCCGCCGGGCTGGCCGTCTCGACCTCCGAAATCGTGTCGAACGGCAGCCCCACCCGCTCATGCGCGCGGCGCACGGCATCGGCGTCCGGCGCCATGGTCAGGCAGAAGGCGCGGCCGTCCTTGTAGCCGACGTGCAGGCGCACGATGATCACGCCCTCCGCCCGGCAGGCCGCTTCGTATTGCTCGAAAAATCCCTCAAGCTGCTCCGGCGTAATGCCATCGGGGAAGCTCTTGTTGGCTTTGTCGTGGGTGTCGATAAACAGGCGCATGGGCTGCATGATCCATTCCTTTCCGCTGAGCCGTATTGGATGTCAGGAAGCTTAGCGCTGCCCGCGAGGCGGGGTCTGTATCAAAGGTTACAGATCAACGGGATGGTGCGGGACAAACGGCGTGGCGTGCGGTTTTGACACGTCAAGGCTGGCGCCCCGGCGACCTTAGTGGCCGCATTGCCGAAAGCGGCTTAAAAAACGCCGCTTTCGATCCCCTCAATCACAAATCCGCCTGAATAAAGCTATTCGCTGCGACAAGCAGGCACATGGGGGGAATATCAGCGCCAGTCATGCCGGAACCGCACCGCCAGCGCCAGCACGCCCGCCGATGTATGGTGGCATCCTGTTGGCGTGAGCGGAAATTTGTGGTTTCTATGCGTCGCCTACGAAAAGCACCTTGCCGGTTTGCCGGAAACGTGGTGCGAAATAACGAAGCTGGAAGAAGCTTCCAGCAATGCCCGCGGGGGGCGGGAAAACGAGACTTCAGCTTTCCTATCAATTTCCGAGTGTTATGAATTTGAATCCGCGTCCGGTTATCTCAGTCGTCATTCCCGCCTATAATGAAGCGGGCTCGCTGCCGTTTGTCACCAAGGCGGTGCTGAAAGTTCTGGCCGACGAGAACATGATCCCGGAATTGATCGTGGTCGATGACGGCAGCAGCGACACCACCCGCGAAGTGGCGCTGGATCTCAGCCGCAAAGACCCGCATATCCGCTATCTGCGGCTGTCGCGCAACTTCGGCAAGGAAGCCGCCATGTCGGCCGGCCTGGCGCACTCCACCGGCGCCGCCGTGATCCTGATGGACGCCGACGGGCAGCATCCGCCCGCGCTGCTGGCGGAATTCCTCAGCCATTGGAAGCAGGGCGTGCAGGTTGTCTACGCCGTGCAGTCGCGGGACCACGAAAGCGCGGCGATGCGCACGGTGAAGGGCTGGTACTACCGCATCATGCAGATGGGCAGCAGCGCCGAGATCCCCGCCGACGCAGGCGATTTCCGGCTGCTCGACCGCAAAGTGGTGGACGCGCTCAACAGGCTGCCGGAACGCAACCGCTTCATGAAGGGGCTTTACGCCTGGGTGGGTTTCAAGACCCACGAGATCCCATTCCAGCCGGCGGTGCGCCTGGCCGGGCGCAGCCATTACAACCTGATGCGGCTGTTCGGGCTGGGCGTCACCGGCCTGACATCGTTCTCGCTGTTCCCGCTGCGGATGGTTTCCGCCGCCGGCGTGCTCATTTCCGGCGGCTCGATCATTTACGGCATCTATCTGCTGCTGGAGCACTTTATATACGGCGAGCGCGTCCCCGGCTGGGCAACGCTGGCCATAGGGATGATGCTCTTGTCCGGCATTCAACTCCTGGCGCTGGGCGTCATCGCCGAATATCTCGGCCGCGTCTTCGAGGAAGTGAAGCAGCGTCCGCTGTATTTCATCGCCGAGGACACCGGCCATCGCGCCGCGCACAAGCTTTCCGAACCAGCCGCCGCAGCCGATGCACCGCAAACCTCTGTCGAGGTTGACGCCTAATGATACGCCAGATCGCCATTTTCGGTGCCGTTGGCTGCACAGCCGCCCTCGTACACCTCACCGTTGTCCGGCTGCTGGTGGAGGCGGGCCACTGGCATGCGCTCACCGCCAACGTCCCCGCCTTCTGCATCGCGTTTCTCGCCAGCTTCGGCGGTCATTCCAGGTTCACATTCCCCATTGTACCTTCCCAGCGCGCCGTGGCCCTGCGCCGGTTCTTCATCGTCGCGGTCATCGGCTTCCTGACCAATCAGCTCGCGTTCGGCGCCGGACTGAAAGTGTTCGGGGAACAATGGTATTTTCCGCTGCTGGCGGTGGTGATCGTGATGGTTGCAGGCATGACGTTCGTGCTTTCGAAGCTCTGGGCTTTCGCTCAGGACGCCCCCGCCACGGCCGGACGTTGAGGTGCACGTGGGAACGCGCCTGATCCTCAACGCCGACGACTATGGCCTCGACGCGGCCGTCGATGGCGCGATCATTGCGCTGGCGGAACGCGGGTCCATCAGCTCGACCAGCGCCATGGTGCTGTCGCCCGCCTGGAGCGAGGCCGCGCGGCGGCTCGCCGATGCCCCGCTCGACAAGGGGCTGCACCTGGATTTGACCAGCCCTTTCGCCGAAACCCCTTTCGCGGACAAACCGCTGCCCCGCCTGATCGCCACCGCTTTTGCCCGCCGGCTTGACCGGCGCGCCATCCGCCTGACCATCGACCGGCAATTGCAGCACTTCGACGGCGCGATGCGGCACCCGCCCCATTTCGTGGACGGCCATCATCACGCCCATCACCTGCCTGTCGTCCGCGACGTCCTCGTCGAGGCTCTGGAGGCGCATTACGGCGCCGGCGCGAAGGACGTGCGTCTGCGCTCCTGCGTCTCGCGGCGCTGGCGCGGCGCCAAGGCGGCGCTGATTGCCGGCACGGGCGCGCATGCCTTCGAGCGGACCGTGACCCCGCGCGGCTACCGCACCAACACCGATTTCGTTGGCGGCTACGACTTTTCCCGAATCACAAGTCTGGCACAACTTTGGCGGCAGTGGCTCGCCACCTTGCAGGGGGATGAGCCGCTCGCCATGTGTCACGTTGCCCTGCCCGAGCCGGGGAATTCCGGCGGCGATTTCATCCGCCCGGCCCGCATTCGCGAGTTCGATTGGCTATCGAGCGGTGAATTCCGTGAATTATGTGACGAATTCTCTTTAACGCCAATGCCTTGGCGACGACACTGACCCGCCTGCCTTTCCTGACCAAGCCCTTTAACCCAGCACGCAACGACGAGAAACGATCAGATGCCCACGCCTCACCGTTACGCATATGTGACCGCGATCTTTGCCGTTCTGGCCGCCTGGGTGGTCTTCTGCTATCCCTGGCTTGCGGGCTACGTCACGATTCCCTCGGACGCCAAGGCGCATTTCCAGCCGCAGCTCCAGTTTCTCGCCAACGCGCTGCATAACGGCATGTCGCCGTTCTGGACGCCCAACGTCTTCGGCGGTTCGCCGCAGATCGCCGACCCGCAGTCGATGATCTTCTCACCGGCGATCCTGCTGGCGTATTTCGACGCCGCCCCGAGCTTCCGCGCCATCGACGCGCTGACCTTCGGCTATCTCGGCATGGGCGCGCTCGCCATCGTGCTGTTTTTCAAGGATCACCGCTGGCATGCGGCGGCGGCCGTGGTCGCGGCGCTGGCCTTTGCCTTCGGCGCGTCGGCGGCGTGGCGCATCCAGCATATCAAGCAAATCGAAAGCTTCGCCTTCTTCGCCGTAGCCCTGTGGCTGCTGGCGCGCACGCTCGACCGCCGCTCGATCCTCTACGGCGTGGGCGCGGGGCTGGCCACGGCGCTCATGATCGTCCAGCCGGACCAGATCGGCATGCTGAGCTGTTATCTGCTGGCGGGCTACTGCCTCAACCACTGGCTTTCCCAGCCGGCGCCGTGGAAATCCTTCAAGGAAACGTTCAAACCGCTCGCTGCCGGCGCCGTGACCTGCGGCGTGCTGGCGGCGGTGCCGATCCTGCTTACCATGCTGTTCGTGATGGGATCGAACCGGCCGGAGGAGCCGTTCTCCGAAGCCATGAGCGGCTCGTTGCACCCGGCGTCGCTGCTCACGGCCCTGATCGCGGATTTGTTCGGCGCCGCGCTCGCCGGACGTCAACTACTGGGGACCAGTCCAGCGGCGACTGGCACCCTGAAGGAGCGCTGGCCCAGAACATGGGGCAGGTCTATCTGGGCGCGCTGCCCATTGTCGCCATCCTCGGCATCGGTCTGGCGCGGCGCGCTTTGTGGGCGAAGGAAATCCGCTTCTTCACCATCGCGCTGCTGGTGATGGTCGTCTACGCCCTGGGCAGCTATACGCCGGTTTTCCGCGCCTTCTACGAACTCCTGCCCGGCGTCGATCTGTTCCGCCTGGCCGACGCGACCTTCATGATCGGCGGTCTGGCGGCCATCGTTGGCGGTTATGTCATCCACCGGCTGCTGACGGGAACGCTGCCGGCACTGTCGCGGTGGACCGCCGCCGCACAGTTCGCCGTACCGCTGGCCGGTTTCATCACCGCCGCAGTCATCGCCTATTCGTTCGGCCAGTTGCCGGTCAGCGCGACGCCAATTCTCTGGTCGCTCGGCTTGACGGGCGCGGCGGCACTGCTGCTGTACCTTCTGACCGGACCGCTGCGCACGGCTCGGCAGCCAGTGGTTGTGGCGCTGCTGGCGGTGTTCATGTGCGGCGACCTTTGCCTGAACAACGGCCCCAACGAGTTCACCGGGCTGCCTCCGGCGAATTACGAAATCCTGCGCCCGGACAGCCAGAACGAGACCATCCGCTTCATTGAAAACAAGCTGCGCGAACCGGAATCCATCGCGCGCCGCGACCGCGTGGAGATGGTGGGGCTGGGCTTCGAGTGGCCGAATGTTGGCCTGGTGCACGGCTTCGACCACGTGCTCGGCTACAATCCCCTGCGGCTGGCGGCCTATGCCGATGCCGTGGGCGCCTCCGATACGGTCGCCGATTACCATCAACGGCAATTCCCGCCGTTGTTCAAATCCTACCACTCGGCGCTCGCCAATCTCCTCGGCCTGCGCTACATCGCGACCAGCGTGCCCATCGACCAGGTTGACCCCCGCATCGCGCAGGGCGATCTCGTGCTCCTGGCCCGCACCCCGGATGCGTTCATCTATGAGAACCGCCAGGCCCTGCCGCGCGTGCAGTTCGTGAAAAGCTGGCAGCGCACCGATTTTTCGGCGCTGTCCTCGCGTCTGGGCTGGCCCAAATTCGACCCGTCGGAGACCGTGCTGCTGGGCGAAAATCCTGGCCGCATGGTGCCGCAGATCATGCCGTCCGAGCCGCGCATCGCCTTGCCGTCGCGGCGGGACTATCCGGGCGGCCTGTTCACCGGCACCGGCACGCCCCGCCTCGACCGCGCGGCATTGTCCAGCAGCCGTAAAGTCCGCAACAGGGTACGGACGCGGCTGGCGCTGGCGACGGCGAACGATGCACTGATGGGCACTGCTTCGACCGCAACCATCGCGAATTATCACAACGCGCACGTCGAGATCGAAGTGAACACCAGCAAGCCGGGCTTCGTCGTGCTCAACGACGTCTGGCACCCGTGGTGGTTCGCGACCGTCGATGGCCTGCCCGCGAAGATTTACCGGGCCAACGCCATCTTCCGGGCGGTGAAGGTCGGGCCGGGCCACCATACGGTCAACTTCGAGTTCCGGCCCATTGAGGGAGCCATCGCCCAGTTGCGCGAGATGCTGTGATTGCAGCGCGGGCCGGCGATGGTTTGACAGTCCATGCACATCGCCGCCGCCGCCAATCTCGCCTGCCCCATTGACGGCGCACCGCTGACTGCCGGGGCAGGCGCGCTCCGCTGCCCGCACGGGCATAGCTTCGACCTCGCCCGCGAAGGCTACTGCAATCTGCTGGCGGTGCAGCACAAGGCGTCGCGCGATCCGGGCGACAGCAAGGAGATGGTCGCGGCGCGGCGGCTCATCCTCGACGCCGGGCTGTACGCCGGCATTGCCACGCGCGTTTTCGAACTCCTCCGCACCCTGCCGCTCGCGCCGGATCGCGCATCGTGCGTGGTGGATGCAGGCTGCGGCGAGGGCTATTACCTCGACCGCTTGAGCGAGCTGGCGGCCGCCTCTCCCGATCCCGCGCGGCTGGAACTGGCCGGCATCGACATCTCGAAATGGGCCATACGCGCCGCCGCCAAGCGCAAAGCCGCCGTGACCTGGGCCGTCGCCAGCAACCGGCGCTTGCCGTTCCTGCCGGGCAGCGTGGACGTGATCCTGTCGATGTTCGGCTTTCCGGTTTGGGAGGGGTTCAAGGCCGTTCAGCCGCCGGGCGGGCACGTGCTGCTGGCCGATCCCGGCCCCGATCATCTCATCGAACTGCGCTCGATCATTTATCCCGCGGTCAACCGCAGCGGGCCGCCGCCGCTGAAGGCCGCGGAAGAAGCCGGCTACGTGCTGAGCCGCGAGGAGCGGCTACTCGACACAGCCAGTCTCACCAGCCCGGCACAAATCAACAGCCTGCTGGCGATGACACCGCATATCCACCGCATGACCGCCGCCGGACGCGAGGCGCTGGCGCGTCATGACCAACTCACTGTTACCATCGACGTGGTTTTCAGGCTGCTACAGCTCGGAAAAGCCGCATAGTGTTCCACGCAACTCATCCGGGCGCGAACATGACGCTAGAAGAATATGACGAATTCTGCCGCACCCTCCCCGCCACCACCACAGTGGTCCAATGGGGCGACGCGCACGTCTGGAAGGTTGGCGGCAAGGTGTTCGCCCTCGGCCGCAGCCAGGACGGCGAGGCGATCGTCTCGTTCAAGGTGAGCGGCATTTCCTACGAAATGCTCAAGGAACAGCCCGGCTTGCGTCCGGCGCCATACCTCGCCTCACGCGGCTTGAAGTGGATTTAGCATTTCGCCAAACCTGGGCTGCCGGACGCCGAACTGAAGGACTATATCCGCCAATCGCACGTCATCGTCTCGGCGGGCCTGTCGAAGAAGAAGCGGGTCGAACTGGGGCTCAAGGTGTAGCGGCCATCAGTTGGCCGGGAAACTGCGGAAGCGGTAGACGCCGTCCTCCATATCGGTGAACAACTCCGGCACTTTTGCATGCCGCAACGGCCCGCCCGACGGGTCGGCGATCAGGTTCTGCTCGGAAACGTAGGCTACGTATTCCGTCTCGGCGTTTTCGGCCAGCAGATGGTAAAAGGGCTGGTCCTTGGCCGGCCGGATTTCCTCCGGGATCGCCTCCCACCACTCCTCGGTGTTGCTGAACTCGGGATCAACGTCGAAAACGACACCGCGAAACGCGTAGTAGCGGTGTTTCACCACCTGCCCAAGTTTGAATTTCGCGCTTCTGGCTTTTTGCATATCCACACGCCTGACAGTTGTACACACCGCCCGGCATAATGTTTGCGGGAGGGCACTCTTGTCAACGCTAGCGTGCATAAACCGTAAACGTGCATGCTGGTATCAGCCGAAAATCCCAAGCCGGGACAACTTCCGGCTGAGCCCTTCCGCGATGTTGAGTGTATGCACATAACTTCCGCCGGGCCGCAGATAGGAAATGATGCCGCCATCGCTGAAGCGGGCAATGTGCACCTCGCCGCGAGCGGCGGGGACACAGTGGACCTGGACGGCCACGCCCTCGCCAGCGATGGCGGAAACCGGCAGGCGCGCGCTGGCGCCGGCGCAGCCTGAAGCGGCCCGGACAATTAGCGATCGGCTCCCAGGTCCACGCACCCCATAGTCTTGCAAAACTCAGGGGCACGGACCCGCTTGCCTCACAAACCGTAGCGCGCGGCCAGATCGGGGTCTTTCGTCGCCACCAGCTGCGCCAGATCGACGATGACCTTGGCCTGCTTCCAGGTGGCGTCGTCCTGCATCTTGCCGTCGATCATCACGGCGCCGGTGCCGTCGGGCATGGCCTCGAGGATGTTCTTGGCGAACGCCACCTCGTCCGGATCGGGGCTGAACACGCGCTTGGCGATGTCGATCTGGCTCGGATGCAGCGACCACGCGCCGAGGCAGCCCTGCAGGAAGGCGTTGCGGAACTGCGCCTCGCAGGCGGCCGGAGTCGGAGAAATCGCCGAACGGGCCGTAGAACGCCTTGATGCCGTAGGCGGCGCAGGCATCGACCATGCGGCCGATGGTGTAATGCCACAAATCCTGCTGGTAGAACGCGCGCGCCGCGCCGCCGGCGCCGCGTCGGCCAGCACGCCGTAGGCCGGATGGCCGCCGCCGACGCGCGTCGTCTTCATGCCGCGCGAGGCCGCCAGATCGGCCGGCCCGAGGCTCATGCCGTGCATGCGCGGGCTGGCGCCGGCGATGGCCTCGACATTATTGACGCCCTCGGCCGTCTCCAGGATGGCGTGGATCATGATCGGCCGCTTGACGCCGTGCGTGCGCCTCGAGCTGGGCGAGCAGCTGGTCGAGATAATGGATGTCCCACGGCCCCTCGACCTTCGGCAGCATGATCACGTCGAGCTTGTTGCCCACCGCCGGGACGATTTCGAGCGATGTCGTCGAGCACCCACGGGCTGTTCAGCGCAGTTGATGCGCGTCCACAGGCCGGTGCCGCCGAAATCGTTGGCCCGCGCCATCTCGATGAAGCCGCGCCGCGCCGCTTCCTTGTCGTCCGGCCGGAATGGCGTCCTCCAGATTGCCGAGGATGACGTCGACCTGGCCGATCAGCTCGGGGATCTTGGCGCGGATCTTCTCGTTCTGCGGCGGCACGAAATGGATCATGCGCTCCAGCCGCACCGGACGCTCGCGGAACGGCGCGGGGGCGCCGATGGCCAGGGGGGAGTAGAATTTCGCGGGCGTTTTCGTCTGCGCCATGGGGGATGTCTCCATTGAAGCTGTTTGGCGGCTATTCACACCCTATTCGGTGGCCCGCCGCAAGCCAGTCAAACGGTCAAGCATGGCGTCGAGCAGCGGGCGCAGCTCCGCGCAGGCGCTCGCGCCGTCGAGAATGGCCGGCGGCTTGGCCTGGAAACGACCCGCCCCGATCTCATGCCCGCAATTCTCCACCATCGCCGCCACGCTCTCCGGCGTCGCCTCGATATGGAATTGCAGCCCGAGCACCCGATTGCCGATCTGAAACGCCTGATTGCGCGTCACCTCCGTCTCCGCCAGCCGGACCGCGCCCGGCGGCAGGTCGAAGGTTTCACCGTGCCAGTGAAACGCGGTGAAATGCTCCGGCAGGCTGTCGAACAGCGTTTCGCCCGCCGCCGCCACGCGGCGCACCGGAAACCAGCCGATTTCCTTCTCCACCCCCGGATAAACGCGCCCCCCCATCGCCTTCGCGATCATCTGCGCGCCCAAACAAACGCCGAACACCAGCTTGCCTGCGTCAATCGCGTCACGCACAAGCGCAATCTCCGGCGCGAGCCACGGCAGCGCCGCCGTATCGTTGACGCTCATCGGCCCGCCCATGACGATCAGCATGTCGAAACTATCGTGTGCAGGTGCAGCATCGCCGCGATAAATGTGGTATACTAGCGTTCGCGCAGTGCGGCTTTGCGCCCAATGGGCAATAGCGGCCGGCCCCTCGAATGGGACATGCTGAAGTACGGCTATTCGCATCTCCGGGATCTCCGTCCGCCCCATCGGCGGCGGTGGCACGATGGCAAAATCGCTGGTAGGAAGCAACTTTAACGTATTGCGGAAAGAGGGCGCGACCATTGCATGCAAGCGTCATCTTGCCGCTGGCATCCCGCCCCTCGCGGCCATATTAACACCTTCTGGGACAAGGAGGTTACGCCTTGAGAGCTGTCCAATTCGCACTGTTGGGCGCCGCAAAAAAATGCTGCGGCGCACACATTAGGCCATTTTCCCTATGGGATTTGGCGCGGCCTGCTGTTACTTTGAGGGCCGACGAAAACGCGCGTCTGCCATAACCAATCTGCATGGATATATCAAATGAGTCTAAAATTTCCTGGCATCCCCAGCGTCATCCACGGCAACGGGGCAGTCGCCCAAGTCATGGGTCAGGTATGCGGCGGTGTCATCGGTTATCCGATCACGCCTTCAACGGAAATCTCCGAGATATACGAGGCATTCCGCGCGGGCGGCGGCTGCAACGTCTGGGGCACGCACCCGTTCTTTTTCGAGCCCGAGGGTGAACATTCCGCGCAGAGCGGCGCGCTCGGTGCGGCGCTGACCGGCGGCAAGTACATCTCCAACGCCTCGTCTAGCCAGGGCATTCTGTACGGCCTGGAGTCTCATTATGTGACGGTCGGCAAGAAAGTCGGCGGCTTCGTGCTGCATGTGGCGGCGCGCGTGGTGTCCAAGCACTCGCTGAACGTCATGGCCGGCCACGACGACGTGTACGCGCTGCTGTCGTCTGGCTACACGATCCTGTTCGGCAGCAATCCGCAGGAAGCCGCCGACCTCGCCGCGATCTCCTACAAGGTCGCCAGCGCTGTCGCTGATCCCGGTGGCCAACTGCCATGGACGGCTTCGCCACCAGCCACATGCTGAGCGAAGCGCTGCATGCCGGAAGACGGAGCTGCTGCAGCGAATTCCTCGGCGATCCCTCCGGCCGCATCAAGGCGCCGACCGTGGCGCAGGAAATGCTGTTCGGCGCCAAGGGCCGCGTCTATCCAGCTTGCGCAGTATCTGACGCGGCGCAGCGCCGACTTCGCGCCCGCCAACATGACCGCGGTGCTCGGCCTATCTCGACGCCAACGCCGATGCGGTCGAGCGCGACAACGAAGGCGCGTCTGCATCGCGCCACCCTCGAACTGGATCCCCGCAAGCGCTGCACGCGCCAGTGGCGGCGCCAGTGGCTCAACGCCTACGAGAAGGGCACGCGCCAGCGCGTTCCGGCGCTCGTCGATCCGCACAACCCCGGCCTGACCGGCGGCGTGCAGAACCAGCCCGACTTCCAGGCCGGCAGCGTCGATCATCGCACCCATTTCGCCGCCGACGTGCCGCGCTTCGTGCGCGAGGCGATGCGCGAATATAGCGAGCTGACCGGGCGCGACTACAGCGCCGGTCAAGACCTTCTATGTGCGACGACGCCGAAACCGTGATGGTCGGCCTCGGCTCGGTGACCGACGACGCCGAGGCGGTCGCCGACTTATCTGCGCAGCCAGGGCAAAAAGGTCGGCGTGGTTTCCATCAAGCTGTTGCAGCCGTTCCCGGAAGCGGAACTGGTCGCCGCGCTCAAGGGCAAGAAGGCCGTCACCGTGCTGGAGCGCTCCGACGTCACGGCGCTGACCAGCTTCGTCACGCAGGCGCTGTATCGCGCCGCGGAGAACGCCGCCGGCGTCCGCCATCCGGGCATTCCGGCCATCGACGCGCTGCCGCACATCACCACGGCGATCTTCGGCCTGGGCGCGCACGACTTGCAGCCGCGCCATCTGGTGGCGGCGTTCAAGAACATGGAGAAGCCGGCGGCGCGCCGCTGGTCTATCTCGGCTCGCAGTTCTTCGCCAAGAACGCCCTCGCCGCGCCTCGCCGAATTGCAGGCCAAGCTGAAGGCCGCCTATCCCGAAACCGAGCTGATGGCGCTGGAGACGGAGGCCAATCCGCACCTGCTGCCGGCCTCGGCGTTCCGCGTGCGCTTCCACTCGGTGGGCGGCTACGGCACCATCGCCACCGGCAAGCTGCTGACCGACATCCTCGCGGGCGTGCTGGACCTGCGCTCCAAGGCCGCGCCGAAATACGGCTCGGAAAAGAGCGGCGCGCCGACCAACTACTACATCACCCTCAGCCCGGAGCCGGTGAAGATCACCAACGCCGAGCTGGAAGACGTGGAAATCGTCATCTCGCCGGACCACAAGGTGTTCAGCCACACCAACCCGCTGAAGGGCCTGGCCGAGGGCGGCACGTTCATCCTGCAATCGAACCTGCCGCCGCTCGAGGCATGGCGCGAGCTGCCCGCGCACGCGCGCAAGACGATCCGCGACAAGCGCCTCAACTTCTTCGTCATCGACGCCTTCGCCGTGGCCAAGCGCCATGCGCCGACGCACGAACTCGAAACCCGCATGATGGGCATCGCCTTCATCGGCGCGGTGTGCGGCCATGTGGACCGCGTGGCGGCCGGCGCGGCTCGAGGACGTGATCCTGGAGAAAATCCGCCAGCAGATCGACAAGAAGTTCGGCGCCAAGGGCGGCAAGATCGTCGAAGGCAACATGGCGGTGATCCGCGACGGCCTGGAGGCGACGCAGAAGGTCAACTACACCGATCCGGCCTTCGCCGAAGGCGACACGCAGGCGCCAAGCCAAGGCCAGCGCGTGCAGCGTCGCGCTTTCGGCCGGCATGTGCCGGGCGTCAGCGGCAAGGCGGCCAGCTCCGCTTCCTCGACCAGGAATATTACGACGACATCATCGCCAGCCATTTCCGCGACGGCACCATCGCCGAAGCGCCGGTGCTGCCGGGTACGGGCATGTTCATGCCGGCGGGTAGCGCGGCGTGGAAGGACAAGGGCCTGTTCCGCCGCAACGTGCCGGAGTTCAACGCCGGACCTGTGCACCGGCTGCCTGGAATGCGCGCTCGTCTGCCCGGACGCCGCCATTCCCAACACGGTGCACGACATTCCACGACCTGCTGGCTGACGGCCCTGCCGATGCTCGACCTGACCGAGGCGCGGCGCGATGCCGTGCGCGCGGCGATCCCGGCGCTGTCGGACGCCGTCCGCGAGGCTTACCGCAAGGTCAAGAAGGGCGCCAAGGCCGTTCCACGAGAGGTCGCCGAAGTCGGCGCCCGCAGTGGCCGGCGGCAATGCCGAGCTGGCGCGCCGATCTCGCCAAGCTGTGCGAAGCGCTGGCGGTGTTCCCGGTCGCCAAGACCAAGCCGTTCTTCGACGACATCGAGAAGCGCGGAGCCGGGCAGCGGCGGACTGTACGCCGTCAACATCGACCCGTGGAAGTGCACGCGGCTGCCTGGAATGCATCGACGTCTGCGGCCCCGGCGCGCTGGTGGAACGCGAGCAGACGCCGGAACTTCTGGAGGCCATGCAGGCGCGCTTCGAATTCCTGAGCCGCGCGCCCGGACACGCCGGCGCGCTTCTATGAAGGCGCGACGGCCGGCGGACGGCGAGACCAAGCGCCTGATCCTCGACCGCGAAGCAACTACTACGCCGTCACGGGCGGGCATGGCGCCTGCCGCGGCTGCGGCGAGGTGACGGCGATCCGGCTGGTGGTGGCGGCCAACCGCGCCATCCACAGCGAGCGCAACAAGAAGCATATCGGCGAGCTGGAAAGCCTGATCGAACGGCTGAACGCCAAGCGCGCCGAGTCCGGCTCGATCGGCGCCGATCCGGCCGCGCCGAGCGCATCGCGCAATACGGCTGGAGCGCTGGAGAAGCGGCTCTACGAGCTCGAAAGCGGCCCGACCGGCAACGGCCCGTCCAGCACGGTCATCGCCAACTCCACCGGGTGCAGCAGCGTGTACGCCTCGACCTTCCCGTTCAACCCCTACACCGATCCGTGGGTGAACAGCCTGTTCCAGGATGCCCAGCCGCTGGCCAAGGGCATCTTCGAGGGCCTGAGCGCCACGGCGGCGGAGGACTTCCGGCGCTGCGCACCGCCAAGCTCGAACTGGACGACGCCTACAATCCGGACGAGCACGACGCGTTCTTCCGCTCCTTCAACTGGACGCAGTTCACGGACGAAGAACTGGGCCTGCTGCCGACGGTGTTCACCATCGGCGGCGACGGCGCCACCTACGACATCGGCTTCGGCGCGCTGTCGCGTCTGCTGGCCTCCAACACGCCGGTCAAGGTCGTGGTGCTGAACACGGGCGCCTACTCGAACACCGGCGGTCAGGCGTCCACGGCCAGCTTCATCGCGCAGGACTCCGACCTGTCGCGCATCGGCGCCGCCCATGCCGGCAAGCAGGAAGACCGCAAGGAGCTCGGCCTGATCGCCGCGTTCCACCCGAACGTGTTCGTGGTGCAGAGCAACACCGCGGTGCAGGGCATGTTCTTCCGGAGCGCTGCTGGAGTTCCTCAACTACAACGACGGCCCGGCGGTGCTCGACGTCTACACGCCGTGCCAGCCGGAGCACGGCATCGGCGACGATGCCGCCCGCCGTCAGGCACGGCTCGCCGTGGAAAGCCGCATGAGCCCGGTGTTCGTCCACGATCCGCGCCAGCCGGCAGCCAATATCGTGTCGCTGGAAGGCAACCCGTCGAAGGACAAGGACTGGACCAACACCACGC
Source organism: uncultured Alphaproteobacteria bacterium (assembly GCA_963827885.1). GTDB lineage: Bacteria > Pseudomonadota > Alphaproteobacteria > Rhizobiales > Rhodomicrobiaceae > CAWHDD01. The sequence continues at coordinate 200,938 of CAWHDD010000002.1, read as the reverse complement.
TCAACTACGTGGACGAGGACGGCGCGCCCAGCTCATGCAGGTTCCGCTTCACGCCGGCCGATTTCGCCCTGACGCGAAGGCCGCTTCAAGAAGCACTTCAAGCGTCTGGCGGACGGCGCCACGACGGCGTGCCGGTGCACGAATACCTCGAAGCTGAGCGCGGCCGCGCGGGAGGGCAAGACGCCGTTCATCTGGTCCACCGACGACGGACAAGCGGCTGATCAAGATGGCCGTGTCGCCCGGCGATGGTCCGTCTGGCGGAAGAGCGGCGGAAGTACTGGCGCACGCTGCAATTCCTGAGCGGTCAGCAGATCGAGGCCATGGACGCGAGCCATCGCGCCGAACTGGAAGCCCTGCAGGCCAAGCTCAAAGACGTGGCGGCGCACGCGAAGCCTCGATCGACTCCATCGCCCAGGCGATGTCGGAGCTGGCGGCCTCGTCCGGCGCACCCGTGTCGGCGGGCTGGCGGCGCCGATGTTCGCGGCCAACGGCTCGGCGGCAGCGGCGAACGGCGCGGCGAAGGCGAACGGCTCCGAGCCGCTGGTCACGCTTCGCCGAAGACAGCCTCGCCGAACTGCACCAACTGCAAGACCTGCTATCAGGACTTGAGCGAGCTGTTCGAGAAGACCACCATCATGGTGGACGGCGTCGGCGAAGGAAGTCGGCCATCTGAAACCCGGCGCTCTTGACCGCATCGTCGGTCACGCCCGAGCTGCGCGCGCGCGGATCGCCCGCGTGTCCGGCCAACTGCGACGCGGAGATCATTCAATGACCAATGAACGATATGACCACCCGAGTCCGATCGGACGCAGACAGCTTGCGGCGCCTGCGACAAGCGCATGGAGCAAAGCACCGCCTGCGCGGCGTCTCTCCGTCCGCAGATGTTCATGGCCGACGGCATGGGGGCGGTCGCCTGGGAGTTCCAGCAGGACGAGCTGGGCGCCGACTTCACCAAGACGTTCTGGAACATGCTGCTCCGCGGACGACGACGTGAGCCTGATCCTGCAGCGCTTCGTCTGGGACGTGCCGCTGAAGTTCAAGCGCAAGTTCATCCGCGCCATCGACGAGCACCTGTCCGGACCGCTACCCGATGTTCAAGGGGCTGTCGCAGGGCTGGCCGGGCGACGAACAGCATTCCGCCGTACATGCGCCCGGCGGACGAGCGCTCGACGGACTTCGCGCTCGTCAACCAGGGCTACCTCGGCTACATGGGCCTCGGCTACAGCGCCGCGCGAGGTCGACCTGTTCGTGTGGCTGGAAGTGCTGCGCGACAAGCAGTGCGAGGACCGGCCCTGCGAAATCGGCGTGCCCATCGCGGGCAAGACAGGAGAACAAGGGCGGCTGTCCGGTCAAGATCCACATCCCCGAGATGCTGCAACTGCTGGGCACCGGCCGCTTCCGCGAGGCGCTGGAGCTGATCGAGAGCTGCAATCCGCTGCCGAACGTCACCGGCCGCGTCTGTCCGCAGGAACTGCAATGCCAGGGCGTGTGCACCATCACCGCGCGGCCCATCGAGATCGGCCAGCTCGAATGGTATCCTGCCGCAGCGCGAAAAGCTGATGAACGCCGGAGGCGCGCTGCGAGCTGCTGCCCGAGCGGCAGTCAACCCGTGGGTGGCGGCCGACAAGCCGCCCATCGCGGTGGTCGGCTCCGGTCCCGCGGGCCTGATCAACGCCTATCTGCTGGCGGCGGAGGGCTTTCCCGTCACCGTCTTCGAGGCGTTCCACGACCTCGGCGGCGTGCTGCGCTATGGCATCCCGGAATTCCGGCTGCCCAACGAGCTGATCGACGACGTGGCCGGCAAGATCACGCAGCTCGGCGGCCGCTTCGTGAAGAACTTCGTCGTCGGCAAGACCGCCACCATCGAGCAGTTGAAGGCCGCCGGCTTCTGGCGAGTCTTCGTCGGCACGGGCGCCGGGCTGCCGCGCTTCATGAACGTGCCCGGCGAGCACCTGCTGGGCGTGATGTCGGCCAACGAATTCCTCACCCGCGTCAACCTCATGCAGGGGCACGAGGACGGCTACGAAACGCCGCTGCCGGAGGTGCGCGGGCAAGCAGGTGATCGTCATCGGCGGCGGCAACACCGCCATGGACGCCGCGCGCACCGCGACGGCGTCTGGGCGGCAACGTCACCATCGTCTACCGGCGCACGCAGAGCGAAATGCCCGTGCGCGTCGAGGAACTGCATCACGCCCTGGAAGAAGGCATCGTGCTGAAGGAACTGCGCGCGCCGTGCGAGTTCATCGGCGACGACAAGACCCACGTCGTCACCCACGCCAGTCTCGACATCATGGAGCTGGGCGCGCCTGACGCTTCCGGGCGCCGCAGCCCCGTGGCCATCCGGCAAGACCGAGACTGATGCAGGTCGATCTGGCGATCATGGCGCTGGGCAACACGCCCAACCCCATCGTCAAGGACGCCGAGCCGACGCTTGAAACCACCAAATGGGGCACCATCGAGGTCAAGGGCGGCTCGCAGCAGACCTCCATCGAAGGCGTGTATCTCCGGCGGCGACGCGGCGCGCGGCGGCTCGACGGCCATCCGCGCGGCGGGCGACGGACAGGCGGCGGCGCGCGAAATCGTCGGCGGACAATCCGTTCACCGAGGCCGAGACGCAGCGACGCTGGTCGCCAAGGCCGCGCGCTACACCGACCTTGGCGAAACGCCGCAGACCATCGTCGAGAAGATCGACCTGTCGCCGGGCATCGTCGAGTTCGTCGTGCACTCGCCGCTGATCGCCCGCGCCGCCCAGGCCGGGCAGTTCGTGCGCGTGCTGGCGTGGGACAAGGGCGAGCTGATCCCGCTGACGCTCGCCGACTGGGACGCGAAGGCCGGCACCATCGACCTCGTGGTGCAGGCGATGGGCACCAGCACCATCGCCATCAACCGCATGAACGTCGGGCGAGGCGTTCACCGGCATCGCCGGACCGCTCGGCCGTCCGAGCGAGCTGCATCGCTGCGGAGACGGCGAGACCGTCGTGTTCACGGCGGGCGGCGTCGGCCTGCCGCCGGTCTACCCGATCATGCGCGAGCATCTGCGGCTGGGCAACCATGTGACGCTGATTGCGGGCTTCCGCTCCGCCGACCTGATGTTCTGGACGGGCGAGCATGAGCGCGTCGGCCGGCTGAAGGCGGAGTTCGGCGATCAGCTCGACGTGATCTACGCCACCAACGACGGCAGCTTCGGCTACAAGGGCTTCGTCACCGGCCCGCTGGAGGAGATGCTGAAGGCGGAGCCGGCCCGATCGCCGAAGTCGTCACCATCGGTCCGCCGCTGATGATGCGCGCGGTCAGCGACCTGACCAAGCCGTACGGCGTCAGGACCATCGCCAGCCTCAACGCCATCATGGTGGACGCCACGGGCATGTGCGGCGCGTGCATGGTGCCGGTGATGATCGACGGCAAGCTGGTGCGCAAGCACGCCTGCATCGACGGGCCGGAAATCGACGCGCACATCATCGACTGGGACAAGTTCCTGCCGCGCTTCAACCAGTTCAAGACGCAGGAAAAGGCGTCTTGCGTGAAGCACGGGTTCGCCTGAGGCGCATAATTGTATACCGGGGGGCGGAAAAAACGGCCCCCGGAGCGGAATGCTCACATCCAGGATGAAGATTGCGCCGCAACGCGTTGATCTTCATCCATTCCGCCGCCTCGCCGCGCCCCGCGATCTGCAACGCACTGAAACACGCCGCCCCGCCGCACGCCCGGAATCGCCCGCAGCCGCAGGCCCAATCCGCCGCCAGCGCCGTGTTTCACCCGAGGCCCTGCGGCACAGGGCGTTTCGCGCCGCGCCGGGGCAAATTGCACCGCCGGAGCCACGCCGCGCCCAATCGGGCCGCCTGAACGTGCATGCACAGCACGCGCCCTTGAGTGCATCCCTCGCGCGGGGGCTCACCGGCCAAGCGCGGCGATCTGCGCCTCGAACCACGCCAGATCCTTCCGCCACACCGCATGCCCCGGCGCCAGCTTCATCATCCGCTCCATGGTGGCCTTGTCCTCGCCCAGCGCCGCCGCTTGAATTCATCCTCCGCTTTGAGGTAATCTGGCAGCCATGAGCACATTGAGCCACGACGAAATCGTCCGCCTCACCCCGTCCGAGCGCCTGATGCTGATCGGCGACCTGTGGGACAGCCTGAGCGATGCCGAAGCCGCGCTCACGCCCGCGCAAGAGGCCGAACTCCGCCGCCGCCTGGACAGTTTCGAGCGGGACCGGGCCGGCGCCGTCACATGGGAGCAGCTCAAAGCCGATCTCGTCCGCCGCGCGCCATGACGCGGCCATTGCTGTTCCTGCCGGCGGCGCAGGCCGAAATCACCGGAGCACAGGATTGGTACGAGCGGGAGGCACCGGGGTTGGGCGCACACTTCCGCGCGGAGCTGGAATTTCAGGCAGCCCGCATCACCGCCGGCCCGTTAAGATTTCCGCTCATGCTGGCGGACGTGCGCCGGGCCAAGCTGCGCCGCTTCCCTTACGGCCTGTTTTTCCGTCCGCTCGATGACGCCATTTATGTCATCGCCTGCTTCCATTCCAGCCGCGATCCGCACATCTGGCAGAGCCGCGTTTAGCAGGCATTATGCGCGCATCCCTCGCGCGGGGGCTCACCGGTCAAGCGCGGCGATCTCCTCCTCGAACCACGCCAAATCCTCCCGCCACTCCGCATGCCCCGGCGCCAGCTTCGTCATCCGCTCCATGATGGCCTTGCCCTCGCGGAGCGCCGCAGCCGCCTTGTCCCGCTCGCCGGCGCGGCGGTAAATGTCCGCGAGTTTCGAGTGGCTGACAGCCAGATCGCGCTGCCATCCGGCGTTGCCAGGATCGGCTTGGGCCAAACGGTCCGCGATGGCCAGACTGTCGCGGAAGGATTTCAGCGCCTCGTCCAGCTTGCCCTGCGCCACCAGCACATCGCCAACCTTCTCATACGACACCGACAGACCGCGCTGCCAGCCGGCGTTGCCCGGATCGGCTTTGGCCAGACGGTCTCGAATGGCCAGACTGTCGCGGAAGCATTTCAGCGCCTCGTCCAGCTTGCCCTGCGCCACCAGCACATCGCCAACCTTCTCATACGACACCGACAGATCGCGCTGCCAGCCGGCGTTGCCCGGATCGGCTTTGGCCAGACGGTCTCGAATGGCCAGACTGTCGCGGAAGCATTTCAGCGCCTCGTCCAGCTTGCCCTGCGCCACCAGCACATCGCCAACCTTCTCATACGACACCGACAGATCGCGCTGCCATCCGGCGTTGCCCGGATCGGCTTTGGCCAGACGGTCTCGAATGGCCAGACTGTCGCGGAAGGATTTCAGCGCCTCGTCCAGCTTGCCCTGCGCCACCTGCACATCGCCAACGTTGTTATACGACACCGACAGATCGCGCTGCCATCCGGCGTTGCCCGGATCGGCTTTGGCCAGACGGTCCCGAATGGCCAGACTGTCGCGGAAGGATTTCAGCGCCTCGTCCAGCTTGCCCTGCGCCACCTGCACATCGCCAACTTTGTTATAGGACACCGACTGATCGCGCTGCCAGCCGGCGTTGCCTGGATCGGCTTTTGTAAGCCGCTCCAATGTAAGACTATACGCTAAATATTCCGCCAGCGCGTCGCCAAGCTTTCCTTGAGCAAGCAACACATTACCTACGAAATTATGTGTGACAGCCAGACCGCGCTGCCAGTCGGCGTTGCCCGGATCGGCTTGGGCCAGACGCTCGGCAATGGCCAGACTGTCGCGAAAAAATTTCAGCGCCTCGTCCAGCTTGCCCTGCGCCACCAGCACATTGCCAACCTTGCTGTACGACACCGACAGATCGCGCTGCCAGTCGGCGTCGTCCGGATCGGATTTGGCTAGACGCTCTTGAATTTCCAATGTCTTGCGATAACCCGCGAGTGCACCGCTCAGATCACCTTGTGCTTCCAGAACGGTTGCCACGAAGCCAGATGCCACCGACAGATCGCGCTGCCAGTCCGCGTCATCCGGTGCCACTTTAGCCTCGCGCTTCGCCAGCGCCTGCCCATCGCGATAGCGGGCCAGCGCGGCGGGGAGCTGGCCGCGCGCCGTGGCGATATCGCCGAGGCCGTAGAGCGCCCACAGCCGGTCGCGCGGCGCAGCCGGGGTGTTGCTGGGGGCGAGGACGGCGTTGTAGCAGCGCTCCGCGCCGGCGAGGTCGCCCGCTTCGGCCAGAAGCTCGCCCAGACGCCACTGGCTCCCCAAGTCCTGCGGGTCGAGTTCCACGGCCTTGGCGTAGGCGGCGCGCGCCTTTTGCGGGTCGGCGAAACCGGCGATGGCGCCGAGATGGCGCCAGGCGGCGGCGGCTTCCTTGCCCGAGGCGGTGTGCACGGCCTCCTTCTCCTCGGCCTCGGCGCGGAACAGCGCCACGGCCTCCTGCGGCTTGCCGGCCGTCAGCAGCGCGAGCGCCTGACGCATGCGGACGTTACCGGCGCCGGCCTTGGCCTCGGCGCTGGTCACGGCTTCAGTCAGGGCGCGTTCCTGGCCGGGATTGGCCGGGCCTTTCTGCTGCGCCAGGAGTTGCTGGACGATTTGCTTGATCTCGGCCGTTTCGCGCTTGGCGTCCGCCACGTTGCGCTGCATCTCGTCGCGCGCGCGGTCCTCCGCCGGCTTTTTCAGGAAGGAGTCGTAGCCGGTATACAAGAAGCCCAGAATACCCGCGATGGCCGCGAGAGTTTCGAGCCGCGCTTTTGTGTCGGGAGACGGCCGCCAGCCAGAAAGCTTGGCGATGGCGTACCAGAATGGTGCAGTAATCCAGCGAAAAATGCGCATCGGCCCGCTCCCTCAACGGTTACGGGGTTATGAATAAAGCAAAATAACGTCACAGTACAGCCGCCCCGCCGCCGCAGCTTGAACGCGCCGCCGGTTTCAGGGTAATCTGTCCTCCATGAGCACGCTGACACACAAAGAAATCACCCGCCTAACCCCCGCCGAGCGCTTAGCGCTGATCGGCGACCTGTGGGACAGCCTCAATGATGGCGAAGCCGCTGTCACGCCCGCGCAAGGAGAAGAACTCCGCCGCCGCCTGGACAGCTTCGAGCAGGACCGCGCCGGCGCCGTGACATGGGAAGAGCTGAAAGCTGAACTCGCCCTCCGCGCTCCATGACGCGGCCGCTACTTTTCCTGCCGGCGGCGAGGGCACCACGCCATCACGCGGCGGTGGCGGTCTTCTCGCCGAAGGTGAACCCGTCATCCCGCAGCACGCTCAGGCACACATCCACCACCTCGGCATCGTAAATCGTCCCCCTGCCGCTCTCGATCTCGCGGATCGCCAGATCGATGCCCAGCGCGGCGCGATACGGCCGGTGCGCGCTGATCGCCTCCACAACGTCGGCCACCGCGATGATCCGGCCCTCCAGGAGGATCTCGTCACCTTTGAGCTTGTTCGGATAGCCGGTGCCGTCCAGCCGCTCGTGGTGCTGGTGAACCATGTCGGCGATGGGCCAGGGGAAGGTGATGTTCTTCAGGATCTCGTAGCCGGCGGTGACGTGCGCCCGCACCAGCGCCAGTTCCAGCGGCGACAGCCGGCCCGGCTTGCTGAGAATCTCCGACGGCACCTGGATCTTGCCGATGTCGTGAATGATGCCGGCGAGGTAGATGCCCTGGATGCGATCCTCGGAGAGCTGCATTTTGCGGGCGATGGCAACCGCGAGCTGGGCGACGCGGCGCTGATGGCCGGCGGTGTACGGGTCGCGCATTTCCAGCGTGGCCGACAGCGCCTGAACCGTGGCCTCCATGCTCTGCTGCAAGCGCTGGGCGCTATGCTCGTGGTCCTTGCGCGCCCGCATGGTGCCGATGCCGAACGCCAAATCCTCGGCCAGCTCCACCAGCAGGTTCATCTCGTTGGCATCGACCACCCGCGGCTTGAAGCTGTACATGGTGAGCACGCCGAAGACGCCCGCCGCGTTGCTCAACGGGAGCGACACGCTGTTGCAATAGCCGCGTGCCTGGAAGGCTTTGCGCCAGGGGTTTGACCGCGGATTACTCAGCGTATCCTCAACCTGCTGCGGTTTGCCCGTCCTGATGGCGCAGCCAGTGTCGCCACGGCCATATTCATCGTCGGCCCAGGTGAATTTCGCTTCCGTGGTGAAACCATCGTTATGCCCCGCGCAGGCGGCCACGCGCACCGTCCTGGCCTCGTCCTGCTCCGCGAAACCGATGAACGCCATCCGGTACCCCGTATCGACGATCACCTGACACATGCGGTCCAGCAGCTCCTGCTCGGTCTCCGCGTGGATCATCACCTGATTGCCGGTGCTCAGCGCCGCAAGCGCCCGGTTGATCCGCTTCAACGTCCGTTCCGCGTCCTTCAGCTCCGTGACATCGCGCGCGGCGGCGAAGATGCCGGCAACATTGCCCAGTTCGTCGTGATAGACGCTGGCATTGCACAGCACGTCCCTGACCGCGCCGTCATGATGGCGGATGGCCAGCGGGAAGTTGGTGACAAAGCCCTTGTTCAATGCCTCGCGGTAGCTGGCGGCGGCTTCCTCGGGCTCGGTAAAGCAGGATGCGAAGTCGCGGCCCACCAGTTGCTCGCGCGGAATGCCAGTGGCGCGCGCCGTGGCATCGTTGGCGTCGGTGATCTTGCCCATGACGCTGATGGTCACAAGGGGGTCGAGGCTGGCGTCGATGGCGCTGCGGGCGGAGAGCGATGCGGTCCACTGCCGTTCCTGCTCGCGGTCCTCGACATTGGCGATGGCCGATGCCACGCCGTCCACCGCCAGCTCCATGAATTTCATATACGCTTCGTCCAGCGGCCGGCGCGGGCTGACGCCGAGGACGATGAATCCCGTGGGGGCTTCGGTCTCGAAATTCCGGTGGAGCGGCGCAACCACGGCGGTATGGGGCGCCTCGGGCCAGCAGCCGCCCGGCATGGATGGGCACCGTTGCGCCAGATCCTTCACGACGATTGGCCGCCCCTTTTCGAGCACCCTGGCAAACGGCCACACGCTTTCACCGTCACTATCCGGCGACAGGCCGATGAACAGCGGGCTTGCGGCGCCGCCCATCTCCACGCCGGTGGTGGCGATCAGGCGCGCCCTTTGAAGTTCCGGGCCGCGATCGAGGAGATAGATCATCGAAAATGCGATATCGGCGTTACCCTTTTCCAGCGCCTCCGCCGACAGCTTGCATGTCTCCTCGATGGATTGGGCCAGGGCCGCGTGCTGGACAAGCTGATAGAGCAGGTGCGTCCTGCGTTCGCGCAGCACACGCGATGTGGTCTCGGTTACCACATTGAACGTGCCCTCGACGCTGCCGCCGCCGCCACGGATGGGGCTGATGTTGAGATTGCAATAGGTCTCCTCAAGGTACCCGTGGCGCCGGATAAGAAACTGCCCGTCATTCTGGCTCCACGCCTCGCCGCTGGTCATGACGTGGGCCAGCACGGGCTCCAGCATGTCCCAGATTTCCGGCCACACTTCGCGGGCGGCACGTCCGAGCGCCGCCGGATGCTTGTCGCCGAGCATGGCCATCGTGGCGTCGTTATAGAGAGCAATGTTGTCCTTACCCCAGCCAAGGGAAACGGGGAATGAAGCGTCCAGGCAAATCGCGAGGGCGGAAACCAGATTTTGCGGCCAGCCCCGAGGGTTCCCCAGCGGCGTGGAATCCCAGTCGAATGAGCGGATTAGCGCGCCCATGCCGCCGCCGCCGGGCGGAAGCACTCCGTCATGGGGCAGGCTTTGCTCTTCTGGCGGCACCATGATCGTCATGCGCAAACGTCCCCGCTGGCCGCGTGGCTCAAATTGAAGGCGTAGTGCCCAGCAAGCGGAACTGGCGGCACGCTCATGGTGTCGGCCTTTGGATTGTACGCAGCGGCAGCCGTCATGGCCGCGCGTGCTGGTGATAGCCCGTGCCGATGCGCAGATTGCAATGTACCGAACTCATTTCGGCCTGACAGGACTAGCGCAACCTCGTTAAAATTGGTTGAACGGCGCTTTGGCGGCAACCCTGGCGGGCTGCGGGAGACGACGGGCTGAATGGGCAGGCGGCACCGCCGCTTGACACGCTCATCGCTATTTTCTAGCGACAATGAGCATGAATGAGTATGATTTGAAGCGCCAAGGGTTGCAGGTACTGCTCGACCTTCATCGGGAAACCGCCTGGGTTGGCGGCGGCTGGTGGGTTACGTTCCGGGCGTTCGATGTTGTTCCCAGCAAGGGCCGTCCGCATGGCATCAGTTATTCGCTGACGCTGCACAACCCGAGAGATGATCGCGTTCTTGGATATGACAATGCGCACGCGCCGGCGGGGCGAAATGGCCCAGGGCGCAGGACTAAGGACAGCTCATTATTCGACCACATCCATCGGCGTGATCGCTGCATTTCTTACGATTTCAAATCTCCCGCCGATCTTTTGGAGGACTTCTGGCGGGATGTCGAGGCCATACTGAAGGAAGAGGGGGTGTCATGACGAAGATGATCACGATACGGATCGGCATTGCGTCTCGCGAGGAGATCAAACGCCGTACAATTCAGATTGCGTCTGGCAAGCTCAAGCGGCAGCCGGATGATCCCCGCATCTGGTTCACCTCATTAGACGCCATTCTCAAAGTTCTTTCCGACAAGAACATGCTTTTGCTGGAGATGATCCGCAATTCGCGCCCCCACTCCGTGACCGAGCTAGCCGAATTATCAGGACAGCGGGAATCCGACCTGTCGCGGACACTCAATAAACTGGAGCAGTTTGGCCTGGTTGAATTCGAGGAAGCGGCAGGCGGCAAAAAGGCGCCGCGCGTCAACTACGATAAGGTTGCTTTCGAACGGCCGCTCGCCAGTTATCATTCGGACGCGGCTTGACCAATAATTTCATCATCACGGTATCCGGCCTCACCTTCGAAGCCAAAATCGCGGCGGGCGAGGGGGTGACGGCGCTGTATGGCCTCGACCGGGCGCGGTTGGTGGCGGAGATCGGGCACGCGATTGCTGCCGGCGCGCGCGGCATCGTCAGCTTCGGCACCGCCGGCGGACTGGCGCCCGCTCTGGCACCGGGCTCGGTCATCGTCGCGCGGGAGGTCATCAGCGGAGGGGAACGCACGCCGGCGTCCGCCGGATGGTCACAAGCGCTGCTGGCGGTGCTGCCGCATGCGCATCAGGCGGATATTGCGGGTGTTGATGAGCCGGTAGCCGGTGTCGAGGGGAAACGCGCGCTATGGGAGGCGACCGGCGCGGCTGTTGTGGACATGGAGACGCATGTTGCATGCGAGATTGCCGCAAAGCACGGCCTGCCCTTCGCGGCACTGCGGGTGGTGATCGACCCGGCGCATCGCGCGCTGCCGCCTGCCGCCCTGGCCGCCACACGCCCCGACGGCAGCACCGATTTCATGGCGCTGCTGCGTTCGCTCATGGCGCGGCCCGGCCAATTGCCGGACCTGATGCGTCTCGCGCCCGATGCGAGCAAGGCGAAGGCCGCGTTACTCCGCAGCCGCCGCCTGGTTGGAACGAGCCTTCAGCCTGCCCGGCCTTGGTTAGCTGAACCTGCACGATGTTGGTGTGCACGTAGTCGGCCGGCCGCTGCTTGTCGAGCGGGATTTCCGGCGCCATCGGGCCGCTGGTGCGGATGCCGCGCAGCGTCTGCATCAGCGCCCGGATGGGATTGCCGATCGTCGCGTCGGCCGCCGTCGCCTCGTAGCCGCAATGGGCCATGCAGTTGGCGCATTTCTCATAGCGCCCGGTGCCGTAGCTGTCCCAGTCGGTGGTTTCCATCAATTCCTTGAAGGTCTCCACATAGCCCTCGCCCAGCAGATAGCACGGCTTCTGCCAGCCGAAGATATTGCGCGCCGGCATGCCCCAGGGCGAGCAATGGAACTGCTGGTTGCCGGCCAGGAAATCCAGGAACAGCCCGGAATGGGTCAGCGTCCACTTCTTGCCCTTGCCCAGCGCGAAGATGTTGCGGAACAGCTCCTTCGTCTTGCGCCGGTTGAGGAAATGCTCCTGATCGGCCGCGCGCTCATAGGCATAACCGGGCGAAATCGACACGCCCACGCCCAGTTCCTTGGCGAAATCCAGGTAATCGGCCACGTCCTGCGGCGAATGGCTGTCGAAAATCGTGGCGTTGAGGTTGACCTCGAAGCCCTTCGCCTTCGCCGCCTTGATGGCCTCCACGGCGCGGTCGAACACGCCATCCTGGCAGACGGCCTTGTCGTGGATCTCCTTCAGCCCGTCCAGATGCACGGAGAAGAACAGATACGGCGACGGCTCGAACAGGTGGAGCTTCTTCTCCAGCAGCAGCGCGTTGGTGCACAGCGACACGAACTTCTTGCGCGCCACGATGCCCTTGACGATCTCGCCGATATCCTTGTGGATCAGCGGCTCGCCGCCGGGAATGGCCACCATCGGCGCGCCGCACTCGTCCACCGCCTGGAGGCATTCCTCCACGGACAGCCGCCGGTTCAGGATCGGATCGGGATAGTCGATCTTGCCGCAGCCGGCGCAGGCCAGATTGCAGCGGAACAGCGGCTCCAGCATCAGCACCAGCGGATAACGCTTGCGGCCCATGAGCTTCTGCTTGAGCAGGTAGGCCCCGATGGTTCTTTCCTTGAGCAACGGCAACGCCATTGAGTTCTTACTCCTGTTGATCACCCTCGCCGGGGTGCGGCACGGAATTAAAGGGAATACAATTCGCTGGGCAAGCGGAACTCGACGTTCTCTTCCGGCCCAGGCAATGTGGAGACCTCGACCGGCCCGAGGCGGCGCAAGGTTTCGATGACGTCTTCGACCATGGCTTCGGGAGCGGAGGCGCCGGCCGTCAGGCCAACGATCCGCGCGCCCTTCACCCATTCGGGATCGAGTTCGCTGCCATCCGCCAGCAGGTAGCTCGGCACGCCGGCTTCGGCGCCGATTTCCCGCAAGCGGTTGGAGTTGGACGAGTTTTTCGCGCCCACCACCAGGATAACGTCCACCAGCTTGCTCAGTTCGCCGCACGGCGGTCTGGCGGCTCTGGGTGGCGTAACAGATGTCGTTGATGTCCGGCCCGGCGATGTCGGCGAAGCGCGCCTTCAACGCCGCGATGATGCCGCGCGTGTCATCGACGCTGAGCGTCGTCTGCGTCACGTAGGCGACCGGCGTTTCCACCGGTAGGGGCAGCAATTCGACGTCCGCCTCGGTCTGCACCAGATGGATCGGCGCGGGGATCTGCCCCATGGTGCCCTCGACCTCCGGGTGGCCGGCGTGGCCGATGAGAATGAGCGTCCGGCCTTCGCGGAGATAGCGCTTGCCCTGATTGTGCACCTTGGTGACCAGCGGGCATGTGGCGTCGATCACCGGAAGCTGGCGCGACGCCGCCTCGTTCACCACGTCCTTGCCGACGCCATGGGCGCTGAAAATCGTCACCGCGCCGGCCGGAATCTCGGCGATTTCATCGACGAAGCGGGCGCCCTTGGCCTTCAGCTCGTCAACCACGTGCTTGTTGTGCACGATTTCGTGGCGCACATAGACTGGTTCGCCGACCTTTTCCAAGGCGGACTCAACGATGCGGATGGCGCGGACAACGCCTGCGCAAAATCCGCGCGGCTGGGCAAGAATGACTTGCAGGCCGCCGGTTTCGCGAGCATACTTCAGCACTGCACCCCCCATTTGATCCAATTCCTCTGCCATCGTCCTAATCGTACCAAGGCTTGACCTTTGCACCATACGCCGGAATTGCGACGCCGCGATGTTTTCATCTAACGCGGCCCCGGCTCACATTCTGATTGACGCTTTACGATGCAAACGATTGCTTGGTTTAATTCCTGGTTGTACTCTTGCCTTCCCTGCCGCGCGTAGCCCGGTGCAAAACGTGATCTAAGACACCGTCTTTGTGGTTTTCTAATGCTAGTTACAATTTTAATCCACAGATCCGGCTCCACCATCACGCCGAAGCCTAAGCGATTCAAGCTTCTTAGCTTATTCGCGGCGTTTTCGCGGGCAACTTTGCGTGAATTTTGCAACGGCCGGGAACAAGCCATGAACAGTTGCATAGCATTTCATCGCCCATGTTCCGCCGCCATCACAACACGCATGCGCTCTAGCTGTTCGGCCGTCGCCTCCGTCTGATGTTTCGCTTTCCACTCTTCGTAGGGCATGCCGTAAACCATGCCGCGCGCCTCGTCCTTCGTCACGGTCAGCCCCATTTCGGCGGCGGCGTCCTCGGACCAGTTGGACAGGCAGTTCCGGCAGAACCCGGCAAGGTTCATCAGGTCGATGTTCTGCACATCCGTCCGGCGCTGCAAATGCGCCACCAGCCGGCGGAACACGGCCGCTTCCAGCGCGACGCGATTCTTTTCATCCAGCGTGTTCATGCTTTTCTCCTGCTTTCACCACCAGCCCGCAATCTGCCCGCGACCCGAAAAGGCGCACAGGCGCGCACGCCGCCGCCACATCCTTGTCCGCCTGTAGCGCCCGCACGATCCGCGCCAGCCGTCCGGCCCAAGCCCGCTGGCCGGCCTCGTCCGCGATCAAATCCTGCCGGATCTCCAGCAAGGCATGTGCCAGTCCGCGCGATGTGCCGTGGCGGTAGAGCGCGTCGTTTTTCAGGCTGCCGGTATAGGGCTGGTTATCGCCGGCGATCAGATCGCCTTCGCGTTCGAGATGCGCCAGCAGCGGCAGGGCAAAGCGCGGGTCTTTATCCCAGAGCACCCCCGCATGCCAGCGCCGCGCCGCACCGCGCCAGACCGGCGTGAAACTGTGGATCGACAGGAGGATGGGCGTGCGTCCAGCGGCAAGGGCCGCGTCAATGGCCGTGGAAATCGCGTCGTGATAGGGGCGGTAACATAGAGTGAGGCGGCGTTCCGTCTCGGCGGCGTCCAGCGTGGCGTTGCCCGGAATGACGGCGCCATCGGACAGGCGCATGATGAGCGTCGGGTCGTCCTCGCCGCGGTTCATGTCGATGAGCAGGCGGGAGTAGCGCGAAAGGATCGCGGGCGCACCCAATGTCTCCGCGAGCAGGCGCGTGACGGCGGCGGCGCCGATATCGTAGGCGATATGCCGGTCCAGTTGCCCCGGTGGCAGCCCGAGCGTGCCATATCCGGGTGGAAGCGCGTTCCCGGCGTGGTCACAGGTGAGGATCACTCCGCAATCCCGCGCGCCGGGGATTTGCTCAACCGCCGTCTTAATCGCCACCGTGCCGCTTCCTCCTGGTCCGCCGGGTACCATCCGTGCATATATGCGCTTAACATAGGCTGAAACTCCTCTCTCAGCGGTTTATGCACATGCCAGACGCCTCCCCCCCGGATCAAGCTCAGCGCCAGACATTGCTGGAGTTATTCTCGGCGGCCGTTGCCGCGGCGCACCCTGACCATTGCCTGGAGGCATTCTGGCCCCAGGTTCCAGAACAGGGCCGCCTGATCGTATTCGCGGCGGGCAAGGCAGCGGCGGCCATGGCCCGTGCGGCTGAAAGTCATTACGGAACAATCCTGCCGCCGGATCGCTTTTCCGGTCTGGCGGTCACGCGGCACGGATATGGCCGGGATGCCGGTCTGCGGCGCTTGACGCTGATGGAAGCCGGCCATCCCGTGCCGGATGCGGCGAGCGAGGCGGCGGCGGAGGCGGCCTTGCGGCTCGCGGGGGAAGCACGGCCGGGGGATTTGCTCCTCGTGCTGTTGTCGGGCGGCGCTTCGGCCCTGCTGGCGGCTCCGGCTGCGGGGCTGCAACTGGCGGACAAGCAGAACCTGACGCGCGCCCTATTGCGCAGCGGCGCCACGATTGCGGAGATCAATTGTGTGCGCAAACATCTGTCGCGCATCAAGGGCGGGCGGCTCGCACGTGCGGCGGGCGGCGCGAAAATCGTTACGCTGGCCATCTCCGATGTCCCCGGCGACGCGCCCGACGCCATCGGTTCCGGTCCAACCGTTGCCGATCCCACCACACTTGCCGATGCCACCGCCGTTCTCGTCCGCCATGGCGTGACGCCGCCGCCCGCCATCGCAGCCGCGCTCATGTCCGGCGCCAACGAGACGCCGAAGCCCGCCGATGCCGCTTTCGCGCATGCGGAATTCGTCCTGGCGGCAACGCCTCACGATATGTTGAAGATCGCCGCCGCACGGGCGCAGGCGCTCGGATATTCCCCCGTCATCCTCGGTGACAGCATCGAGGGAGAGGCGCGCGACGTGGCGAAGATGCACGCCGCCATCGCCCGCGAACGGCAGGCGGCCGGCCAGCGCGTGGCGATCCTGTCTGGCGGCGAACTGACCGTAACCGTGCGCGGCTCCGGGCGCGGCGGACCGAATCAGGAATACGCCCTGGCGCTCGCCATGGCCCTCGGCGGCGCCCCCGGCATTTATGCACTGGCCTGTGACACGGACGGCACGGACGGCGGCAGCGGCGCAGTCACCGACCCGGCCGGCGCCATCGTCACTCCCGCAACATTGAGCCGCGCCAGCGCATTAGGACGCGATGCCGCCATATTTCTTGCCAATAACGGCGCCACGGACTTTTTTGAACCCTTGGGCGATCTTGTGGTCTCTGGACCAACACAGACGAATGTTAATGACTTCCGCGTGATTTTGGTTGAACCAAACGGCTTCGACTCATAATAACATGCAGGAAAATCGTAACCGGAATCGACGCCCGCTTTTTCTGGGGCTCCTGTGCCCTGTAATGTCAGAGTCGCCTCACTCGAAAGCGTAGCATAAATGATCAGGATAACCAGCTTCAAACCGCTGATGCTTCTTGCGTTGGGATTCGCGTGCTTTATCGCAGCACCGGATACCGCCAAGGCCGATTTCAAATTGTGCAACACCACATCCAGCCGCATCGGCGTGGCCATCGGCTACAAAGATGACAAGCAGGGATGGGTGAGCGAGGGCTGGTGGAACGTCCCCTCGCAGAAATGTGAAGTGCTGCTCGCCGGTGAGTTGATCGCCCGTTATTATTATGTGCACGCGATCGACTATGACCGTGGCGGCGAGTGGGGCGGCAAAGGCCTCATGTGCAGCGACGACAAGGAATTCACCATTAAAGGCGTGCAAGACTGCGTCAAGCGCGGCTACAAGAAAACCGGCTTTTTCGAGGTCGATACGCAAGAAGAGAAAGACTGGACCGTGCGACTGACCGATACCATAGAAAACGCCCAGGAAGACCAGGCGAATACCCATGCCAAGGCCGTAGGCAAGTGAGACAGGAGAGACGCGTCAAGATTGTCGCGACCCTCGGGCCGGGGTCTTCAACCCCCGAGGTTATTGAGCAGCTCTTCCTGGCAGGCGCCAACGTTTTCCGCATCAACATGAGCCATACGCCCCACGCCGAACTGAACCGGCTGTGCGGCATCATCAGGAAAATAGAAGAAGGGCGGAAAGTCCCCATCGGCATCCTCGCCGATTTGCAGGGGCCGAAACTCCGCGTCGGCGCCTTCGACGGCAACAGCACCATGCTGGCGGCCGGCGATATCTTCACCTTCGACACCAATCCCGAACCGGGCTCCGCGACGCGGGTCTCCCTGCCCCATCCCGAAATTTTCGCAGCTATCGCCGTGGGCCATACGCTGTTGCTGGATGACGGCAAGCTGCGCCTGGCAGTGGTCGAGCATTCGGTGGACGCCATTAAGGCCAGGGTCATCGTGGGCGGTTCGCTCGGCAGCCGCAAGGGCATCAGCCTGCCCAACACGCTGCTGCCGCTGAGCGCCATGACGCCCAAGGATCGTGAGGACGCCAAGGCCGCCGTCGCCGCCGAGGTGGACTGGATCGCGCTGTCGTTCGTGCAGCGCAAGAGCGACATCGACGAAGTCCGCGAACTGATCGGGCCGGCGGGCGCCACTATCGGCGTGATGGCGAAGATCGAGAAGCCGTCGGCGGTGGAGGAGTCCAGCCTTGCGGACATCATCCGCAAATCCGACGCGCTGATGATTGCGCGCGGCGACCTGGGTGTGGAGATGCCGGTCGAGCAGGTGCCGGGCTTGCAAAAGCGCATCATGCGCGAGGCGCGGCAGGCGGGCGTGCCCGTGGTCGTCGCCACGCAGATGCTGGAGTCGATGATTACCTCGCCGGTGCCGACGCGCGCGGAGGTTTCCGACGTGGCCACCGCCGTGTTCGAGGGCGCGGACGCGGTGATGCTGTCGGCCAAGTCCGCCGTGGGGAAATATCCGGTCGAAGCCGTCAAGATGATGGTGCGCGTGGCCAACGAGGTCGAGCACGACCGGAATTACGAAAAGACGCTGCATCCCACGCGCACTGTGCCCGAAGTCAACGCCGCCGACGCGCTGAGCGCCGCCGCGAAGATCATCGCGCAGACGCTGCGGCTCGCCGCCATCGTTTGCTTCACCGCGACCGGCACGACCGCATTGCGCGCCGCGCGCCAGCGGCCGATGCAGCCGATCCTGGCGTTGACGCCGGTGGTGAAAACCGCGCGGCGGCTGGCTCTGGTGTGGGGGCTGCGCTGTCTGGTGACGGACGATCCCGAGAATGTGGACGACATGGTGCGCAAGGCCGTCGCCAAGGCGGAAAACAGCGGCCTCGCGGTGCCGGGCGATCAGGTCATCATCTCGGCGGGCATTCCGTTCGGCCAGCGCGGCACGACGAATATGCTGCGGGTCGCGGTGATCGGCGTGAAGCACTAAGGGCTGGTCTGTAGTTTCGGGCGGGCGAGGAATCCCCCCGCCTGCTTTGAGGATGCCACCGGCTTCGGGGAGCTATCAAGGACAAGCCGCCTCCGGCGGTGGCCGCTGTAGAGCGCGGCCATCCCTGACAGCTCCCCGAATCCGGTGGCTTTTGCAATTTGCAGGGCCGGGACGGTGAGCGGCGGAGCCGCGAAGGAGCGGTTGGGCGAAGCACAGAGCGACGACAACTTAAACCAAGGGCTTCCAGGCCGAACAAAAGGAAGCCTGCATTCGCGCGGTGCATGCGGCGGGGAAATTCGACCGGAATTCGACAGAGGCAGCATTGAATTCTCTCAGGGGCAGTTCGCATTCACTGCGGCTGTCCCCGCATTAGCGCCGCCGCTAGGCGCGCGTCCAACTCGCGCAAATATGCAAGCCCCCAAGCGCCGTCTTCCAGCCCGGCAATCAGATGTCCGGGCAAATCCTGATCGTATTCGCTGCACAGCGACGCGGCACCCAGCGCAACCGCCGCGACTGTATCGACGTCGCCCGTGTAATCCACGCAACGGCGCAGCAGCCCGGTCAGCGAGCTTTCCGCCATCAGTGCGGTAATTGCCGCGCGCGCCGCCGTTATGCCCAGGGCGCCAACCTTGCCGCTGTGGGGCTGTGTCCAATCGCCGGGAATATGTGCGTCGAGGAACTCGCCGAGGCCGGCCTTGGGCGCAAGCCGGTATGCAAAGCAGTGGACCATCAGCGCCACGGCCTGCGCCGAGCGAACACCGCCCTCCGTATCATGGGTGATCCGCGCCTGCCGCTCGGCCACTGCCAGCACGGACGCCACATCCGGCAGCAGGCCGATGGGACACGCACGCATCGCCGCGCCGGATTTTTCCGACTCGGGGCGCATGCGCTCGGCGAAGTCCGCGGCGTCCTGCACGGTTTTGAGCAACTCCCAGAAGCGCGAGGCATAGCCCTCACGCGGATCGCGCTGAAAGGCGAGCACGAATTTTTCGATGAACTGAAACGCGCTCGCCCCTGCGCCGTGCTCGATCAGCGTCTCGGCGACGGCGAGGCTCATCTGCGTGTCGTCGGTGTAGCAGCCGGGGACGATCCCATGGCGGGGATGCGGCCAGTACCGGCTGAGGTCGTTCGGCCGCCCGGCCGCCGGATTGGCGTATTCGAAGCCGGCTCCGTATGCATCACCAATGGCAATTTCCACCAGCATCACGCGCCCTCCAACCCGTAAACCGCACCTGCACCTGCATACGAACTTCAGGCATCAATCAGCTATTTCTCACCTCTCCCCTCGCGGGAGAGGGTGGCGCGCAGCGCCGGGTGAGGGGGCTTGCTTGATGCCCAACCTGCGCCGCATTCCCTTAGTGTCCGTCAGGAAACTTTCTTTGTCTTTTCAACGCCATCCGGCGGCCGTCTGGTGCGTTCCAGCTCCTCGAAAATGCGTTCAGCATTGTTCAGCCCGCCATCCGGCTCACAGTGTGATTTTGAAAAGCCCAACTAAGTTTCCGGACGGACACTTAACAGGCAAAAATAACAATAGCTGGCACATACCGCCTCCCCGGCTGCGCCGGTCCACCCTCTCCCGCGAGGAGAGGGCGAGTGCGGCCTGCTACTGTTCGACCGCCGGATAAAATAATTCACGCCCCGGCCGTGCGGCACCCACTTCTCGCGCATCGTCACCAGCTCCTCGGCGGCGGACGGATGCAGCGCCATGGTGGCGTCGAAATCCGCCTTCGTCGCGCCCATGCGCAGCGGGATCGCCAGAACCTGCGCCATCTCGGCGGCGTCCGGGCCGAGGATGTGGCAGCCGAGCACGCGATCGCTCGCCGCGTCCACCACGAGCTTCATCAGCATCCGCTCCTCGCGCTGGGGCAGCATGTATTTCATCGGCCGGAAGGCGGTTTTGTAGATATCGACGGCGCCGGACTGCGCGCGCGCCTCGGCCTCCGTCAGCCCGACCGTGCCGATTTCCGGCTGCGAGAACACCGCGGTCGGGACGTGGCTGTGGTCAATCGGCGTGGGCTTGCCGCCGTAGACCGTCGCGGTGAAGGCGATGGCGTCGCGGATGGCGACCGGCGTCAGGTTCATGCGGTCCGTCACGTCGCCGATGGCGTAGATGTTGTCCACGGAACTGCGCGAGCAGGCGTCCACCGCGACCGAGCCCTGGTTCCCCAGCGCCACGCCCGCCGCCTCCAGCCCGAGGCCGGCCGTGTTGGGCACGCGCCCGGTGGCGGCCATGACGATTTCAGCCTCCACCTTCGCGCCGCCGCGCAGGTGCACCGCCGTCCGCTCGATGGCCTCGATCTGCGCATTCAGGTGGAATTTGATGCCCTTGGCGGCCAGAGTCTGCTGCAACGTGTTGCGCAGATCATCATCGAAGCCGCGCAAAATCTGGCTGCCACGGTAGATCACGCTGACCTCCGCGCCCAGCCCGTGGAAAATGCCGGCGAATTCCAGCGCGATATAGCCGGCGCCGATGATGGCGATGCTCTTGGGCAGCGCGGGCAGGTCCAGCGCCTCGTTGGAGGTGATCGCCAGCTCGCCGCCGGGCACCTGCGGGATGAACGGCCGCGCGCCGGTGGCGATGAGGATCGTGCCCGCCGTGATGGTGCGCCCCGAGCCGGCGAGCCGCACCGTATGCGCATCGGCCAGCGTGGCGCGCTCGCGCAGGATGGTGACGCCGGCCTTGGCGAGGTTGGCCTCGTAAAGGCCGCTCAGGCGCGCGATTTCCGCATCCTTCGCCGCGATGAGGCGAGGCCAATCGAAACGCGCGCCTTCGACCGTCCAGCCGTAACCGGCGGCGTCCTCGATGGTCTCGCTGTAATGGCTGGCATACACCAGCAGCTTCTTCGGCACACAACCGCGAACGACGCAGGTGCCGCCGATGCGGAATTCCTCCGCGATGGCCACCCGCTGCCCGTATTGCTGCGCCGCCAGCCGCGCCGCGCGCACGCCGCCCGAGCCGGCGCCAATCACAAACAGGTCGTAGTCGTAATGCGTCATGGTTTCACCGGATCGTTGAGCGGCGGCGTGAAGGCCGGGGCGGAAACGCTCCGCCCGGCCGCCGGAGCGGCAAGCACCGGCAGCGTAAATTTATCACTGAGTGGTGCGGGGCCTTACCTGGGGTCGCGCGTCAGGATTTCCAGCCCGCCCGGCCCGGCGATGATCACCGCGTCCGCGATGTCGATGAACAAGCCGTGTTCCACCACGCCGGGCACCATTTCCAGCACGTCCGACAGGTCTTCCGGGTCGCCGATCTCGCCGAACGCGCAATCGACGATATAATTGCCGTTGTCGGTGAGGAACGGCGCGCCGGTGGCATTGCGCCTCAGCTCCAGTTCGCCAAACACGCCCACGTCCTGCGCCACCATTTCAATCATTTCCATGGTGGCCCGGACGCCGAACTGCACGATCTCGATGGGCAGCGGGAACTTGCCGAGCTTGTCCACCTTCTTGGACGAGTCGGCGATGATAACGAAGCGGTCCGCCGCCATGGCGACGATCTTCTCGCGCAGATGCGCGCCGCCGCCGCCTTTGATCAGCCGCAGGCGGGGGTCGATCTCGTCGGCGCCGTCGATGGCGAGGTCAAGCTCGCCGCGCTCGTCCAGCGTGGTGAGCGGAATGCCCAGCCGCAGCGCTTGCACGCGGGTCGCCTCGGAGGTCGCCACGCACTGAACATCCAGCCCGTGACGCACCTTATCGCCCAGAAGATCGACGAATTTGGCGGCGGTCGATCCGGTGCCGAGACCAAGCGTCATGCCCGATTCGACGAAATCTATGGCTTTGGCGGCGGCTTGTAATTTGTAAATGTCGTTGCTCACGAGCGTTGACCTTATTGTTTGCGGCATGCGGCGCGATTTCACTGCGGCAGCCTACAGGATGGCTTCGGGCGGGGCAACGGCGGCGGAGGAAAACGGGGCCGCAAAGTTGGGCTTGATTGGCGGGGGGTTCCTGTGGCTACAAAGAAGCCCCGTCACCCTGCCCCTCTCCCTTGATGGGAGGGTGGGCCACGGGCACGATGTTAGCCATAGGGAAACTCCAGGTAATCACGAACCTCAAGGCTCGACAGCCTCATCGGACTGCGCCTCGAACCTGGCCCCGGCCAGCGGATGAAACGCGTAAACCGCCTGCCGCAGCTTCTCGCCCGCCAGATGCGTATAGATCTGTGTCGTGGAAATATCGGCGTGGCCCAGCAGCGTCTGCACCGAGCGCAGATCGGCGCCGCCGTCCAGCAGATGCGTGGCGAAGGCGTGGCGCAGAACGTGGGGCGAAATGCTGCTCGCATCCAGCCCCGCCTCCGCCGCCAGCAGCTTCAACTCCTGCGCCAGCCGCTGCCGGGTCAGGTAGCCCTCGCGCGCCCGTGACGGGAAAAGCCAGCGCGATGGCTCCTTGCCCGTCTCCCCGGCCCCGGCGAACCGCGCCAGCGCCAGCCGCGCCGCCTCGTTGAGCGGCACCAGTCGCTCGCGGCCGCCCTTGCCCTTCACCATCAGCGTGCGCTCGTCGCCGCTCAGCGAAGCGCGCGGCAGCGTCACCAGCTCGGACACGCGCAGGCCGGTTGCATACAACACCTCCAGCAGGCAATGCAGCCTCAGGGCGCGCAGCCGGCCAGCCCCTTCGGCCGCATCCGCCCGCCGCTTGGCTGTATCCAGCAGCAGTGCCGTCTCCGCTTGCGAAAGGCAGCGCGGCAGCACGGCATCACATTTCTGTGAGGTCAGCTTGGCCGCGGGATCGTCCGCGATCCGGCCCTCAGCCGTCAGGAATTTGTAGTACTGCTTGATCGACGAAATATGCCGGTTGAGCGACGAGGCCGCCAGCCCGGCAGCGGCCTGCGCCTGCACATAGGCTTTCAAATCGGCCATCCCAGCCGCTTCCGGCGCGATGCCGCGATGATGCAGATGGGCGAATAAATGCCGGAGATCGCGCCCGTAACTGTCGAGCGTGTTGGCCGCCGCGCCGCGTTCGGCGCTCAGCATGGCGAGGAAATCGGCGAGGTGCGGTTCCGGCGGTACGGGCCGGTTTTCAGCAGGCTGCATCACGGGGGCGGCGCCTTTCGCTATGACGTGCGTAAAGGCAACGGCAACCGCGTTAATAAAACGTTACTTGAGCCGTATGTTACGGATGCTCTTGGTGATTTCGCGCTGATGCGGCTCAAAATAATTGGCCAGCACGTACATGCTGCCGTAGAACAAACCGGAAATGAGCGCGATAATCGTGAGAAATCGGAGTAGGCTGGGCATCGCGGCAAAATCCCTTCACTGCTTATGCAAGGGGTGGCCGAAGAGCGGGGCGGTTGTCAAGGGGCGCGCCTCAATTCCGGCCAATTCGCCACATCAATGCGTTGATGTTGCCTCTTACGCCGGCAGCGGAACCGCGTCTTGTACAAAGTAGACCTGAAAACATGCAAACAGATGACCCGTCGAAGAACCCTAAGACCGCCAGCCACCAGCCGTCCGCCATGGCGGCCCAGCTTCGCGAACTGCTGGGCAATAGGTCGTTCGTCATGATCGGCCTGATGGGCGCCGGCAAATCGGCCATCGGGCGGCGTCTGGCGGCGCGTCTCAACCTGCCGTTCGTCGATGCCGATGCCGAAATCGAAGGCGCGGCGGGCGAATCCATCGAGGCGATTTTCGCGGAACACGGCGAAGCCTATTTCCGCGACGGTGAGCGGCGCGTCATCGCCCGGCTGCTGGAGCAGGGGCCGCAGGTGCTCTCGACCGGCGGCGGCGCCTTCATGAACGACGCGACGCGTGAAAAGATTCGCGAGCGCGGCGTCTCCATCTGGCTCAACGCGGGGATCGACCTGCTGATGCAGCGCGTGTCGCGGCGCGATAACCGGCCGCTGCTGAAAAACGGCAATCCCAGGGAAATCATGGAGGGCTTGATAGCCGAGCGCTATCCGGTCTATGCCTTGGCGGATTTCACCGTCGAGAGCCGCGATGTGGCACATGACACCATGGTCGAGCATACAATGACGACGACTCATCAACGACTGGCGCCCGCCGCTTCCCAGGCGAGGCCGCGCGTCCATGACCTATCGCACCGTAAATGTGCCGCTGGGCACGCGCAGCTATGACATTATAATTGGCGGCGGGCTGCTGCCGAAGGCGGCGGATTTCATCGCCAGCGCCGCTCCGAAAGCGCGTTGCGCCATCATCACCGATGCCCGCGTCGCCAGCTATCATCTCGCCGCGCTGGAACAGCCGTTGCAGGCTGCCGGACTGCTGGCCGGACCGCCGCTGGTGCTGCCGCCCGGCGAGGCGACGAAAAGCTTCGCGCATCTCGAACAGGTTTCGAATCA
The DNA here is from genome assembly GCA_963827885.1 of uncultured Alphaproteobacteria bacterium. GTDB lineage: Bacteria > Pseudomonadota > Alphaproteobacteria > Rhizobiales > Rhodomicrobiaceae > CAWHDD01. The sequence continues at coordinate 176,130 of CAWHDD010000002.1, read as the reverse complement.
CCTGCTCGATCTGCGCCTGGAGCGCGGGGACGCCGTGGTTGCGCTCGGCGGCGGCGTCATCGGCGATCTGGCGGGTTTTGCGGCCAGCATCCTGAAGCGCGGCGTGCGCTTCGTGCAGATCCCCACCACGCTGCTGGCGCAAGTTGATAGCTCCGTCGGCGGCAAGACCGGCATCAACACGGGGCATGGCAAAAACCTCATCGGCACCTTCCACCAGCCGTCGCTGGTCATCGCCGATCTCGGCACGCTGGCAACGCTGGAGCCGCGCGAATTGCGCGCCGGCTATGCCGAAGTGGTCAAATACGGCCTCCTCGACGATGCCGCGTTTTTCGAATGGCTGGAGACCAACTGCGCGGCCGTGCTGGCGAGAGAGGCCGCCGCGCTCGGGCATGCGGTTGAAGTGAGCTGCCGCGCCAAGGCGGCCATCGTGGCGGAGGACGAGCGCGAAAGCGGCCGCCGGGCGCTGCTCAATCTCGGTCACAGTTTCGCTCACGCCTTTGAAGCCTGGGCCGGCTATTCCGGCGCGCTGCTGCACGGCGAGGCGGTCGCCATCGGCATGGTGCTGGCGTTCGAATTGTCCGAAGAACTGGGGCTATGCGCGGCCGGCGAGAGCCCGCGCGTGGCGGCGCACCTCAAGGCGGCGGGCTTGCCAGCGAGCCTCGGCGATTTGCAGCGCATGACCAACCGCGCGCTCCCGAGCGGCGGAGAACTCGCACGGCTGATGGCGCAGGACAAGAAGGTGAGCGGCGGCCGTCTCACGCTGGTGCTGGCCCGGCATATCGGCGAAGCGCTGCTCAGCCGCGATGTCTCGGATACACAAATGGTTGCATTCCTGGATGCACGGCTCGCAGCAGTTTGATTAATTGATGTGCAGATTACTGATTATACGTCTTAAGGATTATCACCCAAAGTCCACAAATCCCGTCGAAATTCCGAAAAGCGAAACGGCGCACGGATTTAATCGCGCCAACGGGTTGCAATGCCGCGAAAGCCTATGCTAGAGACAGGTCACACAAACGTGGCCGGCGGGCAATGCCCGTCCGGGCGCGCGAGGCTGAGTTTTGTCAGCGGCCAATCGCCGCTTGGCCGTCAGCTTGATGTTACAGGATAAACCTCACGAGACAGCCGTGGCAAGCGATTCCCCCCAAGTAAACGGCGTGGCCGGACGTTACGCGACAGCGTTGTTCGCACTGGCGCGCGAAGCTGGCACGATTGACGCCGTACATACCAGTCTAACAGAATTCCAGGCGGTTTTGCACGCCAGCGACGATTTGCGCGGTCTGCTCAAAAGCGCGGTCTTCTCCGCCAGAACTCAGACGAACACGCTCAACGCGCTTTTCAAGCTGATGGAACTCGATGGCATCACGCAAAATGTGCTGCTGCTGCTGGCGGAAAACCGCCGCCTGTCCGTGATCGAGGACATCATCAAGGGTTATGGCGCCCTCGTGGCCAATCATCGCGGCGAAGTCGCGGCCCAGGTTACGACCGCCTTGCCGCTCACGCCCGAGCAGTTGCAGTCGCTCACCGAGACCCTGCACGCTCAGCTCGGCAAAACCCCCATCATCGAAGCGATTGTCGATCCTTCCATCCTCGGCGGCCTGATCGTCAAGGTCGGCAGCCGCATGGTCGATACATCGCTGAAGACGAAACTCAACTCATTAAAACTTCTCATGAAAGAGGTGGCCTAATGAAAATCCGCGCCTCGGAAATCTCCTCGATTCTGAAAGAGCAGATTAAGAATTTCGGTCAGGAGACGGAAGTCGCCGAGATCGGACAGGTGCTGTCGGTTGGCGACGGTATCGCGCGCGTCTACGGTCTCGATAACGTGCAAGCTGGTGAAATGGTTGAATTTCCCGGCGGCGTTCGCGGCATGGCCCTCAACCTCGAAGTTGACAATGTCGGCGTCGTGATTTTCGGCGAAGACCGCTACATTAAAGAAGGCGACACGGTCAAACGCACCGGCACCATCGTGGAAGTGCCGGTCGGCAAGGGGCTGCTGGGCCGCGTGGTTGACGGTCTCGGCAATCCGATCGACGGCAAAGGCCCGATCCAGGGCGCCGAACGCAGCCGAGTGGACGTGAAAGCGCCGGGCATCCTGCCGCGCAAATCCGTGCACGAGCCGATGCAGACCGGCATCAAGGCAATCGACGCGCTGATCCCCATCGGACGCGGCCAGCGCGAGCTAATCATCGGCGACCGCCAGACCGGCAAGACGGCAGTGGCGCTGGATGCGATTCTCAACCAGAAGTCCATCAACGCCACAGGCAACGAGAGCGAGAAGCTCTATTGCGTATACGTCGCCATCGGCCAGAAGCGCTCGACGGTGGCGCAGTTCGTGAAGGTGCTGGAGGAAAATGGCGCGCTGGAATATTCCATCGTCGTCGCCGCCACCGCTTCCGACCCGGCCCCCATGCAGTTCATCGCGCCGTATACTGGCTGCACCATGGGTGAATATTTCCGCGACAACGGCATGCACGCGCTGATCATTTACGACGATCTGTCGAAGCAAGCCGTGGCTTACCGCCAGATGTCGCTGCTGCTCCGCCGCCCGCCGGGACGCGAAGCTTATCCGGGCGACGTTTTCTACCTGCATTCCCGCCTGCTGGAGCGCGCCGCCAAGCTCAACGAGGACCACGGCTCCGGTTCGCTGACGGCCCTGCCGGTGATCGAGACGCAGGCCAACGACGTGTCGGCCTATATCCCGACCAACGTGATTTCCATCACCGATGGCCAGATCTTCCTGGAAACGGACCTGTTCTATCAGGGCATCCGCCCGGCTGTGAACGTCGGTATCTCGGTGTCGCGCGTGGGTTCGTCGGCGCAGATCAAGGCCATGAAGCAGGTGGCCGGCGCCATTAAGGGCGAGCTGGCGCAGTATCGCGAAATGGCGGCGTTCGCCCAGTTCGGTTCCGACCTGGACGCGACGACTCAGCGTTTGCTGGCTCGCGGCGCCCGTCTGACGGAGCTGCTGAAACAGCCGCAGTTCTCGCCGCTGAAGGTCGAAGAGCAAGTCATCGTGATCTACGCCGGTACGCGTGGCTACCTCGACAAGCTGACCATCGATTCGGTGTCGAAGTTCGAGCAAGGCTTCCTGACCTTCATGCGCGGCGAGCACAAGGATGTGCTGGACTCAATCCGCACCAAGAAGGCGCTCGACGCCGATACGGAAGCGTTGTTGAAAGCGGCTCTTGAGAAATTTTCCAAGAACTTTTCGGCTTGAGGCCTAAACGATGCCAAGCTTGAAAGACCTGCGCAAACGTATCACCACGGTGACATCCACGCGCAAGATTACCAAGGCCATGCAGATGGTGGCCGCGGCCAAGCTGCGCCGTGCGCAGGATGCCGCGCTCGCCGCCCGGCCCTACGCCGAGCGCATGGACCACGTGCTCAGTAATCTCAACAAGCGCGTGAACAAGGAAGGCGCGTCGCCCCTGCTGGTCGGAACCGGCAAGGACGACACCTATCTGTTCATCGTGGTGACGGGTGAGCGCGGTCTTTGCGGCGCTTTCAACAGCAACGTGGTGAAGGCCGCGCGCGAGCAAATCCGCCTGCGTCAGAGCCAGGGTAAGACGGTGCAAATCCTCTGCGTCGGACGCAAGGGGCAAGACGCTTTGCGGCGCGATTACGCCGCGCTCATCGTCGATACCATTGAGCTTCGTAGCGTGCGTCAGATCGGCTACGGCAATGCCCAGAATGTCGCCACCCGCGTATTGAAAATGTTCGGCGAGGGCAGCTTCGACGTGGCCGTGCTGTTCTTCTCCGAATTCAAGAATATCCTGACCCAGCGGCCGCGCGCGCTTCAGCTCATTCCGGCGCAATTGCCGGAAGACAAGCAGGAGGCCGGCCAAGCGGCGGCGGCGAACGCGGACTATGAATTCGAGCCGGACGAGGAGCAGATCCTGAGCGATCTGCTGCCGAGGAACATCGCTACGCAGATCTATCGCGCGCTTCTGGAGAACAACGCGGGCTTCTACGCCGCGCAGATGACCGCCATGGACAATGCCACGCGCAACGCCGGCGAGATGATCGACCGCCTGACCTTGAAATATAACCGCACGCGGCAGGCGATCATCACCAAGGAACTGATCGAGATTATTTCGGGCGCGGAAGCGCTATAGCCGGGCATCAACGGGTGCCCGCAGAAAATTTAAGAGACAAAGAACCTGAGCAGGGGTTGAAGACATGAGCGAAAGACGGTTGGGCCGGGTCCGGCAGGTTACAGGCGCTGTGGTGGACGTCCAGTTCGAAGGCCACCTGCCCGCGATTCTGAATGCGCTTGAGACGCAAAACCAGGGTAGCCGCCTGGTCCTCGAAGTGGCGCAGCATCTCGGCGAGAACACCGTGCGCACCATCGCCATGGACTCCACCGAGGGCCTGACGCGCGGCCACGAAGTGACCGACACCGGCCAGGCCATCGCGGTTCCGGTCGGCGAAGAGACGCTGGGCCGCATCATGAACGTCATCGGCGACCCTGTGGACGAAGCCGGTCCGATCAAGACCAATCAGCGCCGCCCGATCCATGCTCTGGCCCCGGAATTCATCGAGCAATCGACCGAGGTTGAAGTGCTGGTCACCGGCATCAAGGTCGTCGATCTGCTGGCGCCCTACTCCAAAGGCGGCAAGGTCGGCCTGTTCGGCGGCGCCGGCGTCGGCAAAACGGTGCTCATTCAGGAACTCATCAACAACATCGCCAAGGCGCACGGCGGCTACTCGGTGTTCGCCGGTGTGGGCGAGCGTACCCGCGAGGGCAACGACCTCTATCACGAAATGATTGAGTCGGGCGTGAACAAGGACCCGCACGAGCACAATGGCTCGACGGTTGGTTCCAAGTGCGCGCTGATTTTCGGCCAGATGAACGAGCCTCCCGGAGCCCGCGCCCGCGTCGGCCTCGCCGGTCTGACGGTGGCCGAATATTTCCGCGACCAGGGCCAGGACGTGCTGTTCTTCGTGGACAACATTTTCCGCTTCACGCAAGCCGGTTCCGAAGTGTCGGCTCTTCTCGGCCGTATTCCCTCGGCCGTGGGCTATCAGCCGACTCTCGCCACCGACATGGGCGCGCTGCAAGAGCGCATCACCTCCACGTCGAAGGGCTCCATCACCTCGGTGCAGGCCATTTACGTGCCGGCCGACGACTTGACCGACCCGGCGCCGGCCGCATCTTTCGCCCATTTGGACGCCACCACCGTGCTGTCGCGCTCCATCGCTGAAAAGGGCATCTATCCGGCCGTCGATCCGCTCGACTCCACCAGCCGTGCCCTTGAGCCGCGCGTGGTGGGCGAGGAACATTATCAGACGGCGCGTCTGGTGCAGTCGATTCTGCAACGTTACAAGGCGCTTCAGGACATCATCGCCATCCTGGGCATGGACGAACTGTCCGAAGAGGACAAGACGACCGTGTCACGCGCCCGCAAGATCGAGCGCTTCCTCAGCCAGCCGTTCCATGTGGCCGAGGTGTTCACCGGCAAGTCTGGCGTGCTGGTCGATGTCGCCGACACGATCAAGGGCTTCAAGGGCCTGTGCGCCGGCGATTACGACCACCTGCCCGAGCAGGCGTTCTACATGGTCGGCACCATCGAAGAGGCCATCAAGAAGGCTGAAGAACTGGCCGCCACCGTTTAACGCTTCGCACGCATTGGGAGCCGCAACATGGCTGAAACATTCAAATTCGAGCTGGTTTCGCCGGAAAAGCTGCTGGTTTCCGCCGACGTCGGGGAAGTCATCGTGCCGGGTTCGGAGGGTGACTTCACCATGCTCGCCGAACACGCGCCGTTCATCTCGCTGCTGCGCCCCGGCATCCTGAGGGTGCCGTCGCTTGGCGGCGAGGAAGCACAATTCTATGTGCGCGGCGGCTTCGCGGAAGCCGAACCGGCGGCACTGACGGTGCTGGCCGAGACGGCGATGCCGCTTGCCGACCTGACCGCCGGCCGTCTGGAAGCGGAAATCCGCGACGCCCAAAACGCTTTGGCCATCGCCAAGGACGACGAGTCCAAGCTGCTGGCGGAGGACACGCTGGAGCGTCTGATAAGCCTGCAAGCTACACTGCAACTCGCCGCCTGAGCCGGGTTGCCGCTGGCGCACCGCCCCGGCACTCCGCTTTCGCCCGCCTCACCAAATCGTGTCCATCGCCGCAGCACCTCCACCTTGCTGCTCGCGTCATAATGCCGCATCCTCCCGAACTCGCTCCAAACCGGGAGGATGACATGAACAGCACGATTGTTCCCTGCCTGATCTACAACGACGCCCCGCGTATGATCGAATGGCTGGGCGACGCCTTTGGTCTCATGCCGCACGCCGTATACGAGGATGGCAAAGGCGGCATCATCCACGCCGAACTTGTGCTCGGCTCGGGCATGATCATGTTGAGTTCCAAGAAGGACGGCGAGTTCTCCCATCTGCAATCGACACCCGCGGATCTCGGCGGAACCACGCAAAGCCCCTACCTCATCGTATCCGACGCCGATGAAATCTACAGCCGTGCCAAGGCGGCGGGAGCGGAAATCGTCATTGCCATCAAGGACGAGAGCTATGGCGGGCGCGGCTTCTCCTGCCGCGATCCCGAAGGCCACCTGTGGAATATTGGGACTTACAATCCCTGGACGGCGGTTTCCTGAAGGCAAATGGCCGCGAAACCGGCGTCACGTGTGATCCCCGCGCAGCCGGAAGCGCTGGATCTTGCCGGTCGCCGTCCTGGGCAGCGCCGGCACATAATTGATCCAGCGCGGATATTGATACGGCGCGAGGCGGTCCTTGCAGAGCTGAACGAGTTCCCCGCTTAGCGCCTCGCTCCCCTCAAGTCCCTCGCTCAGCACCACAAAAGCCTCCGGTTTCGTGAGACCGTGGACATCAGTCCTGCCCACGACCGCCGCCTCCAGCACGGCGGGATGCCCGGCAAGCGCCGCCTCGATATCGAACGGCGAGCACCAGATGCCGCCAACCTTCATCATGTCATCCGTGCGCCCGAGAAAATAATAGTAGCCGTCCGCGTCGCGCCGGAAGGTGTCGCCTGTATCCAGCCAATCGCCAAGCATGGTGGCAGCGGTTTTCAAGGGGTTCCGCCAGTAACACCGCGCCACAGAGCCGCCGGAAACGAACAGCCGGCCGCTGCCCTCGCCCGCGATCTCCGTCCCCGCGCCATCGACGATTTTGGCGCCGTATCCCGGCACCGGCTTGCCGCTCGATCCCGGCTGAACGCAGCCCGGCGTGTTGCTGATGAAGATGTGCAGCGCCTCGGTGGAGCCGATACCGTCGAGAATCCACAGGCCGGTTGCCTCGTGCCAGCGCCGCAGAATCGCAGCAGGCAGAGCTTCGCCCGCCGAAACGCAGCAGCGCAGCGATGGGAGATTGGTCTTCACATCGCCGGAATGGGCGAGAAATGCCGCATACAGAGTGGGCACGCTGAAATACACCGTCGGCCGGAAATGCTCGATGATGGGCAGGCTCGTCTCCGGGCCGGGCTTTCCGGCATTCAGAATGCTGGCCGCTCCCGCCCACAGCGGAAAGGCGAGCGCGTTGCCAAGACCGTAGGCGAAGAACAGCTTGGCTTCGGAATACAGCACGTCATCCGGTCCAATTCCCAGGATGCCGTAGCCATAAAGCTCGCTCGCGATCACAATATCGCGATGACGGTGCACAGCCGCCTTGGGGTGGCCGGTCGAACCGGACGAATAGAGCCAAAAGCAATCGCTATCCGCAGTGGCGGGAACCGCCTCGAAACTGGGGGCTGCCGTGTGGAGCAAATCCGCGAAAGAGCCGGCAGCGCCTTCAGTTATGAGCACATGCCGCGGCTGGTGGCCGGCACATTGCAGCGCGCGGCCTACTTCATCCGCACGCTCCGGCGAATAGAGGATCGCTGCGGCCCCGGAGTCCTCGATCATGAACCGGTAGCTGCCGGAACGCAGCAGCGTGTTGAGCGGCACAGGCACGATGCCGGCCTTGATCGCCCCCCAGAAGGCGTAAAAAAACGCCGGGCAATCCTCGACGATCATGAGCAGCCGGTCGCCGGGGACGAGGCCAAGCGCCGTAAGCGCCGCTGCCGCACGGTTTACATTGGCGGCAAGTTCGCCATAGGTGACATCGCCGCCAAGCGTCCGTATCGCCGGCTTGGAGGCGCGGCCTTCGCTCACGTGCCGGTCGATGAACGGAACGGCGGCATTGAATTCAGAGGGAAAAATCAGCCGCGCCGGGCAAACCGAGCGGTCAGCGATGACGCCGCCGCGATGCATCAGGCGATGCCCGAGCGCAAATCGGAGACGTAATGGAAATCCTCCGTGAGGCAGAGGCTCACACGCCATTCCACCGGAATTTCGTCCAGCGACAAGGCCAGCCGGTCTATGGCCAAGGCGGGGGTAAGCATCTCCACGCCCAGGATCGCCGCGTCGGCAGCGTCAAGGGCGGCGGCCTTCAACTGCTCGCGCGCCCGCGCAACGGTGATGCCGTACCGCGCGGCATAATGTGCATACAGATTGTTGGGCACGTCGCCATCGGCGAGGCCCGGCATAAGCTGATGCGGCACACTAACGCGCTCAATGATCGCCGCACGCCGGCCGAGACAGCGCACGCGCAGTATGCGGACGGCCTCGGCACCGGCCGGCAGCCCCAGCCGTTTGCATTCGGTCTCATCCGCATTGTGGACACCAGCCAGCAACACACGGCTTTCGGGATAATCACGCACGCCATTATCGCGCGCCAAACGGAAGAACCGGAACAGCAGACATTCGTCATCGTGCTTGGCGACAAATGTGCCCCGCCCCTGCCGGCGGATAACCAGCCGCTCGGCCGCCATCTCGTCGAGCGCTTTTCTGACGGTGCCCTGACTGACGCCCAGTTCCATGGCGATTTGTATTTCGCTGGGCAAAGCCGCGCCCGGTTCCCAGAGCCCGCCGATGATCCGGCGCACCAGCGCATCGCGTACCTGCCGGTACAGCGGCCGGAATCCCAGGCTATCGTCGCGCAATCCTGCGTTATCATCCATGAGAGGTCATTCAATCAATTTGACAGTATTGCTATATTATGTCTTATATAAAACAGCAAATTTCCGATGTGCAAGCAATTATGCTAGTTTATCGCAACTTTCCACTTGAGAAAACATTTATTCCGCCACAATTCCTCAGGGGCACATGCATACAAACGGCACGGCAAACACCAAATCACATGGCCAGCTATGCCAGTTTCGCCATGACCAAGTCGCAATGCAGGTGCTTTACTCGCTCGCTTGTTCGTGCCGGGGGCTTCCCGCTGACGCCGGGGCGCGGCCACGATAGATTCCGTTTTGCCGGATTGATACCAATCCAGCGAAACTGAATGAACAAGTCGCCATGGCATCCGGTCGTATGATCGCGCTGGGCGATAGTGCAATCTCTGCCCCGCCAAGTTCCGGCAGGCAAACATAGTGATTTTTACGCCATGGCAGTCAAACACGATCAACACGAAAAACTGCGCGAGGTAAAGGCGATCCTACAGCGCCTTCAGCGCATTGGGGACGATGCCGCCGGCGAAATCATTGCCTCTGAGAAAACCGCCGCTGTTGAGGGAAAGGGCCGGGGCGAGTTGGAGACCCTGCTTGCCCGCAGCCGTGAGCCAGCGCCGCCGCAGCAGCGAGCTGAGGTCAATGGCAACGCGGCCCCGGTTTCTCCCGCCGCCGCACCTCCTCCGCCGCCGCAGGAAACCAACGGGCAAGCCGGCCCTCAAACAAGCGCCAGCGCGGCGCCCGCACCATCGAAGCCGCGCGCGGGATCAGCGCCAATGATCGCGGCCATCGGTGGCGTGATGATTTTGGCTGGCGCCGGTTACTGGCTGTTCCTGACGGGCGCTCCGTCCGGCACACAGTTCAGCGGTCCCGCTCGCGGAATAACCGGCACCTCCGGCAATCCGCTGACGCCGGCTCACTTAGGTGACCTGGACAAAGCGCGGCGCCTGATGGATAGCGGCCAGATAGCGGCGGCACGCCAGATTCTGGAGCAGCCGGCCCTGGCAAGCACACAGGACGGCATCTGGCTGATCGCGCGCTCCTTCGATCCCAACTATCTCAAGACCATCACGGCGGCAGACGCCAGCGCCGACAAGGCGAAGGCAACCGAATGGTATCGCCGCTGGCACGAAATTGCCGGCCGCAACGGCGTGGTCATGGACGACGCCAGATTGAAACGCATCATCGATTCGATGCGTTAAGCGCCGTTTGCCGGGCAAGTCTGACCTTGGCGCGCTTGCCCTTGAATTCGGGGAGAACCGCGTAGACGTGCTTGACGGCCTCAACCAGCAGCACACCGGAGAACGGCGGCCAGAGATAGGCGCCGGCTCTCTCCCAGGCGGTGGCCGTTTGTATGAACGGCGCCCACCCCACCGGCGGCATGAACAGCACCGGACTGACGCCCTCCACAGCGAACATGGAACGTTTCAGCAGCGTCTCGATCTGACTGCGGCTGAACGGCAGTCCGTGGCCGAATGGTGTGGCTTCACGGCTGCTCCAGGGGCCGCGCCGGTTGGCGATGACGACCATCAGCCGCCCCTCCGGCGCGAGCACGCGCCAGACCTCCCGCAACAGGGCGGCGCTGGCTTCCGTATATTCGAGGCAATGCACGAGCAGCAGCCTGTCGATAGACATATCGGCCACCGGCAGATGCATTTCATCGACGAGTGCACACCGGCACGCCCCCTCCGCCGGCCAGGCTATGGCGCCCTGCGCTTGCGGCATGAAAGCGATGACGCGCGCGGCCTCGCTCAGGAACCCGCCAAGATAGGGGGGAGCATAGCCGAGACCGGCGACCGACAGCCCCCGCGTCTCTCGCCAGCGGGCGCGTATGCGATGCGAGATGATGCGGCGCGCGATGCCGCCCAGCGGTGTGCGATAGAAGTCCGCCAAATCCACAACATCGGGAACGATCATCCATCCGCCTCTATCCGTCCGGGGCAAAAAATGCTAAGGCTCCCGCTCAATGGCGGGACACGCCGCCGCGGCCGTTTTGCAATCTCCGATTGCCAGAACCTGCCGGCATTCCTATCAGAGCCGTGAAACAGTAACACGATTAACATGAACGGTAATTAGTCGCGTGAGTGAGAAAAAAGGCCCCGCCGGCCTCGAAATCGAGCAATTTTTCTGCCGCGCCGATAATTTCGGCCTGCTCATTCACGACCCGGCAACTGGCGAGACCGCGGCGATCGACACGCCGGACTTCGCCCCGATCCAGGCGAAACTCCAGGATAAGGGCTGGCGGCTGACGCATATCTTCACGACGCACCATCACGCCGACCATGTCGAGGGGCACGGCGCGTTCAAGCGGGAGACCGGCTGCCAGATTCTGGGCGCCGCCAGCGACGAGGGGCGTATCCCCGGCATGGATGTGCGCCTGAGCGAAGGCGCGGACTTCCAGTTTGGCCGCTTTCTGGTCCGCCCGCTGGAAACACCGGGACACACCTCCGGGCACCTGACCTACTATCTGCCTGATGCGGGCGTGGTTTTTACGGGCGACACCCTGTTTTCGCTGGGCTGCGGCCGTCTGTTTGAAGGGGACGCCGCGACCATGTGGCGGTCGCTGCAAAAGATCGCCGCGCTGCCGCCGGAGACGCTCATCTATTGCGGCCATGATTATACGGTGGATAACTCGGTGTTCGCGCTCACCATCGAACCGGAGAACGAGGCGTTACAGCAGCGTGCCGGCGAGGCCATGAATCTGGCGGAAAAAGGCCGCGCTACACTGCCCGTAAGCCTTGCAAATGAACTGGCCACCAACCCATTTCTGCGCGCCGGCAGCCTGGCCATTCAGGAGCGTCTGGGGCTCACCGGCCGGCCGCTGGAGGAGGTTTTCGGAGAAATCCGCCGCCGCAAAGACAACTTCCGTAATTGATGGGAATCAATTACGTTTAAAGTGAGATTTCTCACAGGCATCCACAGGTTGATGCGAATAATGTGGGGTCTGGCGTGTGACGCTTGCGATTATACGCCATTTAGACTTTAATGGGTGGTTCCAGTCGAGAGCTTGTGAGGAGAGGGAAATCGTTTTCGCTAACTTGGCCGCAGGGGGCAATCTATGGCCGGGTCCGCGAAGATAACAAAAATGTGACATAAGGTGCGTCTTCGCTAACAACCAAAAATAAGCTATGTATGCCGGTAACGTCGGCATCGAAAAGCAAAGTGTTGAGCGCGAGCTTGCGGACGCCCTTGAGTTTTCCATAAGATAACCTGCACCGTAGGCAACATACGGAAGCAGGGGGTCGTTATAGCGGGGTGTTTGGCTATGAATGCGGGGTTCGCGGACGGTTTGCTGTCCGCGTTATTTATCGATTACGACAATATTTATTTGTCGCTGCGGTACCGCAATGAAGAGGCGGCAAGCCGTTTTGCGAAGAACCCTATGTCGTGGTTTTCGCAACTCCTTAACGGCCGCCTGATCAAAAGCGCTGACCGCCGTACCGTTCGCCGCCGCATCGCCGTCGCGCGCTGCTACGGCAATCCTCAACCCTGGCGTCTTGGCCGCAATGGCCCGGAAGATCCCAACTGCTTCGCCTATGTCCGTCACAATTTCATGCGCGCGGGCATGGAAGTGGTGGACTGTCCGAAGGTCACTTCCCAGTTCAAGAACGCCTCTGACATTCGCATTGCCTGCGATATCCGGGACTATCTCGACCATCGCGTGCAATTCGATGAATTCATTATTCTATCCGGCGACTCCGACTTCACGCCGGTACTGATGAACCTGCGGTCCAACGACCGGCGGAGGGCCATCTATACTAACGAATTCACCTCGCCCTATTACCGCGCCTTCTGCGACGGCTGGGTCGAGGAGGGCGACCTCATCAACCATCTGCTGCAATCGGAAAATCTGATTGCCTCCGATCCCACGCCTCCGGCCCTCAGTTACGACGGCGGCCAGGAAGGCGGGCGGGAACTCGGGCGGGAGCTGCTGCCGGTCCTGGCGCCCGTGGCGCCGGTGCTGGCCTCCAAGGCGCCCGCACCGGCCCTGGAGAACCCGAAGCGCCGCCCGGCTTATCAGGCCGACACCGCCGTGCAATCTTTGATCGCCGACTTCAAAGTCGTCAGCGACGAGATCATGGCGCTGGTGGTCGAAGTCGTCGAAAACTCCCACAAGCCTGTGCCGCTCGCCTATCTGGCCGACCGGGCGCAGAAGGTTATTGGCCAGCCCAAGACGCTGGGCACCAACTGGGCGGGCAGCGGCGGTTTCCTCAGCTTCCTGACCCAGAACCTGCCGCCGCAGTTGAAGATCAGCGATAAGCCGCCGCAGGTCGTTTATAACCCGGCCAAGCATGCCCTGCGGGATGATGCGCCCGCTCCGGCGCAGCCGCCGGCGCGTGTCAAGGCCGCTCCGGCAGCCGTGGCAGTGCCCGCACCGGCTCCAGCCGCGCAGGCCAGCAGCAGCGAAAAGATCGCTGATCTGCAACGCTCCATCACGCGGATTTACGAGGCCTGCCAAGCACCGCCGCTACCGCCGAGCGAATACCAGTTGCTGTTCACCCTGATCGCGTCGGAAGTGCGAGAAAACGGCTTCCAGCCGGGCGAAACGGCTGGCGCCATCGTGGCTCGTGCCGGAGACGCCGGTTTGAATCTGGCGATGAAGGACGTGTCCTTCGTGCTGGAGGCGGTCGATGAGATCGACCCGTGGCTGGAGCGGACGCAATCGGCGGCGGCCGTTGCCCGTGCCTACCGCGATTATGTGCTCGACCGTTGTAAGTCGTCGGGGCTGCATCTGAGCGACGATGAGCACCAGCTTATTCAGGTCTGGTTCGGTGCCAGTTCCTGGGGGCAGGGTGCGCCAGCGGCTTCAAGCGAGACGCCGGCCAGCCGCCCCAGCCGCAAGGGCGGTGACGGCGGGGCATCTGCGCCTGAGCGCGAGCGGATTGCGCCATCGTTTGGCAATTCCAGCAATAGCTCCCGCCCCCGGATGGCCGATAGCCGCGAAGCCGCCAGCCGGTATGGCGCACCGGCCAATGGGCGTGCCGCTGCGGTGGCGGAGCGGACGGATATCCCGATGCCGCCTGACTTCGGTTACGCCGACAATGAGCAGGAAGGCCCGCTCGATCTCGGCATGCTCACTGCCCTGCGCTACAATACCCTGAAACGCAGCTAACCAGCTATCTCCGCGGGATGACAAATCAGTCACCCCGCCTGCCGCGAATGTACAATGCCCCGGCCGGCAGCGATCCATTCCTCCAGAAATAAAAAAGGCGGAGCCTTGCGGCGCCGCCTTCAATGTTCCGGAAATGAACTCAGTGTGTTAGTTGGCGCGGGTTTCCAGCACTTTGCCGTTCCCTGTTCCCTTGCCGATGGCAATGGTTCTAGGCTTCATCGCCTCGGGAATTTCCCGCTTCAGATCTACATGTAATAGACCATTTTCCAGCACGGCGCCCGACACTTCCACGTGATCGGCCAAGCTGAAGCGGCGCTCGAAGTTGCGTGCGGCGATCCCGCTGTGGAGATATTCGCGCTGCTTGTCCTCCGGCTTTTTTTCGCCGCGGATGCAGAGCGTGCCTTCCTTCGTCTCGATCATGAGGTCGGACTCGCCGAAGCCGGCAACCGCCAGCGTCACGCGATATTCGTTTTCGCTCATGCGTTCGATATTGTAGGGCGGAAACCCCTGGTCGCCGTCGAGATTCCCGAGCGAATCGAGAATCGAGGCGAGGTGATCGAAGCCGACGGAAGTTTTATACAGGGGGGAAAGATCGAAACGTCTCATTACATATCCTCCTTCAGAAGCGACATGATTGCCGGCCGCCTTAATGGCCATGCCAGCGGTTCTCTGCTGGTGAGCCTTCCTGTTGAAAAGCTCACCCGTCTTGCACCCATTCTTGGCGTGCTCCCTTCATTTAGGTGCGCCTTTGCCGTGTTCAAGGGCTGAAAACCTTGAGAACGCCGCATCGAAGCGGTACTGGTTTGGCGTGGCGAATATTCAGGTTTGAGGCATCTCCATGGAACTTGTGGGCACAGCACGCAATGCCATCCCCAGCGGCGCCAAGGTTGGCCAGATGGAGGCGCGCGATGGCATCAAATTGCGGTACGCGCTGTGGGAAACGACTGCGTCTGAGCGGCTCGGCACCGTCTGTGTCTTCCAGGGACGCGGGGAATTTATCGAAAAATATTTCGAGACCATCACCGATTTGCGCCGGCGCGGCTTCGGCGTCGCGACCATGGACTGGCGCGGCCAGGGCGGCTCGGACCGGCTGCTGAAAAATCCGCTCAAGTCTCACATCGAGGATTTCGCGCAATTCGACGGCGATTTGCGCCAGTTCATGACGGAAATCGTGCTGCCCGATTGCGCCGCGCCGTATTACGGTCTCGCTCATTCCATGGGCGGGCAGATCATTCTACGCTCAGCACAAACCAAAGTGTGCTGGTTCGACCGTCTGATCCTCAGTTCGCCGATGATTGCATTCAAGGACATGTCTTGGCGCATGCGCATTTTCAGCGAAGCCGCCTGCCTGCTGGGCTTCGGCGATGCCTATGTGCCGGGCGGCTCCGGCAAGGCCTGGGAAAGCGAAACTTTCGAGAATAACCGGCTGACCTCGGACCCGGTGCGTTACCAGCGTTTCCACGACGTGCTGAACCGGGCGCCTGAGCTGGCGCTAGGCTCGCCGACCATTGGCTGGATTGCCGCTGCAATGAAATCCATGGCGGAAATCGACAATCTTGCCTTCACCAACGGCATCAAGGTGCCGGCGCTCATCATCGCCGCCGGTAACGACAGCATCGTTTCACTCCAAGCCACCGAGATCTTCACCAGCCGGCTGAAAAACTGCGCCCGCATCGTCGTGGCGGGCGCCAAGCACGAGATTTTGCAGGAGCGCGACGAACTGCGCGACCAATTCTGGGCAGCGTTCGACGCGTATATACCGGGCACCTATCGCGCGAACGCGGAGCGCAGCATCGGACTCTGAGGCGCGATCACGCCAGTACAGCCTCGACACGCAGCCGCACATAATCCGCCAGCCACTGGCCGCGCGCGTCCTGCAAAACCGGGCGCAGCAATTCCACCACATGGGCGAGCGCCGCCGCGCGCTTCTCCCCCTCGAACTGGTCGAAAAGCGGCTTGCGGAAGGTGATCAGCCACGGTTCGATGCCGGTTTTGAGCGGCGTGGCCCGGTAAAACAGCCCAATCCGGCGCACATTGAAACCCGCCGCCGCCAGCATCGCCTGGTATTCGTCCGCGGTGGGGTAGAACCACGGCCCCGCCAAAGCCGGGTTGCCCCCGAACGCGAACGCCGCCGAGCGCATGGCCGTGACGATGGCTGAAACATTGCCGTGCCCGCCGAATTCCGCAACGAAGCGTCCGCCGGGCTTCAAGGCGCGCGCCACCCCGGCAACCACAGCATCCGCCTTGGTCATCCAATGCAGCGCGGCGTTGGAAAAGACAGCGTCGAATTCGGACGTAAAACCGAGCGCCTGTCCGTCCATCTGCTGAACATCGAGGCCGCGAGCGCGCGCCGCCGCCAGCAAATCCTCGCTGGTATCGACGCCCGTCACCACGGCGCCCGCCTCAGCCAGCTTGGCCGTCAACGCGCCATCGCCGCAGCCAAGGTCGAGAATGCGCTCGCCCGGCTTGGGCGCCAGCCACGCCATGATCTCGCCGCCCAGGTCCGAAACGAACCGGGCGTGCTCGCCGTAACTTTTCGCCGTCCAGGTCTGCTCGCGGGCGGCCTCGTTAGCCATGCTACTCGGCCCGCCAGGGCTGGTAATCAGCCGGCGCCTTCGCTTTGCGTCCCGTATCGGGCGTGCTGCCTTGCGGCCGGTGGGCGCGGGCGGAGCCGGTCAAATTGGGCTGGTGCGGCTTCTGCCACGGACGCGCCTGATAGTCTTCGGCGTTCGGCGGCGTATCGACCGTGTGGTGCAGCCAGCCGTGCCATTCGGGCGGCACCTTCGACGGGTCGGCGACGCCGTTATAGATCACCCAGCGGCGCGGTTTGCCGAGCGGAGCGCAGGCATCGCGGCTGGTGTAATATTTGTTGCCGGTGTCATCCTCGCCGGTGAGCCGGCCCTTGGATTTCGTATACAGCTTAGTGGAGAGCGTGGCTCCGTTCCACCAAGTGAAGAGATCGGCGAATAGGCCCATGGTTCATCCCCTTTGCGCGCGAGGCGAGAGTAGCTAAGCGCGGGCGGCCTGTCTACTGGGGCATTCCGGCGCCCTGGTAAATTGAGGGTGTGGTTCCAACACAGTGATCGGGAATCAAGTGCTGGAACCACCCCCTAAGCATCGCTCAAATCGGAGATTGTTTCCCTTCACGACCAAGTGAAGTAGCGGCTGTGGAATTTTTCTCCGCCTCCGCCGCTCTTCCCGGCCGCCGCACACGCCGAAAGCGGGCGGAACGTCAAAGCCTGCCCAAAATTTTCAATCGAAATCGCCGGACAGTTCGCCCCGCACGGCATCGGACAGCACCGCCATGTGGTTGTATGCCGGATGCGACATGCCTAGTACCACCTGCGCTCCGGGGGCACGAAAAGCGGCGGCCTGTGCATCCGTGAAGGGGAAATGCACGAACTGCACCGACGACGCCTTGCCGTCCGGCGTGGTGCGGTCCTGATCGGCCTCTGGACGCGCCGCGATACGCTCGCCATTCACTGAAATGAAGGCCGTATCTTCAATGCCGCCGAGCGTGGACAAGGATGCGCTGGCGCCGCTCCGCATCGGCGATTTCGATCATGAACGTGGCCACCAGCTCGCGCCCGTTGGGGATCAGCGGATTGTACGCGACCAACTCGTCCGGCACCTGCTCCGCCCCGCCCTTCTCGATGTAGACCATCTCGTGCACCTGCAGCCACATGGTGTCATAGCTCTCGAAGTAGAACGTGACGTACCGGGCCAACCGTCAACGCGGCGGTTGCGCTTGTGCTCGGTGACGCGTTTGCGGGTTTCGGCGCGCACCTTAGCGTATTCGTCCATCGGCAGGATGTCGGCTGGCGTAAGTTGATGGCGTTTCGTCATCACGATATTCCCTGAAGTCATTGCCATAGCTTATAGCTCCAGTTCAGCCGATGACGCCATAGGCGCGCGCCAGGATTTCAATCGGATGGCCGAGCAGCTCTGGTCCGGCGGCGTCACCTTGCCAGCTTGCTCCATGCCCTTGCGAAATGTGGATGCCCGCGAGCGGACATTCCGACGAGACGAACGCCTTGCCCGTCGTTCGCACGCCTGACGCGCCACCGGGCTTGCCGACCTTCAGCGCCGTCTCGAAATTGTCCTTCTTGCACCCCCACGAGCCGCCATGGCCGGAGCAGCGCTCGATCACCGTCACGTCCGCCTCCGGCACCAGCCGCAGCATATCGGCGGCCTTCTGCCCGATATTCTGCGCGCGCGCGTGGCAGGCGATATGCACCGTGATGCCGCCGGGCAACCGGCTTCATGCCGGGCGCCATGCCCTCCTTGCGGGCGATGTCGACGACGTATTCGCTCAAATCCCAGGTGGCCTTGGCCAGCAGCTTGACGTCCTCGTCGTCCGGCAGGATCAGCGGCCACTCGAATTTCAGCATCAGCGCGCAGGACGGCACCAGCGGAACGATGTCGTAGCCCTTCTCGATCCACGGCTTGAACGCCGCCGCGACTTTCGCGCGCGGCCTCGGCCACTTCGCCGATCAGCCCCTGCTCCAGCAGCGGCATGCCGCAGCAGCGCGGATGCATAACCTCGGTCTCGACGCCGTTCTTCGCCAGCACTGCGCGCGCCGCCATCCCCATATCGGGATCGTTGTAATTGGTGAAGCAGGTGGCATAGAGCACCGCCTTGCGCCCGAAGGCCGGAGCGTCGCGGTTCACCTCCGGCGCGCTTCGCGGCGGCCTGCTCCACAAAATTCTGGGCCGCTGTATTTCGGCAGCGCGGCCTCGCGGTGCAGGCCCGCGACGCGCTCCAGCAGACCGCGCATCGTGGTGTTGCTGGCATCGGTCGCCCAGTTGGCCGAGCCGGGGGCGAGCGCACGCGAGCTTGCCGTTGCGGTCGGTCTTGGTGAGCTGGCGATCGACGAAGCCGGTATTGCCCTTCTTGCGCCTCCACCGCGCGATAACGCAGCATCAGATGCGGGAAATCGAGATTGAATTCGTGCGGCGGCACATAGGGGCACTTCGTCATGAAGCACATGTCGCAGAGCGTGCAGGCCTCCACGACTGGGCGCGAAATCGCTGCTGTCCACCGTGTCCAGCTCGCCGCTTTTCGAGCCGTCCACCAGATCGAACAGGCGCGGAAAGGAATCGCACAGATTGAAGCAGCGGCGGCAGCCGTGACAGATGTCGAACACGCGCCGCAATTCGGCGTCGAGTTTTGCCTCGTCGTAAAAATCGGGGTTCTCCCAGTCCAGCGGATGCCGGACAGGCGCGCCAAGTCCGCCTTCACGCATGTGTCAGCCTCTTTGCGATGGTGGTTTATCGGGAACGCTGTAACCAGCTCTGTCCGCAAAATGCGGAGTTATCACCCCGGACGGCAAACGCCGGTCCGGGGCCGAGGGACGAAAAATCCCAGTTTTCTGCAATCCCCGTGCGGCTTTCAGGCCGCCGGGAATAACGGGTAGAGCTTACTTCAGTTCGTCGAGAGCGCGCTGGAAACGGCCGGCGTGGGAACGTTCGGCCTTGGCCAGCGTCTCGAACCAGTCGGCGATTTCGTCGAAGCCCTCTTCGCGCGCGGTGCGGGCCATGCCGGGATACATGTCGGTGTATTCGTGGGTTTCGCCCGCGACGGCGGCGGCCAGATTCAGATCTGAGGTCTTGCCGATGGGCAGGCCAGTGGCCGGATCGCCGACCGCTTCGAGAAATTCAAGATGGCCGTGGGCGTGGCCGGTCTCGCCTTCCGCCGTGGAGCGGAACACGGCTGCCACGTCGTTGTAGCCCTCGACGTCGGCCTTCTGAGCGAAATAGAGGTAGCGCCGGTTGGCCTGGGATTCGCCGGCGAAGGCATCCTTGAGATTCTGTTCGGTCTTGCTGCCCTTGAGTGCGGCCATTATTCACTGTCTCCTTGTGGTGGAAGCCGGTATGCGAAGTCTTGCCCTCAACCGGCTACGGAAGAACCGGCTCCGGCAAATTCGCGGGCCTATGGCTCGCGAGCTTTGAAAAGGCGGTCCCAAGATTGTAAATGTCCCGCGTCCGCCCGCTCAAACCGGAGGTTCTCGCCGGGAACAGCCCCGCACGGACGCGATGGGGGCAATTTAGAATTATTCTAAATTGATGTCAACGCACGAATACATTTTCGCATGACCGGCTTTCGCGGACCTGTTCAAGGCATCAATTTGTAGCCGCCGGTTTCCGTCACCAGCAGCTCGGCATTGGAGGGGTCTTTCTCGATCTTCTGCCGCAGCCGGTAAATATGCGTCTCCAGCGTATGCGTGGTGACGCCGGCATTGTATCCCCAGACCTCGTGCAGCAGCACTTCGCGCGTCACGACCTTGTCGCCGGCGCGATAGAGATATTTCAGGATGGACGTTTCCTTCTCCGTCAGCCGGGTTTTCGCGCCCGCCGCGTTGATCAGCATTTTCGCGGCCGGCTTGAAGGTATAAGCGCCGATGGTGAACACCGCGTCCTCGCTCTGTTCGTGCTGGCGCAACTGGGCACGGATGCGCGCCAGCAGCACGGCGAACTTGAACGGCTTGGTGACGTAATCGTTGGCGCCCGAGTCGAGCCCCAGGATCTGGTCCGAATCGGAGACCTGCCCGGTGAGCATGATGATCGGCACCTTGTGGCCCTGCTTGCGGAACATCTTGCAGGCTTCGCGCCCGTCCATGTCCGGCAGCCCGACATCCAGCAGGATCAGGTCGATGGCTTCGGCCTTCGCCAGCGCCAGCCCCTGCGTCGCATCGGGTGCGGCCACGACATCGAACTCATCGTAGAGCGCCAGCTGTTCGGCAAGCGATGCCCGCAGTTCATTGTCATCGTCAACGATGAGGACTTTTCGCGCCATGCTCATGGGGGCAGCTCCGGCAATAATCAAAGGAATCCGTTACACCTAGATTTATGCGAGCTTGGCGTTAGTAGCAATGGGCAGACGCAAAATGGGGCAAAACTCGCGTGGGAAAGCGGTTGATGCGGTCCGAGACATCGCCGTGAAACTACGCCACCTGCCGGGCGGGCGGGGGGCCGTATTCGTTCGGGCCCTCCTTGCCGGCTATCATCCCGAACTGAACGAGACTTGCCCATCCCCCGGAATGCGTTCACTAATTACGTCCCTTTAATCTCCGGGTTATGGCGGAGATATGTCGTGTCCGGCACATTACCGTTGCCGTACAGGCACACATCCCGTTCCTGCATCGAAAATTGTCAAACCAAATGGACCTGATCGTCAGAAGCAGCCCGGCCAGCCCCCAGCGCGGACACGTCAGCCTCGGCGCGCTGCGGCTGCCCTGTGCGCTCGGCCGCACCGGCATCAGCCGCAACAAGCGCGAAGGCGATGGCGCCACGCCGGCAGCGTCTTCCCGCTGCGCCAGGTGTTCTACCGGCCGGACCGCATGGCCGCGCCTGTGACAGGGCTGCCGGTCACGCCGCTGCGCCCCGGCGACGGCTGGTGCGATGCGCCCGGCGACCCCAATTACAACCGCTTCGTGCCCCTGCCCTATCCAGCCAGCCACGAGCGGCTATGGCGGGAGGACGGGCTGTACGACGTCATCGTTGTTATCGGCCATAACTGCCGGCCGCGCGCCCAGGGCCGGCGGCAGCGCCATTTTCATGCATCTGGCGCGCGAGGATTACGCCCCCACGGCGGGCTGCGTGGCACTGACCAGAGCCCCACCTGCTGCGGCTGCTGCGCGACTGCCGCATGGAGACGCGCCTGCGCATCGGCGTACCTTGTTGGCCAGCACGTGAAAGCCTCCTTGCATGTCCGCGGACTGCGCCGCCATTTCCGCATTTTTTCAATGGGATAGCGCCCCCCGGCAATATGCCGCGCAAGGAAATTCACCATAATGCCGGCAAATCCGCCGTCTTGCTTTACAAGGCTCACGGCGGCAGGTACCTCAGCCGGAGATATCATGCATGCAAATAGGCAAGAGGGGAAATTGCCGGTGAACGTATTCAGCGACGTGGCGGGGAATGGCGAGGCCGCCGCGACAGCCGCCCCGCTGGTGGAACTCGCCGTCATCGTGCCCACTTTCAACGAGCGCGAAAACGTCGATCCCTTGATTTCGCTGCTGGCGGAGACACTTGCCGGCGTCCGCTGGGAGGTGATGTTCGTCGATGACGACTCGCCCGACGGCACGGCGGCCAGGGTGCGCGAGCGCAGCCTGACCGACGCGCGCGTGCGCTGCGTGCAGCGTCTCGGCCGGCGCGGGCTGACCACCGCCTGTATCGAGGGCATGCTCTCCACCTCGGCGCCCTATGTGGCCATCATCGACGGCGATCTCCAGCACGACGAAACGCTGCTGCCGAAGATGCTGGACGCGCTGCGGAAGCGACGGCAGGCGATGTCGCCATCGGCACCCGCTACTCCGAGGTCAAGGCCGTCGGAAGCCTTTACCAGATTCCGCCAGATCGCGAGCCGCACCGCCACGCGGCTCGCCCAGCTCGTGCTGAAGGCCGAGCTGTACCGACCCGGTGAGCGGCTTCTTCATGGCCCGGCGCGAGGTGTTCGAAGGCGCGATCCGCAAGCTGTCCGGCATCGGCAACAAGATCCTCGTCGACATTTTCGCCTCGTCGCCCCGGCGCCTGAAATTCCGTGGACCTTCCCTACACATTCCGCGCGCGCCTCCACGGCGAGAGCAAGCTCGATACGCTCACCGTCTGGGAATATCTCGTGCTGCTGGCGGACAAGGTGTTCGGCCGCTTCATTCCGATCCGGCTCATCCTGTTCGCCTGGTGGGGCTGACGGGCGTCGTGGTGCATCTCGGCTGTGCTTTGGGCGAGCGTTGCTGTCCGGCTCCGTTTCCATAAGCGCCCAGACGCTGGCGACAGGTATCGCCATGGTGTCGAACTTCGTGCTGAACAACTGGCTGACCTACCGCGACAAGCGGCTGCGCGGCTGGGCGATCGCTCACCGGGCCTGCTCTCGTTCGTGGTGCTGTGCAGCTTCGGCGCGGTCGTCAACGTCGCCTTCGCCAAGCAGGTGTTCAACAAGACGGAGCTCTGGTCGCTGGCGGGGCTGGGCGGCGCGGCGGCGGGCGCGATCCTGAATTACTCGCTCGACCTCGCTGTTCACCTGGAAACGGCCGGGGATCTGAATCTACGTCACACCTCCTCGCCGTCATCCTCCGGCGGCAGTTTGGCCAGCCCGAGCTTGCGGATCTTGTCGTAGAGCGTCTTGCGCGACACGCCGAGGGCTTCGTAAGTCGGCTTGAGGCTGCCGCCGTGCTGGCGCAGCACCGTGGCGATGATCTGCCGCTCCACCGCCGCCAGTTGATCCGCCAGCGTTGCGCCGCTGCCCGCCACATCCATCGCCATACTGGGCGCGCCGGGAATGTCGAGGCCAAGCCCCATGGCGTAACGCAGCGCGACATTCTGTAATTCGCGCACATTGCCCGGCCAGTCATGCGCCATCGCCGCCGCCAGTTCATGCGGCTCCAGCATAGGCGCCTCTCGCTTGAACCGGGCGGCGGCCTGATAGGCAAAACGCTGGAACAGCAGCGGAATGTCGTCCCGGCGTTCGCGCAGCGGCGGGATATTCAGCACCAGCACGTTCAGCCGGTAAAAAAGGTCCGCGCGGAAGGTGTTGCGCGCTGCCGCCTGCCGCAAGTCCTCCTTCGTGGCGGCGACAACGCGCACGTCGATGCGCCGCTCCTCGTTCGCCCCCAGCCGCACCACGACGCGATCCTGCAACACGCGCAGCAGCTTGATTTGCAGTTCCATCGGCATGCTCTCGATTTCGTCGAGAAACAGCGTGCCGCCGCCGGCATATTCCAGCTTGCCGATACGGGCCTTGGCCGCGCCGGTGAAAGCCCCCGGCTCATGACCGAACAGCTCGCTTTCGATCACGCTGGCCGGCAGCGCGCCGCAGTTGAGCGGCACGAAGCGCCCCGCCTTACGCGGCCCCTGCTCGTGCAGGGCGCGGGCCACCACTTCCTTGCCCGTCCGGTCTCGCCCTGGACCAGCACGTCGGCATCGGCGGCGGCAAAGCTCAGGATCTGCTCGCGCAGGCGCGCCATGCCGGGAGTGCGCCCCACCAGCACCTGTTCCAGCCCGGTGCCGCTGACCAGCTCCGCCCTGAGCGAACGGTTCTCCAGCACCAGCCGCCGCTTCTCCGCGCCGCGCCGCACGGCGTCGGTGAGAATTTCGGTGGCGAACGGCTTGGTCAGGAAATCGTAGGCGCCGCTGCGCATGGCTTCCACCGCCATCGGCACATCGCCATGGCCGGTGATGAGAACGACGGGGATTTCCTTGTCGATGTCCTGCGCGCGGCTCAACAGGTCGAGCCCGGACATGCCCGGCATCTTGATGTCGGAGACGATGACGCCATTCCAGGCGCACGACAGCCGCTCCAGCACGCCCTCGGCGGAGGGGAACTCGCGCACTTTGAAGCCGGCGAGTTCCAGCGCCTGGGCCGTGGCCGTGCGCAAATGCGGTTCATCGTCGGCGATGAATATTTCGGTCATACGGCAATATTCTCCGCCACGTCCGTCCGCGCAAGCCGCACGGTGAAAACCGCGCCGCCGTCAGGGTGATTGGCGGCCTTGATGCTGCCGCCGAACTGCTGGACGATGCCATAACTGATGGAAAGGCCGAGACCAAGGCCCTGGCCGACCTCCTTGGTGGTAAAAAACGGGTCGAAAATGTTGCGCAGAACGCCCGGCGCGATGCCGGTCCCCGTGTCCCGCACCGTCGCCACGACACCGTCCGCCCCTTCGGCAATGCCGATTTCGAGCGTCTTTTCCCGCACCCCGTGCATGGCGTCGGCGGCGTTGGTGAACAGATTGACGAACACCTGCTGAAGCCGCACATGCCCGCCGACGACATGTATATCCCGGCCTGATACCGCCATTTTCACCGTCACCTGCTCGCTGTGCAGGCGAGGCGCGAGCAGCTCCAGCGCTTCCTCGATAGCCGCCCGCAGCAACACCGGGCCAACCTCCGTGGGTTCCTTCCGGGCAAAGGTGCGCAGGTGGCGGATGATGCGCGCCATGCGCTCCGTCAATTCCGAGATCGCCGACAGATTGGACGCAACCCGCCCGTGCTGCCCCAGCGCCAGAAACGCGCGCGTGGTATCGGAATAGGAGCGGATGGCGGCGAGCGGCTGATTGAGTTCGTGGCTCAGCCCCGCCGACATCTGCCCCAGCGCGGCCAGCTTGGTGGCCTGGATCAGCTCGGCCTGCATCAGCAGCCGCTCGGCCTCGGCGCGGCGGCGTTCGGCGACTTCCGTCAGCAGATGCGCGTTGGCCTCGGACAGCTCCACGGTGCGGCACTGCACCCGCTCTTCCAGCTCCGCCTTGGCGCGTTCCTGCAAGGCCATGCGCTCGTTGAGCCGCCGCCGCCGCTGATAGATGTTGGCCGCCAGCAGCAGCAGGCACACGGCAATAAACCCGGCGATGATGAGCGCCTCGCCAACCACGGCGTCCACGTCCCCGGTATGCGCCAGCAGCATGACGCGCCATCCCGCCACCGGCATATCCGTCTCCTGGACCAGCAACGGTTTCCCGTCGCCGATGGTGACGAGACGGAAGGCGCCGCCCGAAATCCACCGGCCGGATACCGAGGGGGGAGAGCGGTGCGCCGTCATACCGCCGCGTATCCTTGATCCGCCGCAGCGCGTCCTCGCTGAGCGGCGCCAGCGTGTTCAGCCGCCACTGCGGATTGCTGCTCAGGAAAATGGCGCCGTCCTCATCGGCGATCAGCACATCGTAATCGCTGGACTGCCAGGCTGCCTCCAGCTTGCCGGTGCGGACCTTGACCACCACGCAGCCGGCCACCTGTTCGTCGTCGTACACAGGATAGGAGAAATAGTAGCCGCGCTCGCCCGATGTGGTGCCGAGGGCAAAGAAGCGCCCAAGCTGGCCTTTCATCGCATCCTGAAAGTAGGGGCGGTAGCTGAAGTTCTGGCCCACGAAGGAATTCGGCTGGCGCCAGTTGCTCGCGGCGACCGTCTCCCCGCTGCTGTTCATAAGATAGGTATCCGCCGCGCCGGAAACCCGGTTTACCAGTTCGAGCTCCTGATTGATGGCGAGCTTGTCCTGTTCCGGTACGGTTTCGGTCAGGCGGCGGATGATGGCCGGGTTGCGGGCGAGGAGCTGCGGCTCGTGACGGTGCGCGCTGAGTTCGCCCCTCAAGGTTTCCGCGACGAGATTGAGCGTATGGCGGCTGCGTTCGTTCAGGTCATGCAGCGCGCGCTGGCGTGTCCAATGCGCCGTCTGCCACGCAAGCAGCACGAAGACCGCTGCCGAAAACGCCAGCATTGCCGCCATCCGCCACAAGGCGGGTCTGACCTTCTCTCTGAAAATCAATTGGTTCCGTCTCCATCCCGCTTAATTTTAGCAGATGGCGGCGCATCGCGTCTCGCGCCGTATACGGTGGAAATCCTCGCATGGGCAATACAACTTTAACGATTGCTTTCGTATGATGCCGCTCTTTAATTGCATCGTGCCGGCAAATGCATCTGATCGACCTCACCCGCCGCGTGCTGAGACAGCCGGTCGCCTACTTCGGGCTCGCGCTGATCGTTGGCGTATGGGCCACGGCGTTGCAGCAAAGCGCCACCGAGCGCGAAGCGATCATGCGCGACGCCGCCAGCACCACCGCCAATTTCGCCCGCGTATTCGAACAGAACTTCATCCGCTCCATCAGCGAGGTGGACCAGACCCTGAAATATATCCGCCAGACCTACGCGCGCGGCGGAGGCAGCACGAGCTGGGCGGCCGTCGTCAATGAAGGCTACGCGGTCAGCGACCAGACGCTGCAATTGGCGGTGATCGACGCCAACGGCGTATTGATTGCCAACAATTTGGGGCCTCAGCCGCCAAAAGCTGTGGATTTGAGCGATCGTGAACATTTCCGCGTCCATAAGAATGCCGCCGAGGACATGCTGTTCATCAGCCAGCCGCTGATCGGGCGCGCCTCGGGTAAAGCTTCCGTCCAGTTAACCCGGCGTATCATCGCGCCGGACGGTTCCTTCGGCGGGGTGCTGGTCGCCTCGCTCGATCCGGCCCACTTCGCCAAATCCTATTCGAGCGTTGACCTGGGAAAAAACAGCGGTCTGGCCATGGTTGGCACGGATGGCATCATCCGGGCCGGGGCTGGCATCTATGCCGCGAAGCTCGGCGTGAATATCAAGGATGAGCCCGTTTTCCGGGCGTTTTTCGGCTCGGCCGAGGCCGCAAAAATCGCAGCGCAAACGGCGCCGGACACGCGGCAAACGCTTTCGATGCGCGCGGTTCACGGCTATCCGCTGCTGGTGCTCGTGGCACGGGGCGATCTGGCCGTGGACGCCCATTGGTTCCAAAGCCGCACGCGGTATGTCACGGGCGCCGCCCTTATATCGCTGCTGATCGCGCTGGCGGTGGCGCGCGTGCTGCAAAGCAGTTGCCGCTACGAGACGGCGAGGCTCGCCCTGGCGCGGAGCGAGGCCAACGAAAAGCTGCGGGCGCGAGAACTTGAGCTGACGCTGTCCCACATGGGCCAGGGAATATTGATGGTGGACGGCAGCGGCAAGATTGCCGTTATCAACCAGCGCTTCTCCCAAATGCTCGAACTGCCCGAACAACTCCAGCGCCCCGGTGCTGCCTATGACGAGCTGGTGGAATACCTGGATCGTTCGGGCGAGTTCCGCGATGGAGCAGCAAAGGTTGACGGTTCGACGCTGGAATACATCAAGGCCTCGCTTCAGGATGCCCTGATCCCGCTTTTCGAACGGGTCCGTCCCAATGGCACAGTGCTGGAAGTGCGCACGGAATCCCTCCCCGGCGGCGGCTTCGTGCGCACCTTGACCGACATCACGGACCGGCGGCACCAGGAAGTGGAAATCTTCCACATGGCGCGCCACGACCCGCTGACCGATCTGGGCAACCGCGTGCTGCTGTACGAAAATCTGGACCGTGCCCTGGCCAGTCTGGATAACGGGCGGCAACTGGCATTCCACGCCATCGACCTGGACCGCTTCAAACCCATCAACGACACTTTCGGCCATCCCGTGGGCGACAAGCTCCTGAAGGTCGTCGCCGAGCGGCTGCGCATGAATCTGCGGCAGGGCGACGTGGTGGCCCGTCTCGGAGGCGACGAATTCGCGGTCATCGAGATGAGCGAAGTCAGCCGCGGCAAGTCGGAAGACATCGCGCGGCGGCTGTGCAACGTGTTGAGCAAGCCTTACGAAATCGACGGCCAGCGGCTCGAAATCAGCGCCAGTGTCGGCATTGCGCTGGCTCCGCAGGACGGCAGTTCGGCCTCGGACCTGCTGAAGGCCGCCGACCTTGCGCTGTACACCGCCAAGGCCGAGGGCCGGGCGACGTACCGCTTTTACAACCAGGAAATCGAAGCCTTCGCCAGAGCCCGGCGCGCGCTGGAGGCGGGGCTGCGGGACGCCCTCGCGGACGATCAGCTCGAATTGTACTACCACCCCATCTACTGCATCGCCTCGTCCCGCATCACGGGTTACGAAGCGCTGATCCGCTGGCACGATCCGCACCGGGGCCTCATCCACCCGGCGGAGTTCGTCTCGGTTGCCGAGGAAGCGGGCCTGATCATCCCCATCGGCGCCTGGGTGCTGCAAAAGGCCTGTGCCGACATGGCGGAGCAGCCGGAGGCTTTGCGCGTGGCGGTCAACCTGTCGCCGGTGCAATTCAGAGACCCCGAACTGGTCACGATCGTGAAAACCGCGCTGGAAAAATCCGGCCTCGCGCCCCAGCGCCTGGAAATCGAAATTACCGAGACCACCCTTATGCAAACGGACGCATTGATTGTCAGGCAGATCAAGGAGTTGCGCGCCCTGGGTGTTGGCATCGCCATGGACGACTTCGGCACCGGCTATTCGTCGCTGAGCTGCCTGAAGGACCACCCCATCGACCGCATCAAGATCGACCGGTCGTTCATCGCGCGGCTGGGCGAGGATAAATGCTCGGACGCCTTCATCAAGGCCATCACGTCGCTGTCGTCGGCTCTTGGCATGCAGACCGTCGCCGAAGGGGTGGAGACGGAGGAACAACTGAAAACGCTGGCCGCGTCCGGCTGCTCGGAGGCGCAGGGCTTCTATTTCAGCCAGCCGAAACCAAGGCGCGAAATCTTCCCCG
Source organism: uncultured Alphaproteobacteria bacterium (assembly GCA_963827885.1). Taxonomy (GTDB): domain Bacteria; phylum Pseudomonadota; class Alphaproteobacteria; order Rhizobiales; family Rhodomicrobiaceae; genus CAWHDD01. The sequence continues at coordinate 147,023 of CAWHDD010000002.1, read as the reverse complement.
CCTGCCCCGCCGCGACGCCCCCGCACCTGACAAAACGCGCCAGCTAATCTTAGGCCTTGCTCAGAAATAACTGCGCCATCTGGCTTGTCCTTTTGTCCGTCCGCTGCGTTCTCGAAAAGGGTTACATACCCCAGGTATGCGCCCCTTTCCGCGCCTTGCGGACGAACAAAATTCCTGCGCCATCTGGCGCAGTTATTTCTGAGCAAGGCCTTACTGCGTCAGGCGGCGCGCCATCCGGCTTCCCTCGATGGCGCGCGCGTTACCGGCATCCCCTCTACCGCACATTCACCTGAAGGTGCCCCCCGGCGCAAACCGTCACGTCAATCAGCGGCGTATCGTTCACCACGACCCTGGCGATATCCGACGCCACCCAGGCGCTGTCGAGCATCCGCTCCAGACGCTCGCGATTCTCTTTCGACGAAAAGAATTCGTCGCCCTCGTCCTCCGGGTCGCGAACGCCGAATTGATGAAAATTGGCGCGGTCCTGCCGGATGATGGCCGCCGGGCTGCTCAAGCGCACACCCTGCGAATTGAAATGGTCACGCGGCCCGAGACGCGCCGTGTAACGCTCGATAGGCTCGCAAGCCGAAGCCATCTGACACCAGCCCTGCACCAGCAGAGCCGCAATGATCGCCGTGATGCGCATGGTTTTCCTTTTGTCGCATTGAGTGAACGCCCGCCTTTCGCGCGCCAGAGAATTTGTAAGCGCGCGGCGGACAAAGCGCACCTGTAGAGCGAAAGGTTTCCACGCTTCTCTTCAACGATCATCTGAACGGCCGCGCACATGCCTGCCGCTCCCGCCATTTTGCATTGAACCTTTTCACCCCATCCCGCGACCAACCACCAAGCAGGAACGCTGCGGTTTCGGCGGCTCGGCGTTTCATTCCAGTGAAAGGGTCTTTTCTCATGCGTACATTTTGCCTCGGCATCGCACTCTTTGCCCTCATGGCCGCGCCGGTCCAGGCGTGCGCACCCCACGGCGGCAAGCGGGCTCCCGTTCCCCAGCTCGGCGCCGCCATCATCATCGTGCTGCAACACACCCAGCTTTCCACCCTGGATATCCAGAAAGTCCGGGAACGGCAGGCCGAAATCGCACGGCTCGCTGCAAAAGGCAGGGAGGGCGATGCCCGCAAGGTGGAGGAGGAGACCATGAACCTGCTCGGCTACACCAAGGCGTGGACGCGCTGCGGGCCGGGCACGTTCGCGTGGCTGAAGCGCGCGGAGTATCAGCCCGAGGCTATGCACAGCGCGCCGCATCCGGCCCGTTTCGCGGCGATACCCCGGGTAGACTTCCGGCCGCGCTCTGACGGAGCGGCCCCCCAAAGCGGCACTTGTCAAGCCAGTCCATTGCTTTACATTGTAGGAGTATCCGAGGGGCGCCGGAGGTATCCGGCTGAGATTGCGCTGAACCTTAAGCGGAGCTGCCAGCCGCTGCCGCGCAAGCACCCTTTGAACCTGATCCGGTTAGGACCGGCGTAGGGACGGAATGGCTTCTTCCCCGTCTCAAGGCGCGTTCGCGCGCTGCCGCCAGGTGTTCGCGCCGGATTTTCGCGCTGCCAATCATGGCAGCCCCTCAATTTTGGGAGAACCGGCAATGAACGAGCTGACCCGGCCGAACGATCTGGAAACGCCGAAAGTGACCACTGGTCCCATCACCTCCTCACGGAAAGTTTATGTGCCGGTGGAGGGGCATACCGGGATGCGCGTGCCGTTCCGCGAGATCGCGCTGACCGATGGCGAGCCGGTGTTCCGCGTTTACGATCCGTCGGGGCATATACACCGAGGATGGCGCGGACATCAACCTGGAGCGCGGGCTGCTGGCGCGTGACCGCGCGGCGTGGGTGCGCGAGCGCGGCGGTGTCGAGCGCTACCAGGGCCGCGATGTGCGCTACGAGGACAACGGCGCCACCGGCGACCGTCTGGCGCGCGACTTTCCCGACGGCGCATCGGCCGTTGCGCGGTTTGCCCGGCGCAAGCCGCTGACCCAGCTCGAATATGCGCGGGCGGGCGTCATCACCGCGAGATGGTCTACATCGCGCACCGCGAGAACATGGGACGCGCGGCGGCGGTGGCAGGGCGCGGCGGCCGCGCTGGCCGATGGCGAAAGCTTCGGCGCCGACATCCCCGAGTTCATCACGCCCGAATTCGTGCGCTCGGAAGTGGCGCGCGGGCGGGCGATCATCCCGGCCAACATCAACCACGCCGAACTCGAGCCGATGATCATTGGCCGCAACTTCCTCACCAAGATCAACGCCAATATCGGCAATTCCGCCGTGACGTCCTCGGTCGAGGAGGAGGTGGAAAAGATGGTGTGGGCGATCCGCTGGGGCGCCGACACGGTGATGGACCTGTCCACCGGCCGCAACATCCACAACACGCGCGAATGGATCATCCGCAATGTCGCCGGTGCCGATCGGCACGGTGCCGATTTATCAGGCGCTGGAGAAGGTGGGCGGCGATCCGGTGAAGCTCGATTGGGAGGTGTACCGCGACACGCTCATCGAGCAATGCGAACAGGGCGTGGACTATTTCACCATCCATGCGGGCGTGCGGCTGCGCTATGTGCCGCTGACCGCGCAGCGGCGTGACCGGCATCGTCTCGCGCGGCGGCGCGATCATGGCGAAGTGGTGCCTGTCGCGGCACCGCGAGAGCTTCCTGTACGAGCGGTTCGACGAGATTTGCGACATCATGCGCCGCTACGACGTGGCCTTCTCGCTGGGCGACGGCCTGCGCCCCGGCTCCATCGCCGACGCCAACGACGCCGCGCAATTCGCCGAGCTGGAGACGCTGGGCGAGCTGACGAAGGTGGCCTGGGAGCGCGGCTGTCAGGTGATGATCGAGGGGCCGGGCCATGTGCCGCTGCACAAGATCAAGGTCAACGTCGAGAAGCAGCTTGCGCTGTGCGGCGAGGCGCCGTTCTACACGCTCGGGCCGTTGGTGACGGACATCGCGCCCGGCTACGACCACATCACGTCCGCCATCGGCGCGGCGATGATCGGCTGGTTCGGCACGGCGATGCTGTGCTACGTGACGCCGAAGGAGCATCTCGGCCTGCCCGACCGCGACGACGTGAAGACCGGCGTGATCACCTACAAGATCGCGGCGCACGCGGCGGACTTGGCCAAGGGGCACCCGGCCGCGCAGCTGCGCGACGACGCGATGTCGGCGGCGCGCTTCGATTTCCGCTGGGAGGACCAGTTCAACCTCGTCGCTCGATCCCGACACGGCGCACGCCATGCACGACGAGACGCTGCCCAAGGCAGGCGCACAAGATCGCGCATTTCTGCTCGATGTGCGGGCCGAAGTTCTGCTCCATGGAGATCACGCAGCAGGTGCGCGACTACGCGGCCAAGCTGAACCGCCCGGTAGAAGAGGCGGCGGCGGACGGCATGGCGGAGATGAGCGAGAAATTCCGCGATCTGGGTGGTGCAGGTTTATGTGCCGATGCGAGCGAAGGGGTGAGCAACGGAGCGCTTGAACGCGCGTGCGGCAAACGCCTATACTGAGACCATGAACAACCAACTTGAGCGTATCACGGTTAATCCTGAGGTCTGCGGCGGGCGTCCCTGCATTCGCGGCTGCGGATACGCGTGTCGGATGTGCTGGATATGCTGGCGGCGGGCGCATCTCGCGCGGAAATTCTCGCGGATTATCCGTATCTGGAGGACGAGGACATCACCGCCGCGCTGGCCTTTGCCGCACGTGGCGCTGATCACCGCATCATTAGGGCGGCGGAGTAGTGCGTTTTCTCGTCGATGCGCAACTCCCTCCGGCCCTTGCCCGGTGGCTGACGGCGGAAGGACATGAAGCGGAACATGTCGCCGATTGCGGTTTAAAGTCAGCGCCGGACACCGCAATCTGGCGTTATGCCACTCAGACCGGAGCGGTACTGATCACCAAGGACGAGGATTTCGTCATCCTCCGCACGCTGGAAAGAGACGGCCCTGCGATTGTCTGGCTGCGAACCGGCAATACCACCAAGCGGGTGCTGCTGGCTCGCATGGCCGCTACGCTACCCGTGATCGTCCAGGCGCTGGAACACGGTGAACGGCTCATTGAAGTCGTGTAGCGGCCCGGCTTGCCTGCCTCCCCGAGTGCCGGCAACTTTACCCCCCGTCTTCAGCCGTTGATAACCGCCAGCAGTGTAAAACAATTCCGCGATCCCCCTTCGCGGGCCGGCCGGGAAGCCGTGCCGGTGTCCGCGCGGGAGACGCAAAGGCAGGAGCCGGTATGAAGAAATCAGTACTCCTGGCTGAAAGTTTCGCGTCAATTGGCAGGCCGGCACATAAATGGCACAGACCCTTACCAGTATCTTAAGCGCGCGCCAGGCTATCTCCTCGGAGCTTGAGGAACTTAAGGACTACCTCCAGGTCGCCCTGGACAACATGGCGCGCGGTCTCGCCATGTTCGACAAGGATCAGCGGCTCATTCTGTGCAACAAGGTTTACGGCCAAATCTACAACCTGCCGCAGAACCTGACGCGCCCTGGCACCGCGCTGGACAAAATCATCCGCGTCTATCAGCCGAAAGACGGTGAAAAGGACGACGAAGCCGCCATCGCCCAGGAATTGAACTGGATTCGCCGCGAAATCGCGCTGGCCGGCGACGGCACGCCGCGATACCGCACGCAGCATCTGGCCAACGGCCGCGCCATCCGCGTGACGACGCAGCCGCTGCCCGGCGGCGGCTGGGTGGACGTGCAGGAAGATGTCACCGAGGAAAGCCATAAAGAGGCCAAGCTGATCTTCGCGTCGAGTCATGACGAGCTGACCGGCCTCTCCAACCGCGCCCAGTTCCGCGAGCATGTTGTCACGGCGCTGAAGGGACTGAGCGGCGACAAGGGGCTCGCGGTGCATACAGTGGTGGTCGGCAGTTTCCAGGCGGTGCTGGGGACATTCGGTCTGGCGGCGCGCGACCTGCTGGTGCAGGAGATCGGCCGCCGGCTGGTGGACGTGTTGCGCCCGACGGATATGGTGGCCCGCCTCGACGGCGACCTGTTCGGCATCGTCCAGCCCAACGTTGCCAGTCAGCAGAACATCGACGGCCTGCGGTCGCGGCTGAAAAATGCGCTGGGCGCGGAGCTGGAGATTGCGGGCCACAAGATGGAGGCACAGCCCCGCATCGGCAGCGTTTTCGCCCCGCGCGATGGTAACGAGGTGGATCAGTTGCTGAACGGCGCGCTGAGCATGCAGCCTCCGCCGGCCGTGGCTGGCTGATGGTTACGCCGCGCGGCATCTGCCGTGCAATATAGCCGTGCCCGGTGCGCTTTCCCCTTGCCTCGCGGCGGGATTTCGCCCGATATATACCGCCGGGAGGTTGGCGGCGGACGTATCCCTCGCCAACCGGGTCAGGTCCGGAAGGAAGCAGCCCTAACGAGTTCGAGACGGGTTGACGTCCAGCCTCCCACCATTTCCCCATCAGCAATGACGAAAGTGCGGGCGATCTTATTGCTCGCCGTTTGATGATTCCGAAGATCGCGAGCGTTGCACATGCAGAAACCTGAGCGAGATATTGTTGACCTGTATCCAGAGGTCGATCGGCTCCTTGATGCGTCAGAGTCCGACATTGGACTCGTGATGTTGCGCTACCTCAGAGCGATCAGCGACGATCCGTTGCGCAGCATGGCAACCAGCGGCGGCCTCGTGACTGAACTCTTTAGCATCAATGGCGGCTACGCAAATGACGGGAAAAAATACAGCGCCGTGGAGAAATTGGTCAACCGAGCATGGAAACGGCTGGAAAACGCCGACTTAATTGAAGAGCCCGATTCGTATAATGGTAAGAACGGGTTTCGCGTTATTTCCTCGAAGGGAAGGGCGGTAAACACCGAAGCCAAGCTTGCGGCTGCCAAAGGCCGTAGCCAGTTCACGCGCGATTTATTCCATACTTTGCTGCCGGAAGCATCATGGAACGCGTTTAATGCAGGCGACTATGACACTGCGGTATTTGAAGCATTCAAAGGCGTTGAAATTGCGGTTCGCAAAAAGGGTGATTTTGCAGAGACCGATTATGGTTCAGCATTGATGGCTAAAGCATTTAGTCAGACCACGGGAACGCTGACAGATAAAGCGGCACTTCCCGGACGGCAAGCCGCAAGGTGTGATGTTTTCAAAGGCGCATTCGGCGAGTTCCGTAATGCAAAGGCTCATAGCGCTCCAGTCATCTCCGATGCGTTGATCGCAGTTGAACAAATGATGGTGGCCTGTGCGCTTTTGCGTATCGTGGACCGCGCATAATCGCCTGCGAGTCTTCAAAACGCCGCGAACAGCCGGATCAGCGCTGGCCCCAGCATAATCACGAACAGCACCGGCATGAAAAACACCACCAGCGGTATCGCCAGCTTCGGCGGTAGCGCGGCGGCCTTGCGTTCGGCCTCGGCCAGTGCCTCGTCGCGCATGGATTTGCCGGCGGCGGCGAGCGACGCGGCGACGGCGATGCCATGCTGCTCGGCCTCGATGAAATGCGAGGCGACGGCCTGGAGCTGCGGCGAGCCCGAGCGCGAACCAAGCCGGCCGTAGCTCGCCGCCCGCGACGGCAGCAGCGACAGCTCCGCCAGCGTCGCGTTCAGTTCGGCGGCGAGCGGCGGACAAATGCTGGCGAAGGCCGGCGGCGACTTTGCGCAGGGCGGTCTCAAGGCTCAATCCGGCGCCGAGACAGAGCACCAGCAGGTCGATGGCGTCTGGCAAATGGCGTGCGATGTCGCGCCGGCGCCGTTCGACCGTTCGTGTCAGCATGGACGGCGGCAGCAGGAAGCCGGCCACGGCGGCGGCGGCGCTGAGCAGCACGGGCTGGTTCAGAACGCTGCCCTCCCCGGCCAGACTGTGCGCCAAACCATAGGTCACGCCGCCAGCAAGCATCGCGGCCACAACTTGCAACGCCAGAAACACGGCGAGGCCGCCGTCGCCAGGATAACCCGCCAAATCCAGGAGCCGGCGCAGGCTCTCGATGGAAAACAGCGGCGAGGCGGCACCATCACGCGGCTGCACCAGACGGCGGCGGGGGCGCGACAGGCCAAGTTTCAGCTTCGCATGCGAACGCACCGCCGGTATTTCCGGCGTGGCGGCGCCGCTCACCAGCGCGGGCCACAACACGGCCAGCAGCGCGGCGAAAACGCCCATGCCCAGCAGAATGGAGGCGATCAACGTCCAGTCCAGCACGATCCGGGCCGCAATCTGTTCCATGCTCACCGCCCCCGGTCCAGCCGCGTGAGACGGTGAATCGCGAAGATGCCGGTCAGCATCCACAGGCCGCTTCCGTAGAGCCAGAGCCGGCCGGTCTGGCTGGCCCACAGCGGTTCGAGGTAATCCGGCGATGACAGCAGCAGCCCGCCCGCCACCACCAGCGGCAGCGCGCCGATGATGACCGCCGACATTTTCGCCTCCGCCGTCAGGATGCCAAGCTTGCGGGTGAACTGCTCGCGCGCCGACAGGGCGCCGGTCAGATTGCCGAGGGCAGCCGCCGCGCTGCCGCCGGTCTCGTATTGCAGCGCCAGCGTGAAGGCGAAAATGCGCGTTTCCGGCGCCGGGCTGTGGCGCGTGAAGGTGTCGAGCGCTGTGGCCACGGGGATGCCGGCGATGATTTCTGCGGCCAGCCGCCCGAGCGCCGAGCGCACCGGCTCGCGGCAAGCCTCCGCCGCCAGTTGCAGGCAGCGGTTGAACGGCAGGCCGGCATTGGCGCCGCGCACTAGGGTTTGCACGGCATTGCCGAAGTGTTTGGCAAAGCGCCGCTGCCGTCGCGCGATGACGGCCGCCAGCACCGTTCGCGGCAGCACTGCGCCGCAGAGCACGCCGCCAAGCGCCGCCTGTGCCGCCGATGGCAGTACCAGCAGCAGGCCGGCGAAGGTGATCAGGCCGGCCGCGAGTTGCAGGGCGATGAACGTCGGCGGCGTGAGGTTCCAGCCGGCGAGGTTGAGCCGCGCACCGAGCGAGCGGTCTTTCGCCCGCCGGTTCGCCAAAGCGATGGGCGAGCGCGCCAGCCGGCGGCGCAGTTTCGCCATTTCGCGGCCGGCGGCGAGCGTCTCAGGGGCCGGCGGGACGTTGAGCAGCCGCGCATAGAGCCACGCGGCGGCGAGACAGGCGCCGGCCATGCCCGAAAGCGAAACCGCCAGCAGATGAGCGGTCCCGGTATCAAACATGCCCGCCGCCCCATTGACGGAAAAGTTCGTCGAGCTGCGCCTCGCAGCCATGCAGCCGCGCCTTTTCACGCACGCGCGGCGGCGGGGCAGCGGCCAGCATCCATTCGCCGTGAGCGCTACCGGCTGTGCCCGGTGCCGCCCGTTTTTCGCGCTCCCCGGCGGCGTTGCCACCGGCGCCGCCCGCTGTAGCCGAAGACTGGCGCCCTCCGGCGCTGGCTATACATTCGGCATCCCGGCTACCCTGATGTTTTCCAGCGTCGGCGTGTGTGGCCTCACCCTCACCCGGCGCTTCGCGCCACCCTCTCCCATCAAGGGAGAGGGGAAGGGGCAGTCCCTCGCCGCCAGCATCCCCTCTCCCCCCGAGCGTTTTCGGAACGAAAACGGCACCCGCTTCAACTTCGGAGAGGGACAGGGTAAGGGGGTGGCGGCAGGCGGGAACATTGGGGGCATCAGCTTCGGCGTTGCCTGCATTGGCGAAAGATGGACGCCCCCCGCCATCAGCCGGCGCCGCATCCGTCCCGGTGAAATGGAGCACCCGCGTTGCTTGCAGAGTACCGCCGGCGGCCGCCACCTCGCACACCTCCATCAGCTTGCGCGACCCATTCGGCAGCCGCGCCAGATGCACGATGACGTCGATGCCGCCGCCGATCAGCCGCCGGATGGTCTCGCCGGGCAGGTGCGCGGCGTTCATGCTGGCCAGCGCCTCCAGCCGGCTCAGCGCCTGATACGGGTCGTTTGCATGCAGCGTGCCCATGGAGCCGTCATGGCCGGTGTTCACGGCCTGCAACAGGTCCAGCGCCTCCGCGCCGCGCACCTCGCCAATGATGAGCCGGTCCGGCCGCATGCGCAGGGCATTGCGCACAAGCTGCGTCAGCGTCACCTCGCCGCTGCCCTCGAAATTGCGGGGCCGCGTCTCCAGGCGCACCACATGCGGCTGCGGCAACTGCAATTCGGCCACGTCCTCGCAGGTGATGATGCGCGCGTCGGCGTCGATGGAGCCGGCGAGGCAGTTCAGCAGCGTGGTTTTGCCCGCGCCGCTGCCGCCCGTGACCAGGATGTTGCAGCGGCAGCGGGCGATCAGTTCCATCAACGCGCGGGCGGCGGGCGAGAAACTGCCCAGTGCTTGCAGCGCGTCCAGCGTGGCGTGCTGGCGCAGGAATTTGCGGATGGTCAGCACCGGCCCGTCGATGGCCAGCGGCGGCAGGATGACGTTGAGGCGGCTGCCATCGGGGAGGCGCACGTCGCAGACGGGGCTGGCTTCGTCCACCCGCCGCCCGGCGCGCGCGGCGGCGCGCTGGCACAGGCTCAGCAGTTGCTCGCGGCTGGCAAAGCGCACCGGCAGGCGTTCAAGACGCCCGTGCAGCTCGGCGTAACAGCCGTCGAGGCCGTTCACCATGATTTCGCTGATATCGTCGCGCGCCAAGAGCGGCTCCAGCGGGCCGAGGCCGAGGAGGTCGTCGCCGATGGTCTTCGCCATGGCCAGTTGATCAGCCGGGGGCAGCAGGATATCGCCGAGCTTGCAAATCTCGGTCGTGACTTCCGCAATCTGCGCCCGCGCCTCGTCCATCGGCAGCTTGGACAGCGCGCCCAGATCGACGCATTCGACCAGGGTTTGAAACACGGTGGCCTTCAGATCGGTTTCCGTCAGAGCGCTGACCGGGGAAACGGCCGGCGCGGATTTTCGCCACAAGCCCATCAGTTGCCTGCCTTTCCCACATCGCTGACGGAGGCATTTTCGGCGCCTGTCCGCCGCGCGGCTGTGTCCTCGCCACGGGTGTAGTGCTGGAACACGGCGTCGCGGCGGGCGGACATCCGGGGCGTGGCCGGCGCCGGCCCCACGAGGTCGAGCGGTTCGGCCAGCATGAACGCCAGATTGTGCTCGCTGGCGGAGCGGAATTGCGGGCCGGTCTGGGATGATGCCGCGCAGCCGGTCAGGGCGGCGAGGGGCAGGAGAAACAACGCGCGTGCATTCATGGCGGCTACTCCTGTGTGAAAAAGACGTTGCGCGGGCCGAGGGGCTCCAGAGCGCGCGCTTCCGGGGCGGCCTCGGGCGCGGCGGACGCGCTCCAGCCGGACAGCAGCGCCGCTCTTGCCGGCTGAGGCGCGGCCGGTAGCTCCAGCTTAGCGGGATCGGCCGGCCGCACCAGATACGGCGTGACGACCACCATCAGCTCGGTCTGCGAATGGCTGAAATCGCGGCTGCCCAGCAGTTCGCCAACCAGCGGAATGGCGTTCAGCCCCGGCACGCTATCCGCGCTGCGCCGTGTCTGCTCCGAGATCAGCCCGGCCAGCACCAGCGCGCCGCCGGTCGGCAGCTCCACCGTGGAGGAGGCGCGCCGCACGTGCAGCGCCGGGATGCTCAGGCCGTTGGCCGACACCGCGCCGTCCGACGTCAGGTCGCTGACCTCGGTGGAGATTTTCAGGCTGATGCGCCCCTCCGACAGCACCATGGGCGTGAACGCCAGCCCGACGCCGAACTGCTTCCACGACACGCTGACCGAGTTGTTGTTGTCGCGCGCGATGGGCACGGGGAACTCGCCGCCGGCGACGAAATTGGCGGTTTCGCCGGAGATGGAGGTCAGCGTGGGTTCGGCGAGCGTCCTGACCTGGCCGTTGCGCTCCATCGCTTCGAGGACGGTATGCAGGTTCACGCCGCCCGCCTGCCACACCGCGCTCACCACGCTGCCGGACGCTGGCGCCGTGATCGCTTTCGCCGCCACATCGTATGCAGCGCTTGCCACAGCGCCGCCCGTGACCGGAAAACCCGCCTGCGTCAGCGCCCCGATGCCCACACGCTGCGCATCCACGGCGAGGTTTTTCATGTCCAGCCCCATGCGGCGCATGGCCGTGCGGTCCACCTCCGCGATGGTCACTTTCAGCAGCACCTGCTCCTGCGAGGTGACCGCGATCAGGTTCAGAACCTTGTCCTTGCTGCCGGCAAAGCGGGCGGCAATGTCGGCAGCGCGCACGGCGTCCGCCGCGTTGCGAACCGAGCCGCTCAGGATGATTTGATCGCCCATGGCCTCCGCCCGCACACGCGACCCGGCGACATGCCGGCGGATTACCCCCAACATTTGCGTGTGATCCGGCTCAACGCTGATGTCGAGCGCGAGGATCTGCTCGCCGTCCTTGCCGATGAAGAAAGCGTTGGTTTCGCCGGCACGCTCGCCGGTGAGGTATACGCTGCGCGCGCTGCGCACCACGGCGGAGGTGATCGACGGCGCGGGAATGATCACATCGCGCACATCGCTATCCAGCGCGATGATAGCCGACTTGTTCAGCCCCAGACGCAGCTTGCGCTTTTCCGGCTGGTGCGGACGGGCGGCGGCGGCACGCTCGGGGAACGGCTGCGGCGAACGCGGCAGCGGCCCCGCGGATGCCGCAACGCCGAGGATGAGGAGCGGTATAACGGTGAAGGCGGCGGTCAGGTGTGTGACGTTATTGGGCCGGAGTATACGCATGGAAGCCATCCTGCCGGGGTTGCCGGTTAATCCGTGGCGACTTTCGTGGCCACGCCGAATTTGATGATGGTGAGCGAGGAGGGAGTGAGGCGTTTGCCCCCGTCGTCCGAGGGGGTCACGTCACCGAGTGCGGCGAGGCTCAGGAAAATATCGCCCATGCGCCGTGCCCCCGCCAGCAGCTCGGCCTGCCGGGGCGTCACTTCCAGAGCGGCGGTTTTCTGGTGCGGGCCTTTGGTGAAACCGCCCACGCGCGCGCTCGCCTCCGGCGGCTGATCGGCCGACAGCACGCGCACACCGCGCAGGATGGTTTCGCTGCCGCCAGGGCCGCGCGCGGCGCCATTCGCGCGCCTGTCGCGGGTAACGATCACGTCCACGCGGTCGTTGGCGCGGATCAGGCCGGCCACGCCGTTTTCATCGCGCAGCGGCAGCGACACAGCGCGCATGCCGGGCGTAAGCAGCGCCGCGAGCAAACCGGCATCGCCCCGCCGCACCAGCCGGTCACGGCGGATCGGTTCCCCAGCCAGGATCGGCGCGCGTGCGAAATATTTCGACGCCGCCGCACCTGTGAACTCCAGCGCCGCCGGAAGGGCGATCATCGACGGCGACACGCTGGCACTTGGCCAGGGCTGCCATGTGGCGGCCGCAGGCTCAAAGCTGTCTCCGGCGGCGATATTTCGTACCGCGATCAGAATTTGCACCGTGTCATTGCGAGCCAGACGCGCATCGGATGGAAAAGCATGCGTCAGCAGGCCATGAACAACCGCAGCCGATCCCAGCGCTGAAACCGCCGCAGCGGTCAGCAGCAGAGCTTGACCTCGTTTCATCAATTTTTCCCGATTTGCAGGCGGAAGAGCAAGAAAGTTTAATCGAACTTGATGAAAAATGGTTAACGGTTGGTTAATATCCGGTTGTTTACTTATGTATAATTTATCGGTTATTTTTGTGTACAGGATGCGCCGTCTAATAAGCCAGAAGGCTGCCGGAAATATAAGCGGAGTTCGAATAAACGGCGAGGGCAGCGGCCGAAAGAGCGATGCCGTAGGGGACGCCTTCACGCCGGTCATGCAGCCGCACCAGCCAGTGCGGATAATTGACCGGCGTGAGGGGAACGTTTCGCCACAGCAGGATGAGGACGGTCAGCACGCCGCCGAGCAATGTGGCGCCGAGGCTGAAGTTGAAAATGTGCTCCCAGCCGAACCAGAGCGCCGCCGCCGCGAACAGCTTGGCGTCACCGCCGCCGATCCAGCCGCGTGCGAACAGCACGAAGCTGACGATCAGCATCGCCGCGCCGCAAGCCCCGTGCAGGGCGATTTCCCGCAGGCCGAGGCCCGCGAACGGCGCCGCGACGAAAAATGCCAGCGCCAGAGCGGCGGTCAGCCAGTTGGGGATGGTGAGCGTGAACAGGTCGGAGATAGCCGCGAAGATCATGATGGCGGGAAACAGGCAGAAAATGCCGGATTGCAGCGTCATATTCCGCCTCCCTGCACCTGGGCTAACGCGTGAGCAATGGTCTCCGCCATCGCGCGGATTTCAGCCCCGAATGTCTCCGTGACGGTCAACGCCAGAACGGCGAGAAGCGACACGATGACACCATACTCAGCCATTGCCGAGCCGCGCTGGTCCTGGGCGTAACGTCTGACTTTTGCGAAGCGTTCCGTGATCATCGTCAAACTCGCCCCGTGACAACGCGGGGCGGCATTTTCGGCCGCCCCCTGGGAACGCGAACGGCAGGAACCGGCCGCGCAGCTCCAGCAATCCGTTAAAGCGCAGGCGAATTGAACGTCGTCAGTTGAGAAGCGAGGCCGTTGAACATGCTGCGGATTTGATCGCCAACGGAGCCAACGATGGAAATCACCGCCACGCTGATACCGGCGGCAATCAATCCATATTCGATGGATGTCGAGCCCGACTGGTTACTGGCGAAACGGATGATGAGGTTACGCATTTACAAACTCCACATGACAAAATGATTTATTCCTGTGGGAATGTCCGGGAGGAACCCGTTCGGATAAGGGACCAGCGGCATTTCCATGTGCCAAACCTAGTCCCCGCCAGTTAATGAGACATTAATGGATCGCCGCCGGTTTGCTGATTAATTAAGTCAAAGGCGATTTCGTCGGGTGAGAATCAATACAATGCTAATAGTCTTGGTTAACAGAACCTAGCTTCGGGGTGTAACTGGGCGGCCTTGCAACAGTATAAGAAAAAGCGCCGTCTTCCACCACTATTCGCGGCGGGAAACGGCGCTTTCGCAGAGCTTATAGCGTTACTACGGCATTAATCAAACGTCGAACGCCGCCAGCGCCGCCATGTTCACGAGATCGCTGTCGGTGGAGCCGAGCGAGCGCGATCTGCACCGGCTTCGACAGCCCCACCAGCAGCGGGCCGATCACCGTGCCGCCGCCCAGTTCCTGCAGCATCTTGGTGGAGATGCTGGCCGCATGATAGGCGGGCATGATCAGCACGTTCGCCGTGTCGGACAGCCGGCAGAACGGATACAGCGCCATCGCCTTGCGGTTCAGCGCGACATTGGCGGCCATCTCGCCGTCGTACTCGAAATCGACGCCGCGCGTGTCGAGGATCTTCACCGCCTCGTGCGACGGTCTCGGCGCGCTCGCTCATCGGATGGCCGAAGTTCGAGTAGGCCAGCATCGCCACGCGCGGCGTCGAAGCCCGAGGCGCTGCGGCAACGCCCGCCGCTTCGACGGCGATGTCGGCCAGTTCCTCGGCGTTGGGCATGTCGTGCACCGAGGTGTCCGCGACCAGAATCGTGCGGCCGCGGCTGATGATCAGCGACACGCCGATGACCCGGTGGCCCGGCTTCGGGTCGAGCGCCTGCGCACCACATCTGAAAGCCGTGGACCAGTTGCGGGTCACGCCCGTCACCATGGCGTCGGCGTGGCCGAGCGCCAGCATGCAGGCGCCGAAGATGTTGCGGTCGGTGTTCACCAGCCGCTGGCAATCGCGTAGCAGATAGCCCTTGCGCTGCAGGCGGCTGTAGAGGAAGTCCGCATATTCGCGCGCTGCGCTCGGACATCGGGCGTTGTGCGATTTCGAACTGATCGCGGTGGTTCAGCCCGCGTGCAGTGAACGCCTCGTGCATCTGCTCCTCGCGCCCGATCAGCATCGGGCTGGCCGAGGCTCGGAATCGACGAAAGGCGTTGGCGGCGCGGACCACCTGCTCCTCCTCGCCCTCGGCGAAGACGACCCGCTTCGGGTTGGCCCGCACCTGCTCGAAGATGGCGTGGAGGAAGCCGGCCGCCGGGTCGAGCCGGGCGCGCAGCCGCGCCTGGTAGCCGTCCATATCGACGATCGGGCCGCCGCGCGACGCCGAAGTCCATGGCCGCCTTGGCCACCGCCGCCGGAATGCGCGCTGATGAGCCGCGGATCGAACGGCGCCGGGATGATGTATTCGCGGCCATAGCGCAGCGTGCGGCCCTGGTAGGCGGCGGCCACCTTGTCGGGCACGTCCTCGCGGGCCAGTTCGGCGATGGCCTGGGCGGCGGCGATCTTCATCGGCTCGTTGATGGTGCGCGCCTGCACGTCGAGCGCGCCCCGGAAGATATAGGGGAAGCCGAGCACGTTGTTGATCTGATTGGGATAATCCGAGCGCCCGGTGGCCACGATGGCGTCGTCGCGGACTTTCGCGACCTCCTCCGGCGTGATCTCCGGGTCGGGGTTGGCCATGGCGAAGATGATCGGCTTCGGCGCCATGCTCGCCACCATCTCCTTGGTGAGCGCGCCCGCCGCCGACAGGCCGAACAACACGTCGGCGCCTTCCATGGCGTCGGCCAGCGTGCGCGCTGGCGTGTCGACGGCGTGGGCGGATTTCCACTGGTTCATGCCCTTTTCGCGGCCCTTGTAGATCACGCCCGTGGTGTCGCACAGAATGACGTTGTTCGTGGCGCACGCCCATGGCCTTCACCAGCTCCAGGCAGGCGATGCCCGCCGAACCCGCGCCGTTGCACAACCATCTTGACATCGCGCATGTCGCGGCCGGTCAGCTCCAGCGCGTTGATCAGGCCGGCGGCGGCGATGATCGCGGTGCCGTGCTGGTCGTCGTGGAACACGGGGATGTCCATCAGCTCGCGCAGGCGCTGTTCGATGATGAAGCAGTCGGGCGCCTTGATGTCTTCCAGGTTGATGCCGCCGAAGGACGGGCCGAGATAGCGCACGGCGTTGATGAACTGCGTCCACGTCCTGCGTGTCGACTTCCAGGTCGATGGAGTCCACATCGGCGAAGCGCTTGAACAGCACCGCCTTGCCTTCCATCACCGGCTTGGCGGCCAGCGCGCCGAGGTTGCCGAGGCCGAGAATCGCCGTGCCGTTGGTGATGACCGCCACGAGATTGCCCTTGCTCGTGTAGTCGTAGGCGAGGCTCGGGATTTTCGGCGATGGCCTCCACCGGAACGGCGACGCCCGGCGAATAGGCGAGGCTCAGGTCGCGCTGGGTCGCCATCGGCTTGGTCGGCACGATCTCGAGCTTGCCGGGACGGGCGCCCGCGTGGAACTGGCCGAGATGCGTGCTGGCGGCATGGAATTGCAGGGCTTCCTGCCTGGTGACGCGCGTTTCGCTGCGCGGACGGGCGCGGTCGCGTGCGGCGCGCTGGGTTTGGCGTTCGTTGGCACGGTTTGCGCGATCAACGGTTGAACAGGTGTTTCTGCGGATCTCATCGACAGCTTGGCGGATTAAACTGGTTAAGCATGGGCGTTGTTGGCTCCTTAACGATTCTCGCTTGGTTTTGTGGGGATATGGGAAACTGTCTTGACGACATTGAGTATATGCAGACATAGACCTAGTGGCCCAGCGCCCGACAAGTGACGATGCATTTCGGCCTCATTGTGACGAACTGTAATCGCTGCTGATTACTCGCGATGCGGAGCACGTGTGCATACTGCGCCAGTGAGCTTCGCGCCCGCGGTTTCGAGTGGACTATGGCAAAGAATGCAAGAAGTGGCTGCGCCAGCCGAGCTGCGCATGGCGGAGCAGAATGCGATACGCGGATTGCAACGCTGCGCTCCGATCTGGCATGACGGCCGGGATCGCCCGGCCGCGCGATCGATGGCGCCGCGCTGACGCCGATGATGGCGCAGTATCCGCGAGATCAAGGCGGCGAATCCCGGCATTGCCTGCTGTTCTACCGCATGGGCGATTTCTTCGAGATGTTCTTCGAGGACGCCGAGATCGCCTCGCGGGCGCTCGGCATCCTGCTGACCAAGCGCGGCAAGCATCTCGGCGAAGACATCCCGATGTGCGGCGTGCCGGTGGCGCGGGCCGACGAATATCTGCAAAAGCTGATCGCCGCAGGGCTTCCGCGTGGCGGTGTGCGAGCAGCTCGAAGACCCGGCGGAGGCCAAGAAGCGCGGCGCCAAGTCGGTGGTGCAGCGCGACGTGGTGCGGCTGGTCACGCCCGGCACCATCACCGAGGAAACGCTGCTCGACGCCGGCGCCAACAACTTCCTGACCGCGCTGGCCATACGGGCAGCCCGGCGACGAGCCGGTGCAGTACGCGCTGGCCTCGCGTCGATATTTCCACGGGCGAATTCTTCGTGGGCGAATGCGGCGGCGGCCGATCTGCCGGGCGAACTGGCGCGTCTCGCCCCCGCGAGGTGCTCTCGGCGACGCGATCGACGGCGACAAGCACCTTGCCGCGCGCATCGAGCACGCGGGCGCGGCCAGCACGCCGGTGCCGCGGCCTATTTCAGCCCGCCGCGCCGGCGAGGCGCGCTGAAGGACGCGCTCGGGCGTGGCGCATGCTCGAGGCTTTCGGCGAGCTTCAGCCGGGGCGAGCTGGCGGCGATGGGCGCGCTGCTGAAATACGTCGAGATCACGCAGATCGGGCAAGCGCCGGCGCTGCGCGCCGCCGCGGCGCGTCGGCGGCGGGCGGTGCCCTGGCCATCGACGCGGCCACGCGCGTCAATCTGGAGCTGACGCGGACGCAGGCGCGGGCGCGCGAAGGCAGCCTGCTCGGCGCCATCGACCGCACGGTGACGGCGGCGGGCGCGCGCGAGCTGGCGCCGCGGCTGTCGTCAGCCCGCTGACCGATGCCGCGGCCATCAACGCGCGCGTCTCGACGCGGTGGCGTTCCTCATCGACGGGCGGACGCTGCGCGCGCGTCTCCGCGGCGTGCTGAAGGCGCGTGCCGGACATCGCCGCGCGCTGTCGCGGCTGGCGCTGGGGCGCGGCGGTCCGCGCGATCTGGGCGCGTTGCGCGACGGGCTGGCGGCGGCGGCAGGCACTCGCGCGGCCTGATGCAGCGCCGCTGCGCTGACGAGGCGTGCCGGCGGAGATCGCCGCGATCTCGATCGGCATCGCCGGCGTGACGGGGGACGCTGGCGACGCGCTTGAGCGCGGCGCTGAGCGACGAACTGCCCCATCTGAAGCGCGACGGCGGCTTCATGCGCGACGGGCTACCGCGCCGAGCTGGACGAAACCGCCGGCATTGCGCGACGACGGCCGCGGGCTGCATCGCCGAGCTGCAGACGCAAATACGCTGGCCGAAACCGGCATCAAGACGCTGAAGGTGCGGCACAACAATGTGCTGGGCTATTTCATCGAGGTATCAGCGGCGCCAGGCCGGGCGCTGCTGAAGCCGCCGTTCGAGCGCGCTTCCGCCACCGGCAGACCATGTCCAACGCCATGCGTTTCACCACGGACGAGCTGGCCGAGCGTCGAAGCGCGCATCCTGGCGCCGCCGAGCGGGCGCTGGCCATCGAGCTGGAGATGTTCGACGAGCTGGCCGCGCTGGTCGTGGCGGCGAAGGAGCGCGCATCTGCGGCGCCGCCGCCGCGCCATGGCCGAGCTGGACTGCATTACTGCGCGCTGGCCGAGCTGGCGGAGGAGCAGAACTACGTGCCGCCCGCGGTGGATCGACCAATCGCCGGCGTTCGCCATCGAGGGCGGACGGCATCCGGTGGTGGAGCAGGCGCTGGCCAGAGCGCCGGCTCCGGGCCGTTCATCGACAACGACTGCCAGCCTCGAGCGACGGCAAGCGCCTGTGGCTGGTCACCGGGCCGAACATGGCGGGTAAATCCACCTTCCTGCGCCAGAACGCGCTGTATCGCGATCCTGGCGCAGATGGGCGCGTTCGTGCCTGCGCATCGCGCGCATATCGGCGTGGTCGACCGGCTGTTCAGCCGCGTCGGCGCGTCGGACGATCTGGCGCGCGGGCGCTCCACCTTCATGGTCGAGATGGTCGAGACGGCGGCCATCCTCAATCAGGCGACGGAGCGCTCGCTGGTGATCCTCGACGAGATCGGGCGCGGCACGGCGACGTTCGACGGCCTGTCCATCGCCTGGGCGTGCCGTGGAGCATCTGCACGACGTCAACCGCTGCCGGGCGCTGTTCGCCACGCACTACCACGAGCTGACCGCGCTGGCCGACCGGCTGGATGCGCGCGGCCAACGTCACCGTGGCCGTGAAGGAGTGGAAGGACGAGATCGTCTTCCTGCATCAGGTGAGTCGGGCGCGGCGGATCGCTCCTACGGCATCCAGGTGGCGAAGCTGGCCGGGCTGCCGGGCGCGGTGATCGCGCGGGCGCGGCAGGTGCTGGCGCGGCTGGAAGGCGGGCGCAAGAAGGGCGGTAAGCAGCCGGATTTGTTCGACGATCTGCCGCTGTTCGCCGCCGCGAAACCCGAGCCGCCGCGTCCGCGCGAGGCGAGCGAGGTTGAGGCAGCGGTCGCGGCGCTCAACCCGGACGAGATGACGCCGCGCGAGGCGCTGGAGGCGCTGTACCGGCTGAAAGGGCTGGGCGGGGGGAAGTGACCTCAGCCGGCTGCTATCGTCGCGCAAACCCGTCGGAGTCGCGCGGATCTGCATCTCTGATGTCAGGTGGAAAATGCTCCGGTTGGACACAATCCGCCGAATCACATACCTGGGGGTGCATTATTCATGAGCACCATTACAGGGCGAGCGGTGCGGCGGCACACGCTCGAACGGCAGGACTGGGACGATGGCATCTCACCGCTTCACATGGCGGGCCTTTTGGCTGGCGATGGCGATTTCGGTCTGGGTAACGCCCGCCGCCGCGATGCAGATCTTCATCAAAACGCTCACCGGCAAGACCATCACGCTGGAAGTGGAATCCAGCGACTCCATCGAAAACGTCAAAGCGAAAATCCAGGACAGGGAGGGCATCCCGCCCGATCAGCAGCGGCTGATCTTTGCCGGCCGCCAGCTCGAAGACGGCCGCACACTGGGCGACTATAACATTCAGAAGGAATTGACGCTGCACCTCGTGCTGCGCCAGGCGGGCGCGGTCCGGCAGACGCCCGATACTCTGCGGGCGTTCATGGCCCGGCGTTCCAGCCTCATCCTCTCCAGCGGCATTGATGCCAGCCGCCAGATTGCCCGCCTCCAGCCTGCCCCGCAAAGCGGCGGTGTTCCCGCGCTGTTTCAGGCAGAAGCCTCCGAAAGCCCGCCGGGCCTGCCCGCCCGTGCCGCGTTCTACACTGACCGGCCCTTCCCGGCGAGCCTGGGGCAGATTGCGCATGCACCGGCGCGGGCGATCAGCCTTACCGCGGCGCCTCAGCCGGGCCAGCCGGACGCTTTCGAATTCTGGATCGCGGGCGGATATGCGAGCGTGTGGGACCGCGACCGCGGCACCGGCCTCTATGGCCAATTCGGCATCCTGCAAGCGGGCGCGGATTATATCGCCCGCCCCGGTTTGCTGGTTGGTTCCATGGTGGCCTTCGACGCGATGCGGCAGAAGTCGCGGCGGCTAGCCACCGATGCGGAGGGCTGGGGCTGGATGATCGGCCCCTATGCCACCGCCCGGTTATCGGACCACCTGTTCCTGCAAGGCCGGGCCGCCTGGGGCCGTTCGGACAATTCCGTCCGCCCGCTGATGACCTACCGGGACCGCTTTACGACGGAGCGCTGGCTGGCCAGTTCCACGCTGACGGGGGACTGGTCATACGGCGCGTGGCATTTCCAGCCGGGCGCCTCCATCGCCTATATGGAAGACGCTTCCAGCGCATACACCGATGGGGCCGGAGCGGCAATCCCCGCCGTTCGCGCCACAACTGGCCAGGCCGTCATCGGCCCGGTGATCGGCTATCGCCACCGGACGCCGGCGGGTACTGCGATTGAACCGCATGCGGGGTTCGAAGCCATTTGGGCCTTTGCCGCTGAGGACCGCGCCGAGACGGGTATCCACGGCAGGCTTGCCGCCGGTATCCGCTCGATCACCCCGGCGGGCATGAACCTGGATGTTTCCGCCAGCTATGAAGGCTTTGGACCGGGCGGATTCGATGCCGTGTCGGCGAAGGTCCTGGTGCTGGCGCCGCTCAACTGACCGGCGGCCCGCCAGACGGCTAAGCAAAAGCCGCCTTTGCACCCGGCGCAGGTTCCCGTTAGAAATGCGGGACCAGACGGACGACGCGAGGGTGCATGAACGAGGCCGAAGACAAGCCGGCGCCGATGACAGCCGATGACTACGCCGCCGGTGTGACCAGCGGCAACCGGGCGGCGCTCGCCCGCGCCATTACGCTCATCGAGAGCCGCAAGCCCAGCCATCGCAAGCTGGCCGTGGAGCTGTTGCAAAAGCTGCTGCCGCTGACCGGCACGGCGCTGCGGCTCGGCATCACCGGCGCGCCGGGGGCGGGCAAATCCACCACCATCGACCAGCTCGGCATCAACCTCACCGCCGCCGGCCATCGCCTCGCCGTGCTGGCGGTGGACCCCACGTCGAGCCGCAGCGGCGGTTCGCTGCTGGGCGACAAGACGCGCATGGCCCGGCTGGCGGCTGACGAGCGCGCCTATATCCGCCCGTCGCCCACGTCCGGCACGCTGGGCGGCGTCACGCAGACCGCGCGCGAGACCATGGTGCTGTTCGAGGCCGCCGGTTATGACGTGGTGATCGTCGAGACGGTGGGCGTGGGGCAGTCGGAGGTGGCTGTTTCCGGGATGGTGGATTTCTTCCTGGTGCTGATGCTGCCCGGCGGCGGCGACGAGTTGCAGGGGCTGAAAAAGGGCGTGCTCGAACTGGCCGATATGATCGCCGTGAACAAGGCGGATGGCGGCAACGAGGCGCGCGCGCGGGCGACCGCCGGCGATTACCGGACGGCGCTGCATATCCTGACGCCGCCAAGCCCCAACTGGACGCCGCCGGTGCTCACCATTTCCGGGCGGGAAAATCTCGGGCTGGATGAGCTGTGGGCCAAGGTGCTGGAGCATCGCGAGGCGCTGACCCGCAGCGGTGAATTCGAGGCGAAGCGGCGGGAGCAGGCCGTTGCGTGGATGCATGCCATGATCGAGGATCGCCTGCGCGCCAGCCTGCGGGCCAATCCGCAGACGTCGGCGCGGCTGCGCGAGCTTGACGCCGAGGTGCGCGAGGGGCGGGTGATGGCCGTTGCCGCCGCGCAGGAGATCGCGGCGCTGATGGGGCTGGGGGAATGACGAAAAATCGAGATGAATGCTTCATCTGATCCGATGCCGTGGGATGCCCCGCCGCACACCAGCATGCCACCGTGCAGAATCATAAGATTTGTCGCTCTGTGTTGCGCCCAACCGCTCCTCTCGCGGCTCCGCCGCTCAGACGCGTCAAGGGTAAACGGCCTCCGGCCGCGCTTTCAGCGCCCTTGACCCGTCCTGCGCGCGGCAGCATGTCGCTTGTGCATGGCCGGGACGGAGAAATGGCACCCTGGCCGAACAGAGAAATTCGATACTTCACGGACTATTCGAATGGAGGGCGGATGGGAAAAAGTCATCCGTATTTTGTATGACGGCGGCCGTCAGTCTCCTCGCAACCGGCTTCGGCCCGTTTCCGGGCATGCCGGTCAACCGGACGGGATGGCTGATGCGGCGGCTTGGCGCGATGGGGCGTTTGCCGGACGTGCGCGCGCGGCTGAGCACGGCCATCCTGCCAACGTCCTGGCGCCTGGCCCCGCTGCATCTACGCCGCGCCGTGGCCGCCTCGAAGCCCGACGCGATCCTGATGTTCGGCGTCAGCAGCCGGGACACGGTGATCTCCATCGAAACCATGGCGCGCAACCGCTGCGATTGTCTTTGCGACTGCCGGGGCGAGCTGCCGCGCGGTGACGTGGTCCGCGCCGCCGCTCCCGCCGTCCTCCCGTCGCCAGCGCTGGCCGGACTGCTGCTGCCGGCGCTGCGGTCCGGCGGAATTCCGGCCCGCCTTTCCGATGACGCCGGACATTATCTATGCAACGCGATGTTCTTTGAAAGCCTTTGCGGCGAGTGGCATAAGAGCCGCCCGGCCCAGGTTTCGTTCATCCATATTCCCGCCTCGATTGAGTTGCTGCCTGCTGACAGTCTGGCGAAAGCGGCGCGCCTCATGCTCCGCGCGGCGGCGTTGCAGGCGGCGGCGACGAAACGCGTCAGCAGGCGCAACGCCCATGGCGGCCGCCGGCCCGCAATTTTGCACCGGAGCGAGCAAGGCCCCCCTATGGGCCGCAGCGGTGCCCAGGTGTACTGAGCGGCGGAGCCGCGAAGGAGCGGTTGGGCGCAGCACAGAGCGACGATAACTTAGACTTCACCAAGGAGAGGCAAATGACATTGAACCGGCGGGGAATTCTGACGGCGGGAATGGCGATCGGCGCGGGCTCCCTGGCATTGGCCGCTGAGAGCACTCCGGCGCGGGCCGAGGATGCGCGCGGCATCAACGTCATTGATTTCGGCGCCAAGCCCGGCTCGTCCGCGGATCAGAGCACCGCGATTCAGCGCGCCATCGACGCCGCCGCGCAGAGTCACGGTGCAGTCGTGTTCCCGCCCGGCATATATCCAGTGAAGAACCGCCTGGTGGCTGCCGCTTCCGTGGTGCTATGCGGCCCAGGGCCGGGCGGACGCGCAGCGCTGGTCGCCGGCGGCAGTGAACCGCTGCTGGAAAGCGGCGGCGGCGTGACGCTATGGGGGCTGACATTGGCGGGGCAAGGGCAGGCCGGCGCCGTGCTTGTGTCTCTGAAAGGTGCGCACCCCATCGCGGTGGAGAACTGCCTGTTCGTGAACTGGTCCGGCGTGGGGCTGGCGGTCGAGCGCGCAGGCGGATCGTCGCTGCACATCGCCGGCTGCCGCTTCGAAATGCGCACCGCCGTCGCCCTGCGCATCGGGGACGAGGCCGCCGGCACACCCGCGCAGATCATTGGCAACCAATTCACCGGCTGCGGCATGCAAATCGGCGGCGATGCCGTCATCAACGGCAATGTCGTAAACCTCGCGCCGGACGCCGGCATCAAGCTCGGCGGCGCGAAAATCCTCGGGCAGTTGCTCTGTTCCAGCAACATGATCGCCAATTCGCGCGTGGGCATCGGCGTGTGCGTGGAAGGCGGCGGCTACGCGATGATGAGCATGAACATGATCAAGGGCGCCAAGGACGGCGGCATCCGCGCTTTCGACGGAGCGAAGCCGGTGGGGCCGGACCTGGCGATGACGCGCTCGGAGGCGTTCCGGCATCTGGCGCTTTACGGCAACGTTTCGCAATAAGCCGCGCCATTGGCGGGGCGGCGCGAACAGTGTATGACCTCGCGCTGGTTGATTCCCTCGTTACCCGCCCAGCGGTTCTCCAATATTTTTGCGCACCTGACGAAAAGGACACGCCGCATGACATTGTCCCTCAAATCCTTGGCGCTCGCGCTGGCGATGGCGTTTGCCGCCTTGGCCTATGCGCCCGGCGCTTTCGCCCAGGAAGGCGGCGGCCAGGCCTCCGCGCAGCCGGGAGATGCCGCCGAGCGCGAACGCGCCGCCCGCGACCTGATCGTGGAAGCCCTGCCGGCCTCCCGCGCGCCGGAAATTTACGGAGATTTGCGCCGGACCCTGCGCGACGTTTATCTGCCGGTCATGCGCGACATGGTGGACGGAAAAGTGCCCGGCGCGGAGGCCGATCCCCTGACCGCGGACACGATGCGCAAATTGGTGGCCTTCCTGACCTACGCGCTGCGCGCCAGCGACGACATGGACGGGACACTTAACGCCAGCCGCGATGCGATGATTTCCGATGCCGCGCTGACGCTGGCGAAGCACTCCTCGCAGGATGAAATCAACGCCACCCGCGAATTGCTGCGCATGCCGGCGGCACGCAAGGGCGGCGACACGATTTATGCGGTTTCCCGGCTCTTGACCGGCTTCACCTACGAGGAAACGCGCAGCTCCTACGAATTCTCCGATTGGGCGCAGGAGCTTGCGACAAACATCGTGGCGGGCAAGGTTAAGCCGGACAATTCCTTGCCGTCCCCCGAGAAGGTCGCGAAGGCGCAGGCTGTGGTGGCCGATCTGGTCAGGATTTCGCGCATCGACGATATGGCCGCCGATATCTTCCGCTTCCTCCGGGGCGTGGTGCTGGTTGCCGCGCCGCCAACGGACGAGGAGCGCACCAAGTTCCGCGCGCAGCTCGACCAGTACGAATACAATTACAACATGCAGAAGGCCGTCCTGCTGGCGATGGCGCCGTCCATGCTGGCGTCGAGCCTGAGCGATAAGGATTTGGACAAACTCCACGATTACGTGCGCTCGCCCGCCGTCGCCAAGACGTTCGTGCTGTTCCAGGACGTGGTGCGCGCGGGAACGTCGTTCACGGCGGAGGATGTCCAGTCGCTGGTCAGTTTTGCCCAGGAGCAGGAAAAGAAGCGCACCATGCAGCCGCGCAGCCCCGAGGAACAGGCGGCTATTTCAGCGGAATGGAATGTGCTGGCGGACAAGTGGTCCGCGACGCTGACGGCCGGCGTTTCACCCGAGGCGCGCGAGGGGCTGACAAAGCTGGCGGCGGAGTTCTGGGCGATGTATTGGGCCGCCGCCAATCCGCAGTGACGATGAAGATGGGATCGCCGGATGATGCGGCCAGGCGATCCATGGGATGGCGAATTGGCGCCATTCTCCCGCCGCGCCAAGCCACTGGCAGCGTAAGCCATTGAGATTGCGGGCGCGCCGCCATAATTATTACTCTATTCCGTATTGATGTCGGAGGGCGGCCGGCCGGAATCGCGCCGTTTGATCGCGTCCCCGAAAAAATTGCTGATTTAAAATTTATAACCGCGTTAACTGAGCGTATGCAAAAACAGCCCCCCTCACGGAAATTCTCCCTGTCGTACAGCCTCGGGCTGGAGCGGCTCGGCCTCGTCCCCTTGCGGTACACCTGGGCCGCGCTCCTCGCCGTGCTCATCATCTCGGCGCTGGCGGCGGCCTGCCTGAACCGCATGAAGGTGGACGATTCGCTGTCGGAGCTGTTCCGCGCCAACACGCCGGAATTCAAGAAATACGAATATTTTTCAACGCAGTTCCCGTCCACCGAGCATGACGTGCTCGTCGTCGTCGAAGGCAGGGCGCTGCTGGAACGCGACAACCTCAACGCCTTCCGCAACACCGTCATCGACCTGCAACTGGTGGAGGGCGTGCGCGGCATTGTCTCGCTGTTCTCGGCGCGCGAGCCGCCGGAGCCGGGGAAGCTGCCCGCGCCGCTGGTGCCCGGCGACCTGCCCGAGGGCGCGGAGTACGAGCAGCTCGTCCAGAACATCAAGACCAATCGCATCGTCGGCGGCAAGCTGATCTCGCCCGATGGCACGCTGGCGCTCGCCGTCCTGGCGCTCGATCCCGCCGTCACCAAGGGCGACAGCCTCCAGGAGGTGATCCGCGAAATCAGGAAATCGGCGCTGGAGGATATGGCGGGCACCGGCATCACCGTGCAGCTTGCCGGCGCGCCGGTGATGCAGCTCGAAATCCGCAACGCCGTGGAGCGCGACCGCCTTATATATAATGTGCTCGGCTTCGTCATCGGCGCGCTGGTGGCCATGGCCTTCTTCCGCCACCTGTCGTTCATGATTATCGCCGCCGTACCGCCGGCCGTGGCGATCCTGTGGGCGCTGGGACTCTTGGGCTGGTCCGGCTTCAAACTCAACCTGTTCCTCAACGTGATCTCGCCGCTGACCATGGTCATGGGTTTCGCCGACAGCATGCAGATCACCTTCGCCATCCGCGACCGGCTGCTGGAGGGTGATAGCCGCGCGGACGCCGTGCGCTACGCCATAACGGTGGTCGGGCCGGCCTGCGTGCTCAACGGCGCGACGGCGGCCTTGTCCTTCCTCACGCTGACGCTGTCGGACTCCGCCCTCATCCAGACCTTCGGCATCGCCGGCGCGCTGTGCATGATCAGCACCTATTTCGCCGTGATTACCGTGCTACCGCTGCTGGCGGTCGCCGTGCTCAGCCGGCATCCGGGGGCGGCGGCAAAGCTGGCAAGCCGCGATTGGGCGATGGAATTCCTGCGCCGCACCTGTTTCGTCATCGCCGAGCGGGTGAGCCTGCGCCCGCTGGCCGTCGCCGGGCTGGGCCTGGGGCTGGTGATCGGCTTCGGCGTGGCGCATTACAGCCTGACGCCGCGCTACCGCCTCGCCGATCAGGTGCCGGACCGCGAACAGGCCGTCAAGGCGTCGGGCCGGCTGGATATGAAGCTGACCGGCGCCAATCCCATCGACGTGCTGGTGGAGATGCCGGCGGGCAGGAAGCTGTTCGAGCCGGAAGCGCTCGCCGTCATCGGCGCCGTGCATCGCACCGTCGAGGAGCAGGCCGGCGTCGGCAATGTCTGGTCGATTGAAACGCTGGTGCGCTGGCTCGCCGAGGCGGGGCAGGCCAACATCCCGACGCTCAGGCAGTATATTTCATTCCTGCCGCCACACCTGACACAGCGGTTTGTGGATGCAACCGGCAACGCCGCCGTAGTGACGGGCCGCATTCCCGACAAGGATTCCAGCGATCTGCTGCCGCTGATTAACAGGCTCGATACAAAACTCGACGCGGTGCGCGCGCAATATCCCGGTTACTCCATCAACGTCACCGGCTTGTCCGTGATCGCCGCGCGCAACAGCGCCGCCATGATCGGCAAAATCAACATGTCGCTCACGGCGGAGATGGTGTTCGTCTCGCTGCTGATCGGCCTGGCGTTCCGGTCGCTGCTGCTGGGCGCGGTCAGCCTGCTGCCCGGCCTGTTCCCCGTGGTCACGTCCGGCGCGGTTCTCGCCATGACCGGCCAGGGGCTGCAATTCGCCAGCATCATCGCGCTGACGGTCGCCTTCGGCCTGGGGCTGAACGCCACCATTCATTATCTGAACCGCCTGCGGCTGGAGGAACAGTCCAGCGGCGATTCGGCCGTGAACGTGACGCGCGCCGCCGTGCTCATGGGGCCGGCGCTGATCCTGACGAGCCTCGTGCTCGCCTGCGGGCTGGCGGTGACGATGTTCTCCGGCCTTCCGTCGCTGAGAGTGTTCGGGCAGTTGAGCGCCACGACGCTGATTGCCGCCATGATTGGCGGCCTGTTCCTGCTGCCGGCTTGCGTGCTGCTGGTCAGGCGCACTCAAGCGGCGGGTGGTAGAATGCTGGAACGCCGCCGCCGGGTAGCCGCGGAGTAAGACCGGAGGGAAGCACATGAAGATCGCCACCGTCAGGCAGAACGGGCAATTCGTCGCCGCCGTCATCGACGAGGCCGCGCAAACCGCGCGGCTGCTGCCCGGAACCGCCGGCGAGAATGGCGGCCTGCCCGCGATCCTCGCCAATCCAGCGCTCGCGGCGGAGACCGGCGGCGATACCGTTGCGCTGGATACGCTGCAACTGGCCGCGCCCATCCCCCGCCCCATCCGCAACATTTTCTGCATCGGCAAGAACTACGCCGCCCACGCCCGCGAAATGGCCCAGCCGGGGAGCGACGCGCTGCCCAGCTTTCCCGTGGTTTTCTCCAAACTGCCGGACGCTGTGACCGGCCCCGGCGAGCCGGTCCAGATCGACGCAGCCGTTTCCATCGCCATCGACTACGAAGCCGAGTTGGCCGTCATCATCGGCACCGGCGGGCGCAACATCGCGCCGGAACAGGCCATGGAGCACGTCTGGGGCTACACCATCATCAACGACGTGACGGCCCGCGACATCCAGAAGCGCCACAACCAATGGCTGCTGGGCAAATCGCAGGACAGCTTCTGCCCCATGGGGCCGTGGGCGGTGACGCGCGACGAGGTCAACCTCGCCGACACCAGCGTGCGCTGCTTCATCAACGGCGAACTGCGCCAGGACGGCAACACCGCCGACCTGATTTTCGACGTCCCCACGCTCATCGCCACGATATCCAACGGCATCACCCTGAAGCCCGGCGACATCATCTCCACGGGCACGCCGGCGGGCGTCGGCCAGGGCTTCGAACCGCCGCGCTACCTGATGCCCGGCGACGTGGTGCGCATCGCCATTGCGGGGATTGGCGCGCTGGAAAACCCGGTGGCTGAGCGGCAGGGCTGAGCCGCTGACGGCTGGCCTGAGGGGCCGAGCCGTAGGGGTTCGGCATTAACATTAGATTTTTGTATTCCGCAGAACGCGAAGCCGTTGTTCTTCTGCCTCGCGTTGGCGACGTAAAGAATCAAGCCGTTCGGCCTCCTCCTGTAACGCCGCTTGCTCTTTCATTTCTTTAAGCTTTTTCGTTGCCTGAGGAAGCCAATCCTTGAAAAACGTTACTATCCGTTGTACTTGGTGTTCCTCAGCCTCGACAATGGCTTCATCCCCATTGAATAAAAACATCTCAGGCCCCTTTCCTAACAATGAGGAAAAATTTCCCATTTGGAGAAGTGCATATTTCCATTCAGCGGTAACCTGACGGTCAAGCTTCAGTTTGAGTTCACGATTTTTCCAGTCAATGCCAATAAGTTTCGGTGAAGAAAGAGCTAAAGGCTCATCTATTTCACGTCTTTTTATTACAGTGCCTTCTATCTTACTAAGTTTCTGAAACAAAATTTCCTCGGAATAATGTTGCTGAATTAACCCTTTAATTTCCGCGACGGACGCAGGCCTATCCTTCGGGGTCTGTCTGAGCATTTTTGCCACTATTGGATCAAGAAAGCCAAATTCCCTCGAAATATCAGAGATCGATTGGTATTCAGTGCCATGTGGCACAGTCCCAGTGAACATTTCATTCAGCATCAATCCCAAAGCATAAATATCGGCCGAAGCTGTTACCGTTTGGCCTGGTGCTCGCTGTTCGGGAGCTGCATAAGCAAAATTCGCGAGCCGTTGCGCTGGGGTGGTTTCCACTGAAGTGGCCAGAAATTCCTCAGAAAATCTAGCTATCCCAAAATCGGCAATAGCCAATATGTTAGCGCCTGGATCATAAAGAACATTCTCAGGCTTTAAGTCCCTATGTATGACACCCTGGATATGCGCGGCTTCAATGCCATCTAATATTTGAATAAATAAGGGTAATATGTGTTCTGGGGATAGGTCATCATTGATGAGAAGCCGAAAATTCTTGTCATATCGGTGCATCACATAAAATGGACCGGTTACCTGTTTGTCTCGGGCTAGGCCACGATCAATTACGGTCACGATGTTGGTATGTTTATTGCGCTCAAGGAAGGCAATTTCATTCTTGAAGCGGCGTCTTTTGTCTGCCGATGCACGCTCCTCAGCCAAGACTTTAATGGCGACCGGCTTTTCGTCCAGGCCAATACCGCCATAAACGCGCCCAGCGCCTCCTTCGCCAAGGAGTTCGCTGACCGTGTACACACCAAATGTGGTTTCGAATGAGATAGCTTTCTTCAAGCTCTGAGGGCTCATGGGAATTCTATGATTATTCGTTGGAGGGATTTACAAATAGCAGGGATGGATGAAGAGCCTTCGCGACTCGATCCTTAGCGAGAGAAAATATCATAAGACGCGCGTCTCTTGTACGTATTCCGTGACGAACGATGTGCCCGCTACAAGCGTCGGCCAGGGCTTCGATCCACCGCGCTATTTGGTGCCCGGCGACGTGGTGCGCATCGCCATTGCGGGATTGGCGCGCTGGAAAACCCGGTAGCTGAGCGGCAGGGCTGAGCCGCCCCCTCCAATCGAATTGCGGCCATTTGTTTCATTCTTATGGCATTGCAATTAACGCAACCTTAGGTATCAATCCCCTAGTAATAACAATTGAAGCGCGCGGGCGCCGGGTGGCTCAATGGGGCAGCCGTGGCGCTTGCGGACATCTTTTTTGCGTGGCCGTATGGGCAGAAATTGCCGCGTGGAAGAAATACCTGTGCAATTTGATTTACGTCATGGCCGGTGTTTTGCCATTCCGCTGAGATGTTACCATAGGTTGAATGGCTGACGCTTGCGTGCTTTCAGGTTGTATACCATGTGCATACCACTAATCAGGATCGAATCACTTCCGGCGCCCAAAACTCTCGCAGCGCTTTCCGCGTGAAATGCAGTTAGAAAGGCTCAACCGATGGCGTTCATCTCCAAGAAAATTGAAGGATCGCCGATCCGGCGGGATGTTCCCCCGGCCGATCCCCACGAGCTTGCCGATACCGTGAACACCATCGTGCGCGGCTGCGGCAATGACCGGAGCCGGCTGATGGACATCGTTCTGGCGGTTCATCGCGGTATGGCTGCGTCGGCGAGACGCGGTCAAGGCCATCGCGGCAGCGCTCGGCATCCGCGCGGTGGAAGTCGCGGACATGGTGTCGTTTTACGCCTTCCTCAACCGCGAAGCCGAAGGGCCGCTTCCAGATCCGGCTGGCGAAAACGCCGATGTCGCTGATGAAAGGCGCGGCTGAGGTTGCGCACGCCTTCGCCGGCGCGACGGCGCGCGCCATGGGCGAAACCTCGCTCGACGGCGAATTCAGCCTGGAATGGACGAGCGACACCGGCATGGCCGATCAGGAGCCGTCCGCGCTCATCAACGGCACCGTGGTCACGGCGCTGACGCCCGCCAGCGCGTCCCGGCCATCGTCGCGGCCCTGCGCGCAATACCGCCACGACGCCACCCTGCCGATGTTCCCCGGCAGTGACGGCAGCAATGCGCCGCTGCCCCATGCGCGCGTCGCAGCGCAGTCTGGTGCAGCCCGGCCCGGTGATCTTCCGGCAGGCGGGTGGCACGCGGCGACGGCATTAGGGCGGCGCTGGCGCTCGCGCCGGAAGCCGTTATTCAGGAAATGTCCAAGTCGAAACTGCGCGGCCGCGGCGGCGCCGGTTTCCCGACTGCCCTGAAATGGAAGCTCTGCCGGCAGTCGCCGGGCGAAGAGCATTACATCATCTGCAACGCCGACGAGGGCGAACCCGGCACCTTCAAGGACCGCGTGCTGCTCACCCTGGCGCCCGACCTCGTGTTCGATGGCATGACCATCGGCGCCTATGCGCTCGGCGCGCGGCATGGGTCTCGTCTATCTGCGCGGCGAATACGCCTATATGTGGGACGCCGCTGCAACAAGTGCTGGAGCAACCGCCGCAGGCTGGGCCTGCTCGGCGAAAACATCTGCGGCCGCGAGGGCTTCGACTTCGACATCCGCATTCAGCTCGGCGCGGGCGCCTATGTCTGCGGCGAGGAATCGGCGCTGCTGGAGTCGCTGGAAGGCAAGCGCGGCGCCCCGCGCGACCGTCCGCCGTTCCCCATCGAACGCGGCTATCTCGCAACAGCCAACCGCTGTCGATAACGTCGAAACCTTCGCCTGCGCCGCCCGCATCATGGAACAGGGCGGCGAATGGTTCGCGCGCTATGGCACGCCGGAGTCCACCGGCACGCGACTCCTCAGCGTCTCCGGCGATTGCGACGCGTCCGGGCGTCTACGAAGTGCCGTTCGGCATCACCGTCAACGAGCTGCTGGACGCTGATCGGCGGCGCGGGATGCGGCGTTCGTGCAGGTCGGCGGCCCGTCGGGCGCAATGCGTGGCGCCGAAGGATTTCGGCCGCCGCATCGCCTTCGAGGATCTGGCCACCGGCGGCTCGGTGATCGTCTTCGGCCCAGGGCGTGACGTGCTCGACGTGGCGCTGCAATTCACCGACTTCTTCGTCGAGGAAACCTGCGGCTGGTGCGCGCCATGCCGTGTCGGCACGACGCTGCTCAAGAAAGCAGCTGGAAAAAATCGTCGGCGACCGCGGCACGATGTCGGACATCGCCGCCATCGGCGCGCTGGCCGCCACCGTGCGCGCACGAGCCGCTGCGGTCTCGGCCAAACCGCGCCCAACCCGATCCTCAGCACCATGCGCAACTTCCCCGAAGCCTACGAGGCGAAGCTGCGAAGCGAAGACTTCGTGCCGGACGTCACGCTGGAGGAAGCGCTGGCCGACGCGGTCAGGATTCAGGGACGCCAGCCCGTGAGCGGGGAGGAGCATGCATGAGCGAAGAAAAATTCACCTTCATGGTCGATGGCGTCGAGGTCGAGGCCATCAAGGGACAGACCATCATGGAGGCCTGCGACGAGGCGGGCATCTACATCCCCCGCCTGTGCCACCATGCCGACCTGAAACCGGTGGGCCACTGCCGCGTCTGCACCTGCAAGGTCGACCGGCGGCTGGCGAGCTGCCTGCGCCATGCCTGCCGCGCGCGGCATGGTGGTGGAAAACGACACACCGGAACTCAACGCCGACCGGCGCACCATCATCGAGATGCTGTTTGTCGAGGGCAACCATTTCTGCCCGGCCTGCGAGAAAAGCGGCGCCTGCGAATTGCAGGCGCTGGCCTACCGCCTCGGGATGGTGGCGCCGAAATTGCCCTATCTCTGGCCGCAGCGCGAGGTGGACGCCACGCACCCCGACATTTTCATCGACCGCAACCGCTGCATTCTCTGCTCGCCGCTGTGTACGGGCGTCGCGGACTGTGGACGGCAAGTCGCTGTTCGGCTTCGAGGGACGCGGCATCGGCATGCGCCTGAACATCGAGAACAAAGGCCGTCTCGACGAAACCACCCTGAGTGCAGCGGACAAGGCCGCGCATGTCTGCCCGGTCGGCTGCATCGTCATCAAGCGCACCGGCTATCAGATGCCCCACGGCTCCCGGCCTTATCGACAACGCGCCCATCGGCAGCGACATCGAAGCACGCCGCGCCGCACACGAAACGCTGAGCCTGCATCAGGCTCGGCGCGGGACAACCAACACAAGCAGGAGATCTAGCATGGCCAAGCCGAAACTCGCCACTTGTAGTCTGGCAGGCTGCTTTGGCTGTCACATGTCGCTTCTCGACATCGACGAGCGGATCATCGAGCTGGTCGATCTCGTCGATTTCGACAAATCGCCCATCGACGACAAGAAGAAATTCGACGGTCCGGTCGATATCGGCCTGATCGAAGGCGGCTGCTCCAGCGAGCACAACGTTCACGTGCTGCGCGAGTTCCGCAAGCATTGCGGCATCCTGGTGTCGGTTGGCGCCTGCGCACTGACCGGCGGCATTCCGGCGATGCGCAACCCCATCGGCCTCAAGGAATGCCTGGAGGAGGCGTATCTGAAGGGCACGACGGTGGAAGACGGCGGTGTCATCCCGAACGACGAGGATTTGCCGCTGCTGCTCGACCGGGTCTATCCATCCCACGAGATCGTCAAGATCGACTACTTCCTGCCCGGCTGCCCGCCATCGGGCGATGCGATTTGGGCCGCCTTGAAAGCCCTGCTCACCGGCCAGCAGCCGGCATTGCCTTACCAGCTCCTGAAATACGAATAATCACGGGTTTTTCGCCGCGATCACGGAGGCTCCCCATGAGGGACGTTGAGACAACCGAAAACAAGGCTGGCGACGCTCAGCCAGGCGATGGCACAGTCCGCCTCGGCCCGCGCAAGATCGTGATCGACCCGGTCACGCGTGTCGAAGGGCATGGCAAAGTCACGATCCGGCTGAACGAAGCTGGCGAGGTCGATGACGCGCGCTTCCACGTCGTGGAGTTCCGCGGCTTCGAGCGCTTCATCCAGGGCCGCATGTACTGGGAAGCGCCGGTCATCATCCAGCGCCTGTGCGGCATCTGCCCGGTGAGCCATCATCTGGCGGCGGCCAAGGCTATGGATATGGTCGTGGGGGTTGACAAACTCACCCCCACCGCCGAAAAGCTCCGCCGCCTGATGCATTACGGGCAGGTGCTGCAATCCCACGCGCTGCACGTCTTCCACCTCGCTTCGCCCGATCTGCTGTTCGGCTTCGACGCGCCGCCCGAGAAACGCAATATCATCGCGGTGCTGCAACAGTTTCCCGAGGTCGGCAAGTGGGCGATCTTCATCCGCAAATACGGCCAGGAAGTCATCAAGGCCACCGGCGGGCGCAAGATTCACCCCGTTAGCGCCATCCCCGGCGGCGTCAACCAGAACCTCAGCATCGAGGCGCGTGACGCGCTGCGCAAAAATATCGACGAGATCGTCCGCTGGTGCGGCGCGGCCCTGTCCATGTACACCACCTTCTCGCGTTCGCACTCGGCGCTGCACAGGGATTTCGCCACGTTCGAATCCAACTATATGAGCCTCGTTGGCCCCGATGGCGTGATGGATCTCTATGATGGGCGTTTGCGCGCCATTGATCCGAATGGCGGCACCATCTTCGACGATGTCTCGCCCTCCCAATACCGCGATTACCTCATTGAGGAAGTGCGCTCCTGGAGCTACATGAAGTTCCCGCACATCCGCTCGCTGGGGCAGCGGGACGGCTGGTATCGCGTTGGGCCGCTCGCCGAGGTGAACTGCTGTTCGTCCATCGATACGCCTCTGGCCGAGACCGCCCGCAAGGAGTTCATGGCTGGCAGCGGCGGCAAGCCGGTGCACGCCACGCTCGCCTATCACTGGGCGCGGCTGATCTGCATGCTGCACGCGGCGGAGAAGGTGCGCCAGTATCTGTTCGACGACGACCTGCAAGGCACGGACCTCGTGGTGCGCGGCGAGCGGCGGCCAGAGGGCATTGCCTGCATCGAGGCGCCGCGCGGCACGCTGTTCCATCACTACGAGGTGGACAAGAACGACCAGATCACCAGCGCCAACCTCATCGTTTCGACCACCAACAACAACGAAGCGATGAACCAGGCCGTGAAACATGTGGCCCGCAATTATCTCTCCGGCCGCGAGATCACAGAGGGGCTGCTCAATCACGTCGAGGTCGCGATCCGCGCTTACGATCCGTGCCTGTCTTGCGCCACGCATGCACTCGGCCAGATGCCGCTGATCGTCACGCTTGAGGATGCCGATGGATCGGTTATCGCCACGAGGGTGAAGGAATGAACGCAGCCGCATCAGCCGATGGCAAGCCGCGCGTGCTCGTGCTGGGATACGGCAATCCCGGCCGCGAGGATGACGGCCTCGGCCCCGCCGCCGCCGCCGCCATCGAACGGCTGGGCCTCGGCCATGTCACCGTGTGCGACAACTATCAGCTCGTCATCGAGGACGCGGTGGATGTGGCGGAGGCCGACGTCGTCTGGTTCGTCGATGCCGCCAGGGCTGGGCCTGAACCCTACGAGGTCCGCAGGATTTCGCCCGCCGGGGACATTGCCTTCAACAGCCATTCGGTCAGGCCCGAAGTGGTGCTGGCATTGGCAGGCGAATACTGCGGCAGGGCGCCGGAAGCCTACCTGATGGGCATTCGCGGCTATGAATTCGAGTTCCGCGAGGGGCTCACCGATCGTGCACACGGCAATCTCCAGCAGGCGGTTGCTCTGATGGGCAGCATGATCGCCAATCGCGAGGAGGCAAGACCATGAATATCGGCTTAGGCAGCAAGCGCAAAACGATCCTGCTCGTGGATACGGACCCCCACGCCAGGGCGGCACTGCGTAACGCGCTGGAAGGCGCGGGTTTCTCTGTCGGCGAGGCCGCCAACGGCCGCGAAGGTGCGCGTACCACGGTGCGGATCAAGCCGGACGCCATTCTCGCGGACCTGATGATGGAAGCGATGGATGACTCCGGCACCACCACGGGCCGCTTCCGGGAAGCCTGGCCCCAACATCCCGTTCTATGTGGTCAGCACGGCCAGCGACGCGCTGGTGGGAGCCGTGGGATTGCACGAGATGGGCATTTGCGGCGTATTCCTGAAGCCGGTGGACTCCGCCATCGTGATCCAGACGCTGAAAACGAGGCTCGGCATGAACTGACATCGCGCTTGGCGCGGGGCGGTCTCATCCCGCAAGAGCGGCAACGTCCGATGCAAAGCGATCGACGGATTCCGGCGCCGTGTCCCAGGCGCACATCAGGCGGCAGCCTCCTTCGCCGATGAACGAATAGAACCGCCAGCCTTTCGCCTTCAGCCCCGCCTGCATACGCTCGGGCAGGGAGACGAACACCGCGTTGGCCTCGACTGGAAACAGAATGCACACACCCGGCAGACCAGCGATCTTGTCATGCAGCCGCTGCGCCATCTCATTGGCGTGCCGCGCGTTTTTCAGCCAGACATCGCCATCCAGCAGCCCGAGCCAGGGCGCGGAGATGAACCGCATCTTGGAAGCAAGCTGCCCCGCCTGCTTCAAGCGGTACGGAAAATCTTCCGCCAAGGCGCGGTTGAAGAACACCACCGCCTCGCCCAGGGCCAGCCCGTTCTTGGCGCCGCCGAAGCACAATACATCGACACCGGCGCGCCAGGTGATATCGGCAGGCGGCACACCGAGCGCCGCCGCCGCATTGGCAAAACGCGCGCCGTCCATGTGAATGCGCAGTCCGTGGCGCCGGGCGGCCGCCGCGATGGCGCCGATTTCGCCGGGCGTGTAGAGCGTGCCGCATTCGGTCGATTGCGTCAGCGATACCGCCTGCGGTTTGGGGAAATGCATATCGGACCGGCTGGTGGCAACGGCATTGACCGCCTCGGGCGTCAGCTTGCCGTTCGCGCCCTTGACGGTCAGCAGCTTCGAGCCATTGGAGAAAAACTCCGGCGCGCCGCACTCGTCGGTTTCGATATGAGCGTGCTCGTGGCAGATGACCGAATGGTAGGACTGGCAGATCGCCGCCAGCGCCAGCGCATTCGCCGCGGTGCCGTTGAAGACGAAGAAGACCTCGCAATCGGTCTCGAACAGCTCGCGCAGGCGGTCGCAGGCCAGCGACGTCCAATGGTCGTCGCCATAAGACGGTTCGTGCCCGCTGGCGTTTGCCTGCACGAGCGCATCGAGTGCCTCGGGGCAAATGCCGGCGGTATTGTCGGAGGCGAAATTCTGGGGCATACGGCAGCCTTGTTTTGCGGGCATTCTTTATATTGCCGCGCGTCGCTTTCGCGGAGCTTCCTAAACCGGCAATCTGCTTCCTGATTGCCCCGATGTTTCCTCCTGCTGCACAAAAGCCCCCCCTCACCCGGCGCTTCGCGCCCCCCCTCCCGCGAGGGGAGAGGGGAAGAAGGGGCGAGCGGGCTTTTCAGCGCCCAGAGGAAACATCGGGGCAATCAGGTCCGCTTTGGGGGAACACCGCGGCGTCTCCCTGGGGCGCTCGCCCCCCCGCGCGTCAATTGCGCTGAACGTCATTCACCTGAGCCTGGATGTCCAGCTTCCTGATTTTCTCCCACAAATTCTTCCGGCTGATGCCCAGGGCCAGCGCCGTGTTGCCCATGTGCCAGTCGTGGCGGTTGAGGGCGTTGACGATATAGCGCCGCTCGCAGCTTTGCAGATATTGCGACAGGTCAGCGTCCGGCTCGGCGGCGGCGGGCGCCAGCAGGCCATCCTCGAACAGAGCCTCCGCGCTCAGCACGTCATCGGCCACCAGGATATAGGCGCGCTCGATGGCGTGTTTCAGCTCGCGCACATTGCCGGGCCAGGGATAATCCAGCAGCACGGGCTCGGCGGCGGGATGGATGGCCTTGCGCTTCATGCCGTGCTGCGCGGCGAACTGCTCCAGGAACAGGCCGGCGAACCACAGAATGTCGTCCTTGCGCTCGCGTAGCGGCGGGATTTTTAGCTGAATGACGTTGATGCGGTAAAACAGGTCTTCGCGGAACGTGCCCTGTTCCACCATCTGCTTCAGGTCGCGGTGCGTGGCGCAGACGAGGCGCAAGTTCACCGGAATGGGCGTCTCTCGCGCCGACGCGCACGATGCTGCGATCCTGGATGGCGCGCAGCAGCTTCACCTGCATGGTCGAGCGGCATCTCGCCGATTTCGTCGAGGAACAGCGTGCCGCCGTTGGCCTGCTCGAACACGCCCTTCTTGGTGCGCAGCGCGCCGGTGAAAGCGCCTTTCTCGTAGCCGAACAGCTCGGCCTCCAGCAGGCTTTCGGTCAGCGCCCCGCAGTTGACGGCGACGAACGGCGTCGGTCTGCGCCCCCGCGCTGCGATGCAGCTCCAGCGCCACCTTCTCCTTGCCCACGCCGGACTCGCCCGTAATCAGGACCGTGCCGGCGTGGCGCGCCAGCCTCGGCAGCATGGCCGCGATCCGGCGCATGGCGGCGGATTCGCCCAAGCCCCGGCGCTTCCTGGCGCGCGGGCTGCGCCATCGCCGCCTGCACGCGGATTTTCTCCATCAGCGCGTCGAGGTCGAACGGCTTGGTGATGTAATCCGCCGCGCCCTGCTTCAGCAGCCGCACCGCCGTTTCGATGGCGCCGAAGCCGGTGATGAAAATGAACGGCGGCAGCGGCGTCTTCACCGCGATCAGCCGCGTGAACATCTCGTCGCCGGTCAGGTCCGGCAGGCGGATGTCGCTGATGACGGCGGCGTAATGCGTGCGCTCCAGGCTCGCCATGGCGCTGGCGGCCGTCTTGTGCCAGTCGCAGGCGAAACCGTCGAGATCGAAGCGGTCGCACAGCGACTCGCCCATGATTTCGTCGTCTTCCACAAGGCACAGGCGGGGCATATCCATATCTCACTCGCCAATGGGCAGCGTCACCTTGAACCGGGTGTCGCCCGGCTCGCTCTCGACCGCGATCCTGCCGTTAAGTTGCTGGGCGATCTGATAAATCACCCACAGCCCCAGCCCGCAGCCGCCCTCGCGCGCGGTGGCGAAAGGCTCGAACAGGTAGCCCATCTGCTCCGGCGCGATATGCTGTCCGCCGTTCTCCACCAGCACGATCAGGTTGGCGCTGTCGCGGTAGATGTGGCAGCGCACGCGGCCCCGGTGCTCCACGGCCTGGATGGCGTTGAGCAGCAGATTGATGAGGATCTGCCGCACCAGCGTCGAAGGCAAGGGCAGCGTTTCGATCACGTCGTTTTCCCACTGCAATTCGGCGGATTTGCTGTTGGCATCGGACAGCACCAGCGTGCGCGTGTCCTCAATGTCCTGCACCGTCAGCGGATGGCTCTGAAGCTTGGCCTCCACCAGCAGCGCCGCGATGGTGTCCTTGATCTGGAGCAGGCCGCGTTCCAGCAGCGAGATGGTTTTCACCGTCTGCGGATCGCCGCTGCCGTGTTTCTTGAAGGTGCTGATGGCGTTCAGCATACCGCCCAGCGGGTTGTTGATCTCGTGCGCGATGCCGCCGGCCAGCCGCCCGACAGCGGCGAGACGCTCGGAATGCAGCATCTGCTGTTCCAGCGCCTCCTTCTCCTTCAGCTCGCTCAGCATGCGCCGGAAGGCAACGCCGACCTGCCCGATCTCGTCCTTGAATTCGTACAGCTGGCACTCCGCCGCCTCATTCAGCGACGTGCCCACCAGCCCCATGCATTTGGCGAGCTGGGTCAGCGGCTCGGCCATGCGCCAGCCCCAGTACCACGCCACCGGCAGCAGCGCCCCCAGCGCCAGCAGCGTAATCACCACCGCGCGCCAGGCAAGGTCGAGAAAGCGCGGCAGGAACATGGATTTGGAGTAAACCATCACCAGCGTCCCCAGCGGCACGCCATCGGAAACGATGCCCGTCACCATGTAGAAGCGCTCCGAGCCGGCGAGGTCCACGGCCTGCGGTTCGGAGCCGGTATAGGCGGCGACGGCCTTTTGCAGCGGGATCAAATCGGGATTGCCCAGCGCCGGGTCGGAAAGCATGGGATAGCGCTTGGGATGGGTGGAGACGTAGACCTGCCGGCCCGGCGTCAGCACCAGAATTTCCTCGGGCTGGTTGACGTTGGCGTTGGGCGCGGCGCGAAAGGGCGAGCCGATGATTTCATAGGTGCGCCAAACGTCATCGTGCAGCATCGTGGTCGTGACGGTGTGGGCCATCACCCGGCCCATGGTCGCTGCGTTCAGCAGCACGTCGCGCTTCAAGTCCTCGTAGACGCGGAACATGATGGAGGCCGTGATTACCGCCGCCGTGAACACGATCAGCACGCTGCCGCGTATGGGGATTTTGTAACGGAAGCTGAGATCGCGGAACAATTCATTTCTCCTGGGCGGCGGGCATCATGGCCGCGATGGCGTCGAACATGCGATCCTCGCCGGCAACGAAACCGTCCAGGTGCAACCGGCGCAGCAGCTTCCGGCCCTCGGCGTCGTCACCCATGGCGATCAGCGTCCGCCGCATGGCCTCGACGTCGTCCGGCGCCACGGTCTTGGCCGCTACGAAAGGCGGAAAGCCGAACTCGCGCGACTTGGCCACGATGCGCGTCTCGGCGGTCAGCTCTGGATGCTGCGCCGCCAGGATGTCCCACACATAGCCGTCCACCGCGCCGCCCTGCGCCAAACCATCGGCGACGGCCTGCACCACGGCGCGGTGCGAGCCGGTGAAGAAGGTGCGGGCGAAGAAGCTTCCCCGGCGTCTCGCTTCAGCCCGGCCAGATCGTAAACCGGCGACAGGTAGCCCGAATTGGAATCCCGGTCGGAGAAGGCGAAGATTTTGGCCTTCAGATCGGCGATGGAGCGCGTCGTGCGGTCCGCTGCGGGCACGATGCAGATAGGAGCGATAGCTGGGCTTGCCCTGGTAGACTGGCACCGCCAGCAGGTCCATCACCTCCCGGTGGTGCACGTAGGGGTAGCCGCAGACCCAGGCGAAATCCAGCTTGCTCGCGCGCAGCAGGTCGATGATTTCGCGGTAGCGGGCGCGCTGCACGAACACGACGGGGCGCATGAGGCGGGCTTCGAGATAGGCGCGCCAGGCGTTGACGAAGGCGGTCTGGTCATCGAGGAACACCGGCGTCAGGCCGACGCGCACCGGCGCAACTTCGGCAGCCGCCATGGACCGCCCGAATACGGTGAGCGCACAGCACAGCGCCAGCACGGCAAGCCAGCGGCCCAAGCCTTGGTTCTCCCTTCGTAATCCTTTTTATCCGTTGCCGGATTGTAGTGCGAAACCGCCCGCAGAAACAATGCTGCATGCAACAAAACAGCGCGCCAAGGCGAATGTTACCATCCGGTTACATCGCGGCTTTCCGCCGGCGAATGGCTATTACCGCGCAGTAACAACTTCCGCCTCCCAAGTTGATGCGGCGAATGACAACGCTTTGATGACAAACGAAACTTCGTAACTGGCACGGTCATTGCGACTGGGTGACGCACCATACCACGACTTATTCGGCCAAATCAAAAAATGAGCAACGCGCTTCGCCGCGTGCCAGCAATGGAGGAAATGCCGGCATGACAGAACTAGCGAATGTCACCCATCGAAACCAGGGGCAAGGAGGGCGTCAAACGCTACGCCATGGTGATCGACCTGCGCCGCTGCATCGGCTGCGACGCCTGCATGGTCGCCTGCAAGGCGGAGTTCGACGTGCCGCTCGGCGTGTTCCGCACCTGGGTTCCGTACAAGGTGACGGGCAAATACCCCAACGTGAAAAAGCATTTCCTGCCGCGCCTGTGCAACCATTGCGATGATCCGCCGTGCGTGCGCGCCTGCCCCGTCGGCGCCACCTACAAGGAGCCGGACGGCGGCTTCGTGCTCCAGCATTACGAGCGCTGCATCGGCTGCAAGGCGTGCATGGCGTCGTGCCCGTACAACGCCCGCTTTATGCTGCCGCCGGACCGCACGTATACCGGCATCACCAGTGTCGTGGACAAGTGCACCTTCTGTCACCACCGGGTAACGCAAGGGCTGTCGCCGGCCTGCGTGCAGACCTGCATCGGCCGGGCGCGCATCTTCGGCGACCTGAACGACCCCAACAGCGAGGTGGCGAAGCTGGTGGCGACGCAGCCGACGCAAGTGCTGCGCCCCGAGGAAGGCACCAAGCCGAACGTGTTCTACATCGGCGCCGACCGCAACATGACCGAGCATGGCCGTGCGATCTACGACACTCCCGAAGTTCTGGAGAGCGACCGCAAGACCTTTGACGCAAACCACGGGGCATAGGAGGAAAACGATGGGTGATTTCAACGCTTTCCACCACATGCCGTGGTCGGCCTCATACTCGATCTACTTCTTCGTGATCGGCATCTCGGCGGCGCTGTTCTTCTTCTCGGCGCTGTCCTGGTACGTCCGCGAATTCGAGCCGCTGCGGAAGAGTGCCTTCCTGCTGTCGTTCGTGCTGCTGGCGCGCCGGCGGACTGCTGCTCATCGGCGACCTGTCGCAGCCGATGCGCTTCCTCAACATCATGAACCCGGCATACCTGAACTTCGCCTCGCCGCTGGCCTGGGGCGGGCTCAACCTGATCTCGTTCGGACTGGTGTCGGTGCTCTATTTCCTGGCCATGAACAGCGGTTCCAGCTCGATGGGCAAGCTGCTCGGCGTCGTTGGCTCGCTGCTGGCGCTGGGGCTGCCGGTCTATACCGGCTTCGACCTGACCGTGCACCAGAACCGGCCGGTCTGGAATACGCCGCTGATGCCGGTGCTGTTCGTGGCCATGTCGATGGTGTCGGGCGCGGCGGTGGCGGCGTTCCTGGCGAAGGGCGAGGAACTGCTGCTCGATAGGCTGCGCCACATCATGCTGTGGTCGGCGGGCGCGGTCGCGGTGATGCTGATCTCGCTGCTGGGCACGACCGACTACGGCGGCGTTGGCCAGGAGCTGACCTTCATGCTCATGACCTCCGGCAACCTCGGCATCGTGTTCGTCGGCATCGGCATTCTCGCCGGCACGGCGCTGCCAATCCTGTTGCTGCTGACGCCGTTCGGGCACGGCAAGGGCGGCATCGCCATCGGCGCGGTGCTGCTGCTCGCCGGCGGCATGGCCCTGCGCTACTCGATCCTTGTCGGCGGCCAGATCGTGCAAACGTATTACTGAGGGGAGAACCGGACATGACAAAGCTTAACTTCACACGCCGGCGCTTCCTCCAGGTCAGCGCCGCCACTGCAACAGCCGCCGCAGCAGCGCCCAAAGCGCTGAAGGCCATGGAAACCGAACTGGGCGGCAAGGACTTCAGCCCGGTCACACTACGCCGAGCG
Organism: uncultured Alphaproteobacteria bacterium; assembly: GCA_963827885.1. GTDB lineage: Bacteria > Pseudomonadota > Alphaproteobacteria > Rhizobiales > Rhodomicrobiaceae > CAWHDD01. Next base: position 103,587 of record CAWHDD010000002.1, on the reverse strand, counting down.
CCAGGCCATCCCCATCACCTGCCACGTCTGCAACATCCAGGACGGCGCCATCGCCTTCGTGGAGAATGGCCGCGTGGTCAAGCTGGAGGGCAACCCGGAGCACGTCTCGACGCGCGGACGCCTGTGCGCCAAGGGCAACGCCGGCATGTGGTACTCCTACGACCCGGACCGCATCCTGTATCCGCTGAAGCGCGTCGGCGAGCGCGGCGAAGGCAAGTGGAAGCGCATCACCTGGGACGAGGCGCTGACCGAGATCGCGCAGAAGCTCGACGCCGCGATCAAGGAAGACCCCAACACCATCATGCTGAAATACGGCCGCAACCGCTCCGGCGGCGCGGTTGACCGCTTCATGAACACGCTCGGCTCGGCGACGGTGCTGAACCACACCTCGGTGTGCGAGTCGTCCAAGAAGGTCGGCATGGAGCCGACCTGGGGGCCGGACATCGAGACGCCGGACTTCGCCAACACCAAGTACATCCTCAACTTCGGCTCCAACGTCATGGAGGCGGCGTACTTCCACAATCCGTACTCGCAGCGCCTCACCGAGGGCATGGCCGACAACAAGGCCAAGCTGGTGACGTTCGACGTGCGCCTGTCCAACACGGCGGGGCGCTCGGACGAATGGATACCCGTGTTCCCCGGCACGGACGGCGCCGTGGCGCTGGCCCTCGGCCACGTCATCCTGCGCGAAGACCTGCAGGACAGCGACTTCATCGAGACCTGGACCAACGTCACGGTCGCCGAGCTGAAGGAGCACTACAAGCAGTTCACGCCGGAATGGGCGTCGAAGCTGTCGGGCGTGCCGGTGGAGACCATCGAGCGCATCGGGCGCGAATTCGCCCTCACCAAGCCGGCCACCACCTACACCTATCGCGGCCCGGCCAAGCATCTCTACGGCTCGTACAACGAGAAAGCCTGCATGATGCTGCCGATCATGACCGGCAACATCGAGGTGCGCGGCGGTTACTGCCTGCCGCGCGGCATGAGCTGGCCGCAGCCGCAGCCGGCGCCGCCGAAGCCCGCCAAGGCGTCCTATCTCGCCCACCCGGACGAGTATCCGCTGGCCGCCCACAAGGTGAGCCATCTGGTGCCGTTCTGGATCACCGAGGGCAAGCAGAAGATCAACGTCTACTTCACCTATCAGGACAACCCCGTCTACACCAATCCCGGCTCGGATGCGGTGTGGGGCAAGATGTTCCGCGACGAGAAGCTGATCCCGTTCTACGTGTCCATGAGTCCGTTCATGGGCGAAGAAACCGCGCTGGCGGATATCATCCTGCCCGACTGCCCCTATCTGGAGCGGTGGGAACCCGAGTCCATGCCAAACTCCCTCTGGCCTTGGCTCGGTATCCGCCAGCCGGTCATCAAGCCGCTGGGCGAGGCGCGCGAGAACCGCATCATCCTGCGCGACATCATCCACAAGCTCGACCCGGACGGCGCGCGCGGCATGAAGAAGTACTGGGAGTTCAAGGATGGCGAAGAGTACATGCGCCATCACTTCGACAACATCCCCGGCCTGAAGGAAGCGGGCGGCCTGGACTTCCTCAAGAAGCACGGCGTCTATCCGGTCTACGGCAAGCTCGACCCGAAGACGGGCAAGATCGTCGACAAGACCGGCCGCGAAATCCAGCCGGAGTTCGGCCTCCACAAGAAGGAGCTGGCGGCGGACGACATGAACGGCGCCACGGCCGATGCCCAGGGCGTCATCACGCAAGAACGGCAAGGCCATCGGCGTGCAGCGCAAGGGCAAGAACTATAGCGGCTTCCCGACCGGCAACCGCATCATCAACGTGCGCGTGGCCGAATGGGCGGAGTATGGCTTCAACCCGATGCCGACGTTCAAGCAGATCCCCTGGCACAAGGAGATGAAAGAGGACGAGCTGATCCTCACCACCTACAAGGTCAACGTGCACAAGCAGTCGCGCACGTCGGCGGTGAAGTGGCTGGCGGAGATCATGCACTCCAACCCGGTGTGGATGAACACGGAGACCGGCAAGCGGATCGGCGTGAAGACCGGCGATCTGGTGCGGGTCGAAAGCGGCGTCGGCCACATGGTCACCAAGGCTTATGTGTTCGAGGGCATCCATCCGAAGGTCGTCGCCATCCCGACCGCGTTCGGCCACTGGGCTTACGGGCGTCTGGCATCAGGCGCGCGGAACGGGGTGAAGTCGGCAAAGGGCGGAGCCTGGGGCGCGGCGGACGACGCCGACCTCAACAACGTCTGGTGGGAGGACAAGGGCGTCCATCCCAACAACATCATCCCCGTGGTCGTCGATCCCATCGGCGGTTCGCAAGGCTGGTACGACACCGTGGTCAAGGTGACGAAGGCCGCGCCGGGCGACAAGTATGGCGACAGCGTCGGCCATTGGGAGAAGCACCAGGCCGCGTTCAAGGAAACCATGCGCTACGCCTATACCGGCGACAAGCACCGGGAGATGCACCCGGAGATGTCGGCGTGGGGCGGGCCGGCGAGCGTGAAGCCGAAGTCCGGCGGCGGCCATTGATCGCCTATTGAACAAGGGGAGCCCCCGGCCCATTGCCGCCATAAGGCGAGGGCCGGGGGTATAAATGGGAGGAAGCGGCCATGAACATTGATATCGCTGAAGCCGCCAAGGAATTCACAAGCTTCAGCCAATCGCCGGAGCGAACTGCGCGCCCGCGCCAGCTACTATCACCTGCTGGCCGGCGCATTTATCGAGGAACCGGGGGCGGAGTATCTGGCGGCCCTGCGCGACCCGGATGCGCTCGACGATCTCGCCTGCCTCGGCATGCATTTCGACGCCGATTTCACCGATCCGGATTTGAGCGAGCTGCAAGACGCGCTGGCCTGCGAATACACGACGCTGTTCACCTCGCCGGGCGGCTGTCCGCCGGTGGAGTCGGCGCGGCTCACCGGGCGTCTGCAGCAGGAGCCGTTCCACGCGGTGCAGAGCCATTTACCGGCGCTGCGGCTTCGAACTTGCAGCCGGGGCGTTTCCCCGTGTTCGAGGATCAGCTCGGCGTGGAGCTGTCGTTCGTGGCGGCGCTCCTGGAGCGGCAGGCGGTGGCGGTCGAGTGCACCGATCCTGGCGTGGCCAGGAACCTGGAGAAGGAAATCCAGCGCTTCTGGGCGCTGCATCTGGGGCTGTGGGTGCGCGGCTATGCCAGCCTCCTGGAGCGCGTCACCGTGCATTCGTTCTACCGCGAGATCGCCCGCCTGTTGCAGGTGTTCGCGGCTGAAGAACTGGCGCTGCTCGGCGTGCGTGTGGACGACGCGGACGGCGGGCGCGAGGTGGTGCCGAAGAGCGAAATTCCGCTGCTGTTCAACCCGGATGACCCGGTGTGCGGAGCCTGCGGCAAGGACGGCGGGAAGGCGGTGGCATGAGCGGGATTGTGCTGGCCACGCGAAGGCGCGCTGTACGCCTGGGATGAGCTGGCCGCGCTGTGGGACGCGGGCGATTTCGGCCAGGTGCACGATTGGCTCGGCCTGCGCTGGAACGAGTTGATCCAGACCCGGCCGGGCGGTGTGGACGACGCGGACGCCCGCTTTCTCCAGGGGCTGGCGTTCGCGGCGCTCGCCTTCCATTTCACGCAGAACCAGCAACCAGGACGGCGCGCGGCTGCTGGCGGACGACGCGCTTGGCGTGCTGCCGGAATACCGGCCGGCGCATATGGGCGTGGAGGTGGCGCCGGTGCTCAAGACGCTGAAGACGCTGCGGCCGCTGCTGGACGGCCTTGACACGGAGGCCGATTGTCCGATGCAGCCGTTCGTGTTCAACAAGCTGATTTATCACATGGAGGCCCAATGACGGATACAGCGCCCGCCGTCTCGATACGCCGCTGGGTGAAAGGCGAGGGACCGTTCGCGGAACCCGTGTTCATGCTCGACGGCGATTTGCCGCGCGACCTGACGAACGTCACCGTCGCCATGCCCTCCGGCGGCCTGGAGCGCGCCCGCGAACTCGTGGCCTGCGGTGCGGAATGCGTGCTGCTGGGCGACGCGGTCATGCGTGACAGCACGCTGCTGGCCGCGCTGAACGCTGAACTGGGCGAAGGCAAAGTTGGCGTCTGGGTTCCGGCGCGGCGCATGGGGGTGAGCTGGTCGCTCGACTGCGAATCCAACGCCGATTTCCGCTGCATCGCGCCGTCGCGTGTGACGCCTGCCTGGGAAATTCTCGACAGCGCCGGCCAGGGCACTGGCGTTGACGCGAGCTGGTGGACCGGCCAGATGCTCCAGCGCGGCGCGGCCATGGCGCTGCTGGCGGTGGACATCGGCGATGCGGACCTCAACATCTGCGCGGGGCTGACGGAGCAATTCGCCGCGCGCCTGTGGTTCACGCCGCTGCATGACATGACGGCGGACCTGCGGCCCTGGGTGCAATACGGGCATGCCGCCAATCTGGTGCTGCCGGCCAGCTACGACGAGGCCGCCGCCGCCGCGCTGCGCGAGCACTTCGCCCCCGCCGTGGACACTGCCCCAGCCGTGGATGCCGCCGCATGAGGGGCGCGCTGTCTGCATTCGCGATCGTCCTCTGCCTGCTCACTGCCCCCGCCTGGGCCGGCGCCGCGCTGCTCGACGGCGCCCAGCTCGCCGAAGCCATGAAAGCCGGCGAACCCTGCTGCGTCATCGACGCCCGCGAGGAAGGCCGCCGCAAGCAGCAGCCCATCCCGTTCGCCCTCGTCTATCGCGACGGCCTGAAGCTGGGGGCGCGCGGCTTCGCACTGGTGGTGGCAGACGACGACAGCCGGGCGCTGGCGGTGGCGTCGTCTCTCGCGGGGCAGGGCGATAAAACCGTTTACGCCGTGAAAGGCGGCTACGAAGTCTGGCGGCAAACACCCGCGGGCGTCGCCAGCGCCGCCGCGCCGGAGACCGCCGCCCCGCGCAATTTCGTCATCCCCGGCGACACCTGCGAACACGGCAAGCCCTTGCAGGAGTTCAAATGAGCCTGCCGGAATTCCGCGCCACGCACTGCACGCGCTACCGCTACCGTTACAGCGAATGCCGCCGCTGCGCCGACGCCTGTCCGCATGGCGCGGTGGAACTGTCCGGCGAGGGCGTGGCGGTCAGCACCGCAACCTGCCAGCATTGCGCGCTGTGCACCGCCGCCTGCCCCACGGAAGCGCTGACGGCCCTTGATCTGCCGCGCGTGGAACTGCTGCGGCGCGTGGTGAAGCTGCCGGCGGTGACGTTCGCCTGCGCACCGTCGGGCCGGAAGGGCGATGAAATCGTGCCATGCCTCGGGGCGCTGGATGCCGCGAGCCTCGGTTTTCTCGCGTCTCGCGGCATCGCGGTGGTCCTGGCCGGCACGGGGCATTGCGCGCAGTGTCCCCACGGTTCGAAGGGCACCGGCATGATCGCGCGGCACCTGGACGCGGTGGAAACATTGCAGCACTCCGCAGGCGGCGGCAAATGGGCCGGCATCAGCGTGGCGGATGACGGCGGCGGCCCTGCAACGGAGCACAACGCATCGCGCCGTCAGCTTTTCCGCCGCTTGCTAGGCCGTGGCATGGCGGCTGGCGCGGCGGCCGAAGTGCAGCCCGTGCCGCTGAAGGCCGTGCGGTTCGCGTCCCCCATCGCGCCGGCGGGGCGCGAGCTGCTGCAAATGCTGCTGGAGCAGCGCGATACCGCCCAACCGCCGGAGCCGCCAGCGGAAACCCCGCCCGCATTACCCCGCCACGACGCCTTGTTCGCCGCCCGCGTCGAGGCAGCGCCCGGCTGTACGGCCTGCGAGGTCTGCGCCCGCGCCTGTCCAACCGGCGCCATGGAGGTCAGGGAAAGCGGCGTGGCCTGGGAACTCACATTCCGCCAGTTCCGCTGCGTTGGCTGCGGCCTGTGCGTGGAAGCCTGCCAGCCGGGCGTGTTGAGCTTTGCGGACAGCCTAGGCAGCGACACCGGCCGCGAAAACGGCTGTCGCACTTCACGCGCTCTCCAAACAGCGCTGCGGGCGCTGCGACCGTTTCTTCATTTCAGCCGCGCCTGCGGAAACCTGCCAGATCTGCGAAGGAGACGACGCGGATTTCGCCGCCATCCTCGGCTAAGGCACGCGGCTCAGTCAGAGCGTCACTCGCCTTCCGGCTGGATGATCACGCGCTCCCGCGTATGGCGGAGGCGCGGCGGCGTGCGGAGCACGATATTCTTGTACGGCCGCAGCAGAACCCGGTCATCGTCGCCTTCATAAGGCACCCAGCGGTTGCGCTCGCGCACATAAATCTTACGGCCATATAGCGACGGCCTGCGGACCACGGAATACTCGCCCGGCTCGACCACTTCGCGATTTCTGATGGTGCGGCTGGACCGGCGGCGGCAGCGGCGCTTCCTCCGCACAGAACCAGCAGGACTCTCCAGCCAGTGCGCCAGATGGCGTGGCGGTCAAACCAGCGAATCCGGTCACGACGGACACAGCTACCAAAGCGAATTTGGTCAGGGACATATGGCCTCTCCAGAACTTCAGCGTGAGGTTTGCGCACAATCTCACGAATCCACGCCACGAATCTTTATCATACACAGGTGCCGGCGTCGCATATTCGAGCCCCGGTCACGCCCATCCCATTCCGCAGCGTGGCTTTTGCGCTACAGGTTATCCCAATCGTCTGGATGCCCGGCCCCCGGATCGCGACAGGTTCAGGCAAGTCCGCCGTTCGATGCTTGCCATAATTCGTGCACCGCTTTCGCCTAGCCTCCGCCCCACAATTGGAGCCATTCCGAAAACCAGAGGGCGGCACTGCGGACCGGACCGGCGGTCAAGCTGCCCGCGTTTTCCGTATCACCATCGCAAGACAGCAAATTGCAACCCAGGAGGAAAGCCATGACGCTTCTCCCCGCCTCAGGCATTTCCGGCACACAACGCGCCATCCTCGACGCCGCGAAGGCGCGTTCGCCGGAACTGGCGCAGTTCACCTCGCTGCTTTTCCACGATACCGGCGACGCCGAGCTGAGGCGATACGAGCCGGGCGGCCTTGCCTCGATCGCAGAGTTGGCCTTCGAGTTCTTCAGCCAGCGCACGAGCGGCGAGGCGCGGGTGCGGGCCTACGATCAGCCCAGCTCCGGCACCGTGCCGCACTTCACCATCATTGAGATGGTCAATGACGACATGCCCTTCCTGCTGGACACGATCCTGGGGGAAATCCAGGCGTCCGGCCTTACCGTGCTGATGGTCGTCCATCCGGTCATCCGCGCCCTGCGCGACGAATCCGGGCAACTCACATGCATCCTCGGCGAAGGCGCGTCCGGCGGCACCGTCGAGAGTTTCATTCACGTTCACGTCCGCTACATCGACGACAGTGGCAGCAAAACGGCACTGGCGGCGCATCTTACGGCGGTGCTGGAGAAACTGCGCACGGCCATCGCGGACGGCGATGCCATGGCCCAGCGGCTCAACGCCTGCATTGCCGCTTACGAAAACACGCCGCCGCCGCTGCCCGCCGATACGCTGGTCGAGTTCCATCCGGTTTCTGAAATGGATGGCGGCGGGCAATTTCATCCTGCTCGGCGCCCGCAATTATGCGTTTGTCAACGATGGCTTAGGCGAACTGCGCCCCGATCTCTCCAGCGCGCTGGGCCTGCTGCGCGAATCCGCGCTCTCCGCGGCGCGGCGCGGCGGGCCGGTGGTGAAGCTCTCGGCCCAGACCCGCGAATTCCTGCTCTCGCCCGAACTGGTGATCCTGACCACGGCCAACGCCATTTCCGACATTTACCGGCGCGCGCATCTGGATTCCATCGGCCTGAAGACCTACGGCCCGGACGGCAACCTGACGGGCGAACTGCGGCTGACCGGCTTTTTCTCTCCCGCCGCACGTGCCGCCTCGCCGCGCGGCATTCCGCTGGTGCGCCTGAAGGCCGCCGAGGTGCTGCGCCGGGCAGGCTATGCGCCGGACAGCCATTCCGGCAAGGCGCTGGCCTATATCGTCGATACCTTCCCGCGCCGCGATCTCATGCAGATCCCGGCCAGCCAGCTGTTCGAGTTCGCCTCCCAGATCGAGCGCCTCAACCTGCATCCGCGCACCAGGGTGTTCGTGCACGAGGACGTGTTCCGCCGTTACGCATCGGTGCTCATCTATATCAACCGCGACCGCTACAACACCTCGGTGCGCGAACGGATTTGCGATTTTCTGGCCAGGGTTTTCACCGGGCGCATCGACACCTTCACGCCGTTCTTTCCCGACGGCCCGATGGTGCGGCTGCATATCGTGGTGTGGCGCGAGAACGGCGAACTGCCGTGTCACGCGCAGGACTACCTTGAGGCCGAAATCGAGAAAATCGTCCGCACCTGGCGCGACGAGCTGCGCGACCGCCTGCTTCAGCATTACGGCGACACCGCCGCGCCGAGGATCGCCAAATATCTCAGCGCCTTTCCCGCCGGCTACAGGGATACCAACCGGCCCGGCCGCGCCCTCGCCGACATCGAACGGCTGGAGAGCCTGACGGCGGACAATCCCACCGCCATCGACATCTTCAGCGACACGCCCGGCGCGGCCAGGGAACTGCGCGCCACGCTGTTGCAGCTCGACAAGCCCATCAACCTGAGCCGGCGCGTGCCGATCCTGGAAAACCTCGGCTTTCACGTGGTCTCGGAGCGCACCTTCGAACTGTCGCCGACGCTGAATTCCGAACGCCGCCGCGTCTTCCTGCATGACAGCGTGCTGGAGATTCGCGGCAACGGCAGCGTCGCCATCGCCAGCCACCGGCGGCGGCTGGAGGCTGGATTTCTCGCGGTGTGGCGCGGCAAGGCGGCCAACGACCGCTATAACGGCTTGATTTTGCAGGCCGGGCTGGACTGGCGCGAGGCGGCGCTGATCCGCACTTATGCCGCCTATCTGCGCCAGACCGGCGCTCCCTTCGGGCAAGTCTATCTCGGGCAGACGCTCAACCGGCAAGGCCCCATCGTGCGCGAACTGGTCGAAGCTGTTCCACGCGCGTTTCAATCCGGCGCTTGGCATAGCGCTGGAGCAGCGGCAGGCTCAGGCGGCAAAACTCGTGAAACGCATCGAGGCCATGCTGCAAAAAGTGCCGGTGCTGGACGAAGACCGGGTGCTGCGCCACTTCCTCAACCTCATTCAGGCGACGCTGCGCACCAATTTCTACCTGCGCAACGAAGGCGGCGGCGTGCCCGAAACCATCGCCTGCAAATTCCGCAGCGCGCTGGTGGACGGTCTGCCCGCGCCCAAACCCTATGCCGAGATTTTCGTCTATTCGCCCCGCTTCGAAGGCGTGCATCTGCGCGGCGGCCCCATCGCGCGCGGGGGCTTACGCTGGTCGGACCGCGCCCAGGATTTCCGCACGGAGGTGCTGAGCCTCGCCAAGGCGCAGAAGTCAAGAACGTCGTCATCGTGCCGCAGGGCGCCAAGGGCGGCTTCGTGCCGAAAAAGCTGCACAGGCTACAGGACCGCGAGGCGGTCCAGGCGGAGGGCATCGCCTGCTACAAGTCCTTCGTGGCCAGTCTCTTGTCGCTCACCGACAATATGGTGGACGGCAAAGCGCAGACGCCCCCCGGCCTCATCCGCCACGATGGCGACGACGCGTATCTGGTGGTCGCCGCCGACAAGGGCACGGCGACGTTCTCCGATATCGCCAACGGTATCGCCGTGGGGCGCGGCTTCTGGCTGGGCGACGCCTTCGCTTCGGGCGGCTCGGCCGGTTACGACCACAAGAAGATGGGCATCACCGCGCGCGGCGCCTGGGAGGCCGTGAAGCGGCACTTCCGCGAGATGAACATCGACATCCAGACCACGCCGTTCCGCGTTGCAGGCGTCGGCGATATGTCGGGCGACGTGTTCGGCAACGGCATGCTGCTGTCGAAGGCCATCAAGCTGGTGGCCGCTTTCGATCACCGCGATATCTTCATCGACCCCGATCCCGATCCGGCGATGAGCTGGGCCGAACGGCAGCCGGCTGTTCGATCTGCCGCGTTCGAGCTGGCAGGACTACAGCCACGCGCTGCTGTCCAAGGGCGGCGGCGTGTTCAGCCGGACGGCGAAATCCATCGCGCTGGGGGAGGAGGCACGCGCGCTGCTCGGCCTCGGCGCGCATGAAACACCCGCCGCCGTGATGAGCGCCATTTTGCGGCTGAACACAGACCTGCTGTGGTTCGGCGGCATCGGCACCTATGTGCGCGGCGCCAGGGAGACCAGCGAACAGGTGAGCGACCGCGCCAACGACGCTATCCGCGTCAGCGCCGCCGATCTGCGGGCGAAGGTCATCGGCGAGGGCGCCAATCTCGGCATGACGCAGCGGGCGCGCATCGAATTTGCGGCGCGCGGCGGCCGGCTCAACAGCGACGCCATCGACAATTCCGCCGGCGTGAACACGTCCGACGTCGAGGTGAATATCAAGATCGCGCTGAGCACCGCCGTGGCCAAGGGCAAGCTCTCCGCCGGGGAGCGCAACACGCTGCTCCAGTCCATGACCGATGACGTGGCGGAAATCGTGCTGCGGAACAATTACATACAGACATTAATCATCAGCCAGGAGGAAACGCGCGGGCTGGCCGGCCTGGGCTTCCAGCGCCGTCTGATGAACAAGCTCGAAGCCGCCGGTCACCTCGACCGCAAGCTGGAGGGGCTGCCCAGCGACGCGGAACTGAGCGAGCGGCAGCAGATGCGCCAGCCCCTGACGCGGCCGGAGCTGGGGCTGCTGCTGGCCTACGCCAAGATCGGCCTGAACCATGAAATTCTGGAGTCCAGCGTGCCGGACGATCCATACCTTGCGCGGTCGCTGCCGGCGTATTTCCCGCCCGCCATGCGCGAGCGTTTCGCCGGCGAAATCGCGGGGCACGCGCTGCGGCGCGAGATCATCGCCACGGCGCTGACCAATGAAATCATCAATCGCGGCGGCTCGACCTTCGCCGTGCGCCTCGCCGAGGAAACGGGCCGCGAGCCGGAGGACATCGCTTTCGCCTTTGCGATTGCCGTGGCGGTGTTCGGCCTGAATTCGCTCTACGCCGCCATCGACGCGCTGGACGGCCGGATGGACGGCAAGCGCCAGCTCGCGCTTTATCTCTCGCTACAGGATCACTTGTGTCAGGCGACCACGTGGTTCCTGCGGCACGGCCGTTTTGCGCGCGGGCTCACGGCGGAAATCGAACTGTATACCGCTGGCATCGAGCGCCTGAGCGGTTGTATGGAGACTGCGGTCTGCGAACGGCAGAAGCAGCGTGTCGCGGCTGAGCGGGCCGCGCTTGGCGAGCAGGGCGTGCCGCAACTGCTGGCGTCGCGGCTTGCGGCGCTGCTGGTGCTGGTGCCAGGGCTGGAAGTCGTTGCCGCCGCGCGGGATGCAGGCAAGCCCGAGGCAGAACTCGCCAAGGTTTTCGTTGATATCGCTGAGTATTTTCGCCTTGAGGAATTGAAGCTGTTGAGCGGCGCACTGGGCAAGGGCGACTATTTCGAACGGCTGGCGGTGGACAGCACGCTGGAGACGGTCGCGGCGTTCCAGCGCGATCTGGCGCGGCGGGCCGTATCGCTGACCAATGGCGGGCCGCCGGATTTCGCCCGCTGGCGCGACGTCAATGCGGATGCCGCCGGGCGCGCGCGACGCAATTTGAGCGAGTTGCTGGATACGGGGGAAATGACGCTCGCCAAGCTGACGCTGGCGGTGGCGCATTTGCGGGATTTGCTGACGGCGTGAAAGTATGGGCTGCCAGGCTGATCGCATGCAATAAATCCAGAAATGAATACACAAAAACAACTTGTGTTCTTCAGTATTATGTGTCGCCACCTGCGACAATAGTTCATTTGACACTTCGCATTTTGTGTTCAATATTACGCCTTGATTACCCGCCGCGATGGCTGGGCGGCGGACTAATCATGAACCGGCAGACCGCACCTGTCATGGCGCGGAGAATTTTGATGCGCCTTGAAATCCGGGGGCATCAATCAGCCGTATCCTGACGGCGGCAGATGAGGACCCAGTCAAAACACGGGCATATTGCCGCACCGGTTTTGAAGTCATATCCCTATGAGGCGCAAATAAATCATCCATTCCGCTCCCGTTTGACGCTGCCGTTCGAGCTTATTCCGTTATCATAAATGATGTCTTGACCGCCTTATGGAGCATTGATTTATTTTTGCATGGTCTACTGGTGATATGGTGCGTTTAGTTGTTTTGGGGGAGGCTTCTATGACTTTCCGTTTAGCGCTGGTTTTCGCCGGCGCGGCGTTGTTCCTCGGCTCTGGAGTTGGAATCGCCACTGCCGCTAACGATAAACCCAATGCCATGCAGCAGAGGGTCATTCGCGCCGGCAACATTCTCGGCGCCGCGACGGGCTGTAAGGATATTTCCCGGCCGCGCATCAAATCCGTGACCGGTAAAGTCACCGAAATCATCCGGGTTTCCGCCGCCACCGAGGAGGAATTCGCTACCACATTGCAAATTTTCGAGCGCAGTGTCGGCGAGGGCCAGTGGTCCCTGGGCGGCGGACAGTCCGATTGCGGCGGCGCCGAGCGCGATCTGGCCAGTCTGGAAGCATCGACCGCGTCCGTCACCACTCCCCCGCCGCCCCCGGCCACCACAGTGACGATCCCCATGTCACCCGTGGCAACGCCCGTTGTGACAGCGCCGCCGGTTCCCGCACCCGCCCCGGCCGCCGGCGCCCCCCAACTGGCGCAGCTTCCGCTAACCGCCACCGCCGCCGCGCCGCTACCGTCTTTCGCCGCAACCGCCGCCGCCGTTCGCGGGGTCACGGACAAGGAGATCCGGTTTGGCATGTCCGCGCCGTTTAGCGGTTCGGCAAGGGAGCTTGGCCGGCAGATGAAGCTGGGCGTTGAGACTGCGTTCAACGTGGTCAACGATGCGGGCGGCGTGAACGGGCGCCAGCTCAAGCTAGTCACCGCGGATGACGGCTACGAGCCGGGCCGCGTTGGCGAAACCATGAAGCACCTCTTCGAGAAGGAACAGGTGTTCGGCATCATGGGCAATGTGGGAACGCCCACCGCGATTGTGGCGCTGCCCTATGCTCTGCAAAACAAGATGCTGTTCTACGGGGCGTTCACGGGCGCCGGCCTGCTGAGACGCGATCCGCCGGACCGCTACGTCTTCAACTACCGGGCGAGCTACACCGAGGAAACCGACGCGGTCGTGCACTATCTGGTGAAAGTGAAGCGGATCAAGCCGGAACAGATCGCCGTGTTCGCCCAGCAGGACGGCTATGGCGACGCGGGTTTTGCCGGCGTTGAGAAGGCTATGCGCACGCTGCGCAAGGGGGACGGCGCGATTCTGCGCCTCAACTACCAGCGCAACACCATCGACGTGGATGAGGCGATTGCCCAGTTGCGCAAGCAGACAGTGCCGCAGATCAAAGCCATCGTCATGGTGGCAACCTATCGCGCGGCGGCCAAATTCATCGAAAAAACCCGCGATCTATATCCCTCGATGATTTACACCAACGTGTCCTTCGTGGGCAGCAGTTCGCTGGCCGAGGAACTGAAGCTGCTGGGACCGAAGTACACCAACGGCATCATCGTGACGCAGGTCGTGCCAGCGGTGGAAGGCTTCTCGTCGGTTGTTCTCGATTACAAAAACGCGCTCCACAAATACTTTCCCGGCGAGACACCGGATTACGTGTCGCTGGAAGGTTACGTCGCCGCGCACGTACTGGCGGAAGCGCTGAAGCGCGCGGGGCCGCAGGTCGATACCGAGCGGCTGGTGGAGTCGTTCGAGAGCCTGCGCAATTTCGACATGGGGCTTGGGACATACATCAACTTCGGGCGGGGCGAGCATCAGGGCTCGCACAGGGTCTGGGGCACCGAGCTTGACGCCAGCGGGAAGTATCAGCCGATAGATCTTCAATAGGCGGGATGAAAATTCTTCAGGGGGCGGGCGTGGTCTGGATTTGGTCACGCCCCGCCCTGACGGCTATTTCTGCTTACCGTCCGTTTTCTCCGCTTCCTGCTTCAGGAAATCCGTCAGGAAATGCTGCGGATTGCCCTGCGAGGCAAGCGCTTCGTTGTACGAGACTTTATACGACCGGCCAGTGTCCGGCAGGTAAAGCTCACCCCTTGCCTCGGTAACGACAAATGTTCCCCACTCGTTACCGTTGACGGTGGTCGTGTATTTTTCCCGCATCCCATTGAATTCGGCCTTGTGCTTGGTTATCACCCGGTCCCAGGGATGATCCACCCCCACAACCTGAATGATGACTTCATGATTGCTCTCGGGGCCGATCCTCACCATCCACACCTTGACGCCGGTATCGCCGGAAAAGGCTTTGACGTAGCGGCCAACTTCCGGGCGTTCTTCGGCGGATGCGGTTTGGAAGCTGCAGAACACAAGCGATAAGGTCAGTAGCAATCTGGCGAACATGGGTGCTCCTCTTGGCGGGCGGGACTGCGAGCGTCGCGGGCCTGTCAGCCGCCGGCCGTGTGCGGCATGGCGGTGTGATTGGGCGGTTAAGCTTGATGTCAGCGCATTCGGGCGGAAATACGCCTGGAGCATTTTCCACTTCCGCCCGTGCCGGAAAGCCACCCCGGCTCATTCAGCCCCCCGCCCCCCGCTTTTTTGAGCTGCACGCGGGAGCACACGCTTCGACCGCGTAGGGCGGCGTCTCAAATCCGACATGCCGGAAATCCGACATGTCTTACATCCGACACCGGCTCCGCCAGAAAAACGCTTTCCCGCCATAGGCTTGCGTCTCTGGCACGCGTTTTGCTTTTTCCCTCCCGGATGAACCATCACTCGGAAAGGGACCAGCCATGATCAATCTGACGGAAACCGCGGAGAACGCTGTCCGCTCGGCCATCGCGGGCGCCAAGACGCCGGTGGAGGGACTGCGCATCAAGGTCGAGGCGGGCGGCTGCGCGGGGTTGAAGTACATGATGGGGCTGGTGGCGGAGGTCAATCCGGCGGACGTGGTTGTCGAGCGCAACGGCGTCAAGGTGTTCGTCGATGAGGACAGCATTTCCCAACTTGCCGGCACCACGGTCGATTTCGTCATCGGCCTGGAGGGTTCGGGATTCACCTTCGACAATCCGCAGGCAAAGAATAGCTGCTCTTGCGGCAAATCATTCGGTTGATGACAGGGAGCGGGGAGCATGCTGGAACAGGTTCAAAGTACACAGATCGCGGCGGCGGATATTCAGGCCGAGGCCGTTAAGCCAACGAAATTTCAGCTCGTCGAGCAGGCCATCAACGAGCTGCGCCCATACCTCAAGGCCGATGGCGGCGACTGCGAACTGGTCTCCGTCGAGGACAATATCGTGAAGGTGCGCATGAAGGGCGCCTGCATCGGCTGCCAGATGGCGTCGGTGACCATCCATGGCGTGCAGGAGCGGCTGATCGCCAAGCTCGGCATGCCGCTGCGTATTATTCCGGTGCTGGGCGGGCATTAATCCGCAACCTGATTGGTTAGATGATTCCGTTGGGTGCACAACAGGCCCCTCTCCCTGTCCCTCTTCCGCGAGGGGGACGCATACTCGATGGCAGTCAGTGGAATCATCGGGGGCATCACGATCCGCAAAGGAGGCCGGCATGCATCCAGTGTACCTGGACAATAACGCCACGACGCGCATGGACAGCCGCGTGCTCGACGCCATGCTACCCTACTTCACGGAGCATTTCGGCAACGCCTCGTCGGCGCATGCGCTTCGGCGCGTCAGTCAGCCCGGCCATCAAGGAGGCCCGCCAGCGGGTAGCGGCGCTGCTCGGTGCCGCCTACGATCACGAAATCATCTTCACCTCCGGCGGCACGGAGTCGGATAACACCGCGATCCTGTCGGCGCTGGAGGCTCAACCGGGCCGCAACGAGGTGGTGATTTCCGCCGTCGAGCATCCGGCGGTGCTGTCGCTGGCGGACTATCTGGAGAAGCAGCGCGGCGTGACGGTGCATCGCATTCCCGTCGATGCACAGGGGCGGCTCGATCTCGGCGCCTACAAACGGGCGCTTGGGCCGCTGACGGCTATTGTGTCCATCATGTGGGCGAACAACGAGACGGGAACGCTGTTCCCCGTCGCGGAACTCGCCAGCCTGGCGCATGCAGCGGGCGCGCTGTTCCATACCGATGCCGTACAGGCTGCGGGCAAGCTTCCCATCAGCCTCCAGTCCACGCGAAATCGACATGCTGTCGCTGTCCGGCCATAAGCTGCATGCACCCAAGGGGATCGGCGTGCTTTACGTCCGCAAGGGCGTGCGCTTTCACGCACTGATCCGCGGCGGCAGGCAGGAACGCGGTAGGCGCGGCGGCACGGAGAATGTGCCCGCCATCGTGGCGCTGGGCGTCGCGGCGAAGCTTGCGGCGGAACACCTCGCGGTTGAGCAGACCCGCGTGAAAGCCCTGCGCGACCGCTTCGAGGCCTGCGTGCTCAGCGCAGATCAGCGACTGCTTCGTCAACGGCGATCTGGACAACCGCCTGCCCAACACCTCCAACATCGCCTTCGACTGCGCGGAAGGCGAGGCAATCCTCAACGGCCTGAACAAGGCGGGGATCGCCGCCTCGTCCGGTTCTGCATGCACCGCCGGCTCGACGGAGCCGTCCCATGTGCTGCGCGCCATGCACGTGCCCTATACGGCCATACACGGCGCGATCCGCTTCTCGTTCTCCCGCGACAACACGGAAGGGGACGTGGATCGCGTGCTGGACGTGCTGCCGGGGATCGTCGAAAAGGCGCGCGAGGTGTCGCCGTTTGCCGCGAGCCGGGGGCAAGCTGCGTAAGGCGCTATCCAGAAACTCGCTGCACTGCACAAATCCCGGCTTCATCTATCTGGGTGCGCGAAGCGCGTGGCAACTCTTTCAAATTTTGGGCGGGTAACTCAGCCGTCTCGCACCGTCCTCGCTGTAGACTGTACGCAGTGTGCATTCCTTTGTTCGGCCGGGGAGCCATTCCTTCGTCCCGGCCATGCACAAGTTGAATGCTACCGCGCGCAGGAGGGGTCAAGGATGCGCGATCTTGCGCACGGCCGAAGGCCGCTTGTCCTTGACGCCTTCGAGCACGGTAGCATGCTGATGTGCGGCGGGGCTCACGGCTATCACTGCAACCCGCACTGGATTTAAAGTCCCCCGATGGGGGATCGGTAAATCCCTCGCCTTCAGGCGACAGGATGCATAGCATCCGGGGATGGAAGATTATAAGCGCAGCAGTCACACGGTCTGGGACTGCAAATATCACCTGGTCTGGGTGACGAAATATCTACACGACGTTTTGGCTGGTGACGTGGGGCAGCGGTGCCGTGAACTGCTGCGTGAGATCGCCAGATCGAAGGAGATGCAAATCTACGCGGGTTCCATCAACCGGGATCACGTGCATATGCTGATCTCGATACCGCCCAATCTGTCTGTGTCACGCGCGGTACAATATCTGAAAGGCAAGAGTTCGCATAAACTGCTCTCGGAATTCGCAAGCCTGCGGAAGCGGTATTGGGGGCAGCACCTTTGGGCGCGCGGGTATTGGGTGTGCTCAAGCGGGAATGTGACGGATGAGATGTGGAAAGAATACATCAAAACCCAGAAGCCCCCTGAGCCGGATGATGACTTCCGGGTGGTATGACCAGCCGGCCGTAGGGCCGGCCAATCCGGCTTTCAGCCGTAATCCGAAGCCACCGGCTTCAGCCGGTGGAGTGTTCACAAAAGGCACCGCATAAACAAACAGTTAGCAAGTGCAGCCGTGCGTATCGCAAGGGTTCTTTTCATGTGGCCGCTTTCCATCATGCCAATATTTCTCGCGCTGGCAGGTGCCAATTACTGGCAGATGCCGTCAGTTTGCGCTGTTTCCGGTCAATGGGGGTTTCTGTCGAGCATGTGGTTCATGTATCTGGTGATGGCGGTGGCCCACAGCGGGCCGTGGCTCGCACTTATGGAACCCTTGCGGAAACAGCGGCCAGCAGCGTGAGCAGAGGAATGCGGAAACCGCGGAGAACGCTGCCCCCGCGGCCCTTTGCGTGCATCAGAACTTCACGGTCAGGCCGGCGTAGAACGACCGCCCCTCGCCCGGCAGCGGCGAATAGCCCGGAACGCTGTTGGGATACGACACCCCATTCCAGAACTTATCGACATAGACGCCGCCCAGCGGATGATAATATTGCTGGTCGAACAGATTGCTCACCCCCAGGTCCAGCCGCACACGCTGCCACTCATAGCTGGAGCGCAGATTGACCAGCGCGTAGCCCGGCGTCAGCGGCTCCATGCGCTGCTCCTGAACGTCCGTCTTCTCCGCCACCAATTGCAGTTCCGCCACGTTGGTCCAGCCGCCGGCCTTGTGCTCCAGCGCCAGTTTCGCGTTGAGCGGCATCATATGGTAGAGGTTGTCACCGGTATCGAGATTGGTGCCGTGGACATAGCCCAGCACGCCCGTCAGAGCCAGCCGCCCTACTTGCGCGTTGCGCAGGAGCGTAAAGCGGCCCGAGACATCCGCGCCGTACAGTTCGGCGTCATGATTATTGAACATGAGCCGCGCCACGGCCTTGCCGCCGGGCCAGTTGATGTTGGTATGCCGGGCCGGGTCCTGATCGACATCGATATAGTCCTGAACGTAGGTGTAATACGGCGTGACCTTCACCTCCCAGTCCTTGCGCGCCGGGTCGTTCCAGCCGGCCGTGAAGCTGATCGTATGCGCCACTTCCGGCTTGAGATCGGGATTGCCGTGATAGGCGTTGTTGTCGCCGAACCAGCCGTTCATGTTGCTGTAATCCCACCAGATGTAGCGTTCGTAGAGGCTGGGCGAGCGCGTCTTCCTGGAGTAGCCGAGTTCGTAGGTGCTGGCGGCATTGGGCTGGTAGCGGGTGAGCGCCGTCATGTCGAAATTGACATCGGTGCGCGAGCGGTCCATGGCGTTAAACGGCACCGACCAGTTCGTGTAATACGGCATATCCGCACTGCCGTGCACCGGGCCGGTATCTGTCCACACGACGTCGTTGCGCACGCCAATGAGCGTGCTCCAGTGGCGGTCCCACTTGGCTTCCCACTCCGCGAACGTCCCAAGCCGGTCGCGCACGCCGCCGTTGACGTTGATAAAGTCCATGGTTTCCCATGGCGCGGTTTTCGGCCACCAGTCGTCGAGCGTCTGCCGGTGGAACTCGTTGCCGATGCGGATGGTATCGCGCCGCGAAACCGGAATTTCGGCCTTGATCTGGTAGCCGTAATCCTCGCCGGTGTTGTTCATCGGCATTTGCGAGCTGCTACGCTCGGGGAGGATGTTCATCCCGTGCTCGACGTTGTGGTAGTAGCTCTTAAGGTCCAGCTTGCCCCAGTTGAACATCCCCTCATAGCGGCCGTTGATGTACCAGGCGTCGTTCTTCACCATGTCCATCTGCTGGTTGGGGAAGCCCTGGTAGGGGATGTGCTGGAGCCCAGCCTCGATGACGAACAGGTCGCCGTTCTTGCGGGCGGCGAGCGTGAGAGCCTGGTTCTGCGCCTCGTAAAGCGAGCCCAGGATCTTGTTGCCATTGCCGTCGTGATACGACTCCGCCTTCGACCACGCGCCGGTATAGCCGATGGCGAAATTGCTGGTGGCCGCCGACGCCGTGGCGCTGCCGCCGATGGTGCTGGTGTTGCTGCGCACGAAGCCGCTCAGGCTGCCATGGGTGACGACGCCTTCGCCGGGCGCGGCGAACTGCGGCGGCAGCGTCTCCACCGCGATGGTGCCGCCGATGCTGTCGCCGCCAACGCTCACCGGCGTGATGCCGGCGAAGACGTCGATCTTCTTCACCTGCGCCGGATCAACGTAGGACAGCGGCGGGTTCATGTGGTTGGCGCAGGCCGACGAGATGATCATGCCGTTGAGCATGACTTTCACGCGGTCGTCCTCCATGCCGTGGATGGACGGCAGGCTGGAGACGCCGCCGCCGGTGTACAGGCTGACGCCGGGGGTATTGCCGAGCAGCGAGGCGGTGTCGTTCGTGGCCGGCTTCTGCGCGGCGATGGCATCGCCTGAGACTCTGGCGCCGCTGGCCGGCAGCCCGGAGGGAGCGCTGGGCTCTGCGGGGGGCGCGGCTTCGCTCACGGCCGGAGTCTTCTTCTGCGGCGCCTTCTTGACGGTTTTCGCCGGCTTCGGCTTCTTCTGCATCACCTCCACGGGCGGCAGCGTCGTGGATTGCGCGTGCGCCGTGGCGGAGATGAAGACCGGGGCGGGCAGCATCAAAGCCGCAGCCCCGGCCAGCAGAGCGCATTGCGCGCTCAAGTTCCGGCGTTTGCCGGTAAGCAACTGACGTGACATGATTTTCCCTCAACTTATCAGGCTGGAATGACGCCGCGATCCGCCACGCTTCATGCCGCGCGAAGGCGCGTGCAGGCATACCGGCAGGATGCGGACGGATGGCTCAGGCTGAGAGAGTGGAGGGCGGTCCCCGGTTGCGCGGCGTGAGGCAGGCGGCTTCAGCGGGTGCCCGCCAGCTTTCCAGGGCAAATACCGGCTTGCCGCTGGCGGCAAAATCGGCCGCCGCGCTGGCCGCTGGAATGGCCGCCGCGCAGCAGGTGATGCTGGCGCAAGGGGCGGGCTGGCCGTGCGGATTTTTCCCAGACCCGTCACCGGACGGCGGAGCATCATCCCCGCCGGTATGCTGCACTCCCAGCGCGGCACAGATGACGATGGGAGAGGAATTCTCTAGCGAAGTTGTGAGAGTACCGGCGGCGAACTCGACGGGGCAGCCGGCGGGCACCAGCATGGCCCGGAAAAGCAATGCGACCGCCGCGAGACACGCGACGGCACCTTCCCAGGCCCTGTGGTTGGCATCCCCCCTGCCTCTCACCGGATACACCTTGCGGTAAACTTTGACCAAAAACGGTAAAGTTTATGGCAAATATGGCGGAAATAGCAACCCTTCTTATGGCCGCGATTTGAAGCAAAACCTCCCGGTAGCGGAATCTCTGAATGCACTGTGTGAAGACCCGCCCTCTGGCAATCCCCGTTGCCGGTGCCAGCAGCCTTGCGAAGGCAAGCGGCGCTCGTGCCAGCTCAAGCCCGTATCCGGCCGTCCTTCAACTCCGCTTGCCTCGCCCCGGTCTCCGCCGCCGATACGGATAGCGATAGCGCTCGCGACTGCAAAGAATTGAGCAGCGCGGCGGGCAAATCGCTGTTGAAGCTGCTGAGAGAGTTGGCGAACCTTGCAGGGACAACGGCAAGGCGCGGCCTCTGCCGCTTTCTGCGGGGCGTATCTTCCGCCGTCTCCCACAGCACTGGAATAATGGTGTAAGCTACGCGCAAGCCGGCGCAATGTACTGGGGGTGTCAAAATTAATGCGTTTGCTTCGCTAGTTGAGGGGGAAGCGTGATTCTCAGGAAGTATCTTGCGCCAATTTTGGTGCTCGCCGTATTGCCGGTCCCGGCACAGGCTGGCGATGCAAACTTCAAAGACCCGATCCCGGATAATCTGACGTGGTACGGCATTACCATTTATGGTGCCGTTGACATCGATTACACCTACCAGACCCATGGCGCTCCGTTTAACGGCGCTTACCCTCCCGGCCTGGAATACAGTATCTCGGGCTCAAAAAACGCCAATAAGGAGGTCTCGTCCTTCGCCGAGGGAGGCATGGAGCAGTCGAAGTTCGGCCTGAAAATCGAAGAACCGCTTGGCGAGGGCTGGACGGCCGTTGGCAAAGCCGAAGGCGCCTTCAACCCGCTTTCGGGCGAAATTGCCGATGCCTGCAAAAGCATGGTCATGAACAACGGCATCCCTTTGGCGGCGCAGAGTGCAAACGCCAATGGCGGACGCTGCGGGCAGCTTTTCAGTGGCCCGGTCTACGCCGGCATTACCAGCACTACCTATGGCACGCTCCTGACCGGCCGGCAGAGATCGCTGGAGGGCGACGCGATCTCCATCTACGATCCGACGGGGCTGACTGCCGCTTTCTCGCTTATCGGCAGCTCAGGCGGCGCGGCCGCGGGCTTTGGCGTAACCGAGACCGCAACCTGGGACGATTCGGCGAAATATCTCTATCGATACGGCCCAGTTCATGTTGCCGCTGCTTACGCCATTGGCGGCACGGAGACTGCCATGTCCGGCGGCGGCTACGGTTTCAACGCCGGCGCGGACTATCGCGGATTTTCCTTCGACGCCGTATACACGGTAGAGAAGAGCGCCGTTTCCACCTCGACAATCGGGTACGGCACCTCCGGCGCGGCCGGGACCTGCAACGCCACGGGGATAGGCGGCGGGAACACTTGCCCAGCGGGTAAATTCGTCAACGGCACCATCATGGATAGCGAGGGCTGGTCCGTCATGGGCAAATACACATACAGCTTTGCCGGGGACAAAGGGCTAAGCGCCAAGTTGAGCTTTTTTGCCGGCTATGTGCATACCGGTCTGACAAACCCCGATCAGCCCGTCGCGACAGGAGCGGCCACGATTGGCGGATACCGGCTTTACACCGCCAGCAATGCGCCGTTTACCCCCGGCGGCAGTAAGGTTCTGCAAACCGTGTGGACAGGCGCGAAATATGAACTTCCCTCCGGTTTAAGCTTTTCCGGCGGCTACTACTACCTGATGCAGGACGCCTACCTTACCAGTGCTGCGCCTGGAACGAATACCTGCGCTTACATCACCGCCGCCCACAAAGCCGATGCAGCCTACGTTGGCAGCCCTGCCGCAAGCAATTGCGGCGGCGATTTGCACATGGGCTCCTTCGTTGCCGGCTATCCGCTCGACAAGCACTTCGACCTATACAGCGGTGTCAGCTACTCTCAGGTCAGCGGCGGAGCCGGCTCGGGTTTCCTGAACAACAACATGACCACGTTTGTGAGCGGCCTTCGCCTGAGGTTCTAATCCCGCTCGCCGCGGATTCCGGCTGTTCTCCTTCATTGCGAGGGGCATCGTCCCAAGGCGATCCAGAACATGGAAGCATGGCGTTCGTTTCCGGATCGTCGCCGCCCTCGCCGCAATCCACCTCACAGCTTAGGGGAAAATTTTGATTATGCCGCGATACTGACGGCGCTGGATGCAGAAGCAGAAGGAGGAATCCGACGACCCATGCCAGCTCTATCGGGAGATAGGTATACGGCAAATGCAGACGTCACGTACCACAATCGTCATTTTGTTAAGTTTATATTTATGTTTGGTATTGCTCGCCATATTTGATGAAAATGCGGCTTATTCGAAAAGGCAGCCCCAAGAGGCGAGCGGAACCCCCAAGGTTGTCTTTCTTGGCAATAGGAATATCCCCCCGGTTATTTATCTGGACGACAACCGCCCGGCTGGCGTCGTTATCGATATCGCCCGTGCACTTGCCCGGCATATTTCGCAACCCGTGGAAATCCGGGCCATGGACTGGCAGGAAGCCCAGGCGCTCGTTTCCCGCGGCGAAGCGGATGCGCTCCTGCAAATAAACACGACACCAGAACGGGAAAAAATTTATGATTTTTCCGATACATTGCTGGAGTCGAAATTCTCCATTTTTACACAGACCGATAGAATGGGTATATCGGGAGTGCGCAATCTTTACGGGCTGCGCGTTGGCGTTGAAGCTGCCGGGCTTCCGCGTAATATCTTGGAAAAGGAACCTGAAATTAAGCTGGAAATTATAACGAATTTCCTCGATGGGTTCAAAAAGCTTTCCGCATTGGAAATCGATGCCGTTGTCGTCGATTATCGTGTTGGCTCATACGTTCTCGCTGAAAATCGTATTCGTGGCATCAAGGTGACTGGAGAACCGGTCGCATCTTCTTATTCCTCAATCGCGGTAAAAAAGGGAAATGCACATCTGCTTTCTGAAATCAACAACGCACTAATGGCGATAAAGGCAGACGGCACCTACAAAAATATTATAAAGCATTGGGCGCCAAAAGAAGGCGTATTTCAAACGCGCGAGCAAATAACACGCTCAATATATATTGCATCAATATCAGTTCTATTGATGCTGGTTGCGATTTCAATCGCTTGGGCATTTGCTCTACGAAGGTCGCTGACGAAGCAGAGATGCGCCGAAGAGGCTCTGCGGCGTTACAAGGATCATCTGGAGGAAACGGTCCAGCAGCGCACGGCCGAGCTGCTCATTGCGTGCGACGCGGCGGAGGCCGCCAACAAGGCCAAGAGCGTGTTTCTCGCCAATATGAGCCACGAGCTGCGCACGCCGCTGAACGCCATCCTGGGCTTTTCCAGCCTGATGCGCCGCGAGCCGCAATTGACGGCAAGCCAGCAGGAGAAACTCGACATCATCAACCGTAGCGGCGAGCACCTGCTGGCGCTGATCAACGATGTGCTGGAAATGGCTAAGATCGAGGCCGGGCGCTTGCAACTGGAGATCGCCCCGTTCGACCTGGGCAGCATGGTGCGCGACGTCGCCGGCATGATGCAGCTGCGGGCACAGGAAAAGGGGCTGCAATTGCTGCTCGATCAGGCGTCGGAATTCCCGCGCTACATCAAGGGCGACGAAGCGCGTTTGCGCCAGATCCTGGTCAACCTGGTCGGCAACGCGGTGAAATTCACCGCTCATGGCGGCGTGACTATCCGGCTGGGTGTGCGGCAGAATGCCCAGCAGCATTTGCTCATCGAGGTCGAGGACACCGGTCCCGGCATCAAGCCGGAGGACATGAACCGCCTGTTCCAGCCCTTCGTGCAACTGGCGGAATCCGGCATGCAAAAGGGCACCGGCCTGGGACTGGCGATCACACGCCAGTTCGCCCAGCTGATGGGCGGCACCATCAGCGTCGAAAGCACGCCGGGCAAGGGCTCCATCTTCCGCATCTGCCTGCCGGTGGAGATCGTCTCCCAGGCCGGCATCGGCGTCCGGCCAAGCCGGCTGCACGCTGGGGATGTGGCCGGGCTTGCCCCTGGACAGCCGCTCTGCCGCATTCTGATAGCCGAAGACCAGCAGGAAAATCGACTGCTGCTGACCAAACTCATGGCGGACCTCGGCCTTGAGACGAAGCTAGCGGAGAACGGCGAGCAATGCGTAAAGCTGTTCCAGGAATGGCACCCGCACCTCATCTGGATGGACAGGCGCATGCCGGTGATGGACGGTGTCGAAGCCGCGCGCCGCATCCGCGCGCTGCCGGAGGGGCAGGCCGTGAAGATCGTCGCCGTCACCGCCTCGGTATTCAAGGAGCAGCGGCAGGAACTGCTCGACGCCGGAATAGATGATTTTGTGCGCAAGCCCTACCACTTTTACGAGATTTACGACTGCCTGGCAAAGCATCTGGGGCTGAAATACGTCTACCATTCCGCCGGCCAGGAGAAGGCGGAGGCCGCCCCTGTGCCCCTGACGCCTGCTATGCTGGCCGTGCTGCCGGCGGCCATGCGCGAGGACCTCCGGGAGGCGCTGGACAGCCTGGACTGCGAACGCATCGCGGCGGTTATCGGCGAGACGAGCGAAATTGACGGCGAATTGGGCCGCGCGCTCACCCATCTGGCGGAAAACTTCGACTACCCGGCGATCCTCAACGCGCTGGCGGCGGAAAATGCGCCGGGCGGAGCAAAACGGAGCCGGACTCCAGCCCTTCCCCAGGAGCATTTGAAATCGTAACCCGGTTTGACGGCAGAACGTCCGCATTTGGAGAACGCCGTGAGGTCAGGACTGGTGCAGGTGCGCGCCAGCTGCCGCCTGCGGTGCCGTTTCCGGTTTAAGTCCAGAACCGGTTGTTGCCCGGATGTTCGGCCGTTGAAACCGCCAGGACCGCTATCGACCCAGGCTGCGTGAAAGCGCTGAGCCGGATACATTTCCTCGCGAATTGCAGCGAGGGATACGATGAAGCGCTTCATCGAGGGCTCAGACCGGGAGCAGCGGGCATTGCTGCCCGAATGTCTCGACGAATGGGTGGCCGAGGATAATCCCGTCCGTGTCGTTGATGCGTTTGCGGGCGCGCTTGGGCCGGCATCTCGAAACCCTTCACAGCAGCGGACTTGACGCCTTTCAAAAGCCGCCAGCCGGACGACAGCTGCTTCCGGATCTTTAAGCGGGCGGCCAGGTGAAGCACCTCCGGCTGAAGCGCCGGGCTAGACTATCTGAGACAACACGCGATCGGGTCTGACGGCACCTGTGGAAACCCGTAGATCCTGAGGGGACAGACGACCTGTTACTTGGCGCCTCTAGTGGAGGACTGTGGGTTGGCGAGTGCGCAGGCTTTCTCATTCGGAGAGTGTGACTCCCTTCGCGGATCTTCTTCTGATGGCGCACCTTCTGGTTGAGCTGAAGCATAGAGCGTGCATACAGGAGGTTGGTTTTTTTACAGAAAATTATATGTTATATGCATTTCGGTGCGAAATCGTATTCTGACGGCGAAATCTTGGTTACACGAGGGGGGACAAATGGGTGACAAGAGATCCGGGTTGGACCGGCGGCAAGTTCTGAAACTTGTCATGATCGGCGGCGTTGCTACGACGATCATGCTGCCAAGCAAATGGATGAAGCCCGTGGTGAACGCGGTGATTCCGCCGGCACACGCTGCGGCTTCGGCGCCCGCGACGACGAAAGCCGGCACAACCGCGGCCGCGACAACGACTTCCGCAGCCACTACGACGGTGACTCCAACCACGACGAAGGCCGCTTCAGCTACGACGGCTGCTCCAACCAAGCTGGATAAGTCAACAGCGCAGACTGTCTGTTCCGCCAGTCAGACTGCCAACCACTTCGGCACCGGCCCAGTGGACGCTGTTCCATTAAATGGCGAGATTGTATGCGCGAACGCTAATGGAACCTGGGTAATTCCAAATCCGTGACAACCGGCCCGGCTCTCCGAGCCCATTCAAATGGATGGCACCCAAATTCCGGGCGCCATCACACCGGCACGCAGTTCATCTGAATTCCCCCGGCCTGGAGCAGCACTATCGTGGAGCGTTTTGTTCTGGTTTTTCACGATCAGAGCGTCGAGTTGCGCTGCCCTTCATGCGTTGCTGCCGATATGAAGGCGGTGTTCCGGGACTGCCTGTCGCACACGGTGGAGCCAAAGCGCTCCATCGTTATCAACAGACAAAATGACACATATTCCGTTGATGATGGCGCCGGGGAGGTTGTGACCGGCCTGCCCCGCTGCGACCTGCCAACGTTCGTCATGGAAGCTGCGGTCCGGGCGCTCATCGAGGACATCGGCACGGGCGTCGTGTTGCACGCCGGCGCGGTCCGCTGGAACGGCAAGGCGGTGCTCGTGGCCGGTCCTTCCGGCTCCGGCAAGTCGTCCATGATCGCCTGGCTCATGGATCGCGGTTTCGAATACCTCTCCGATGAAGCCGCCGTGCTCGATGGCGCTGGCACGTTATGCGGTTTGCCCCGCGCGCTCGTGGTGAAGCCCGGTGCCGCGGAAAAGATCGCTTGCCTTCCGGCGTTCGAGGGGGCTCTCAGCATCCAATCCGGGTCTCATACGATCGTGAGGCCCGTGAATATGGAGTTCGCCACCGGCAGCAGCCCGTGCGGCCTCATTATTTTTCCCATATTCGATAGCTCAGCCACCATAAGCGTTACGCCGTTGAACACCGCACAAACGGCGATGAAGCTCGTTGAATGCAATCTCAACGCCCGCAATCTCCCCGATGGCGGCTTCAGGGCGATCACCGGGCTTTCGCGGAAGACGCCGGCGGTGACGCTGACGTTTGGCGGCTTCGAGCACCTGGAAGGCGCCGCCGATGTGCTCGCGCGCCTGGTTCTGGACAGCGGCATTGGCCCGGAGGATTGCAGGCAATTCCTGTCGAGCCTTTCGGCCCAAGCCGCGCCGCCCGCGCCCAAAACCTATGCCATCCCGGCGGCGGCGCCGAAAGGTCCGCCGAGGAAGCTGACCATCGGCATGGCCACCTACGACGATTACGACGGCGCCTATTTTTCGTTGCAGGCGTTGCGGCTGTATCACCCCGAAATTCTTGACCGACACCGAATTTCTCGTCCTCGACAATCATCCCGACGGGCCGTGCTCCGCCGCGCTGAAAGACCTGGAAAGCAGCATTCCCAACTACCGGTACGTGCCGCACGATGCTGGCAAGGCACGACGGTGAAGCACCTGGTCTTCGAGGAGGCCGCCGGGGAGTTTGTCCTGTGCATCGACAGCCATGTGTTCATCGTTCCCGGAGCCATCAAGCGCCTTCTGGACTATGTGGACGCCCATCCCGGTACGAAGGATCTGCTTCAGGGCCCGCTGCTCTACGACGACCTGAAGACGGCCGCCACGCATTTCCGCCCGGAGTGGCGGGGCGGAATGTACGGCTTTTGGGATCTCGATCAGCGGGGAAACGATCCCGATGCGCCGCCGTTCGAGATTCCGATGCAGGGGGCGGGGTTATTCGCCTGCCGCCGCGCCGTGTGGCCCGGCTTCAATCCCCTGTTCCGGGGCTTCGGCGGCGAAGAGGGATACATCCACGAAAAATTCCGGCAGAATGGCGGACGCGCGCTTTGCCTGCCGTTCCTGCGCTGGGTTCACCGTTTTCAGCGCCCGCTCGGTGTGCCCTATCACAACTCCTGGGAAGACCGGATACGCAACTATCTCATCGGCTTCAATGAGCTTGGTATTCCAACAACCGAAATGGAAACGCATTTCCGCGAGCTGCTGGGAGAGGGCGTTGCCAATCCGATCCTTGAAGGCGTGAGGCTTGAGCTTGCGGAAAGCTCACGGCATTGAGGTTTTAACCAGAGCCCCTTCATTGAGCAGCATCCGCGCACCACTGCGCACGTCGGCGGCGATGGTCTCCCGCATATCGGGGTAGGCTTCGCCGAGCACGCCGATGACATCGTTGAGCGTCCGGCTTCCGTCGCACAGCTTCCAGATCAGGGCGGCGCTATCGTTCAGGTGCACCGCTTTGTGGGCGCCAACCCGGTACAGCAGCACCTGTCCGTCCATGTCCTCCGAAATGTAGTTGGAAGCCTGTTTCAGTACTAAACTCAGAATGGCATCGGCGCCGCTGTCACTCATGTGCAAGTCCCCCCTCGCCGGGCAAAATACTGAAGGTTCAAGTGCCTGCGGTCAATCGTATCCTTCCGCCGGTCAAGCTCTGGGCTGCCCGCGCTTCAGCAATTCACGGAACCCCTGGCGGCGCCAGGCATGGATGAAACGGCTGCCGCTGTTCATGGTGGAGGTTGCCAGCGATGGCCCGATCAGCCGGCTGGCCAGATACGAGTATTTCTCCGGCCCAAGGCCGCGGGCAATCTCAAGGCAGCGCGGCTCGCCGAACAGGCGGTGAGCCAGGCGCAGGCCGGTTATTGCGGAAAGCCGTGCGCCGGACTTTTCCAGGAGCACGGCAAGTCTCTCGCTCATCCTCCGCCGAGGTCAGTGCCCTGGCGCGCCTGAAGGATGTCAACCACATGCCGGAGCCGTTCGAAGTGATGGACGCCTCCGTGCATGGCCGCGACGCAAAACAGACCGGCGGGGGTTTCCGCGTCCTCGCGCAAGTCCTCGTAGGTCAGCGACATGGTTTTACTCAAACTGTCCCCATGCACGAGATTGCTGTGCACCTCGACAAGCAGAGCGTCATTTTCGCCATGGACCCACTTCGCCTCCTGGAATCCGGGCGCGTGACCGCAATCGGCGAAGTTGAAGCCAAGTTCCTGCAGAACCCGATTAATGCGGCTGTGTGCCTCCGGTGCGGCTAGAATATCAACATCGGTGAAGGTGCGCAGGGCCGGGTCTGGATAGATCAGACGCGCGAATGTCCAGCCCTTGACCACAGTCATGGGCAGCCCCTCGCAGGCAGCCGTGATCTGCCGGCCGAAATGGCGGAGCATCATAACGAATGAGACACCCACGGCCCGCCTCGATTCCGCGTCCGCTTTGGCCGCCTCATAATCCTGGGTGTCCGGAAACGGATAATGCCGCAGCACGCCGGGCAGGATGCCGTGATCATAGGCTTCAGCGGCGAGCTGGCTTGTTGCAGCGGGTGACAAAACCTGCGGCGGCGGATATTTCGGGCCAAGCGGATCGGCGCAGTGCACGAGCCAGCGGGCGATACAACGGTGGCGGATCATCCGGCCTCAAATGATAATGGAGGTTAGCGCGGGCCGGGCGCACCCCAGCTCAATTTTCTTATAAATCCCTGGTTATCAGGTTATTCGGGGAGAAATTTTGACGGCAAATATCTGGCCCGGCTTATTCATGCGCATCTCCCAAGGCGGCCGTTTATCGTTAAAAAAAAACAATTGGTTGTCACAAATGCTTCTGTGGCATTTCTTGCCACAAGCCGATTTTAGCATTGGCTCTGTCTGAGTTCTGCGTAGGTTTCAACAAAGTGCGGCAGCGAGGGCGTTTTTTGAGGTTATGGAATCCTCGCCCTTTTCCAGCCAGCGCCGCCAGCCGAGGTAGCTCGGCAGATATTTGGCCGCGACGCCGTTGAAGCGGCGGAGCCATTGCTTGAAGAGGATGAATACTCCACCGCCTAAAGGCGGTGGTTTCGGGCCGCTTCGCGGCCTTCCGGCCCGGAGGCCGGCTAAAGTGATTTGCCGGCTGAAAGCCGTGGGGTTTACTGATCCCGGAAAAGAGACTCTAAAGATCAAAAGCTTACCGGTATCGTTGAGGCCGATGAGTGCTTCATCTTGGAAAGCCGGAAAGGCGAGCGGCATCTGCCGCGCAAGGCCCGAAAGCGCGGCGGCAAGGCGGAAAAGCCCGGTTTGTCCAGCGAGCAGACGCCCATTCTGATCGCCCTGGACCGTCACGGCAGCCATGTGGACGCCGTGCTGGGGGGCCGCTCGGAGGCCGCCGTCAGCGCTGTCCTGAAACCGGTGGTTTCGAAGACTGAGGCGCTGCTGTGCATGGATGTCTTCGTCATTTGCGAGCGCGGACGCCTATATGCGCCGCGAATTCTCCGTCCTGCGCTATTTGATGCAACAGGCTGACATGCCAACTGTTTATGCCGCCTTCGCCATGATCCTGTTCGCCCCGCAATATGCTGCACAGAACCCGGAAACGATCCAAGCCTGGATCGATCGCGCCGCTCAAGCGCCCGTCGAACGCGAAGTTGCGATCCAGCGCATTGACATGGTCATGGCGCATGATGCGCTGGCGCGCCTCGGCGCGATCCGCCGTCCGGCTTGCATAATCTGTGGCGGCCAGGATGTGTGTACGCCCATATCGCTGTCTGAACAGATTGCCGGTGCCATTCCCGGAAGCGAGCTGCATGTCATCGGCGCCGGAGGTCACCTGATCCATATGGAGCAGGACAGCCGCTACTTCGAACTCGTCAGTTCTTTCATCGATACGCATTGATTTTGCGCGCAGGGAACATGGCCAGCGAATGAAGTGGAAATTCGCGCGATGACCTTGATCCGTGCATCCAAGCGGTGTCATCGCGGCGTCCGCCTGACCGGGGCCGGGCGCCACTTTATTGCCGGGGTGCCGGCCGGTATCGCCCAGCTTGAACATGCCGTGCGCACGGCGGGCGCCGAAGCTTACCCAAGGTTGCACCAAGTCTCGAATGTCAACCAGGTGGCACGCTATTTCGGGTCTTCGCCGGCGGTTTTTGTGCTCCAGACGCTCGAACATCGCAAGTTCGCGAAGTTTCCGCTACGTGATCATGAAGCAAGCATCGCGGCGAGAGGAGTTTTCTCAACCCGCAATGTCGCCTTTCTGCATACTCACACTTATGCCATCAAAGCCCTTTTTCTTCGCACATGCAGCATTTTCATCTGCAATATGAGGAGCAGCGGGCCACAGGAATCGTGCGAATACCTGGCGGTCACGACCCGAAGCTGTCATTCACGGCAACGCTGATAGCGGACATTACATTTCCCCGGCGAGGCCGAGGAAGTTCAGCCTCGCGGGCGCGAAATCTTTGCGAGGCGCGCCGACGGTTCGTCGCATCGAGAATCGCGCATGACTGCCAATATCCATCGCGAATCATCCGCCGGTCCTGGCATAGGGTTCCGCTGACGGCTCCAGCAGCAGCTTTCGCGGGGCAGGATCGTTTACAGCCCCGCTCGCAGACGGCCGGCGCCATTCGGCGTTGCAGCCGGCTTCCTTTCTTGGAGTTACATTGCAGAATTCCGCCTGTGGAATCGTCGCCAGAGGGCGCAGTTCAGTATTTTCCGAGTCTACCTGGACAGATGCCGCTTCGCTTATAGTTCAACCATGGCGCCGCCAAGAGCGCCACGTTACAGACCGCGCTCTCCCCCGAGTGCATGGTCTCCCTTAAGTAAAGGCCGTCAGGCAACGCTGGCGGCCTTCTCTCTTCTGGGCCGGACGGCAGCGGGAGACAGGGGTGAACGGACAAGGCAGTTGAAGACGTAGCCAGAGCAGCCCGGACCGCATGCGCTGAACAAATTCCGGGAGTGGCATCTATTTGGAGGACCAGACTATGACCGAAATGCCCCAATTCACAGAAGTGCCGGAGTCCGTTCGCAAACTGGTGAAATCCAACCTCGATCAGGGCAAGAAAACTTTCGATACTTTCGTCAGCGCGGGGCAGCAAGCCCTGGTCGGTTTCGAAGCGCCGGCCACGGTAGCGTCGGAAGGGCTGAAGAGCCTGAATGACAAACTCGCCGGGTATGCGCGGCTGAATACCGAGAAGATTTTCCAGCATGCCATACAGCTTGCCGATACACGCCAGTTCAGCGACGCCGTCGATCTGCAAAACGCTCATATTCGCGAGACCATGGACCGCCTCACCAGGCAGTTCGACGAACTGCGTGAAATGGCGTCCGGGATCATGAAGCAAACGGCCCGGAATGTGACCACGACGATACCGGGGGCATAAGGCTGCCGCATGTCTGCAATGAAAGCGCGCCGCTGTATCTCCGGGCGCGCTTTCGCAATATCCGGGCAGTCACTTCGCCGGGCTGCCCGCGCCATTGGGCCGGCTCAGCGCCGCCTCGATCGCCGCCTCAAGCACCTGGGGCCGGAAAGGTTTGAGCAGAATTTGAATCGCCGGATCGGGTAGACCGGCTTTGTCCAGATGATGCCCCGTGGCAAGAATGATGGGCAATCCGGGACGCCGCGCCAGCGCCTCCCCGGCAAGCGCGATGCCATCCATTTCCGGCAAGGTGAAATCGCTGATCATCACCTGGATCGCAGGGTCATTGGCGAGTTCCGCCAGCGCTTGTGAGGGCTTCTCCGCCTCCAGCACGTGATACCCCCGCTGCGTTAGGGAGGCCGCCAGTGCCTCGCGGAGAAAGTCGTCGTCTTCCACCAGGAGGATGCGGCACGCCGCTTCCGCAGCCTGAACACTCGCGCCGTCAGCATCCGCCGCCTTCTGCTGCACCGCGGGCGCGGACGCCAGCGCTTTGCGGATCGTCTCCGCCAGTTGCACCCGCCGGTACGGCTTGCTCAGCAGCGTCACTCCCTTATCGAGGCGGCCTTGGTGGACGATGGCGTCTTCCGCGTAACCGGAGGTGAAGACAACCGCCAGCGACGGGCTGATTTCCTTGGCCCGTTCCGCAAGCACCCGGCCCCTGATCTCGCCCGGCATCACCACATCGGTGAACAGCAGATCCACGTGCTCGCCGCGCTTCAGAATGTCCAGTGCCGCCTCGCCATTGGCCGCCGCCAGCACACGGTAACCCAGCTCCGTCAGTTGCGTAACGGCCGCCGCGCGCACGCCGTCATCGTCCTCGGCCACGAGAATGGTCTCACCAGTGCCGCCCGCCGCTATGGTCTCCACGGTTTCGCGCGGCAGCTCGCAGTGC
The DNA here is from genome assembly GCA_963827885.1 of uncultured Alphaproteobacteria bacterium. Taxonomy (GTDB): domain Bacteria; phylum Pseudomonadota; class Alphaproteobacteria; order Rhizobiales; family Rhodomicrobiaceae; genus CAWHDD01. The sequence continues at coordinate 70,167 of CAWHDD010000002.1, read as the reverse complement.
AGCGAACGCGGCAAGTACAGCTTGACCGTCGTGCCGATGCCGGGCTCGCTGTACAGCTTGACGTGCCCGCCCGATTGCTTGACGAAGCCGTAGACCATGGACAGCCCCAGGCCGGTGCCTCGGCCCTCCGGCTTGGTGGTGAAGAACGGCTCGAACACCTTTTCCGCGATTTCCGGGGACATGCCCGAGCCGGTGTCCGTCACAGCCACCATGACATATTCGCCGGGCGTCACTTCGCGCTGCGACGCGGCATAGGCTCCGTCCAGCGAAGCGTTGCGCACTTCGATGGTCAGCTTGCCGCCGCCGGGCATGGCGTCGCGGGCATTGATGGCCAGATTGAGGATGGCATTTTGAAGCTGGTTGGAGTCGGCCAGGGCCGTCCACAGCATGCCATTGGTTACCAGCTCGATGCCGATGGTCTCGCCGATGGTCCGGCGCAGCAGGCTGGTCATTTCGCTGACGAGACGGTCCACGCGCAAAGGCTCCGGGCTCAAGGGCTGGCGGCGGGCGAAGGCGAGCAGGTGGCTGGTGAGCTTGGCGCCCTGTTCCGCCCCCGCGATGGCGTTTTGCAGATAGCCGGCGACGGCGGCCGGATCGCCCGGCGCGTGCAGCGAAAGGTCGAGATTGGAGAGGATCACCTGGAGCAGATTGTTGAAATCGTGGGCGATGCCGCCGGTCAACTGCCCCAGCGACTCCATCTTCTGCGCCTGGAACAGCGTGCGCTCCAGCGCGTCGTGGTCGCGCCGGGTGCGCAGGGCGGTGATGCCGTAAGACACGTTGCCGGCCAGTTCCTCCAGCAGTTTCACCTCCTCGGGGCCGAAAGCGTCCGGCTCGTGGGCGTAGAGGGTGAGGACGCCGAATACGCCGGTCCGGTCCTTGAGCGGCAGCGCGATGCTGGACATGTATCCGCGTTTCAGGGCGGCATCCCGCCACGGGCTCATGACCGGGTTTGCCGCTGTGTCGTTGTTGATCTGCGGCTGGCCAGTCCGCACTGACTTGCCGGTGGGGCCTTTCCCATGCGGACCATCCGCCCAGCTTATCCGGGCGAGCCCGAGATAACCGGCTTCATGCCCGGCGTGCGCCACCGGCCTGATGGTCCTGGCTTCATCTTGTCCGGCCAGCCCCATCCACGCCATGCGGTAGCCGCCGCTATCGACCACCACATTGCACATCGCCTGAAACAAAGCCTGCTCGCTGACAGCCTCGATCATCGCCTGATGGCCCGCGCTCATGGTGGTGACGATGCGGCGCAACCGTTGCGCCCTGGCTTCGGCCCGCTTCTGCTCGGTCACGTCCTGCATCTGAATGATGAAGTGGACCGGCGCGCCGTCCTTGTCGCGCGGCAGTGAAACGCTCAGCAGCACCCAGACGATTTCGCCGGTCTTCCTGATGTAGCGCGTTTCCACGTTATAGAATTCCCGCCGTCCATCAAGGAGGTCGTGGACTTTGGCAAGATCGCTTTCCAAATCGTCCGGGTGGGTGATGTCCTGAAACTTGAGGTCCAGGAGTTCCGCCTCCGTGTAGCCCAACATCTGGCACAGCGCGGGATTCGCTTGGAGGCAGCGCCCATCCGGCGCCACGATGGCCTTGCCGATGGAGGCGTTTTCGAATGACGAGCGGAACGTCTCCTCGCTGTCGCGAAGGGCCTGTTGCGTGCGCTCGCGTTCGGCGATGTCCTGCCTCAGGGCTTCCATCGTTGCGCCGAGCTGCCTGTTGACCAGGCTCACCTGACCGGCGGCGCGCAGGATCTCATCGATGATCGTGGTGATGACCACGCCGGACACCGCGAAGACCGTCAGCACCGGGAGGTTGCTGACGCTAAATCGCAGCGACCAGAAAGGCGGCATGAAAGCGTAGGGGGCGAAAATGAGGGCAAAGAGCACCGAGAGCAGCGCCGGCCCGCGTCCGCACAGGAAGGCGGTCAGCGCTATCGCCGGGTAGAACGTCACGAATGCCAGGCCGGCCTCAGCCGGAAGGATCAGCAGACGCAAGGCGACAGCGGCGCCCATGATGCCCGCCGCCAGCAGGTATCTGGCCCAGCGCGTCTGCGGGATGGCGATCCAGTGAAACACGCTGGCCAGCAGCTCGGCCTTCGCCTGGCCCAGATCGCGCAGGCGTTCGTGCATGCGGGTGAGTTCCGCCTGCCGCTGCCGTGCAGCGCGGCGCTTCTCCTCCTCCATCATCGCCTTGATCTGCTGGTTGGCGGCCTTGACCTCGGCGGCCCGGCGCAGCACCTCGGCTTCCATGCGCGCCAGATGGGCCTGCGTCTCGCCTCCGCCATTGGCGGCGCCGGATGACGCTCGCTCGTGCGCCAGCACGAATTCGGTGATGTCCTCCACGTGATGAATGATCATGGCAACCGAGCCATCGGGGCCGAACACGGGCGTATTGACCGGGCTCCAGTACCTCACCTCGAAGCCGGCACCGTTGGGAATGTCGTATTTCTGCACACCCATGACGTCCTGCACCCGCTCGCGCATGACGCGCTCCAGCGATATACGCAGGTCGCTAACGCCGGTCGCAGCGCCGTCGCCGGGGTTGCCGGGAAACACCTCGAACACGCCGTGCCCCAGGATGCTGCTCCGGCCGGTGCCAGTAGCCGCCAGATAGCGGTCGTCAACGGCGGCGATGGTGAAGGCCGGATCGGTGAGGAGTACGAGATAAGGGTGCGGGCTGGCTTCAAACAGCAGCCGGAAATCCGGTTCAGCACTCTCGGTCTGCCTCGCCGTCATCGCAAGTCTCGCTTTGCCCGCAGCTCGAAGGGGTGAACCGGACATTTCCCAGATAGAGGGCCTGTCCGCGCTCATTCAGAGGGAGAATAGTCCAACAAACGGGTGCGGGGAAGCCGGGCGCAGCTTTGCCCGGCAGCGCGTCATTGCGAGGCCGGATTCAAGCGACCCGCAAGCAGCGGCGAAATGTCCCAGCCCATTCCGCCGGTGGTATGATGAGATCTATTGGAGACGCATCCCGCCAACCTTGTATCCAAGCTGAACTTTTGCTATATACAGTACGCTTGGGCTCGCCGGCCGGGAGAGTATACTAAACTCGCTATTAAGTAGTAAAGGCAATTTGTCATATATAATTGCAGCCGGCGCTCCAGTTAACCTGTTAGAATCCCATTCCATCGCCCCGAAGGATTGGAGTTCCGCGAGGTACTGCGCAATGGGCGATGAATTCCGGGCAGATGATAAAGCGTCTGCCGCGCCAGATGAGGCGTCACAGCCGTCCGCCGGGGAATTGCTGGCGCGCATCGGGCAGCTCCAGGAACAAATAGAACGGCTCAAAAGCGAGGCCAATGCATCGGCGGAGATGATGCGTGAAGCCGAAGACGCCAATATCAAGAAATCACGTTTCTTGAAAATAGCCATTCATGACCTGCGCCAGCCCATACAAACGCTCAGTCTGCTCCACGATGCATTGACATACAGCAGCGCCGGCGCGGGCGGCGCGAAACTCGCCGAGCGGCTCGGGGCGGTGCTGACGGCCGCGTCGAACGGCGTCAACCGGCTCAGCGAAATCGCGGAGCTGGACGCCGGGCGTATGGACGCTTGCCACTATTGGACCCCACCGGCGGAGGATGAGGCACGCGAAGGCAGCTCCGCCGGACGCAGCATTCTGCTGGTGGAAGACGACCCTGCCGTGGCCGCCGCGCTGGAAATGATCCTCGCCGCGGAGGGCTATCAGGTTTCCGCCGCCGCCGATGGCTGGCAGGCGCTGGAACTGGCTGAGCACGGGACGAAGTGGCCCGATCTCGTGATCGCCAGCTATGACCTCCCGGACGGCCTTAACGGTCTCGATGTGATCGTGGGCCTTAAGGACAGGCTCGACCACGATGTCGCCGCCATTGTGCTGACCGCCGGCGTTACGGAGGGCGTTGACCGGGCGATCGAAAATCGCGGCTGCGCCAGTCTCGGCAAGCCGGTGAAAGGTGCGGAACTGGTGGCGCTGGTCCAGCGCGCCCTCTCCGAGGGGCACGCGAACGGCACACCGATGAGCCTTGCGGGCAACGGCCACGGCTCGCCCACAGTCTTCGTGGTGGACGACGATCCCGCCATCCTCGAAGCCATGCGCGACCTGCTGGAGGCCAATGGCTGCGCCGTGGAAGGCTTCACCTCCGGCGCAGCCTTTTTCGCAGCCTGCCGCCCGGAGCGGGAGGGGTGCGTGCTGGTGGACGCTTTCATGCCCGGCATGGATGGCTTTGAACTGATCGAGCGCCTCAAAGCCGGGGGTTACACGCTGCCGGCCATCATGGTCACGGGCGCGGGCGATGTGCCGATGGCGGTGCGGGCGATGAAGGCGGGGGCGGTGAACTTTATCGAAAAGCCCGTCAGCGCCCGGGAACTGCTCGATTGCCTGCACAACGCTTCTGGCCCCTGCGGCGGGCGCGGTCACGGCTCCGGCGCGGCAGCAGGCGGCGGCGGCGCGGTTCGCGTCTCTGACGGACCGTCAGCGCCAGATCATCGACCTCATCCTGGCCGGCGTACCGAACAAAAACATCGCCAACACCCTCGGCCTCAGCCAGCGCACCGTCGAAAGCCATCGCGCGGCCATCATGAGAAAAACGGGCGCCCGCTCTTTCGCGGCGCTGGTCCGCTGGGCGATTGCCGCCAACTGACGCCGGCCGGCTGCCATTTATCCTGCATATCAGCAAACAACCCGGCCGGTGTGGAAGCATCGTCAGCCGCAAATTCAGTAAATTCCCAAGTCTACCAGGGCGGGCGCACCTTCGACTAATGTCGAGTCGCGGCGCACCCAAGCGCCCGAAGGAAGCACTCTTGCCCAGAGTGCTTCACTGCCCCTGGGAGACCATCGGCTTGAGCCGGCGGTCTCCCGCCTGCCTTTGGCGGATAGCGCTGGCAAGACCGGAGATGACCGATGAACGAACAGCAGAACGCATTCGAGAATATCGTGAGAGAGGCCCGGCTCGCGCGAACTCTGGCCGTCAAAGCCGCCAAGGCAGACCTGAACGCGGCAATCAGGGCCGCCTATGGCGCACTTCGCCGGCAACTCGCGTGCTCGCCGCAATCCGGCGGCGAAACAGTTCACCGCGCCAGCGTTGCGGGTGCCATCGACGACGCGATTGAGCTGGCCTGGAAGACTTACAATTCGAGGCTCATGGGTATCTGGGAGCTTTACGGCACCGCGATCCAGAAAGCGCAGGACGGCCTCCGCAAATCCCGCCCGAGCGAGCCGGTATCGCAGGCGCCGCGAGACATCTCCCCCGTGCCGCTGCGGAACAGAAAGCCTGCCACGGCGGCCATAACAACTTCGATATTCGACGGCGCAACGGTTCGCAGTCCCGCCGGCGAGATGGTGTTATTGAGGGCCGGCAAGGGAGTTTGCTGAATTTGCGCTATGCCGGCTCGCCTCTCACCTCCCTGACCGCATCCCGGCGGCGCCGCCCGCCGCGCCCATGTTCCGCCATGATCGGGGCTAGGATCGCCTGTCTTGTGCGAGAACTTCCAATGTGCAAGACCTGTCATCGCTGCTCCTCCGGCGGGCCATAACGGGGCCGCGGCGGGGAATGCAGGTTTGGCGTTCGCGTCCGCGGGAGGGACCAGTGAAAATCGGCGCGCTTCCTTACCATGCCGCCGTGGCGGAGCATCTGCGGACCGGCGAGGGCGCATTGTGGGCGTGGTTCGAGTCGGACCAGTTCTCGAAGCGCTATACCGCTACGGTCAAGCTGGAGCTGCTGAAATCGGCCTACCGTCTGACGCGGGCCGATCAGCCGGATGTCTACGCCCAGGCCGATACCGCCCTGGAAAAGCTCGGGCTCGACTTGCCGGTGACGATCTATCAGCGGCAGGACGCGCCGGATAGCGCCAACGCGGCTCTGATCTTCCTGCCCGATGAAGTGGCCGTGCTGCTGATGGGCAATATCGGCGCACTCCTCAGCGCGGAGGAGATGCTGGCGATGCTCGGCCACGAGATTTCCCACCACCGTCTCTACACGCTCGGCGGCGGGCGGTATTTCACGGCGGCGCGCTTTCTGGAATGGTGCGCGGGACAGCCGGGCTGCGAGGCGGCATTCGTCGAAACCAGCCGGCTTTACCGCCTCCACACCGAGATTTTCGCCGATATGGGCGCGCTTCACGTTACCGGCAGCCGCGACGCGGTGATTTCCTGCCTGCTCAAGGTGGCGACGGGGCTCAGGACCGTGACGGCGAGTTCGTATCTGGAGCAGGCGGACGAAATCCTGGAGAAAATTCAGAACGGTTCCGAAGGCGTGACCCATCCCGAGCTGTTCATCCGTGCCAAGGCGCTCGATCTGCTCGCGGCCGAGCCGCCCAAACTCGGCGAGGCGGGGGTGCTGGTGCGCGGTCCGCTGGATGCGAAGCGCCTCGATCTGCTCGGGCAGCAGTTGCTCACCGGCCTGACGCGCGCGCTCGTGGATCGTGTCCTGGCGCATCGCGTCATGTGCGGGGAGTACACGGCGAACCTTGCCGAGCGCTATTTTCCCGGCCTCCAACTGCCCGATGCGGCGGACCCCGCCGGTCTAGAGCATTTTCCCTGAAGTCCGAGTCGCCGGGGGGATTCCCAAGACGTGCGAACAATGATTCCCTGCCTTCTATGGAAACGGAGGGCGGGATGGGCAAGCCATACAGCATGGATTTACGTGAGCGGGTTGTCGCGGCAATTGAGAACGGAATGTCCACGCGCGCGGCGGCGGCGCAGTTTTCCATCGGGATTGCGACGGCAGGGGTCTGGGCGCGGCTGAAACGGACAACAGGAGAGGTCCTACCGCGTCTTCCGCCGCAACCGTGCGCTCGACCGCTTCGACAGCGCCCGGCTGGAGGAAATCGTCACCGAGCTGAAGGAGCGCCACGCCGATCTGCGCCGTCATCAACGGGCAATACGCGGTGAACGCCTGCCACACAGGAGTTTCACAGCGATCTGACGCGCTCGAACGAGTCCGCGGCGGGCACTGGGCAGGACGAAAGGGACTGGCGGCGCGATTTCCGGCGCGGCCGCAAGACGCTGGAGAACGAGTTCCAGAAGTCGCGGGCCTACAAGTCGATCCGCGAGCTGTTCGCGGGCGAGGCCGGGCCGGTGCTGCGCCGTCTGAAGCCGGTGTGGCTGATGAGCCCGCTCAGCGTCGCCGACATCCTGCCGCTGGAGGAGAAGCTGTTCGACGTCGTCATCTTCGACGAGGCCAGCCAGATCCCGCTGGAAGACGCCATCCCGACGCTCTACCGCTCGCAGCAGATGATCGTGGTCGGCGACGAGATGCAACTGCCGCCGTCGTCGTTCTTCTCCGCGCAAGGCGGCGGCGAGGACGACGAGCGACGACAGCTCCGGGCTGTTCGTCTACGACCTCAACGCCGACAGCTTCCTGAACCGCGCTTCGGCGCCGCTGCCGCGCACGCTGCTCGCCTGGCACTACCGCAGCCAGCACGAGGCGCTGATCGAGTTCTGCAACAAGGCGTTCTACAAGGGCGAGCTTCAGACCATTCCCAGCGTCGCCGAACTGCCCCGGCGCGAGCCGATCCTGCGTGGCGGCGGCGGACGACGCCAAGATCGTTCGCCGAGGCGGCGCTGGAGCAGCCGCTGTCGTTCCACCGCATGAAGAATTCGCCCTACGACAGCCAGCGCAATCCGGGCGAGGCGGCCTATATCGCGTGGCTGGTGCGCGAAATTCTGAACTCGCGGCAAGGGGCTGAGCATCGGCGTGGTGGCGTTCTCGCAGGCCCAGCAGAGCGAAATCGAGACGCGCCATCGATGCGCTGGCGGCCTCCGACCGCGATTTCCGCACGCTGCTCGACCTGGAGGAGGAGCGCGAGGACGACGGCCAGTACGTCGGCCTGTTCGTCAAGAACCTGGAGAACGTGCAGGGCGACGAGCGCGACGTGATCATTCTGAGCGTCTGCTATGGCCCCGATGCCAAGGGGCGGATGATCATGAATTTCGGCCCGATCAACCAGAACGGCGGCGAAAAGCGGCTCAACGTGATTTTCTCGCGGGCCAAGCGCCACATGATGGTGGTGTCGTCCATCGACGGCGCGCAGATCACCAACACCTATAATTTCGGCGCCAACGCGCTTGCGCAAATATCTGACCTACGCGCAGGCGGCGTCTACCGGCGAGCCCGACGCGATGGCGGCGGCGCTGGTCGAATATCGGCGCGCGCAGGACGGAGCAGGAGGCCGATGGGCATGGGCAGACTCGTCGCCGATCAGATCGCCGCGGAGCTGGCGGCAGCGCGGTCTTGTGGCCGTGCGCAACCATGGCCGGTCCGATCTGAAGTGCCATGTCGCGGTGAAGCGGGCGGGCGACGGCGGATTTCCGCGCTCGCGGTGCAGATCGACGACCGCGCGCATTACGGCAATCCCGATCTGGCCGCGCGCTATGTGGTGCGGCCGTCCATCCTGTCGGCGTTCGGCTGGGACGTGATGACCGTGCTCGCCAAGGACTGGCGCGACGACCCCGGCAAGGTGATCGAGCGCATCACTGCGCGGTCGTGAGCAGGTGCTTGCTGGCTGATCGCCGGCGCGTCAGTCCAGTCGTCTGTGCCGCCGGTTATGCACCGAGGCGGAAATTCGATGGTGGCAGTTTCGTTTGGCTAGCCACCGGAATGCGGACTACGCCCGCAGGCAACGGCGTTTGGGTTTCAGTGAGAGACGCCGGGCTGCCTGCGGCCGCATGGACTGACGCGAAACTCGTCATATTCGCCGGCATGAATCACGTTTTGAAAATCGCGCCGGCAGCCCGTGGCCGCCAGCGGCGCTGCCGCTCGCTCCCGGCCTTGCCCATGCGATCGCCGGATTTGTGCGCGATCATTTTATTGCAGACTGATCTCCCGTAGCCCCCTTTTCGTCGTTGGGGCTCATTGCGGTGTTTGGCTGGCGGGCACCTATGGCGCGATGGGACACGGGGTGACACAACGGCGTGATGACCAGGACCATAGCCAGTCGTCGTAACGTAAACATGGAAAGAGCGGAATGACGTTGCAGCGCTGATCTGCGGTGCAGGTGTACCAGGGTAGAAGCGGCGGTGTAGGGAGGGGTGAGCATGACGAACAGGCGCATGATCGCGATATGGCTGGCGTTTCTGGCGGCTGTGATGCAGGTGGCGGCACCAGTTGGTGCTCAAACAGGCGATGGAACGGCGCTGGAAAAACAGGCTGACGGGCTTTACGAGGCGGGCAAATACGGTGAAGCCCTCGCCGTGGCGCGGCAATGGGTACAATCGGAGGAGCGGGACGAATCCGAAAAAGGGCGCCCTGGCGCAGCGACCGCGCGCGCATTGAGCACCGTGGCCTGGTACGCGCTGTTCAGCGGGGATTTCGAGCAGGCGTCCGGTGCCATCGAGCGCGCCAGGATGCTTTCCCCCGGCGACCTGGTTTTCGAGGCTAACCAGGCGCACGTGCTGCTTTTCCTCGGCCGCACTGACGCGGCTCTCGCGGTTTATCTCGATCACAAGGGCGAGAGCATTTCCGATCAGGAGAAATGGGAGGAGGCCATCGCCAAAGACTTCGCGGATATGCGCGGGCGCGGTCTCGATCATCCGCAAATGGCCGCCGTCGAAACGGCTCTTGCTGGCGCCGCCAAAAGCCCCGAGGTGTTCAATGAGCGTGCCCTTGAGCTGCATTCCCAAGGCAAATACGCCGAGGCTTTCCCGCTGGCCGAAAGTTACATCGAGGCGATGAAAACGCGCCACGGCGAAAACCATCCCCAATACGCTGCCGCGCTCCGTACCAAGGCGCTGTTGTTGAAGGCTACAAAACAGTCTGGCGAGGCCGAGGTGCTGGTGCGCCAGGCGCTGGCCATCGACGAGCAGAATCTTGGTCCCGCGGACCAGACCGTGGCAATTGATATGCTGAATTTGGCGCAATCCCTGCTGACCACGAACCGGATTGCCGAGGCCGAGCCGCTGATGCGCCGCGCCGTTGCGATCTTCGAGAAAAGCCCCGGCCCCGATTACCCCACCGTGGCCGCCAGCCTCAGCATGCTGGCGCAGTTTCTGTCCGTCGCCAACCGGCATGCCGAGGCGGAACCGTTGATGCGCCGGGCCGTGGCCATGGCTGAGAAAGCTCTCGGCCCGGATTACCCCGGCGCGGCAAACGATCTTGGAATTCTGGCGCAGATCTTGTCGAATCTGAACCGGCCCGCCGAGGCGGAGCCGCTCATGCGCCGCGCGCTCACCCTTGAGGAGAAGACCCATGGTCCAGAGCACCCCAGCGTGGCCGCCAGCCTCCATACCCTGGCGGAACTCCTGACGGCCAGCAGCCGGTTTGCGGAGGCGGAGCCGCTGATGCGCCGGGCGCTGGCCATCGGCGAGAAATCCTATGGCCCTGAGCACCCCGATGTGGCCGTTCGCCTCAGCGCCCTGGCAAAGCTGCTTGCGGACACAAACCGGTATGCCGAAGCCGAGCCGCTGATGCGCCGGGCACTCGCCATCGGCGAGAAAAACCGCGGCCCCGATCATCCAGATGCGGCCCTTCGTCTGAGTGCTTTGGCGCAACTCCTTGCGGACACGAACCGGCATGTTGAGGCCGAGCCGCTGATGCGCCGGGCACTGGCCATCAACGAGAAAACTTACGGCCCCGAGCATCTCAACATGGCCGCCCGCCTCAACAGTCTGGCGCTGCTCCTCTCGGTCACGAACCGGCCCGCCGAGGCTGAGCCGCTGATGCGCCGGGCCATCGCGATCGGCGAAAAAAACCTAGGCGCGGATCATAAGGACCTGGTTCCCGGCCTCGCCAATCTGGCCAACCTTCTATTTTCCACCAACCGGCATGCCGAGGCCGAACCGCTGATGCGCAGGGGCATTGCGATCCTGGAGAAAAACCTTGCTCCTGATCATTCTGATGTGGCGGTTGGCCTTAATAATCTGGCGCTGCTGCTGTCGGAGACGAAACGGTTCACCGAGGCGGAGCCGCTGATGCGGCGCGTCATCGCGATCCTTGAGAAAAGCCGTGGCCCCGATCATCCCGTTGTGGCCATCAGCCTCAATAATCTGGCGTCCATCCTTTACAACATGAAACGGTATGACGAGGCCGAGCCGCTGTTACGCCGGGCGTTGGCCATCAGTGAAAAGAGCTACGGACCTGAGCACCCCAGTGTGGCGACCGGCCTCAACAACCTGGCGCTGCTTCTTGCAGACACGAACCGGCCCGCCGAGGCTGAACCGCTTTACCGCCGGGCGCTCGCCACCATCGAACAAAGCTACGGCCCCGATCATCCCGGCACGGCCACCATCCTTACCAATCTGGCGGGCCTGAAAGCCGGCCAGCAGGACTGGACCGGCGCGCTGGCGGACAACGGGCGCGCAGCGGCAATCCGCATCGCTGCCGCGCGGCAGATGCGCGGCAATTCGGGCGAAGGCGAAAAACGGCTGCTCGCACAGAATCTCGATGTGTTCAGGAACCATGTGCTGCTGGCCTATCGCGCTGCCCCCGCCGTTGCTGCCGTGCGCGAAGAGGCCTATGCGATGGCGCAGCGCGCGCTGATGAGCGAGGCCGCGGATGCGCTGGCGCGATCTTCGGCGCGGTTTGCCGCCGGCAGCGGTCCGCTGGCCGATCTCGTGCGCGAGCAACAGGATCTGGCGCGCCTGCGCGAAAAGTCCGATAGCGGTTTGCTCGCGGCAGTAGCGGCCGGCGACAGCGCCACGGCCGGGAGTTTGCGTGCCGGGCAGGCGAAGCTCGATGCCCGGCTTGATACGATTGCGGGGCGGCTCGCTAAGGAGTTTCCCGATTACGCCGCGCTTGCCAGCCCCCAGCCGCTATCAATCGCCGCAACGCAAGCGCTGCTGACGCCTGACGAGGCGCTGGTACAGTTCCTCGACGTTGCGCGGGCCGGCAATATTCCTGAGACGGGTTTTGCCTGGGTCATCACCAAAAACCAGTTCAAATGGGTGGAGATCCCTTTGGGCAGTGCGGCGCTGGCTGAACATGTCAGTGCTCTGCGGTGCGGCTTGACCGATACCGCTTGGGAGGACGGCGGTGCGGCGCAATGCCGGCAGCTAACCGGCGTCAACTCTCCCAATCCGCTCCAGCCGCTGCCATTCGATCTGGCTCGCGCTCATACGCTGTATGATGCGCTGTTCGGCCAGTCCGGCGGCCTGATTAAGGGCAAACGGCTCCTCATTGCGCCTTCCGGTGCGCTCACCGCGCTGCCCTTCGAGGTGCTGGTAACTGCAACGCACGCGGGCGCGCCCATCCCCAGCACGTGGGACGGCTACCACGGCGTCCAATGGCTCGGCCGGGAGCACGCGATCACCGTCCTGCCTTCGGTGGCGAGCCTTGCCGGTTTGCGGCGCGCCGCGACATCAAGCCAGGCCAAGGAGCCGTTCATCGGCTTCGGCGATCCGCTGCTGGAAGGCGGGGCTGCTTGCGGCACGATCGCGGTTCCAGAATATTGTCCCGGCGAAGAAATGTCGGCCGCCAGCGCCCCGTCACATGGCTCCAGGGCATGGATTGCCGCTGCGGTGGGGCAGTTGTTCCGCGGCGGTATCGCCGATGTCGCTCAAACACGCAAGCTGTGCCCTTTGCCGGACACCGCGCACGAACTGAAATGCGTGGCCAGAAGCCTCGGCGCTCCGCCGGACCGGGTGATCACCGGAGCGGCGGCCAGCGAAACCGCGGTGAAGGCCGCGCCGCTCTCACACTATCGCATCGTGCATTTCGCCACCCACGGGCTGCTGCCGGGAGAAACGGCGACGCTGAGTTACGGTTTGGCCGAGCCCGCCCTGGTGCTGACGCCGCCTGAAAGCGCAACCGAAACCGACGACGGACTGCTCACTGCGCCGGAGGTGACACAGCTTAAGCTCGACGCGGAATGGGTCGTACTGTCGGCTTGCAACACGGCGGGCAGCGCCAAGGCAGGCGGTGAGGCGCTGTCAGGACTGGCGCGCGCATTTTTCTATGCGGGTGCCAGAACGCTGCTGGTTTCGCACTGGCCGGTCGATTCAAACGCCGCCACGGTGATCACCAGCACCGCCTTCAAGGAGCAGCGCGACCACCCGGCCATCGGTCATGCGGAGGCGCTGCACCGGTCCATCGCCGCGCTGATGGATGACAAGCACCAGCCGTGGAATGCCCATCCCGCCTTTTGGGCTCCGTTCGTGGTCGTGGGCGGCGGGCAGTGAAAACTCCGCATGTGAGATTGACGCCGCACGCGGATAGAAATCTAGGGACAACGCCTTCATCTTGTGGAGGCCGGAGCAGGTCAAAGTCACCGCCGGCGCGGAGCATCTCGCGTCGTTCAGCAAGACAGCCATGAGCCGGCGGCAATTCTGCGCCATCTGCGGCCGCCACGTCATGACAGCGCACCGGGCGCTCGGGCTCGTTGACGTCTACGCCGCTACGATCCCGAGCTTTCCGTTCTCGCCGCAGGTGCACGTCTGCTATGCAGAAACGGTGCTCACCATGCGCGATGGCCTGACCAAGCTGCGGGATTGCCCGCACGCTTCCGGCGGTACCGGGCAACTTGCCCAGAAATAGCAGCCTCCCTCAATGGATGGCGGCTTTAGCAGTCCACGCCTTCATGGCTTCCGCCATTTCGGCTTCGGTCGGATTGCGGATATGGGTGGCAAGCGTCCAGTGATGTCCGAAGGGGCAGGCCACGACGCTGGTGCGGTCGCCCCAGAACATGTCCGTGGGCGCATATAATTCTTTCATGCCTGCCGCCATGGCGCGCTTATGTTGAGCATCCACGTCCGCCACATAGACATAAAACGAAGCATGGTGCTGTTTGGGTCCGGGCATATTCGGCATTTCGTCCTGAACGAAAATCTTGGAACTGCCGATTTGCAGGCAGGAATGCATGACCCTCTTGCCGCCCGGCGCATGCACCTTGCCTTTCAGCTCCGCGCCAAACGCTTTTTCATAGAGCGCGATTGCAGACTCGCCATCGGAAACGGTAAGACTCGGGGTGATGGTATGATAGCCTTCCGGTATGGCTTGGACGCCGCCCGTCTTGGCTGCGGTTTTTGCCTTCGCTGCCGGTTTGGGAGTGGCTGTTCCACCTGATTGTGCTCTCGGCATGATCTTTCATCCCTATGGTACTGATGTTTTCAGATTAAACCAGATGCCGCGCGAGTTAAGGCGGCAGGGGGCTGGTTTGCTATCCACCTCATACGAGCGCGGATTAGCCCTGGATTGCCGGCTGATATTTCAGGCCAGCCAATGCAGGGGCACCATTCGCAGCAAATGATCTCAATCACAGTGACGCGCCGCCGCCATTTCTTGAGCCGTCGAACTAATTCGCCCTCTGCTGCTCGCGCCATGGTGCCGGTGAAAGGCCGACCTCGCGTTTGAAGGCACGGCTGCCCGGCTCGCGCGCCATGGCGCTGTCCGCGCCGAAAACCGCCGCCGTGATGGCCAGCGCACTCGCCGCCGCCTGCCACTTCGAGATTCTGTATGCCATTCCCTGTTCTCTCCCCCAGTTGCTGCGCCTTCTTGCCGAAGGCTTTAACGCTCGACCGCCAATCCCCGAGCGGGATCATGCGGACACTGCAACATCATACGTTTTTATTAAAATCATATATGATATTGACAAAAAATATGATTGCTGCACTTAGTTGTCAACTGGCTCCGGCAGCCAGATAAGAACCAAAAGCACACTGTGGCAAATCGGCACCAAGCCGTGCAGCCGCGGCCCAAGGGAAGGGAAAAGGACGATGCGGCTCAGTTTCCTTAACATTTTGGCAGCGGCGGCAATTGCCGTGCCTGCCGTCTTCGCTTCGCCCGCGAACGCGCAGACCAAGATCGTGATCGGCTACACGCCGAATGCAGAGGCTGCTTCCGTGTATGTGGCCAAGGAGAAGGGCTTCTTCGAAAAGCACGGCCTGAACGCGGAACCGGTGCCCGTCGCCATCAATTCCACCCTGCCGGCGGCGCTGATGTCCGAACTCGGTCAATTTCGGCGCCACCACCGCGCCTGTGTTCCTCCAGGCCGTGGACAACGGCCTCGATCTCGACGGCCGTTTCCGGCCTGCCGGTGACCTCCAAGACGGCGACAGGCGTTGGTATCGTCGCCAAGGCCGGCTCGAACATCACCGGCCCCAAGGATTTCATGGGCAAGAAGGTCGCCGCGCCCGGCCTCGGCGCGGTGCTGCACGTTATGGCGCGGCACTGGATGATGGAAAACGGCGCCGATCCCGACAAGGTGACGTTCATCGAAGGCGCCTTCCCCGCCCACGGCGATCTGCTGAAATCCGGCACGGTGGATGCGGTGATCACCGTCGATCCGTTCCTCGGCCGCATGGCGGGCGCCGGCATCGGTACGCCGGTGGTCAATCTGCTGGCGGACATGCCGGAAGGGCAGACCGCTCAGTTCTTCTCCACGTCTGGTGCCTGGGCGAGCAGGAATCCGCAAGCCGTGAAGGCTTTCCGCGAGGCTCTGGCCGAAGGTGCCGCCTTTGTTGTATCCAATCCCGAGGAGACGCGCGCCGCGGTGGGCAAATATCTCAAACTGCCGCCCGAGGTGCTGAAAACCATTGCGCTGCCGAAGTCCGATGCGGCCGTCAGCCCAGCGCAGATCTCCTGGTGGATTGCGGTCATGCAGAAGCAGAAGATGTTGCAGACGGATATCGACCCGTCAAAATACGTGCTGAAATAGCGTTCAAGGGAGGGATTCGCATGGTGCAGCCTTCGAACAAGGCGATGGGTGATGACGTCCAGGCAGCCGGCGAATCCCTGGCCGATCAAGCTGAAGCCGCGCTGCAACAGGCGATCATTCAGGGCGAGATCGAGCCGGACGCCCGGCTGACTATCCCGGCGCTGGAAGCCCGCTTCGGCATCGGCGCCACACCTCTGCGCGAAGGGCTGTCGCGCTTGGTGGCGCGCGGTCTCGTAACCATGATTGGCAACCGCGGTTTCCGCGTGGCGCCGGTTAGCCGCGAGGATCTGGAGGACATCATCCGCACGCGCTGCGTCCTTGAGACCGGCGCGCTGCGGCTGTCCATGGACCGGCGCGACGGCGATTGGGAAGACACGCTCGTCTCCGCCATGCACCGCCTGAAGCGCACCATCACGCAGGCGGGCAACTCCATCCACGACGACGCGCCGCACGACGCTGCCCACCGCGCCTTTCATCAGGCGCTCATCGGCGGTTCGGGCTCGTGGCGGCTGACCCAGTTGCAGGGCTCGCTGTTCGATCAGGCGTACCGCTACCGGCGCGTCATGCGCGCGCACGGCCTCGATTTAAAGCGCGATCTCGCCGTGCATCAGCATCTGATCGATCTGGCGTTGGGCAGCGATATCGATGCCGCCTGTGAGGCGCTGACGGAGCATATCCGCCTGACACTGGAAACGTTCGAAGGCGGGAAATAGGCCGCGCCGGCGAATATCCGGCTTAACCTTCGCCGCATACAAGAACCGGCAGGCAAACAGGCTGCTGAGATAAACAAACAAAACGCCGCGGCTCCCCCGGAGTACAGCGGAGAGGAGGAGACAATGAGTGCGGTCCTTGCGATGCAGGGGCCTCGCGATCTGCCGCGCGCACCCCGCCCGGCGGCGTCCGAGGTCATACTCGCCTTCGAAAACGTGGGGCTGACGCTCTACGGCAAACAGATCATCGCGGGCATGAGCCTGGAAATCCGGCGCGGCGAGTTCGTCTGCGTGGTTGGCCCGTCCGGCTGCGGCAAGACGACCTCGCTGCGGCTGCTGGCCGGCCTGGCGAAACCCACGTCAGGCCGCGTGATGTTCGGCGGCGCGCCCGTCACCAAGCCCCGGCAGGACGTCGCCATCGTGTTCCAGGATTACGGCAAGGCGCTGCTGCCCTGGCGCACGGCGTCGGAGAACGTATCGCTCGCCCTGGAGACCATCGGCACGCCCAGGGCCAAGCGCGCGGACCGCATCGCGGCGCTGCTACAGCGCATGGGGCTGGGCGCGCACGGCGATAAATACCCGTCGCAGATGTCCGGCGGCATGCAGCAGCGGCTGCAAATCGCGCGGGCGCTGGCGCAGCAGCCGAAGGTGCTGCTGATGGACGAGCCGTTCGGCGCCCTCGACGCCATGACGCGGCAGGCGTTGCAGGATGGTCAGCTTCACCTCCTCCGCCGCCCAGCCTTCGCCGTCCGGCAGATCGTCCGGCGACAGGCCCTGGAAGATACCGGCCATCGGCGCCGCGCCCTCGGCGTGCCCGTGATAGGTGATGGAGGGCATCATGAACGGCGGATCGGCGGGCGTGATATCGTCGATTGCCACAGATATATCGACCAGCCGTCTCGCCATCGCCGCCTCCTATTCCGCCGTCATATCCTGGCGCAGCACCCGATTGCACAGCACGCCCAGCCCTTCCACGTCCAACTCGACGATATCGCCGTGCTTGAGATAGCGGTCCTGCTCCAGACCGCAGCCATTGCCCATGGTGCCCGAGCCGAAGAACTCGCCCGCATGCAGCGTCTCGTCCCGGGACACGTATGCAATCATCTCCTCGAAGGTGAAGAGCATATCCGCCGAAGTGCCGCTCGCCCAGGTCTCGCCGTTCACCCGCACCGGCATGGCCAGATTGTACGGATCGGCGATCTCGTCCGCCGTCACCAGCCACGGCCCCAGCACATTGCCGCCGTCGAAGCTCTTGCCCTTGGCCGGGCCGAGCATGCCCTGCATTTCACCGTGCTGCGTGTCGCGGGCGGAAAAGTCGTTGTAAATCGTATAGCCGAAGATATATTCGCGCGCCTTGTCCGCCGGGATGTCGCGCCCGGTCTTGCCCAGTACGATGCCGAACTCCAGCTCGAAATCCATGAGCTGGCTGTAGCGGGGCCACGTGACCACATCATCCGGCCCGGCGATGCTGAAGCGGTTGGTGATGTAATAGATGGGCTGAGCCCGGTAGATTGGCGGGATGTCCTCCAGCGGCTTCACGGCCCTGGCGGCAGCCTCGTCGCCATAGAGGCGCGCGGTGATGTGCTGCATGCCGACTGGCGCCTGCTGTATATGAGTTGGGAACGAGGAGAAGTCGCGCATCTGGCGCGGTTCAGGCAGTGGCGGCAGCAACTTGATGCTGTCCAGCGGCAGACGGAACGCGGAATCGCCGCCGCGCTCCACCAGCAGGCGGTGCGCCTCGTTGAGCCCGGCGGGGCCGGGCATCAACGAGCGCCAGCATCGAGGTAAAGATGCCGGCGCTGCCAGATGCCGTGGTGAGATCGAACACCTCAGCGCCCAGGCGGATGGCTCCGATCCTTGTCGATTGCCCCGCGCGAAAAGTCACAAGTTTCATGTCCCGCCCCCAGGCTCTCAGAATGCTCAAACCGCATATAATATATGATTTAATCTCAAACATATGATATAGACGATCCTGTCCAGCCATGAAGGCAACGGCAGGGGGAACTGGCGATGCCGATTGCGGGAGATCCCAGGCGCATTGCCAGAGACGGCTGTCCGGTTTTTGTCCCGCCCCTGCCGCAGATGCCGGCACCAAGTGAAGCAGTCGAAAGTCCGGTTCTGGATTTGTGTACAGATAGCGGCCGTTTTCCCGGTCGAGAGCAACCTCGATGATCTCGCCATCCACGGCTGGCTTCAGCCGCTCCAGCACGTCCGCCAGCGGCAGGATATCGCCGTGCTCGACCAGCATCCGCACGCTTTCCGGCGCCAGCGTCTCGGCCAGCGCCGTTGATGCGGCTGTGGCGGCGAGGAAGAATATTAGGATAAGCGGTTGTTTGCGGGTCATGATCCGGCCGGGGTTGTTCTACTCCGTCAGCATCCGCCATCCCAGCCTACAAACGGCTGACGGCGGCCATCACCGGGATATCATCCGCCCTTCGCTATGGTTTGCTCATGACTGTCGCGGACAGTCCACTCTCAACGAGGAGCTACGCCATGAAACTCATCACCACCACACTGATCGCCGCCGCCGCGCTGCTGCCCACGGCGTCGATGGCTTCGGCACAGCGCGGTCCGGTCGCGGGCGCCTGTGCCGCCGATATCCAGAGATACTGCAAGGCCATCCCCCACGTAAACCGCGCCGTGCGCAATTGTCTGGAACGCAACCGCGATAACGTCACGGCCTCGTGCCGCCGGGCGCTGGACATGACCGGACCAGGGCGCGGCGGATGCGGTCAGGGACGGGGCTGCGGCCGCTGGAATAACGGCAATTGATGTGGACCGTCAGTCACAGGTCAGGGCGCGCCAGTCTCGCGGCGCGCCCGATTGCGTCTGCAATCATGAACTCCATGCCTTGTATGATGAGCGCCCGCCCATGCCTCATGCGTTGATCCTGGCCTCCGCCAGGCGCCGGTAGAGCGTGCGCAGATTGATGCCAAGCTTGCGCGCCAGTTCCCTGCGGGTGCCGCGATGGGCAGACACCGTCTCGCGGAACAGCTCAAGCTGCATCTCGTCCCACTCCGCCGGGCTATCCGGCTCAGCCGGCGGCAGCGCGGCGGCGTGCACATCCCGCACCTCCGCCGCCAGATGCTCCGGCTGCAATTCATCGCCGTCGCACAGCAGGCTGGCGCGCTCCAGCAGGTTGCGCAGCTCGCGCACATTGCCCGGATAATCGTATGCCGTGAGCAGCGCCATTGCCGGCGCCGAAATCCCCAGCGTCCGCCCGGCCGCGACGCGTTGCAGCAGGGCCTCCGCCAGCAGCGGAATGTCGCTCGCGGCGCTCGCGCAGGGCGGGCAGGCGAATGGGGAAGGTGTTGAGCCGGAAATACAAGTCCTGCCGGAAACTGCCCTCCGCCGCCATGTTGCGCAACGGCCGGTGCGTCGCCGAGACCAGCCGGAAATTGGCCTGCCGCAACTCGGTGCTGCCCACGCGCCGGTAGGTGCCGGTCTCCAGCAGGCGCAGCAGTTTCACCTGCATCGGCAAGCGGGATATCGCCCGACCTCGTCGAGAAACAGCGTGCCGCCGCTCGGCCGCTTCGACCAGGCCGATTCTCGCGCGCCGTCGCGCCGGTGAACGCGCCCTTCTCGTGGCCGAACAGCTCGCTCTCGAACAGCGTTTCGGGCAGCCCGGAACAATCCAGCACCACGAACGGCGCCTGCGCCCGGCGGCTGGCATCGTGGATGGCCTTGGCCACCAGTTCCTTGCCGGTGCCGGATTCGCCCTGCAGCAGCACCGTGGCATCCGACGGCGCCACGCGCGCGATCATGCTCAGCATGCGCCGGAACGCCGCCGAGCGGCCGATCAGCCCTTGCGCGTGGGCCAGCCCGCGCGCCACGGGCAATTCCTCCAGCTTCTCGACGAAATGGGTGATCTCGCCGGCTGCGTTGCGGACGGGCGAGACCTCGATGCGCTCGTAAATCTCGCCCTTCGGCGTATGATGCAGATGCAGGACGCGCTCGCGCTGGCCCGATCGCAGGCTGCGCGAGCGCGGGCATTCCTCGCCGATCTGATCGCAGGGCACGCTGTAATGGTGCGAGACCTCGTAGCAGGTCCGGCCGACCACATCGCCGCACGGCGCCGCATTTGCTCGCGATAGGCGGCGTTGGCGGCAATGATGCGGTACTCGCGGTCGCACAGGATGTGCGGCTCGGGAAGGCTTTCGAGGAAGGAGGTCAGCTCGGCCAGTGCACTTGAATGCATGGGATGTCCGTAGCTGCCATTGCTGACACTTGGCGGTGTCAAATATGTCATTCGGCAACGCGTGCGCAATGCGGCATATTGCATTCAATGCATTGTTTTGGCCGCTTCTGGTTCGCACATGGTTTGGCATGAATTATGCGCTTGGCTGGATGAGAGCACCTGCCTGCACTCTGAACAACCCGGATGGATTCAGCTCACCGGACATAACCAACCCTTGAGAAAGCCCCGCATGAACCGGCCCGACGCCCGTCTGCGTAACGAACTCATCGTGATCATCGCGCTCAAGATCTGCGTGCTCACGATGCTTGTGGTTCGCGTTCGTGCATGGCGCGCGCGTGCCGGTCGACGCCGACGCCGTGGCCCGTCATCTGGCCGCGCCGCCGCAAGTGCAGGGCTTTCCGCAACAGGAGAGCCATAATGGCCACTGACGCACTCGTCGATCTGTCGCGGCTGCAGTTCGCCGCCACCGCCATGTACCACTTCCTGTTCGTGCCGCTGACGCTGGGCATGGCCTGGCTGCTGGTCATCATGGAGAGCGTCTACGTGATGACCGGCAAGGTGGTCTGGCGGGACATGACCCAGTTCTGGGGCAAGCTGTTCGGCATCAACTTCGCGCTGGGCGTCACCACCGGCATCACCATGGAGTTCCAGTTCGGCACCAACTGGGCCTACTACTCGCACTACGTCGGCGACATCTTCGGCGCGCCGCTGGCCATCGAAGGGCTGATGGCCTTCTTCCTCGAATCGACCTTCATCGGCCTGTTCTTCTTCGGCTGGGACCGGCTGTCGCAAGACGCAGCACTTGACTGGTGACGCTGCTGATGGCCATCGGCACCAACCTGTCGGCGCTGTGGATCCTGATCGCCAACGGCTGGATGCAGAACCCGGTCGGCGCCGAGTTCAGCTATCGTCACCATGCGCATGGAGATGACCGACTTCTGGGCCGTGGTGTTCAACCCCGACGCGCAGGCCAAGTTCGTGCACACCGTCTCGGCCGGCTACGTGACCGGCGCGATGTTCGTGCTGTCGATCTCCAGCCTGGTACCTGCTCAAGGGCCGCGACATCGAGTTCGCCAAGCGCAGCTTCCGCATCGCCGCCGCCTTCGGCTTGGCCTCGGCCTGCTCGGTGATCGTGCTGGGCGACGAGTCCGGCTACACCGTCGGCGAAGCGCAGCAGACCAAGCTGGCCGCCATGGAGGCCATGTGGGAGACCGAGCCGGCGCCCGGCCGGCCTGAACGCTGGTCGCCGGCATCAACGAAGCGGAGCAGAAGAACGACTGGGAGGTCGAAGATCCCCTGGGTGCATGGGCCTGATCGGCACGCGCTCCGTCAGCAAGGCAACTGCCCGGCATCCACGAGATCAAGCGCGCAAGAACCGCGAGCGCATCGTCACGCGGCATCGAGGCGGTGAAGGCGCTGGAAGCCCTGCGCGAAGAACCGCGGCGACGCCGCGGCCGAAGGCAGCTTTCGAGCGCGCACAAGGCCGACCTCGGCTTCGGCCTGCTGCTGAAGAAATACGTCGCCGACGATGGACCAGGCCACGCCCGAGATCATCGAGCAGGCCGTGGACGACACCATCCCGCGCGTCGCGCCGATGTTCTGGACCTTCCGCATCATGGTGGGCCTGGGCTTCTGCGTTCTGCGCGCTGTTCGGCCTGGCGCTTCTGGTGCAGCGTCAAGAACACCTTCGCAGCAGAAGCGCTGGCTGCTGCAGCTGGGCGCTGTGGATCCTGCCGGCGCCGTGGATCGCCTGCGAACTGGGCTGGTTCGTCGCCGAATACGGCCGCCAGCCCTGGACCATCTACGGCGTGCTGCCGACGCATCTGTCGCGTGTCCACGCTGACGCGTCGAGCAGCCTGTACGGCTCGCTGGCCGGCTTCATCGGCTTCTACACCGTGCTGCTGGTCGTCGAGATGTACCTGATGATCAAGTTCGCCCGCCATGGGCCCGGGCAGCCTCGGCACCGGCCGCTACGCCAACGAACCCGCCGCACGCCTGACCGCACGCCTGAAGGAAAAGACCATGTTCGATTACGAAACCCTCAAAATCATCTGGTGGCTGCTGGTCGGCGTGCTGCTGATCGGCTTCGCCATCATGGACGGCCACGACATGGGCGTCGGCACGCTGCTGCCCTTCGTCGGCAAGAACGACGTCGAGCGCCGCGTCGTCATCAACACCGTCGGCCCGCACTGGGACGGCAACCAGGTCTGGTTCATCACCGGCGGCGGCGCCATCTTCGCCGCCTGGCCGCTGGTCTACGCCACCGCGTTCTCCGGCTTCTACTGGGCCATGCTGGCGGTGCTGTGGGCGCTGTTCTTCCGCCCGGTCGGCTTCGACTACCGCAGCAAGATCGCACAACCCGACCTGGCGCACGCACCTGGGACTGGGGCCTGTTCGTCGGCGGCGTCGTGCCGCCGCTGATCTTCGGCGTGGCCTTCGGCAACCTGCTGCAGGGCGTGCCGTTCCACTTCGACGACAACCTGATGTCCTATCTACACCGGCACGCTTCTGGGAACTGCTCAATCCCGTTCGCGCTGCTGTGCGGCGTGGTGTCAGCAGCGCCATGATCACCTTCCACGGCGCCGTCTACCTGATGCACCGCACCGAGGGCGTCATCTACGCGCCGTGCCCGCACCGGCCGCGCTGCTGGCCGGCGCTGGTGATGCTGGTGGCCTTCGCCGCCGCCGGGCGTCTGGCTGTGGACGGGCATCGACGGCTATCGTCATCACCTCGGCCGTCGACCCGGCCGCGCTGCCCAACCCGCTGGCCAAGACCGTGGTGCGCGAGGCCGGGGCCTGGATGGCCAATTACGGCCGCCAGCCGCTGGATGTGGCTGCTGCCGGTGCTGGCCTATGCGGGCGGCTTGCTGGCGCTGCTGCTGGCGCGCGCGCGGCGCACGCTGGCCGCCTTCGTCGCCTCGTCGCTGGCGATCGTCGGCGTCATCGGCACGGCGGGCGTCTCGATGTTCCCCTTCGTCATGCCGTCGTCCACCGATCCTGACGTCCAGCCTGACCGTGTGGGACAGCGTCTCCAGCCACCTGACGCTGGGCATCATGTTCTGGGCCACGCTGATCTTCATGCCGCTCATCATCCTCTACACGGCGTGGGCCTACAGGGTGATGCCCGGCAAGGTGACGGCGGCCTACATCCGCGAAAACAGCCATTCGGCTTACTGAGCCCCGGAGGGGCGAAGGAGCGGTTGGGCGCAGCACAGAGCGACGATCAATTAATAAAGGAGAACACCCGATGTGGTATTTCGCATGGGTTCTGGGCATCGGTTTCGCGGTGCTGCTGTCGATCCTCAACGCCATGTGGCACGAGGCGCAGGAAGATCGCCAGACGATCGCCAATGCCAACGCCAGGAATGGCGAGGATCAGGCCGATGTCAAACGGGCGGCCTGACGAGTTGCCCGCCAATCCCCCGCCGCCCCCCAGCGGCGGGTGGAACATCCCCGCGCTCATGATCGGCATAGCGGTAACGCTGGTGCTGACCGTCTATCCGCACGCCGCCGCCCGGGCGGACGGATCGCCGGACATGGCCGCCGCGGCGCTGCTGTTCTGGGCCATGAGCGCGGGCTTTGTGCGCGGGCTGGGCTTCATCCCGCGCCTGCGGGTGCTGCGGTGGCTGCTGTCACTCCCGGCCAGCCTCATTGCGCTGGCGGCGGCAATCTGGCGCCTCGCGTCAAATTAATTCACACGCTGTGTGACTCAGTCACAGACAGCAATGCGCCCGCCCCTTTATCTCATGCCTATGAGAAACCTAGGAAACCGAAATGATTTGCACAGTTCCAATAGCCGGCCTTTATAAGCGCATTGGCGGCGGTCAGCGCTCATGACCGGCGCCGTGCACAATATCACGGTCATCGGCGCAGGCTTCGGGGCGCTAGCCGCCGTCCGCCGCCTGCGCAAGCTGGACCGGCATGCCCGCATCACCGTCATCGCGCCGCGCGCTGAGCTTCACTATCTGCCGGGCATCATCTGGATACCGGCAGGCCTGCGCAAACGCGAAGACCTCATCGTGCCGCTGGCTAACTTCTTCCGCCGCATGAACGTCACGTTCCACCAGGCGAACGTCACCGGCCTCAAAGAGCGCGGGCGCGTGGTGGAGACGGACGCCGGGCGATGTGGCCAACGATGGCCTGATCATTGCGACGGGCGGACGTTTCATCAAGAAGCTGCCCGGCATCGAGCACAGTATCACGCCCTGCGAAGGCATCACGGCGGCGGAGAAGATCCGCGACCGGCTGAAGGCCATGGACGGCGGCGTCATCGCCGCGGGCTTCGCGGGCAATCCCAACGAGCCCAGCGCCATGCGCGGCGGGCCGATGTTCGAATTCCTGTTCGGCATCGACCAGCAATTGGTCCGCGAAGGGCGCCGGGACCGCTTCAAGCTGGTGTTTTTCAGCCCGGCCAAGGAACCCGGTTCGCGCCTCGGCCCGCGCGCCTTCGCCGGTGTCGCCCGCGAGATGGAGAAGCGCGGCATCGAAATGCATCTCGGCAATAAGCTGGTACGCTTCGAGGCGGACAAGATCGTCACCGAGGCGGGCGAGCTTCCTGCCGACCTCATCCTGTTCATGCCCGGCATGACCGGCAACGTCTGGTTCGACGCGACCGATCTGCCGCGCTCCCCCGGCGGCTTCGTTCAGGCGGATAAGCACTGCCAGGCGGACGGCTGGCCGCATGTCTACGTGGCGGGCGACGCGGGCAGCTTCCCCGGCCCAGACTGGATGCCGAAACAGGCGCATATGGCAGACCTTCAGGCCGATGCAGCCGCGCGCAACCTGATCGCCAGCCTGAACGGCGCGCCGGCAACGGCGGTGTTCCGCAGCGAAATCATCTGCATCATGGATGGGCTCGACAAGGCGATGCTGGTCGTCCGGACAGAAAAGCGCTCCATCATCCTGCCCGCCTCGCGCGTGTTCCATTGGGCAAAGCGCGCCTTTGAAGGGCATTACCTGCGGCAATACCGCTAATCGTCAGAAAGAGAGAAATGAAACAAACTATTCTGCAAGAGAAGTATCCCATTTACGTGCTTGAGCTGACTAAAACCGAGACGGATTTCACGACGGTGGACGCCATCATCGCGCAGTTCAAGTCCAACATCGACGCCCACAAAGTGGCGCAGTTCATCACGGTGTTCGACCATTACGCGCATACTGAAAGTCTGCCGGAAGGTGTTATCGCGCCAGATATCCTGGCCGCCAAGAACATCGTGTTCTGCTTCGGCATCGCGCTGCCGAACGCAGAAGTTCTGGCGGTGCGCCCGCGTTCTATCGGCGTCGTCGAGTTCGCGGATAAGTTCATGATCACTTTCCTGGAAGCACCCATGCCGCTCGCCAATACAGCCATGGAAAGCTGGGCGAGAGCATTGCGGTGCGAGGCGGCTTGAAACGAAAGGGTGAGCCATGAAAACGATGAGCCGTACCAGTTTTGTGGTCACGGCCAACATCGTGTGGCTCGCCCTGTTCGCGGCGGAAGTCCTCGCCGTGCTGGCGCCCGACTATGTGGCGTGGTGGCGGCCCAGCTTCCAGCAAAGCTGCCACGAGGATAGCTACCGCTACGATCCGGTTGACCGGCTGTTCGTCTTCGGTCTGATCTGGCTGCTCACCGCGCCGCTGATGAGCCTGATCGCGTTGCGCGTTCCGCAGCACTGGCCGCTCCAGATCTCTCGCATCTGGTGGAACGGAACCACACCCGCGCTGTCGTTCGTGACAGCGGCGGCGGCGTTCACCCTCATGCTTTGGCCGCTCACCGGCATGCTGTACGCTCCCGTCACAAGCAAACTGATCCTGGAGACGACGCGGGCGGTCCTGCTGCTGGGCGTGGTGCTCTATTACCGGGCGGTCATCCTCAGCGCCTGAGTGGGCCGCGGCGTCTGTTTTGCACGTGAGTGCATAATAAAAGCTTGACTCGCTGGGTAAACCAGCGGATAGTTATGAGCATACATTCATAACGGCGAGACTGTACGCCCATGGTCAGGCCAAGGAAATGCCGGCACATCAGAACTCAATCCCGCGGCCACGTTCTACAAGCCGCGGGGCATTCCGCTGCGCGACCTGCGGATCGTCGTCATTAAGCACGAGGAGCTTGAGGCGCTTTCCCTCGCGGACGGTAATGGGCTCGATCACGAAGCCGCCGCCGCCCTCATGAACGTCTCACGCTCCACCTTCTCGCGCATTCTGGCGCGGGCGCGGAAGTCGGTCGCGACGGCACTCACCGAAGGCGCGGCGATGCAAATCGGAGGTGGCGATTTTCAGTTCGTCTCCGATGAAGACGCTGGGGAGCCAAATCCCGGCAACACAAAAGGAACAGACAATGAATAAGACAGATCCCTCCGGCACCAGTCCGGCCGGGCGCGGCAGAGGCTGGCGCCATGGCGTCGGCGAGCCCCACGCAGCGGGGCAATGCTGCGGCGGCCACGGCGGCGATTGCTGCGGTGCCGGCCGGTCCGGGAAAGACGCGCACAATCGATGCCTTCGAGCATATAGCCGAGCTGCGCCGGTGACAGCGATACTGCGCCTTCGGCCGGTGCGGGCCAGATAAAACGCCCCCGTTCCAATCTTTTTGTGAAAAGACACCCGGCTTATTCTCGATGAACACGACGCTTCCGCCTTCGCGCCAGTCGCATCGCTGACGGCCGGCGAATTCCGCGAATGGCTCCTGTCTTGGGAAGCGGATACACAGGCGCTTGTCTGATTGTTTTTCTTCCTGAAGCACGAGGCATGCCGGGAAAGATGACGTTTGACCTCTCCCATCAACCGCGAAGCCTACCGTTGTCAAAGATGGCCGCCGGACGGTGCCGCCAGTAATGGCGGTCTCATTTCGGAGGCTTTGGAGGGATACATGCAAACCCGGAAGGTGAGGATAGACAGCTGCTGCCCTGTTGAGGAGTGGGTTTTGCAGGCGGAAATTGTCCGCTCGGGGGCTGTGCGGGCGGGAACCGCGCGTCAGGAAGCTGGAATGCCGGAAATTGTGCGGCGGGGGGTTGGAAGGCCGGGAATTGTCCCGGCGGGAAATGTCTGGATGCGGAGTTTCCTGCCGGCATAACAGCCTTCAGTAGCATTGTCAGCACCACGACAACTATCGCCACATACGGCCACGGCCCGGCGTCTTTCTGGGTTTTGACCTGCTTTTGCGAGAAAGCGCCCCAGGCCGCGCCGAGGAAGGGCGAAAGGTCTTTGTAGCCCGCCGCCTTGGCCATTTGGGCGGCACGCTCGAAGATGCGCAGGTAGTGCATCCCGGTGGCCGCCTGCTCGCGCCCGGCCAGTTGATATACGCCGCGGTCAGAGGCGGTCCAGCCGTATTCCTCATTCAAAAGCAGGACGAGTTCCACCTGCCGGCGCGCGCGGCGTTTGCTGTCCCATACAGACCGGCGGAAAAACTGGGCATCATACCAAGCTGGAGGGCCGCCGCCCCCCGCCCTTAGACTGATCCAAACACCCGGCAGGCAAGAAAGAAGGGCGCGAAGCAGTGGCGGCTCGGCCTGACGGCGCTCCGCGAGCGGGAACAGGTGAAGCCCGGCGGCCGCTTTCATTGCATCACTGATCTGCGCCTCGCTGGCGTCCGGACCGAGACCTGACACAATCGCATCGGTAACCTGCTGACGGGCGGGTAACTCCTCCGCCGCGGCGGCGGCCGGTTGCGGCGCCGCTTGAGCACCGGCAGGCGGCAAAGGCGCCGGCGGCACCGGCCAGGAAGGGGCGGGCGGCTCAGGACGGGCTTCCGTAGCGGCGTCTGTATCCGGCTTCACGTCCAGCGGATCGGGCCTAACCGCCTCCGCCGCGAGTGGCAGGGGAGGAACATCCGCACGTTCGTCAGCGGGTGGTTCGCCGCCGCCTGTTGGCAGCGGAGTCTTCGCATTGTCCGCCCCTGCAAGCTCAGCGGCAGCGGCGTCCGCATCCGGTTTCGGTTCTTGCGGGTTGGGACTAGCCGCTTCCGCCACTGGTGGCGGGGGTGGAGCATCCGCACGGTCCTTCGCTGGCGGGAATACCTCGCCTTTTGGCAGCGGCGCCTTCGCGTTGTCCGCGCCGGCAGGCTCAGCGGCGGGTCCAGTTTCCGCCGCCCCCCGCCCCTCCAGGGGCGTTGCATCCCGTCTCAGCGCCTCAGCGCGGCGGGCATAAACAAGCGCCAAATCACGCGCGGCAACCAGCGCCTGGAAGCCTTTCGGGTCTTCGTCCGGCCGCGTTTGCCGCAGCAGCCGTGCATACGCCTTTTTAATGTCCCTCTCGCTGGCCTGCGGCCAGAGCCCGAGCACGCCCCACGGATAGGAGAAGTTGCCCATCGTCAAAAGCCAAACGGAGAGCGTTCGAAGCTGTCGAGGAGCCGCGCAAATGCCTGGCGGGCAGCATCGTGGCTGCGGACACGCTGGTCTGAAATCTCGGTTTCGAACCGCGCCAGAGCCCGCCGCAGGTGCTCGCGCGCCTCGCCGCTATGTTCCGCGTAGAGCCGTTCCGCGCGGGCGAGGAGCGCTTTGTTGGCGGCCTGCTCGCGCGGCGGCAGCTTGATGGCCTCCAGCGCGGCGAATCTCGCCGTCAGTTCCTCTTCGCTCAACCCCATGCTGTTGCGGAAGATTTTTGAGGATTTCCGGCCGGTCGCGAGGACTGTCGCCTCGACCTGCAAGGCGCCATTGATGTCGTAGGTGAAACAGATGTCAACCCCCCGTGTGCCGGGTGGCCCCGGCGGCACGTCGATGGGCACCGCCCCCAAATGAACATTGTGTTCGGGCCGGAGATTTTCGCCCTGAAAGACCTGGACGGCAGCCTGTCTCTGGTTATTCTCCTCGGCGAAAAATCGCTTGGTCCGGGAGATGGGCACGACGGCGTTGCGCTCGATGATGGGCGCCACATGCGGCTCAGTGCCGGGAGGACTGGAATTATCGACCGCCGCAATCCCGAGCGTATAAGGGCATACGTCGGTCATCACGACGTCGTTCAGCGCCGCGTCGCGCTTGTGGAGCGCCGCCTGGATCGCCGCGCCGGAGCCCACGATGGTGTCCGGGTCCACATGAATGAGCGGCAGGCGGCCGAACAGGCGGGCCACCAGGGAGCGGACCATCGGCATCCGGGTGGCGCCGCCAACCATCACCACGGCGTCGAACTGCTGCGGCTGGAGGCCGGCGTCCAGAACGGCGCGCTCCAGCGGGGTACGCAGGCGGCGCAACAGGGCGGCGCATTGCTCTTCGAACTGCTGCCGTGTGATGGTGCCGGTGCAGAGCGGCGCTTTGCCGAGCACGGTATATTGCGCCTCGGTCCCGCTGGTCAGGGCGAGCTTGGCGATCTCCGCCTCGCGGCGCAGGCGCGCCCGTGCTGGAGGGTCGAGGCTTTCCAGCGCGAATTTACTGGCCTCGGCTATCATGGTTTCAATGACGCGGGTGAAATCGTTGCCACCGAGATGGGTATCGCCAGTGGTGGCGTGGATTTCCATCACCCCCTCGTATTTCTCCAGGATCGACACGTCGAACGTGCCGCCGCCAAGATCGAAGACCAGGAATTTGCCCTCGCTGACCTCGCCGAAGCCGTAGGCCAGCGCGGCCGCTGTCGGCTCGTTGACCAGACGCTCCACCTTCAGCCCCGCCAGCCGGCCGGCGTCGAGCGTCGCCTTGCGCTGGTGGTCGTTGAAATAAGCGGGCACCGAGATGACAGCATCGGTGACAGGCTCGCCGAGATCGGCTTCGGCATCGGCCTTGAGCGCGCGCAGGATCAGGGCGGAAAGCTCCTCCGGCCGGAAGGACAGGTTGCCGAGCCGGGTGATCTGAGCCGATCCCATGAAGCTCTTGAACGAGGCCACCGACCGCTCGGGATGCGTGATGAGCCGTTCGCTCGCCGCGGCGCCGGTCAGCACCGAGCCATCCTCGGCCACACTCACGGCCGACGGCGTCAGCACCTGCGACAGCGCATTTTTGATTAGCCGGGGGCCTGATGGCTCAAATACTGCAACGAGCGAATTCGTGGTTCCGAGATCAATACCGAGGATAGCCATGGGACACTCAGGCAAACGCTTGATGGACCGTAACATCTGGCCGGTCCGTGACAGGCCCGGCTAGCCGCCGATAATGTCATCCTGAGGGCAAATGGGCCGGTCTTCGTACCGGCGCCGCTGATGGACGGATCAGCGCCAGCGGATGAGGACCCCGGGATACCCGCGCTCGCGGTAGTTCAAATTGTTCGATCTGCTGCGCTCCGCGTTGCACCATCGCCCGCGCGGAGATATGCGCGGAAGAGGCCACAGCCAGCAGCCCGGAAACGCGGCCCGGTGATCCGCCATCGGCCTGCTGCGGCCGCTCGTCCGCTGCGGCGATCAGCCCCCAGGGGCGCGCCATAAAGCAGGCCCAAAGAGGCAATAACGATGCATCCATAATATCGTCCGGCGTGAAAATGCGGCAAAGGAACGATAAAGCCGCAATAGGGGAGAGCACTATGAGCAGGCTTTTTTTCGCCATTATCGCCATTGTGCTTGCGCTGCCGCCGCGTGTGTTTGCTCAGGAGCCCGCCTATCAGTTCACCGTGCCGCCGGCTTGGACGCACACCTCCAGCAACGGTTCCACCGTGTTCCTGCTGGCCAACGATCCGAATGCTGGCGTAACGATGGTGCTGCTGCCGGTTCAGCCGCTCGCCGGCAGCTTGGACTCGCAAGCGCAGACGCTGCTGAAGGGCCTGGAAACGTCCATGGCGCTGAGCAATCCGCGCCTATTGCCAGCCCAACGCGGGAAGGCGGATGCTGGCGAGTA
Source organism: uncultured Alphaproteobacteria bacterium (assembly GCA_963827885.1). Classification (GTDB taxonomy): domain Bacteria; phylum Pseudomonadota; class Alphaproteobacteria; order Rhizobiales; family Rhodomicrobiaceae; genus CAWHDD01. The sequence continues at coordinate 38,973 of CAWHDD010000002.1, read as the reverse complement.
TGTGATGCTGGCGGGCACTTTCACAGCCAACACCGGCGCGGACATGCAGCTTATGCTGTTCGCACGCAGCGAAAAAGGCGTGCTGGGTGCGCTGCTCTTCATCGCCTTGAATGGAGACGGTCTGAAGCGCTATGGCGGTGACGCTGCTGTTCTCTTCAACAGCCTGCATGTGACCGATCAAGCGGCAAAACTCGCGGGGGCGAATCCCGCCGCTGGAACTCCGGGCAATGCCCCCGCCGCCTCGCAGCCGCCGCTCCAGAGCCAGCCGCCTGTTGCGCAAACGGGTCGCACGCCTCCGGCGGAAGGCGCGGCGGTGACGCATGCCAGTCCGGCGGGCACCCCCACCAGCAACGTCACACTCGCGGACCTGACTGGTGTCTGGGTGGGCGATACCGCCATAAGGAACGAAAGCATCGTTTTCGGTACGCGAACTGACGCGTGGGGAACCTACAATACGACGACATACTATTTCCAGTCGCCGCTGGGGAGTGGCGGCGAGTTCATCAAGATCCGTCCCGATGGCAGCTATCAGCTCTACCATAATTTCGTTTACCGGGGCTGCGGCACGGCCTTGAACCACCGGGGTACAGTGAGCGTCCAGAACGGCCAGCTCACCATGCGGCCCGTGGCGGGGCATGAAACTTCGGGGCCGGTGGCGAAGACTGCATCATGTGACAAATATGATCGCGACGCAGTTCCGCCGCCGGAGACCTACGCCATCGAAATCAACGCCTATGACAGCGTGCGCGGTTATCCGACCTACCGGCTGCGGCTGACCAGTGTGCAGAACTCCGGCAAGTTCTTCGTCATCGACAGGCTCGAAGCACGGCCGCTGTCTGCATCGCCCCCGCCGATGACACGGGATTTCCGTCCCGGCACCGGGCACGCCGCCGGCGACCTGCAAGGCACCTGGGTTGCCACCGATGACACGCCGGCGAATTTATCCGCCGCGACACCCGCAGATGGCAAATATCACGCTGTGCTGCGGCTGCTCGCCGGCGGGCGCTACGAACTGATCGTGCACCGCCCGGACGTGCTGTATGCGCCGGTCTGCGTCAAGCACGTCGCGCTGGTGGAGCAAGGCGAGGCGCAATTCGCCGGCCAGATTTATCCGGGCGGCAACAAACGGGAAGGCGGCGCGATGGTGCTGAAGCCCTCGCAATCCCGGCTGAGCGTCGAGGTGGTCAATTGCGGTCCCGAGGATGGCAAGGCCGTCTACAACCTGTCGCAGGGGCCGCGTTATATGCGCTGGACCTTGCAGGCGCAGAACGCCGTGACGGCTCCACTCGCGGGCGATAAGCTGGAAGTGGTCTGCCCGGATATGTATGAGCGGGCCAATGCGGCGGCGTGGGGATTTTTGACTTGTCCCGAGAAGGCCGGGCAGGTTTACGGCGGTTATGTGCGGCGCTGAGGCGAAACCGGAGAGCAGTTGCGTTAAACAGGCGTTTGGGAGAAGGGCGCATTCATGGTGAAGCAATCAGCGGGCAAGGCAGTCGCATTCGGGGCGATTCTCCTGGCCTTCGTCATAGCATCCGCCCCGGCATTCGCGGAGAGGCGCGTTGCCCTGGTGATCGCCAATTCCACGTACAGCCATGCCGGCGTCTTGGCCAACGCCATCAACGACGGCAAGCTCATGGCCGCCGCCCTGAAAAGCCGCCAGTTCGAGGTATTCGAGCAATATGATGGCGGCCAGAAGCAGATGAAACGCTCATTGCAGGCGTTCTCCGCCGCCATTCAGGACGACCCGAAAAATACTGTCGCGCTCATTTATTATGCCGGGCACGGCATCCAGTACAAAGGCGAAAACTATCTCATCCCGGTCGATGCCGAAGTTGCCAGGGAAGGCGATATCGATATCAATTCCATCGGCGTTTCCTCGGTCATGTCCATGCTCGAAGCCGCTAGGACCAACCTCAACATCGTCATCCTCGACGCCTGCCGTAACAATCCGTTTCCGCTCACCCGTTCCGTGGATCGCGGTCTGGCGCGGGTCGATGCGCCGAGCGGCAGTCTGGTTGCCTTCTCCACCGCGCCGGGCAAGGTGGCCAAGGACGGCGATAAAGGCGGCAACAGCCCCTACACGGCAGCGCTGGCACAGGCATTTGCCGAACCCGGCGTGAAGATTGAGGACGTCTTCAAACGAGTGCGCGGCGCTGTACACAAGGCTAGCGCGGGTGAGCAGATACCGTGGGAGAGTTCATCGCTGATCGGCGATTTCTATCCCGCTGGAATGGCAAGCGGCACTGCGCCTATCGTGGCAAGCAACGCCCCGAATCCCGCTCCGGCGGAGAAAGCCAAACCTGCCGGCGAGAAAGTGGCCATTGCGCCGTTGCCCGCCAAACCGCCCGTTGCACCGGCCGCACAGCCAGTTGCCGGCGTTTTCCCGCCCGCACAATCACAGTCCCAATGCGATGGCGCCTGGGTCACGGTTGGCATGACGGGCAAGGAGGAAAAGCGCTGTCTCAAGCCCGGAAGCGGTAAAACCGAAAGCTTCAAGGACTGCCCGGACTGCCCGGAAATGGTGGTCGCGCCAGCGGGCAGCTTCATCATGGGATCGCCGGAGACTGAAAAGCAGCGCTTTACCGCTGAAAGCCCGCAGCACCGGGTGACGTTTCAGAAGCCCTTCGCGGTTGGCAAATTCACGGTGTCCTATGCGGAGTGGGACGCCTGCGCGGCCGATGGCGGCTGCGGCGGGCTCAAGCTGAAAGACGACTGGGGGCGCGGTGATCTGCCCGTGGCCAACGTGAGCTGGACCATCGCGCACACCTATCTGGAATGGCTGGAGGAGAAGACCGGCAAGAAATACCACCTGCTGAGCGAGGCCGAATGGGAGTATACGGCGCGCGCCGGAACAACAACGGCGTTCTGGTGGGGGCCGAAGCTCACGCCCGAACTGGCGAATTATAATGGCACGCTATATTATACTGGTGGCGGCAAAATCGGCGAGTACCGGCAGAAGACGGTCCCCGTGAATTCCTTCCAGCCCAACCCCTGGGGGCTTTATCAGGTCCACGGCAATGTGTTTCAATGGGTCGAGGATTGCGCCAGCAGCGAATATAAAACCGCGCCGGTGGATGGCTCCGCGCAAACCAGCGGCAACTGCTCAACACGCTCTATTCGCGGCGGGAGCTGGAAAAGCGAACCGATGTACCTGCGGGCGGCCTGCCGCCATTACGCGTGGCCGGAAATGGGGTCGTTCGACACCGGCTTCCGGGTTGCGCGGGGGTTGTAATGCTGGCAGGTATTTCTCTTTCCCGCCGGTTCGGGTGAGCGATGCGGCATCAGCGGTATGAAGTGCGGCGGCCCAGGAAGCAGTGCCGGCCGCATCTCCGGTCCGCGATCATGCCGCACCTCGGCCACGGTGGCCACCGCTCACCCTCAATTCCGACATAACCCTTGTGCACACCATCCGCATTCATTTACGGCATTTGGAGACTGGCAAATGTTACGGATGCAGCGAGCGGCGGCGTATGTCCTGACCATGGCGGTATTCCTCGCCATCGCTACCCCTACGCGGGCGCAGAGCGCTGCTGACATTGGCGCCCTCAACCAGCAAGTCATGCAACTCTATGCTGACGGGAAATACGCCGAGGCCATCACGGCGGCCCAGCGGGCGCTGCTGCTGGCCCAGCGCGTGCTCGGTCCGCAGCATCAGCAAACACTTGCCAGCATGAGCAATCTGGCCGCGCTGTATCAGGCCCACGGCCGCTATCGCGACGCCGAGCCTCTGATGACGCAAGCCCTTCAGGCGAGAGCACGCGCGCTTGGCGCGGACCACCCCCACACCCTTCAGAGCCTCAACAATCTGGCCGGGCTTTACATGGCTCAGGGGCAATACAACAAAGCGGAACCGCTGCTCAAGCGTGTCCTGGGGGCGTTCACCCGCATACTCGGCGGCGACCATCCAAACACGCTCACAAGCGCCAACAATCTGGCCGGGCTTTATTATTCGCAAGGGCGCTTTGGCGAGGCCGAACCGCTGTTCCGGCGCGCCCTGGAGGCAAGAGCGCGCGTGCTCGGCAGCGAGCATCCCGAGGTGCTTCAGAGTGTCAACAATCTGGCGGGACTTTACTATTCGCAAGGACGCTATGGCGAGGCCGAACCGCTGTTGAAGCAGGCTTTGGAGGCGCGCGAGCGTGTGCTCGGCATGGAGCATCCGCAAACGCTGATGAACGTCAACAATCTTGCCGAACTCTATCGCACCCAGGGCCGTTACGCCGAGGCCGAGCCGCTTTACCGCCGCGTGCTGGAGGCCAGCGAACGCGTGCTCGGCAAGGATCATCCTGACACGCTCACGAACGCCGCCACTCTGGGCATGCTTTATCAGGCCCAGCGCCGTTTCGATGAGGCCGCGCCGCTGTATCAGCGCGCCTTGCAGACGCGCGAGCGGGTGCTGGGCAAGGACCATCCCGAGACGCTCAAGAGCGTCAACAGCCTGGCGGTTCTCTATGAAATCCAGCACCGCGATGGCGAGGCGGAACCGCTGTTCCGGCGCGCCCTGGAGGCATCCGAACGCGTGCTCGGCAAGGAGCATCCCGATACGCTCGCCGGCGTCAGCAATTTAGCGCTCAACCATTACACCCAGGGCCGGTATGGCGAGGCCGAGCGGCTCTATAAGCGGGCACTGGCGGCCTATGAGCGCACGCTTGGCAAGGAACATCCCGAAACGCTGGCCTGTATCGACAATCTGGCGGCACTCTATTTCGCACAACGCGACTGGAACCGCGCCATGCAACTCTGGCAGCGCAGCACCGCCGCCGTCGCCGCGCGCACCCGGCGCGGTACGCAGGACGCCGGGCTGACGGGCAAGGCGAAAGGCGAGGCCGAGCGGGAGGGCTGGCAGTTCGCCGGCCTTGTCAGGGCTGCGTTCCGGCAGGCGCCGGAAGGCCGGACTCCAGACCCCAAACTGACGCGCGCCATGTTTCAAACCGCGCAATGGGCACTCGGCTCCGAGGCGGCGCAATCGCTGGCGCAAATGGCGGCGCGCGGTAGCAGGGGCGACCCCAAGCTCGCCGCCCTGGTGCGCGAACGCCAGGATCTGACGGCGGACTGGCAGAAGCGCGATGCCTTGCGCAATGCCGCTCTGGGGCTGCCTCAGAACCAGCGTGACGCCAAAGCCGAGGCAGCCAATTTCGCCCGGCTCAGCGCCACCGCCGCGCGGATTGCCGGGATAGACAAGCGGCTGGCGGCTGCCTTCCCTGACTACGCAGCGCTTGCCAGCCCGGCGCCGCTGTCGGTGGAGGAGGTGCAGGCCCAGCTCGGTGCGGACGAGGCGCTGGTGCTGTTCCTCGACATGGAGGAGCGCAAGCCCGCGCCGGAGGAAACCTTCGTCTGGGTTGTGACCAAGTCCGGCGTCCGCTGGGTGCGCTCCGGTCTGGGGACTGCGGCGCTGACCCGCGAGGTGCGGGCCTTGCGCTGCGGGCTGGATGCCGCGGCATGGACGGAGCCGCATTGCGGCGAACTGACCGGACAGGACTACTCCGAGACGGACATGAACGCCGGCAAGCCGCTGCCGTTCGATCACGCCCGCGCGCACAAGCTTTACACAGCGCTATTCGGCCAGGTGGAAGACCTCATCAAGGGCAAGCAACTGCTGCTCGTTCCGTCCGGCCCGCTGACACAGTTGCCGTTCCAGGTGCTGGTGACGGCGCCGCCGCCGCCAGCGGCGATCACAGGTCCGCAGCGTGGCTCGTCCGCGATCATGCGCTCACCGTGCTGCCGGCGGTGTCCGTCGCTCAAGGCCCTGCGCCGCGTGGCCCGTCCGAGCGCCGCCAAAAGGCCGATGATCGGCTTCGGCAATCCGCTGCTCGATGGTCCCGATAGCAGCCACGCCCAACGCGCCCTGCTCGCTCGCGGCAATCAGCAGTGCGCTGGGAGCGGGGCGCAACTCATGGCGGCGAATTTCAGCCTGCGCGGCACGAGGCAAGCGGAGACGCGCAGTGGTTTAGCAAGCCTATCGTACATCCGCGCGCAGGCGCCGCTGCCCGAAACGGCCGATGAACTGTGCGCCGTCGCCCGCGACCTGCACGCCGGTCCCGGCGAAATCCGCCTTGGCGCCCGTGCCACGGAGCGCGAGGTGAAGGCGCTGAGCGCCAGCGGTCAGCTCGCGCAATATCGCATGGTGCATTTCGCCACCCACGGCGCGCTGGCCGGCGAATTGAAGGCGCCAGCGAACCCGGTCTGATCCTGACGCCGCCGGCCAAGGCCAGCCCGGAGGACGACGGCTATCTCTCCGCCTCGGAAATCGCCAGCCTCAAGCTCGACGCCGACTGGGTGATCCTGTCGGCCTGCAACACGGCGGCGGGCGACGCCTCCGGCGCGCAGGCTCTGTCCGGCCTGGCCCGCGCCTTCTTCTACGCCCAGGCGCGTGCCCTGCTGGTCTCGCACTGGGCGGTCGACTCCAACGCCACGGTGAAGCTCATCACCGCGGCCATGGGCGAGATGGCCCGGATCGCAGCGCGGCCGTGCCGAGGCGCTGCGCCGGGCCATGCTGGCGCTTATCGACAAGGGCGAACCGCACGAGGCGCATCCGGCCTACTGGGCGCCGTTCGTGGTCGTTGGTGAAGGAACGCGCTGATGTTGAGCATGCGATTTGGGCCGGCGATTGTGTGGGCGGCATCTCATTCCTCCTGCTGCCAAGGGAGGAACTGACCTGCTGGAGGACTCGCCTGGCTGGTACCCGAAAATAGGATGCCGCGCCGAGTGACGATGTCCGCTACCTGAGGCGGCGCTCGGTGAGGGATCAGATCCCCGCGACTTCCGCTGTGGGTCACGAGTGACGAGTCCACCGCTTCGATATCCCGACAGGTCTACCTCCAACAACGGACGGATGAGGCAGGAAAGCTCCCGCTGATCGCGCTTCCGTGAGGCGCGTCCGGAGTACCTTTGATCACGCTGATTTGGACCCGAATAACAGCGGTCAGGATCGTGCCATATGCGGAAATTCGCCATACCGGGGGAACACTTGAGATAGCGGACATTCTGCATGGCCGCGATTTCAAGCATCAGAAAAGCCGGTTTCCCACGAAAAACAGAATGTCATTGCAGTGACCAGATGATACAGTATCAGCTCATTAACAATCACCTCTTCGACGCCATCGGCAGTAATTTTCCCTGGAATTCCCCCTTTCCGCTTCCAGAGTGCGGGCATGTAGCGTTGTTGGGAGGCAAAAATGGAATGCATTCTTCATAGATTTTATATTAAAAAAATATTCAGCGGAATTCCCGTGCAATATATACCTGAGTTCCAGTCAAGCCAGTTCTAATGATCGGGGTCGGCATTACGCCACTTTGGCAGGGCTCGCTTGCATCTGAAGGTTCGCGGTCAGTTGGGAGCGTTCGGCAGCCCCTGGCACACTCGCCGGTTACACTGAGTCTCCGCGCAGCGCAGGGGCGGATATTCGAAGAAACAAAAGGAATGGAACAATGAAGTCGCATCGGCGATAATTGTGAGCACATGTGCCGTGTTAATTTTGCCGCTCGGACGAAGTTTTTTCCTGTTTGTGTGGCGTGTCTTGCCGACATATTAATTTTCGCATATCATATTGTTTTCTTTGAAGGCGTAACCACTGGAGGTTGTCATGAGGCGTCTCCTATATTTTGCAATGTGCCTAACCGTATTGAATATAACGATTGCCTCCAGCGTACACGCTGAAGCAGATAAAACAAAACAGATTTATGAAGCGGCGTTGAAAGCCCCTTTCGACGATAAAGTATTCGGAAAATACTTGGCGGTGCTGCCGAAAGTGCAACATCCTTTTATGATGGAGAAGCAGCTCTATATTGTCGAGGGCGATATGCCCATGACGGCTGAGAAGGTGCGAGCATATCTGATTTCGAGGCGCGACACCCCTGCGGCGCCTGCAGACTCCAAGCCGGAGCTCGTTGTGCACGCCATCAATGGTCAGCCGCAGTTCTGGTCTGATCCAGCCCGGCGGACGCTGCGCTATGCGGTTGCCCGCGCCACGTTCCCCGATGAGGCGACATACAACCGTGCGGTGGCCGGCATGGCGGCGGCGGGTAAGGAATGGGAAGACCTGTGCACCGATTGCGGGTTGAAGTTCATCCACGTTAAGGAGCACGACGGTATCAAGACGGCGGAGGAATTTCAGCATCTCACGGAAACCGATGAACTGCGGTTCCAGGTGATTTATCAGGATACTCACGGCCTCTTTATCGCCAGCGCTTTTTTCCCCAGCGACCCCTGGGATCAGCGTCTGGTTACCCTCGACCCGAGTTACTTCCGGCCCGGCGGCTATACAGGTGTGCTGCGCCACGAGATTGGGCACCTGCTGGGATACCGCCACGAGCACACGCGCTTCGTTATTGACGGGTGTAGCTTCGAGGACAACGATTGGAAGCCTCTCACGCCCTACGATCCGCACTCGGTGATGCACTACTTCTGCGGCGGCAGAGGCCGGCTGGACATGAACTTCACGGACGTTGACAGGGCTGGTCACCGGAAGCTTTACCTGCTGAAGGCGGCAGCGCCGAACTGACACACGGCCTATAAGAAATAAGAATGCGGCGCCGACTGTAAACGTGACGGTTTCAGGTGTTTCCAGCTGGGCTGCAAGCAAGTGTTTCCGAATACACGCTGAGGGGGGACGAGTGATGTTTTGCACACGGAACCGAAACTGGGTCATTCTGATTGCCACCGTTATCGCCCTGACAATGGCGGGCATCGGCAACCCAGCTAGCGCCGAGGATGTCGTTGGCAAGGGAGGCACCTATGGCGGGGGAGGCGCGGACGATTCTTCTACCGCCCCCGGAAAGCCCGCTGAGCCGCCCGCTTTCGACACTCCGGCGCGGCTGGTGATCGAATTCGAAGGCGGCGTGCTCGGCAATGACATGGCTGAACTGCTGGATAAGCTGTCGCCGATCGCCCAGGCGATCCCCGCCAGGACACGCGTAGTTGCCGCCGGCGACGAAACATATTGTCTTGTCCTTGAGCGCGAATATCAGGTTCCGGCCGCCTTGTGCACTGACAAGTTCGTCGAAGCGCTGAAGCAATACAGCGGTAGCCACGGCGCGCCTTTGGCGACATTGAAACCGGGCACGAAGATTGAATTGCCCGACCTCAGGGTCAGTCAGTTTCAATTCCGCCGGGACTATCTTTCGACCAGCGCGAAAGGCCAGCAGGAAGCCGACCAGCTCACGCGCAATCCCGGCTGGCGCATGCTGCTACAGAATGATGAAAAGCGGACGGTGGGTAAACCTGACGCCGGTACCGCACCCCAGGCTCAGGGGGCCGAAATCCGGAGCCTGACGTTCACCGGCTACCGCTGGATCATTCCCGTCACGGACGACAAGATACTCGATCAGATCGAAAGTCTCGCGTACAGCCTGACGACCCTGAACCGGTCCGTCGCACTGGAGCGCAATCCGGCGCGGAAGGAGGGGATTCCGCGCAAGTTTACCGGTTTGACGCCGCTCCAACACTACCAAGGCTGCTTGACTGGCACGGCCAAGGATCCGAGCAGCTATGCCGACTACCTGACAGGCGAGTACGACGTGTCCATGGCTGTCGCCTGCGACGGGGGGCAGAGGCGGTCCCAGGTGTTCCTGATCGACACCCCAGTCTACCGTCACCCGGACATTTCGGATGCACTTGCGCCAGATTATACTCCAGTGCAGGAGGGTGTCACCATTCAAGGCGGGGCGAACACGGCGTGCGGCAAGGTGGGCGCCTCGTTCGAGCCCAGACTGCATCACGCCACGTTTCTGGCGGGCATCATCGCCAGCAACGGTAAGATGTCGGGCTTTACTGGCATCGCTCCGGCAGCGGCCGCCATCACCCCGATCCATTGGCTCGACGCGTCGCAGGAATCCGAGCTCCTGGAGAAACTTCGAAACGCTGTCCAGCCTACCGATCCGCAAGTCTTCGTGCTGCCTGGCGAGTTCCGGCCAGTGGTTCCCAGCTCCACCCCAGGCAATTACTGGCAGCGCCGGGGAAAAGATGTTCTCAGTGAATTCGTCGACGAAAGCGCCCGGTTCAAGATCAAGAAGCTGAACTTGTTCATCAAGGAACAGCGGATTCCGTTCATCGTTTCGGCAGGGCAAGCGGACGATTCCGGCGGGACTGGTGTCACCTTGCGCAATGTCAGTCCGTATTCACCCCAGAACCTCGGCGATTTGCCCAACGTCATCGTGGTGACGGCCTGCACGGATTGCGACCAGTCCCGCGCCAGGGTGTGGGACAAGGCCAACCATTCGGCACCTTTCGAAGATCGCGTACCGCTCGTGCAGCTCGCGGCTCCTAGCGGAGACGTGGTGCCCGGCATCATCACCGACGAGAGCGTGGGGCAAACCACCGGCGGCACATCGGCGGCGGCGGCTTTTACCGCAGGCGTTACGGCCCAGATGCTGGCCTGTTATCCCCGCCGCTATATCGGACGTCCCAGCCGGGTGAAGGAACGGCTGCTGGTGACGGCGCGCGCCAATCTCGGCTTCGATGAAACCACCTATGGTGTGCTGGGGACGCTGGACCCGCGCATGGCGCTTACCGATCCTCAGCGCTCCTGGGTGAAGTTGCCGGACCAGCCGTTGCAGGAAGTAAAAGTCGTGCATTGGTGCACCGATGAGGTCAGGCTGAACAACGATGGCGACGAGCGGCCCGACGCGAGTTACCTCCCTCTCACGCGGCGGATCAGCAATCTCGGGGACGGACGGTTCCTGGGCCGGCAGGTCGAAAAGAATGAAGAAAAAAACGAGCTCAGCGTCTACTTCGCCGGTCCCGGCCAACCCATGAAGCCCAACGACCCCATCGCCGCCGTCGAGTTCCCGGGAAGCCAGCGCTGTGCGTTGCGGATTACGCAAGTGCAGGATTTGATCCTGAGTGATGCCGTCAAAAAGGTTGAAGCATGCGCTCTCATCAAAATTTGCGGCGAGTAGCCGCCGGAATCCGCCGGACCTCGATCCATGCGGCCTGCCTGACGTTGTGCATGGCGGTGCTCGTTTCGCCGTGGCGGGCCGCCGGGGCGGCGGAATGTCCCGCGCGAGCGGGTGAGGCGCTGACCGAACTCGGCCAGCTCTCCGCGCCCCAGATTTCTCTCAACGGCTTCTCCCGTCTTCAGCGCCTGTCGTCGCCGTATCCCGAACTCAAGCCGCGTTACTACATGCTGCGCATCGCCGCCCGTTCCGCTCCTCCCGGCGACTGGCTGCTCACCATTCGGGACGGCGACTACAGGCAACTGGCGACGTTAGGCGCCGCCGACTTCGCCAAATCGAACGGTGGACTCTGGACGGGCCGTCTTGAAGCTTCGAGCATCCTTCTCCACCTCCACATCGGTGCCGGTGATCCAGACGTGAAGCTCGTTGTCGAAAAGGCTCTGTTCATGCCGGAAAAGGTGGCCAATCCGCGCTACTCCTGGCAGGGGGATAAACCAACCTATACGTCGCTGTACGACTCCGCCGGTACCCGGGACGAGATCGGCAAGGACCGGCCTCTGGGCGATAGGGTTGGTTTCATGATCGGCATGGGACCAGCATCAACGGGAGAGGATGCGAATTGGTGTTGCAGCGGCGTCATGCTGACCGGCAGCCTTTTCCTGACCAACTGGCACTGTGGCGCCGCACCGCGATTGCCGCCCGGTGCCTTTTGGCATGCTGACCGCTGTGCGGCCACGCTGATCGACACGTCCTGGGACGAGGACCGCGTCAGCCGCGAGTTCTCGTGCTCCAAGGTGGAGGCCAGCAGCGAGGATTTTGATTACGCCATATTGCGGGTCACGCCCATCGCTGGCAGTGATGCTTTTCGCGCGCCACCGCTTCTGATTGCATCCAGCCCTGTCCGCACGGGAACGGCTCTCAGGATCGTTCACCACGGCGAATGCAAGCGCAAGCTGATTAGCCGTGGCTGCAAAGTGGCGAACGGCATCTATCCTGGCTGGCGCGCGGCTGCATCCACGGAATCCCGCACCGACTTCGCGCACGATTGCGATAGTGAAGGAGGCAGCTCCGGCGCGCCGGTTTTCGACGGTAGGAATGCATTGGTGGGCTTACATCATCTGGGTTTTGAAGCACCAGCCGGTGAGTGCGACAAGCGGAACAAGGCTGTTCATATCGGAACGATCCTTGAGCATCTGAAGGGGACGCGTCCGGCGGTCTTCGAAGAGATTTCGGCTAATGCGAAGTTCACGCCGGAATAGGGTATCCTGATCCTGTTGTCCTTCATCACCCAAAGCCTGCGCAACCTGCTGCTCATTCTCGCCAATCTGCCGTTCGCGCTGGTGGGCGGCGTGCTGGCGGTGTTCGCGGGCGGCGGTGTGCTGACGCTGCGTTCTCACGTTGATTGTCGCGCGGCAGGTCGATGGCCGGTTTGGTGTCACGCCTCTCTTCCGCGACAATGCCGGTGTCAATACCGGCACTTACGTCTACCTGCCGTCGCAAAACGCGGTCAGTGCCTCGATCAGTGCGAGTTGCGCCCTTGCACGGTACTCAGAGCGTTCCAGGTCTTGTTCCTCAGCTTCATTGGCAATCACACCAGCCTCCACAAGCACTGCTGGGATATCCGCCCCTGCGAGCACCGCAAAGGGGGCCTCGTAAAGACCTATCTCACGGTCGAGGAATTCGCGGCGCTCGCCGGGAATATTCTCAGCGTGATGCTCAGTGGGTGTCATACCTGCGATACGGAAGCTGCGGCCGATCAGGAGGGCAAGCCGCTGGCTGGCGGCAAAGCGGGGATTGGCGCGCGAAACAAACAGGGAGTAGCCATGGATATCCGGCGCGTGCAGAAGCGTTCTCGCGCCGGCAATGTGGGGAACAAGGTGCACCTTCTGTGCCGAGTCATGATGGATCGATAGAAAAATCTGCGCACCAAGCCGTTGCGCATTTTTCGGGCGGTCCCCGAGTTTCGCGCCGTCACCACCGGCATTGTGAATAAAAAGGTCAAGCGTCACACCAGCCGTGGCCGTCCGGCGGCTCAGGGCGACGAGTTCTTCCGCAAAGCGTGCGTTAAAGGCGTATTCCGGTTTGCCTGAAGCGCTGATGGCGCCTGGGGCTCGCTCAGAATGACCAATGTCAATCCCGGCGCGCAGGCGTCCCCCGGAGCAGGCTTCCGGGATCTCCGCGGGTCCGCAGAAAGCTGTGCCGGTACCAGCAATCAAAATGGCCGCCGTAAGAAATGCACGTGCCGGCGCAACGCTTTTCGCGAAAGCAGGCAGGCGGGAAAATTTCATTGATCGTGCCTCATGCTCACCCCCGCAAGCCGCGAAGCTGCTGGATACGGCTGATGTAGAGGTTCTCAAGGCACGACGCGTCGCCGCCGCATGCGTTGCGTGTTTTCAGCCATTCGCGTTGGGAGTTGCGCAGTGCAACTCCCTGCTCGTTAGAGAAGCGGCCGTACAGGAGCGCGTAGATTTGCGATAGCTCGACGTCAAGCTGTGAAAGCCTCCGGCTGCTGCAGACGGTTTGTTCGGAAAGTCCCCTGTTCTGTGCACAGTTGAAGCTCGGAGAAAAACTCCCCGTTTGCGGCGAGCTGCGCTGGGCAGGCGCTTCCGGCGCCGGCAGAGAACTGACGTCACGGTTGGCAAATGCTGCAATGCGCTCGCGGGCAGCAATGGCGTAGAGTCCCTTCGGAAAGGCGAGGAGATAATGCTCGTAGGCGGCACGCGTGTCATTGCGCTCAGCCATCTTCCAGCTGTCTCGTTCGTCAAGCATTAGCTTCAGATCAGCCGCCTTCGCGTGGTTAGGATGCGCGTTTACGAACTCGCGCAGTTTCGTTTCGCTCCCGTCGCTGACCGCGTCGCGGTACGCTTTCTCTGCTGGGTCAGATGGTGCGGGCGGCGATGCTTTGGCCGTATCTGCTGCCACAGCCCCGGACGCGCGCTTCAATTGCTCGATCTTCGCTTCGGCAATTGCCACATAATCCCCTTGGGGAAAGCGCTTGATATAAGAGCGGAACATCTCAACCGAAGTGAGATCCTTAATGCTCTCCCAATAAAGCTGATCACGCCGGCGTTCGTCAGCTTTATCAATGGAGGAGGGGTCCGCTACAACGGCTTCGCTAGTATCGCCGGATTTGCGTGGCCTAAAGTAGAATGCGTCGTCCAGGCTGCCGATAGTGAGCGGAATCTGGCGGTCGCCAGTCGCATCCCGCACCTCTTTCCGGACCCGGCGGGCCAAGTCGGAAATCTCGAGTTCTTCAGTCTCAATGTGATTGAGCAATGCCTGCGCAAATGGGCTGTGGCGCCCCGCCCCATCGGCCGCAGTCTCGCCGTCCTTAGTCGCGAGCATAATGTAGGACTGGCGGCCAACCTGCTCCATGCGCGAAAGTCCGCCGTAAATTAGTGTAGACCGGTTCGCGTCACCGAGCGACCGGCTGAGGCTGCGCACCAACGGGTTATCCCGGCACGCATCAAGGATCACGATGTTGAGCCGGACTCCACGGGCCATTTCATCGGTGACAGTGCGAATCCTGATGCATCCCGAACCGGATATCCATCACATCCCTCGCTACGGCATCGACCGGAACGATGTAATTCTCTCCCTCGAAACTGAGGCCATGCCCGGCATAGTACAGGAGCGCCACATCGGCTTCGCGCAAACGGCCTACAAACTTGCGGACAGGTTCGGCCATCTGGGATTGCGTCACGTCGAGGGCCAGCACAACCTCGAAGCCAACCCTTGTCAGGGCCGCCGCGAGTTCTTCGGCGTCATTACGTGGATTGAGAAGAGGTTCGGTATTCTTGTACGCGGAATTCCCGATAACGAGCGCAACCCGGCGGTTGAGTTTCGTTTCGGCGAAACAGGCGGGCACCAAGGCTGTACACAATGCCAGCCATAGGAAAGCAAAGGCGGCAAAACGCGGCATCTTTGAAAAACTCGCAAAAAATATAACAGGGAATGAAGTGCATCACCCTGATTGTATATATGTTACCGGTAATATCCGATTTTTGCTACGAAATCCATTTTTTGAAAGGTGTCTTTTTTGTCGCGTGCATTCGGCCGGTACTCGAGACTGCGCATCCTTGTTCACGCGGCTTGATGCGTGACAACTTGTACGTTTAAATTTCAGACTCGGGGAACTGGTCGAGAGTGCCACTGGCGGCTGTGCGAAAATGCTGCCCCCGCCGGAGATTGGTTCCCCGGCGCAAAGATGGTAGTAAAAGCCAGCAATCCGCGAGTGGCCTCCGGCAATTGATATGATTGACCTGACAGGCATGCCTGTCAGAAACTGTGACGGCCCTGAGGCATGCTTCTCGTCCGCGCTGCCAAACCAGCGAAGGTTGACATTGTCACGCTTCGCCAGCTGGCGGCGACCGTGGCCGAAACCCATCATCTGTCGCAAAAGCAGGCCAATGAAGTACTGAGCGACACGGTGGCCGCGATCGCCAAGCACCTCAAGAAGGGCGCGCGCATCCGCATCGCCGGGCTTGGCACCCTTGAGGTGCGCAAGCGTGCGGCACGCATGGGGCGCAATCCGGCGACGGGAGAAAACATCAAGATCAAGGCGAGCAAGAAAGTCGCATTCCGCGCCGCCAAGGATCTCAAAGAGGCGATATAATCCGGAGCTGGTTGCCCAGGTGGGCCGCATTGCGACGCCGGTTCCATCCGAAATGGTGAAACGATCTGCGCTGGAGTGGCGGGAACAGATCCGCTTCGTGCTTCCGTCATCCCTGCCGATGAGGCCGGCTTGGCGGCAGCAGCCCTGATCCAGCGGCTCTTCCGGCATGACTTCCGGCAAACTCGTTGTCCGCCGATTTTTTCTGAACCTCCGTCACGAACCGTCACCCATCTTATCCTGCGGGGTCTGCAACGCGGCCCCGTTCGCGTCGCCGGGGGAACCATCGGGTGGCCGGAATGCGGACGCAATGACGCAGCGGGCCGGATCGATTCCCAGTGCTTGGCGATGCAACGTTTGAAATCCTTGATGCCGCAGAATGGATCGCGGTAGAGCGCATAGGCCGCGGTGGTGGTGTCTGCTTTGCCGCGACCTCATTATCGATGTTGGCAATGCCCGCGCTGGCTTCTCCGGCGGTCTTGCCCGCCGCTGCATCGAGGTGGCGATAGGCCGCCTCGCGGGCGTTCAGCAAATCCTGTTCCTCGCGCACAAGCTGAGACAGCTCTGTTTGTCTTGCCTTCGGCGAAGCGGGCTGACATGGAGGCGTGGAGGCAGCCCTGATCGCTGAGCAGGTGCTGACACTCGCAGAGCGAGCAGTCAAACTCCAGAGACATCAGAAGTATATTCTTGAGTTTGAAGAATATTTGAAATTAATTGGAGTTGCGATATAAGAGATTGAGGTCGAGCTTTGACCTGCTGATGGGGATCGTATTTTGGGGGAATATGGAATGTCCAGGCCGCAATTGAAACCGCTCACTGTCTTCGCGATCGTTGTAATGTTCGGCACCTTCGCCCAAACCGCGCACGCCCAGGATGCCAAAGGCGTTGTCAGCGAAAAATCTCGTCCGGTCGAGCCGGTAGGACACTATGTACCAAAGACAACGGAAATTATAGGGAAGCGAGCCTGTGATATTGTAGAAGAATGCAAAAAACGCACCCCCTCTGCTAAGTATAAAGAACTCTGCACTGATAAACGGGACTTGGAAAAACTGAGGTTGCGGTGCGACAAATACAATAGAAATAATCGGTGATTGGTGTGCGGTTTATATATATTTTCGCCACAACTGAGGCGTGGATATGCAAAATCACAAGATTTAGGCGTTAAAATCGCAAGTTGTTCTGATTATGATTTGCGCGATCTTCGCGCTCGCAATTGTAGTTCCTGATCAGTCGTTGGAAACCTATCGGTTCACCGCGCAAAATTTTCGTGAGTATTTTAAGCCTTTTCCAAAGAGAGAGGGAATTTATTATGCTGTCACGATGATTGCTTTCCTTGGTGCCTTTTCAGTGGAACTCTTCTTCGTTTCTCGCTTGCTTGCCCGATCAATTCAATCTCCCGCAGTGAAGCATCATTCTTTGACTTTTGAGCGGCTTCTTGGCCTTTCGATTTGTATGGTGCCGCCCCTCGCAACCGCGATTGGGTTTCTTTGCGCCCGGATCGATCTCAAATCAGAAGAATCTGCGCCACGCGCTGGAAGCAGGAGCAACTGCTGTCTTCCAACAGGACTTTGATCCCGCCCTTGCCCAAAAGCTGGCCGCTCTGGAAATCCAGTCGCAGCTTGAAATCAATTGGTGGCTCGGCCTGATCTCTGGCTTGTTGCTCGTCTTTGCCATCGTGGTGCTGATCGCAGTTCTTTTTGCATCGAGATGTAAAAATATTATTGCACTCCGTCCCGTCATCTCTGGGCGGAGCATCGCGGCTGTCTTCCTAATTCCGCTCGTGATCAGTATTACTTTCGCCATCTATCCCGTCGGGCTGGCACGGGCCTTGACGCCCTTCGGTGTGATCTGCTTGTATTTTATGGTCCTGACGCTACTGATTAGCATTCTAAGCATTATTTCGACCAGGACCGGATGGCCGATTACGATTTTATTGGTGGGCTTTGCAGTTCTTATTTCCTTGTTTGGCGTAAATGATAATCATGAGATCCGGACTGTACCACCTGGCGAAGGCACAACGCTTAGCGGGAAAATGCCTGAAACCGTAGCAAACGCCTTTGAGCGATGGTTTCAGGAGAGGCGAGATAAAGAACGATACGGCGTCTATCCCGTGTACATTGTTGCGGCTGAAGGTGGCGGAATCTACGCGGCGCATAGAACCGCAACACTTCTGGGAGACCTCCAGGATCTCTGCCCAAGGTTCTCGCAGCACTTGTTTGCCATCAGTTCCGTGTCGGGGGGAAGCGTTGGCGCCGCCATTTTCTATGGTCTGACACAAAAAATCAGACTAAAAAGCAATCGCTTCGAAGAAAGCCAAGGCTGCATCAAGGACAAGGACGTCGGTGGACTGTATCTGAACGACGTGGCCGATGAGATCTTGCAGGATGACTTCCTATCCCCAGTGCTAGCGTCTTTCTTATTCCCGGATCTTCTCCAGAAGTTCTTGCCTTTTCCTGTCGGGCCATTCGATCGCGCCAGAGCTTTAGAACGGGCTCTCGAATTATCCTGGGACCGTCGGACCGCAGCCTTTCAAAGGCACCGTAAGCAGGATTGGATTAATAACGCAAACCCTCTCCGCGAGCCATTTTTGCGTCATTGGCAAGCCGATGGAGACAGCCCCGCTTTGTTCTTCAATACAACGGAGGTTGCCTCTGGCCGCGGCCGCATCATTTCTCCCTTCAGCCTGCAGGCAAGCCAATTTTCGAGCCTTCCGCTTGAATCCTCTGCCAAGGAACTCCCGTTGAGCACAGCTGCCATCTTGAGCGCGCGCTTTCCTTGGCTCACGCCCGCGGGCTGGTTTAGGACCTCGGGCACCTGGTCTGCTCAAACCGCCACGGCGCCAGTTGAAAAAACGGTCACGCTCGTCGACGGTGGCTATTTCGACAATTCTGGCGTCCTTACGGCACAGGCGATCATTAGCGAAATTGAGAGTGCGGTAAAGGCGATGAACCCGCAGCCAAAGATCAAGATCAATCTCATCGTTCTTACCAGCAAAGACTTTGCCAACTCTTCCTCGGTGGTAGGCGATTATCTCGTGCCAATTGAGACTTTGCTCAGCACGCGAGCGGCTCGGGGACAGATCGCCGTGGAGCAAGCTGAAAAGCTGTTCGAAGCCGAGGCAACTGCGGATGGCGCCTCGCAAACCCAATCCTTTAATAAAACCGAACTACACGGATTTGGTTACAGCCTGCCGCTTGGCTGGCGGCTTTCCGAGCTAACGCGGCTGCTGATCCTTGGTCAAAATGGGGATCGGACAGCCTGTGCCGCCGGGGCTGACGGCGCACTCCAGAAAAGCGCAAGCTGTCTCAAGGCGTCCATCTATCAGGAGATGTCGAAATAGGATGCACTTGTTCGCCGCAAATGTCCTCACGGAAGACGGCTAACGATTGCGAAGTCTTCGCCAGTGGAACCGAAGTGGGCGGATTGCAGGCCGCTTTTCTCGCGGCTGTCTTTAAAGCCGCACATGGCTGCCGAGCGGCAATCAACGTTGAGAACGCAGCGCCAATCAGGATGAGGGTGCCACAAAAATCCCTACAGAGGATGTCCGCATCTTGGAAGCGGTTTGGTCAGCTCGCATAGACGCCGAACATCCGTTGTGGTGCATCAAGAGACGCCCAGATTGCCTGCAAAAAATGGCCGGAGTGGAATGCATAGCCGACTGCACGCGAAAACATCCCGATCATTTGCTGCGCTATAGCGGCGGCCTCACCCGTTTGCCGAGGAAACGTGCGAAAGGACGTATATCCTGGCTAATGCTGGCGGCCTCCAGCGACTGAAGATATGCGCCGCGATCCTCGATCCGAATAACTGTCCATGAAAAGCCGCCCGACGCCAGCATAGCGTTCATGAGGAAGCGAGCCATCCTTCCGTTGCCATCAAAATACGGATGAATGTACCCCAAGAGCCAGTGCCCAAGAACGGCCCGCACCGAAGGCTCATGTTCCTGCTCCAATAGATCGAACAGGGTTGTCATCGCATCCACGACGGCTTCGCTTCGCGGCGGCAGATGTCTTGAACCGCGTATGTAAACTGGATCACGCCGATATCCCGCCAGCGCCGAAACTGAAATCAATCCGGCAGCGACGCATGGCTGGAACAGTTCGCGATACCAATCGCGGTGCCCTATACGGACGACGTCTCCAGCATTGGCCCCGGCAATGATGGCCGCGACGGCCTTTTTGACCTGCTGAAACGCTTGCCAATAGCCGCGCGCCGCCAGTGCGTCTGTGCTCTTCCTATCGGTCTCAAGCTTGTCCGGATTCCAATCGCCCGCGCGCACCCGCTCAATCAGGCCCTGTGTGACGCGGTAGCCCTCGATGGAAAGCGAATGGTAGGCGTCGCTTTGATAAATTTCATCAATCCGGCGTAGATAAGCGTCCTTGTCCGGCGGCAGCGCCGAGGCGGCAGGAAAAAGTTCGATGACGTCACCGCGCATCGCGTGCCAGAATGCGGTGATACGCCCAACAATTGGCGGCGTCCCGGACGGCAGAATGCTGACACGTTGCTCCGGCGTGAACGGATTGATCTCGCGCGCGTCGTAGTCAGCCGCCTTCATGGTGGCGATAATGTCGTCAGCGATATCGGCGCGGTTCACATGCCGGAACGCCCCAGCAAGTCTGCCTGCAACGGCTGAATGGCCGCCGTCAAGCAAACGCCGCAACAGGTCAGAACTTTCCTTGACGCTTGAGAGCGCTACGCCTGCCTCAACTGGATTGAGCCGGAAGAAGCTCTCCGTCACGCGTATCAGCGCCGCGATCGATTCGAAGACGCGAACACCATTCCAAACCGTCAGATCGGCCGCCGGCGGCATCTGCTTTTCATTGAGATCGTAAAGCGATGTGCCGAAGGGAAGGTGGATGGCATTATTGGTTCCCTTGGGACTGCACACGACGATTTGGGTTGGAACGGTGCCATCCTGGGCGTGAAGCAAGAGCGATTGCTCCGGCGACAAATGCCAGGCATCCCCGAAGCGATGGGAGCAGTAGCTGGCGCAAAACTCCCAGAAGGCTGAAAACCACGGCGTGGTGTCGCCCGGTAGGGTGCCGGGACTGGCGGACACAAGCCAGCCCTTCATGACTTCGAGCATGAAGCCGTTGCGGACCAGCCGCTCACGATGAACGCGGGAGAGTTCCGCCGATCGGAAGACGCGGCGTCCGCCACCTTGAAGCGTGTTGAGCTTCGCGAGCGATGCGGCCAGTTTTTCGTTTGGCGTGGGCATTGTCCGGCGCCGCTCTGCGGTTAAGTGCAAGTGGAACATGTTAAGTCTATGCAAGTTTATTATGCAGTACGATCACAAGTCAACTCTGCTGCGTTATGCCACGTTAATTATGCTCGACATTCTCGACCGGACTGCGCCGGCGCGGCGGTCACGCTCACGCTGTTGCAATCCACACACGCCCCCGCACCGCAGCGGGAGCGACCAGCTCGATGATATCGACACGGTTGAGGTCATGCTGTTTCAATCCACGCCCCCGCACGGGGAGCGACTTCCGGTCTTATCCGGCCGCTGTCGCCGGGTAACGCCGTCCTTCGCCGGTCATCATGGTCTGAAGCCATCTGTAACCGTCGTCGTCGCGAATTCGCGCGTGCCACACCAGGGAGACGGAGAAGCTGGCGGCGTCGAAGGGAAGCGGACGAAGCACCAATCCCAGCCGGGACGCCAAATGCTCAAGCACCCCGCGAGGCTCCG
Source organism: uncultured Alphaproteobacteria bacterium (assembly GCA_963827885.1). Lineage (GTDB taxonomy): Bacteria > Pseudomonadota > Alphaproteobacteria > Rhizobiales > Rhodomicrobiaceae > CAWHDD01. The sequence continues at coordinate 17,782 of CAWHDD010000002.1, read as the reverse complement.
TCGCCACCAAATCCGTTCGGGCGAGCAGATGCGGGGCAAGCAGGAAATGCCCAATGGTCGCCTTGATACGGCGGCGCAGCCCTTGTCTGGCGAGGATTTCGTCCACATAGCCTTGAGGTTCGCCCGCCAGGGAGACGTTCAGATGATCGAGAGACAGCCAATGATCCAGGCTCCAGGCCGCCGATAGCGCCGGGTGGTCCTGTCGCAGGGCGCAGACCAGATCGTCGGTGAAAAGCTCCTGGCTGGCCAAAGGCGGTTTCGCATCGGGAAAGTTGCCCGCAGCCATGTCGATGCGCCCCTGTTCAAGCAGGCCGAAGGCGCTGGTGCGGCTGGCGTGGCGGACGAGCAGCGTAACATTGGACGCCTCACGCCGCACCCGAAACACCTCGGCGATCCGCGTGCTGCTCCAGCGTTCCAGCGTCAGCAAGATCGCGCGGGCCCTACCAGCCTCACCACGATCGCGCGGCGAAGCCAAAGCCTCGAGCGCCACCTTCTGCTCTTCGCTTGCCGTCACCGGAGATTTGCCCGCCATGTTCCCCCCTCGCGAATCGGTGCGAAGACGGAATCACAGATGGGATTCGTTGGTCAAGTTCGGGGAGTCTGCTTAGAGTGGTATTCCTGATCATACCGGGCAGCAGCAACCTCTCAATTCTCATTTCGGGCGCGCGTCGCGTCTTTGCGCTGCTCCCCCGATCGATGGCCTTTCAGATCGCGAAAACGGGATCAATGCCGGAGTTGCGTTTCCCGGCCGCCTGTACCAGATTGCTGCGGATGGCGCGTTTGCGGTGTTGAGTGACGAGCGTCTCCCGCAGAGCTCCGGTTTGCCAAGCCGGTTGCTCCGCCCCGCTGACATTCCAGAAGGTGCCCATGGACAGAAGCAGTTCACCTGGCGGAAGCCGCTGGCGGTTGCCCGCCGTATTTCTGTTACTCATCGCCGCCGGCCTTGTCTGGTGGCTGCGCTACGGCGGCTTGCCCGGTTCCGGCTCTCAGCCAGTTACATCCGCTGAGCCGCAGGCCGTTCCGGTCAGCACCGCGCTAAGCAAAGTGACGGATTTCCCGGTCTATCTCGACGGCCTCGGGCACCGTGCAGGCGTTCAACACCGTGGTGGTGCGCACCCGCGTCGACGGCCAGATCGACAAGATCGCCTTCAACGAAGGCCAGATCGTCCACGAGGGCGACCTGCTCGCGCAGATCGATCCGCGGCCGTTCCAGGCCGCGCTCGATCAGGCCAAGGCCAAGAAGGCGCAGGACGAGGCCAATCTCGCCAACGCCAGGCTCGACCTGCAGCGCTACACCGAGCTGTCCAAGCGCAATGCCGTTTCGGCCCAGCAGCTATGCGACGCAGCAGTCCAGCGTCGCGCAGCTCACCGCCCAGATCGCGGCCGATCAGGCGGCCATCGACAACGCCCAGACCCAGCTCGACTACACCACCATCCGCGCGCCGATCTCCGGCATCGCCGGCTTCCGCCTGGTCGACCAGGGCAACATCGTCAACGCCGCCGCGCAGACCGGCATCGTCACCATCGCCCAGATCGAGCCGATCTCCGTGGTCTTCACCGCGCCGGAAGACCAGGTCGCCGGCATCAACGAGGCGCTCGCCGCCGGTCCGCTGACCGGTCGCCGCCCTCAGCCCGGACGGCAAGCGGTCCTGTCCGCAGGGAACCGCTCGCCGTGATCAACAACCAGGTCGACGCCGCCAGCGGCACCATCGCCTCAAGGCGGTGTTCGACAACAAGGACCACGCGCTGTGGCCGGGCCTGTCGGTCTCGACGCGGCTGCTGGTGCAGACGCTCAAGGGCGTCACCGTGGTCCCCGACGACGCCGTCCAGCACGGCCCGCGATGGGCTCTACGCCTACGTGGTCAACAGCGACAGCAAGGCGGAACTGCGCGAGATCAAGGTCGGCGACACCGGCGGACGGCCGGCCGTGGTCGACGCAGGGGCTGTCGCCGGCGAGCGCGTCGTCACCGCGGGCCAGTACCGGGTGGAGCCGGGCGCGCCGGTCAAGTACAGCCGCGCAGCCGGCGCGGCCGTGCCGGGGAGACACGCGATGAGCGGCGGCGGCTTTCCGCACCCTTCATCCGCTTTCCCGATCGCCACCTCGCTGATGATGGCCGGCATCCTGTTCGTCGGCCTCGTCGCCTATCCGCTGCTGCCGGTGGCGCCGCTGCCGCAGGTCGACTTCCCGACCATCCAGGTGTCCGCGTCAGCCTGCCCGGCGCCAGCCCGGAGACCATGGCGTCGTCGGTGGCGCAGCCGCTGGAGCGCCAGTTCGCGCAGATCCCCGGCGTCATCGCAGATGACCTCGACCAGCTCGCTCGGCTCGACGCTCGATCACGCTCCAGTTCGACCTCAACCGCAACATCGACGCCGCGGCCAACGACGTGCAGGCCGCGATCAATGCCGCCGGCGGCCAGTTGCCGCAGCAACCTGCCGAGCCCGCCGACCTATCGCAAGGTCAACCCGGCCGACTCGCCGATCCTGCTGCTGTCGGCGACCTCGGACACCCTGCCGCTGACCGAGGTCGACGACATCGTCGACACCCAGCTCGCCCAGCAGATCAGCCAGATCTCCGGCGTCGCCCAGGTCTTCATCGGCGGCCAGCAGAAGCCGGCGATCCGCGTCCAGATCGATCCGGCCAAGCTGGTCGCCAAGGGCCTGTCGCTGGAGGACGTGCGCGCGCCAGCTCGCGATCACGACGGTCGAACAGCCCGAAGGGCAGCATCGACGGCGGCAAGCGCAGCTACACCATCTACGCCAACGATCAGCTGACCGCAGTCCAAGGACTGGAACGACGTCATCATCGCCTATCGCAACGGCGCGCCGCTGCGCATCCGCGACATCGGCCAGGCGGTCGACCGGCCCGGAGGACGCCAAGCAGGCCGCCTGGGCGGACGGCAAGCGCGGCGTGTTCCTCGTCATCTTCAAGCAGCCCGGCGCCAACGTCATCGAGACGGTCGACAGCATCAAGGCCGCGCTGCCGCGCCTGACGGCCGCCATTCCGCCGGCGATCAAGATCGAGGTGCTCAGCGACCGCACCCAGACCATCCGCGCCGCCGTGGAGGACGTGCAGTTCACCCTGCTGCTCACCATCGCGCTGGTGGTCATGGTGATCTTCGTCTTCCTGCGCAGCTTCTGGGCGACCTCATCCCGACCGTCACCGTGCCGCTGTCGCTGCTCGGCGCCTGCGCGCTGATGTGGGTGGTCGGCTACAGCCTCGACAACCTGTCGCTGATGGCGCTGACGATCTCGGTCGGCTTCGTGGTCGACGACGCCATCGTCATGCTGGAAAACATCACCCGCTACGTCGAGAACGGCGAGAACGCCGCTCGACGCCGCCTACAAGGGCGCGGCGCGAAATCGGCTTCACCATCCTCTCGATCAGCATCTCGCTGGTCGCCGTGCTGATCCCGCTGCTGCTGATGGGCGGCATCATCGGCCGGCTGTTCCGCGAATTCGCCGTCACGCTGGCGATGACCATCGTCGTGTCGGTGTTCGTCGTCGCTGACGCTGACGCCGATGATGGCGTCGCGCTTCCTGCAGGCGCGCACGAAGAGGCGCAGCACGGCCGGCTCTACCGAGTGGAGCGAGCGCGTTTCGACGGCATGCTGCGCGCCTATGAGCGCGGCCTCGACGTCGTCCTGCGGCACCAGCTTCATCACGCTTGTGCGTCTTCTTCGCCACGCGTGGCGCTGTCGGTCTATCTGTTCGTCATCATCCCCAAGGGCTTCTTCCCGCAGCAGGACACCGGCCTGATCACCGGCATCTCGGAAGCCGCGCAGGACATCTCCTTCGCCGGACATGAAGCGCCATCAGGAGGAGCTCGGCGAGATCGTCCGGCACGATCCCGCGGTCGCCACGCTGGCGATGGTCGATCGGCGCGGCGTCCGGCAACCCCGCTCAACAACGGCCGCATGTTCATCACGCTGAAGCCGCGCAGCGAGCGCGACGGCTTCGGCCGCACCAGATCATCGCGCGGCTGCGGCCGCAGCTCGACAAGGTCGAGGGCGCGCGGCTGTTCCTGCAGGCGGCGCAGGACGTCAACGTCGGCGGCCGGGTCGCCCGCACGCAGTTCCAGTACACCCTGCAGGACGCCAATCTCGACGAGCTGAACGAATGGGCGCCGAAGATCCTGGACAAGCTGAAGACGCTGCCCGAACTGCGCGACGTCGCCACCGACCAGCAGACCGAGGGCGCGCACGCTGACGCTCGACCATCGACCGCGACCAGGCCTCGCGCTACGGCCTCCAGCCGCAGCTGATCGACGACACGCTCTACGACGCCTTCGGCCAGCGCCAGATCGCGCAGTATTTCACCCAGCTCAACAGCTACCACGTGATCATGGAGGTCCTGCCGGAGCTGCAGGGCAGGTGCGCACGCTGGACAAGATCTATCTGCGGTCGCCGACGACGGGCGGCAGGTGCCGCTGTCGACCTTCGCCAAGTGGACGACGCATGCCAGATCCGGCCGCTGTCGATCAGCCATCAGGGGCAGTTTCCCGGCGATCACCATCAGCTTCAACCTGGCGCAGGGCGTGGCGCTGGGCCAGGCGACCGAGGCGATCCAGCGCGGCCATGAGCCGAGATTGAGCGCGCCGGCGACGCTCGACGGCACCTTCCAGGGCAACGCGCAGGCGTTCCAGCAGTCGCTGAGCACCGTGCCGCTGCTGATCCTGGCGGCGCTGGTCGTGGTCTATCTGATCCTCGGCATTCTCTACGAGAGCTACATCCACCCGCTGACGATCCTGTCGACGCTGCCCTCGGCCGGCGTCGGCGCGTTCGCCACGCTGATGCTGTTCGGTTTCGATTTCAGCCTGATCGCCCTGATCGGCATCATTCTGCTGATCGGCATCGTCAAGAAGAACGGCATCATGATGGTCGACTTCGCCATCGCGGCCGAGCGCGACGAGCAACCTGTCCAGCGAGGCCGCCATCCGCGAGGCGGCGCTGCTGCGCTTCCGTCCGATCATGATGACGACCATGGCGGCGCTGCTCGGCGGCGTGCCGCTGATGCTGGGCGACGGGAACCGGCTCGGAGATCCGCCAGCCGCTCGGCTACGCCATGGTCGGCGGACTGCTGGTCAGCCAGGCGCTGACGCTGTTCACCACGCCGGTGATCTATCTCTACCTGGACCGGATTGCGAATGCGCTCAAAGCGCGCCAGGAGGTCTTGCCGCAGGAGTAAAGGCCGCCTTTGGCGTTGATCCCGTTCCGGGCCGGTCGCGGACCTACGGATGTGTATGCAGCCTCCGCTCATTGGCGGGGGACGGCGATGCATCAAGCGCCCTGGAGGAAAGTTTGTGGCGCCGGCTGACGAATTTGGGTTCCCCCCATGACTGGATTGCCGAATACCTCCCATACTCCGGCAACCGCACCGCAACCGGATACCGGCATCCGCGGCACCGCCGTTCGTTCATCGCCGCCGCGGAAGCTTACCCACTGATATTGCTGAATGTTCTTCAACTGCGGAGCGGTTAACTGCCGAATTTAGGTTTACTCATACCACTCGCCCATAAGCGGCTGTCTGGCACGATCTTAAGGCCCATCATCTCGCCCATCAGACGTTCACTGATGTCGAGGCGCTCGACCGTGAAATCCACGCGGCCGTTGAAGCCCTGAACTGCGAACGTAATGTCGATTCGTTGGTCAACTGGCGAACCTCTGCTTAGATGCGGAGGCCGTCGCACGGCTCGCGGCTCGCTTTGGAGGGGCGAGCGATTATGGGGGCGCAGAAAGGCTTTCGAAGTCTGCCTCTTCCGGCCGGGTGACCACGGTTGAATTCTAACAGCGAACAGTATATTGTAGTCACTGATGACTACATTTTACGGAGCGCCTGATGCTGACCATCAATCTGAAGGACGCCAAGGCCGGTTTCTCCAGCCTTGTCGACGAAGCCATCAAGGGCGAGTTCGTGACGATCACCCGTCACGGCAAGCCCGTCGCCGTGCTGGTTTCCGTCGAAGCGGCCGAGATCGCGCGCAAGGTGATCGAACGCAAGCGCCCCGGCCTCGCCGCTTATCTCAGAACTTTTCCGGGCGGCGAGTTCGAACGTAACCGTTCACCTTCGCGGGACGTCGAGCTTTGAGCGGGTTTCTGCTCGACACCAATGTCATCTCAATGCTCTCGCCATCGAGGGCCGAAGCTTCGACGCGATTTCTCGAATGGCTGGAGCGTATGGATGGCGAAGGCAGGATTTTCCTGTCCGCCGTCACGATCCACGAAATCGAAAAAGGGATCGCGCTGCTCGAGCACAAGGGGGCGGTGACGAAAGCGGCAGGTCTGCGGGTATGGCTCTCCGGCCTTGCCGTCACTTACGATGACAAGATACTTGGCCTCGATGCATCCGCCGCCGCGCTCGCGGGACAGTTGGAGGCCAAGGCGATCTCTTCGGGACACGATCCGGGGATGGCGGACGCCATCATCGCCGGCATCGCGAAAGCGCACGATCTCGTCATCGTCACCCGCAACACGAAACACTTTCTGCCGTTCGGAGTCAGCGTGTCATCTCCGGATGAGGCCGCTGGAATAGCGTGAGCGTGAGTTGCGGTAGTGAGCCCGCGTCAATGCGGAGCGCCTGTCTCACAGGGCGATTTAGGGTAGAGTCGAGATGTGGCGCGGCGGCTGTAGGCTGGACATATCCGTTTCCGCCCCTTTCGTCTGGCGGTGCCTCAGTAGTCCGGCCGTGACTCCGTTTCCACATCCCGCTCATCGAACTGGACAGGCGGATTTCCCGCATCCAGCTCTCGGACAAGACGTCACGCCTTCGCCCACGGCTGCTCGCGTCCTCGCGCGGTCAGGCGCACGAGCCCGAAGTACCCGTAAAGGTGCGAGAGTGGATAGGTCCCGCCCTTGCGCCGCCTGACCTTGTGCTTACAACGCAACCACCGGCGCAACCGCATCGCTGTGTAGTTGTCGAGAGCCCTGTACGCCTTGGTGACGGTGCCTACCTGAAAGTAGTTTGCCCATCCCCGCAGCGACCGGTTCAACTTCGCCACCAGCTCTGTGGTTTCTTGCCAAGTCCACTTCCGGTCCGTCAGCGCGTGGATTTTCCCCACCATGCGCTTGATGCTTTTCTTCGATGGCCGGGCGCCCCAATAGGCATCACCGGTTCTCGGCGTATACATCCGTCCGAACGTGTACCCCAGGAAATCAAACTCGCCTTCCGGCACCCGGCAGATCCGTGTCTTCTCCTCGTTCACCGTGAGCTTCAGCTTGCCCATGATCTCGCGCAGACGGCGCAGAGCTTCTTCCGCCCTGCCCTTCCGGCACAAGATCACCAGGTCATCCGCATAGGTTACGATGCGCGAGCCGAGGCTTTGCTCCAGGCCAAGCTTCTTCCATCCCAGCACGAACCGGCGCATGCCCAATCTCCTGATCCCTCACTACTTGCTGCGTTTGTCTTGAACTGAGGCCCCTTCCCTCCGCCGGCATTACCCGGTTTCCTCAGTACTACGGGCCTCTCCGCCACCCCATGGCGCCCAGCCTGTCCCTCGCGGGCGTCCGGTTGGTCATCCCTGACCACGCCAAGGGGCTTCCCGTGTTGCGCGCGCTTTCCTTGTGTACATGCTGCCGCCACTACCCCGGTGCAGCGGCTAGGCGTAGTCTTCGCTCTCTCGCCTAGCCGTATCAGCCTTCCCCGGTACGACAGCCAGGCCGGCCTGCACATTTTCCTTTTCGAGGTTTGCTCAGCGTTCACTCGCGTTGCGGCCTGCACACTCGCGCCGGTCACCAATTCGTGACCCTGCTACCCGAAGGCTTCAGCCATTTCGTTACCTCCATGACTGCTCCGGTTGCTTCCGGCTGGAGCGGTTGGCCGGGTGGGATTTCTCACCCACTGGAAAACGCCGCCTTTGCACGGCGCACGCCGGAGGCGGAAGCGTTCCTCGTGCGCGAATACCGGCTCGCCGTGCGTAATCCGTCGGGGTTTGTGGTGGAGGTGCCGGGCGGGTCGAGCCGTGAGCCCGGCCTCACACCACGCGCCATCGCCCTGGAGGAGCTGGCGGAGGAATTGGGCCTCGCCGTGGCCCCGTCGCGGCTCGTCGCCCTCGGCTCGCGCCAGTGCGCGCCGACGCTGGCCAGCCACCACACCCATCTGTTCGCCCTGGCGCTGACGGCGGCGGAAGCGGCGCGGCTGCGCGGGCTAGCGGAAGAGGGCCGCGTGCTCGGCGCTGACAGCGAGGAGCGCATCCGCCTCGTGCGCCAGCCGTTGGCCGGGCCGTTCGACGCCTCGCTCGACTGGGCCAGCCTCGGCATGCTGGCGGCGGCCGCGGCGGCGCTGGCTCCGCACCCCGCCGCCGGTGAAACGCGCTGAAACGCCCCGTTCGCGCCCTTGGCCGGAGTCGCCCTGCGCCGCAGGCGTTTTCCGCGCAAATCCCCATGTTTCACGCCAGCCCCTGTGCCGCAGGGCCTGGACGCGTTCCGCCGCCGGAATGAAACGGAGCGCGGCGGAAAAAGCGCGGGCGCGGCGTCTTCCGGAGCGCTCCCCGGCGTTTCCGGCCCGTCAGCGGCGGCCGGACAGGCGCGCGAAGACCAGCCGCAGACCCGCGTGCCGCGCGACAATCAACGTGAGAACGCAGCGTCAATCAGGATGAGAATGCCGCTGGTGGCGTGACGTAGGGAGGGCGTAGCCCGACCGGAAGTCACGTCACCAGCGGCGGCGCCTCTTTTCCACACCTGCTGGAATGGCCGTCTGGCGGTCGTGAGCGGCCGGGTCAAGCATCTGATTCTTCACATCAATGAGGGATCAGCGCTTGCCCGGCCTCCACATCAACGACCACCAGAAGAGGCTATTCATGAGTTTTCGCCAAACAGCCAATACAACGATTGCCGCTGCCAAGGCCGGGTTCAGCACGGCAACCGGCTATCGTGTTGAGAAAGAGCTGCGGCTGCCATCCCAAAGCCAAGCGCCACGCGGCCGCCGGCGTCCTGATCCGCTTGACGAAGTCTCGGGACGCCGAGATCATGCCGATGCTCAAGGCCGCGCCGGACCTGCGCGCGGTTGGCATTTTCGAGGAGATACTGCGCCGCCATCCGGAAATCGCCCCTGGTGTGCGCCGCACATTGGAACGGCGCATCCGCAAATGGCGGGCGCTGAATGGGCCTGAGCGGGACGTCATGTTCCAACAGAGCCATGTCCCCGGCCGGCTCGGGCTTTCCGATTTCACCGATATGGGCGAACTCGCCGTCAGCATCGCCGGCGAGCCGCTTGCCCACCGCCTCTACCACTTCCGCCTGGCGTTTTCCGGCTTCGAGCATGCCCATGTCATCCTGGGCGGCGAGAGTTTTGTGGCGCTCGCCGAAGGCCTGCAGAACGCCCTTTGGGAGCTGGGCGGTGTCCCCGAGCAGCACCGGACCGACAGTCTGTCGGCGGCGTTCCGCAATCTCGACCGCGAGGCGCGAGAGGACCTGACGCAGCGCTATGAGGCGCTGGCCCGCCATTACGGCATGGAGCCGACCCGCAACAATACTGGCGTTGCCCACGAGAATGGCTCGATCGAAAGCTCGCATGGGCATTTGAAGAAGGCGGTCGCCGATGCGCTGCTGTTGCGCGGCTCGCGCGACTTCCCTGACCTGGCGGCCTACCGCCGCTTCATCGGCGAGATCACTGGCCGCAAAAATGCACGCAATCGCAAACGCATTGAGATGGAGCGGGCGGTGCTGAAGAAGCTCCCAGAGCGACGCACAGCCGACTATGAAGAAACGGTTGTCTGTGTCACATCGAGTGGCGGTTTTACTCTGCGGCGCATTTTTTATACGGTCCCGTCGCGCCTCATCGGCCATCGCCTGCGTGTGCGCATCTACGACGCCCGGCTGGAATGCTTCCTGGGCGGCACACCGATTCTGACGCTGCCGCGGGGCAAGCCGCCGCAAAGCAGCGGCAAACACGGCCATGTCGTGGATTACCGGCACGTCATCCATTCGCTGCGCCGCAAGCCGATGGCACTGCTCAATCTTGTCTATCGCGATCAGTTGTTCCCGCGTCAGGTCTATGCCCGTGCCTTCGAGGCGCTGCTCGCCCAGGAAGGTGAGAGACGCGCCTGCCATATCATGGTCGAGTTGCTCGCATTGGCGCACGATCGCACCTGTGAGGCGGAGCTGGCGGACGCCATCGAGGCCGGTCTCAATGCCGGGCTGCTGCCCGATCTCAACCAGCTTCGAGACCGCTTCAAGCCCGATGCGGCGGCGATCCCGGACGTCACCGTCAAATTGGTGCCGCTCTCGGATTACGACGAACTGGCCGCCGTGCGCCGGGATCGTTCCGCCTGGCGAGCCCGCAAGCCTGCGCATTGGAGGTGGCGGCATGAAGAAGAACACCGCCATCGACACCGCGCGCGTCGAATTGCTGCTCGGCGAACTGCGCCTGCCGGGCATCAAGCTGATGTGGTCCAAGCTCGCCGAACAGGCCGATAAGGAAGGCTGGCCGGCGGCGCGCTTCCTCGCCGCCCTGGCCGAGCATGAAATGGCCGATCGCCTCCGGCGGCGCATCGAACGCCATCTCGCCGAAGCGCGCCTGCCCGCTGGAAAGACGCTCGACAGCTTCGACTTCGGCGCCGTCCCCATGATCAGCAAAGCCCAGGTGATGGCGCTCACCTCCGGCGACGGCTGGATCGGGCAAGGCGCCAATCTGCTGCTGTTCGGCCCGCCCGGCGCCGGCAAAAGCCACTTGGCGGCCGCCATCGGTCTGGCGCTCATCGAAAACGGCTGGCGCGTGCTGTTCATGCGCACCACCGATCTGGTGCAGCGGCTGCAAGTGGCGCGCCGCGAACTCGCGCTCGAGGCGCCATCGCCAAGCTCGACAAGTACCATCTGATCGTCCTCGACGACATCGCCTACGTCAGCAAGGACCAGGCCGAGACCAGTGTGCTGTTCGAATTGATCGGTTCACGCTACGAACGCCGTTCCATGCTGATCACCGCCAACCAGCCGTTCGGCGAGTGGGGTAAGGTCTTCCCCGACCAGGCAATGACGCTCGCCGCCATCGACCGCCTCGTGCATCACGCCACCATCCTGGAGATGAACGTCGAGAGCTACCGCCGCAACGCCGCTCTCGAACGCAAACGCGGCAGAGGGCCGCCCAGCGGCGCACGCGACAAGCAAAACGAAATCAGATTGACGCTGAGCGACAATCAACCGGCAAAAACCGCTTGCGCGTCACCGCGCCAGCGACAATCATCAACCCACTCGGCGATCCGCCCATTCTCATCTTGATCGCCGCTCTTCTCATCCAGATTGTCGCGCGATACCCGCGAGCAGTCCCGGCTTGCGCCCCTCCCCTTGCGGGCGCGGCTGGCGCGCGGCGGCGGGTGAGGGGGCACCGGCGTCTCCGGCCGTCTCGCGGATGAGCGTTTCCACATCCCCCCCTCTCATGGCAGCCAGAAGGACGCGGTGATTGTCCATCACCCTCCGCGTGCTGGGATGATCCGGCCCGAGACTGGCGGAAAAGATCTCCACTGCGCGGCGCATGAGCGGCTCCGCCTCCGCCAGCTGGTTGATGGCTTGGAAAAGCGCCGCCAGATTGCTGAGGTCTCTGGCGACACGGGGGCGATCCGCATCCCGGCACGCACTTCTCACCAGGATTGGCGAACTGCTACCGTGGAACTTCGAAATCGCCCCAGCAAATGCCTGACCGGACGCTTACCCAGGGAGCGCAACCACTACACCTTCGGCCGCGGAAAAATGCCGCGCATCATCAACCTGATCAGCGGCTAATCGCGTACCGCCGACATTGAGCAGACGATCATCAAGGGCGCGCCTGGGCCACGCAAGCTGCTCGTACTCGTGACAGGGCAGTGAGTATGCAAGCTGCCCGCTTCACGGCAAAGTGCGGCAGGGCGGGGAAATTGGGCTAAGGGGCGGCGGGAGCGTCCGCCTGGAAAGGACTAAAGCGGCTCGATCGTGACCGGAAGCGCTATCTCTTCCCCTCTCACGGCCCGGCCCATGAGTCGGGACAGCGGTTTGGTATATCCCGACTCCAAGCCAAATATGTCCGCCCATTTCTGCGGCATTTCATAGATAAAGTTCCCGGCGGACCCAATTCGAATTACCGGCATGGTGAGGTCATATATCCGCGCTTTATATTGAAACTTCAGCATAATATCACCGTATCGCTCGTTCTCCGCAACATCTCCGGAGACCGGGACATACTGGCACGTCAAGACGGACAACTTCATGGTTTGAAAATTGCCTCCCATGTCCAATAATTCGTAAAATCTTTCATCTTCATCGTGTAGCTGTAGCCATTCCACGGGTCGCGTATCATGACCCCTCCGGCTTCATTTACACCATCCACGATAACAAAGTGGCCCAATCTTGATCCGGAGTTCCAGTCACGCATATTTGCTACCCAGCTACCTGCCTTGCTAAGGTCGCGAACTTCATCTGGTGTTCCATTGGTTACCGCACCTTTCCATCCGGGTAAATGTTTGTTTAAATCATTGTGTACCTTCACCGGAGGACGGCTTTCTCTGCCAAATGTGTTCTGCGGAACTTTTACTCCTCTGTCCGCTAGCGCCATTTCGGCGCATGCAGCACCGCAGCCGAGTTCTGACTCCTGCTTGACGACGTTTGGCGACTTCTTTGGGGCCGAGATCGGCCAATTCCCGCCAGCCTTGCCTGTCCGCCGCTTTCCGGCGCCGGAGAGGGCGTCCGCGAGGCCTTCCGGTCCTTCGTTCCTCAAAATATCCTGAATCTGCCGGGAACCAAGCGACTTTACGGCTTGGGACAAACCAAGCCGGCACCAGTATACATCATCGCAGGAAGGTCCTGGGCATAGAATTTTGCGCCGAGCCGGGCTTCGCCCCGGTAATGCACGGCTGCCAGGTCGGTCTTGGAAAGCTTCGCGGTCGCAATCGATTCTACACCGGCAGTGAGATAACGGATATTACTAAAATCCATCTGTTTCTTTAGCGTCGAATCGCCAAAGCTGAAATTATCCATGAATGACCAGTTGCGGTCTTTCGCATCAACGGGATCAACCAGACGTCCGGCGAAATCCCAACCCAGCGTCCCGGCAGAGTTGGCGCGCGCTTTATCCGTCATAAAGCCGGAGGTGTCGAGGTGCGGCATGCCCGTGATGGAAATGGCGTTATCGATAAGCGCATCCGCATGTTGCGGCGCAAGCGCGCGCAGGCGGTGAGCGATCTCGGCTCCGCTCATGCTTTGACTTTCCCCTTGCCCCGGCAGAACAGTGGGCGGCGGGGTAAACGTACTTCCGGCAAAGTCATCCGCGCCTTTCCGGAATGCTTCGGCGATACGCAGATTTAGTTCGAAGCTGCCGCCGGCCGGTATGAGGCCGGAAGCACGCAGGCTGCCTGCGCTGTCGCTGGCGAGCGCATAGTAATTCATCCTGTTCCTGAAGGCGTCCCTCGGCGACATGGAGCGTCGCCTGGGCCTGCGGCGAAAGCTGATCCTTTTGCGATCTCAACCCCTGGACCACAGGAAGCAAGGCTTCGATCTCTTCCCTGGTGTCCTGAAGAACTTTCCCGCGATCCTGTCCTTCGAAGCGCAGATAAAAAGCTGGCGCACTGGCGGAAGACGTGGAATTTGCCACACCGGGGCGGCTCAGATCGGCAACCCTTACGGAATTTTCGCGACGTGAGGTTACGCTGCTGGCAGGATCACCGGCCTGCCGCACACACATTGCCTGCGGGCGCGACGGATTTTGCGGATCAGGCCATTCGGATTTCCCTGCATCTTTTTGCTGAGAGGCTCTAACGAAATCCATGAGCGCCTTGTCATCGGATGACGATGAACTGCTTTTTCGACTGTCCGCAGCATAGCATTTGTTGTCGAAATATTGCGTTTTTCCTAGGCTGCTCATACAGTTACTGCCTCAAAATGCGTTTCCAGAAACATCGCGTTTTACACACTTGGCTGTATACAAATCCATTTTTTTTATTTAGATGGCGAAACGATGACCTAGGTATTACAAAAGAAAAGGCTTCCCGGTCTGCACCGCCGATGATGCACAAATCCGACTGTACGGAAACACCCGTGCTGCACACGGAAGACATGGTTACATCCCAGCGCAACTTTGGCGAGGGAACTGCTGGCCCTGACCGCATTCTTCGCACCTGCAGCAAATCCTCCGGTTGCCGAGGGAGGAGCGGGCCCGCTGGAAAACTTACGGGGCACTCGCTCGTAATAGGCTGCCGCAGCGGGTGATGATGTCCGTTACCTGATGTGGTGCTGCCGTCTGGATTTGCCGCTTCTACGGGCTGGCCGGGGTTCGCCCGCAGTTCCGCTCCCTCTGCGTAGCGGCTGGGGGACACGGCGGCGAACCAGAGCCTCGCGACAGCCGGTATGGGTCCACCAGCGACGAGTCCACCTCTTCGATATCGCGACAGGTCAACCTCCAACAACGGACGGATGAGGCAGGAAAGCTCCCGCCGATCGCGTTTCCGTGAAGCGCGTCCGGAGTACCTTCGATCGCGCTGATTTGGACCCGAATAACAGCGGTCAGGATCGTGCCAAGTGCGGCTGTTGCCACTGTTTTGCGTTCCTTTGAGAAAGCTGACGCATTGTGCGCCGGGGCATTCCTGCGGGGCCGTCATCATGCCGGCTGGTATTCCGGGACGTCAAAATCCGAACCGCCTTGATCCTCACCGGGCGCTTCACCGGTGCCGCGCTTCGCGAAGGCGGCCAGCACCGCCTGTGGTCGATTCTGAGTTTGATTGTGGTTGGCTTTCTGTGCGGCCGGCGGGATTGCTGGCGGTGTTCCACCTGGGCCGGCCGCTGAACGCGCGTCAGCGAAGCGCGCTTGGCTTTGTCAAAGGCGGGACTGCACGGCACCAGCTTGCTCTTCACGTTCGAGGTCATGATGATGGTGTGGTGCCTGATGCTTGGCGTCCACATCTGGGGGGGGCTGCGAGGCTTTCAGCCGATTACCGGGACGCTGGAGACCGGTTTCTGGGCCGTGCTGACCGGATTGAGCCTCGCGCTCTGGCCCATCGCGGCATGGGACGGCAGTGGCGGGGGCAGTGGAGCATTTATGGAATCCCGCAGCCGCCATTGAACGCGTCAGCTTGCTTTCAGGCGCCGCTGCCAGAACAGGCTGCCATCCATTTCTCGAAATCCTTCTCCACCGCCTCAGCCGCAACCTTTGATGCCCGATGCAGCCAATCCGCTGGCATCGAATTGAGGTGAGAGGGAATTTTCCGGCATTTTCGATCGGTGGCGTGAATCAAACCCAGGTCGAAGCTCATGGCTTCCAAAAACAGAGCCTCCAGCCGCGGGGGAATGTCTTGAGCCAGATCGAGCTTGCGGGAGCTGGCCGAAAGACGGCGGAAAACAAAGCCGTTATGGATGCTGAGGAATGGATCGGGAGCCCGGTAACGGCTTGCAGCCAGATCGAGAAAATGAGACTTCGCGGATTTTTTGCCATGCGCCCAATCCCATCCCGAAGGCACAAGCGCCTTGGCCTCGCGCACGATCCGGCCGCCGCGCCACTCTGCCAGGGCGGCGAAGCGAGGCCGCCCAAGGCTGCCGCCACCTTTGCTCCGCGTTGCAAAACGAACGATTTCAGCGCCGTCCGGCAAGCAGACCTTAAACCCCTCTTTGACCTCATCGGGAGGATTAGCCTCGGGAAGAGCGTCGATCTCCTTCCAGAACCTGCGGCGCCCCAACTCCGATGGCGCAACGAACGGCTGCATCCATGCGTCCAGTGCGCCAGGCAGTGTGGGGCGCGGCTCCGCGAGCCCCCTCCGGTATCCGGCGAGGATGGCCGCCGCTGCCTCACGGCCCTTGATGGCTAATCCTGGCGCAAGACGCGCGCTGACGCCAAGCCTCACCAGGTCGAACGCATAAGGCATGACTGCCGCGTCATCGAAGTCGTTGACGCCCCATACGAAGCGGCCTTCCGCATCCCGCCACGTTCCAAAATTTTCCAAATGTGCATCGCCAACAGCGAGAATCGCAGGCGCGTCCGCAAGCTCCGGACGGAGTTCCCGATTTTCCTGGCCCATCGGAAATAAGTCGCCCGCAGAAACAGGAACGCGTTTTTCTTCATGCGCTCATGCTTGTATTCGAGATCCGCCTCTACCACCGCGCACTGGCCGCGTAGCCAGTTTTCATAGGAGGCATTGTCCTCTAAAAATGACATCGGTTTTCACTCACCATTGGATCGTTCAGATATCTCGATGCTTTGCGGCATTCCGGCCGCATTCGCGGTGCGGCGGTGCGGCCGGGTTTCAACTCATGGCTGACCGTTTCACCGGGCATGAGCAGCGTTGCGTAGAGATCGGCATCCCGATGGATGGTCACCGATCCTTCGCTGCCGTCCTGGGAACCCGTGAGCCGCAGCTTTCCGGCCTTCTCTTGCCCAGCGAATGTTTTCTGATCGTAACTGGGTTTAAGTCCTTTGCACCTAGGGCTGTATGGCCGCCGTGTTCACCCACCCTGTTTCGGCGGCTGAAAGTTAACGATATCATCGGCCTTGATCCAGTTGGGTGAACCAAGCGGGAAAGCTGTCTGCGCCCGTCTTGCGCGGTCTTTCGCGTCATTGATGCGGCCGCTATAGAAGTACCCCTGCGCAGTGGCCAGATCGGCGTCAGCCAGCCGATTGAGCCTGGCATAGGCATTGGCCAGTTCCAGATAGGCCGGGCCATTTTGCTCTTCATAGACCAGAGCCTGCCGCAGGTTTTCAACCACTTCGTTCAAGACGAAGTCATCGTCCGCCGCCAGTAGCGCCTGTGCCAGCATAATGCGAATGAGACTGGCTTTCGGCGCCAACTGCACAGCACGGCGCAAAGGGGTGATAGCCGAACCCTCAGCCCCGCCTTCCTCCTTCAGGCATTGCCCCTTTAATTCGTAGAGGTAGGGATTGTCCGGCTGATCGGCGATCAATTGCTCGATCAGCGGCACGGCAGCATCCGCGCCGTCGGAGTAGCAAGTGACGATGGAGCGGGCATAACGCGCCGGGAAGGGGCGAACTCGTCTCGAGATAGAGGCGCAACACCAGCGCCTTGTTTCTCTTCCTGTTCATGTATGCATCGAGTTTCGCACGGACCATGTCGTGGCGCATTTGCAATTCAAGCGGGTCTCGCGCCTCTGCATACTGGCTCTCGATCACCAGTTCTTCAAGTTGCGCGATGCGTTCGGCCGGCATCGGATGGGTCTGCGTAGGAATATCCGCGCCCGCCCATGGATTCCTGCGCGAAAAGCTGGAAGATCTCCAGCATGCCCTTGCCGGATTGCTTCGTCGCATTCGAATAGTTGGCATCCAGCCAAGTGGGCCGAGCCGAATTCCTCGGCGCGCCAGTACATGAGAAACGACCGCATTGCCACCGTCTCGCCGCCTTTCATCACAGCATTACCGCCGTGAACGGTTTCTTTGTCACCCGTCGCCGCCCAGGCGCCCATGGTGATGATGCCGAGCGCCTGGAACCACAAGGCCGCCGTCTTGGCGCGGTTCATCTGGATATTCGAGCGGGCGAGATGGCTGCCGTCGATATGTCCCGTCTCATGGGCGATGACGCCGATCAGCTGGTTCGGCGTCTGCGCTTTCATCGCGCCGGTGTGCAGGAACATGTTGCGCCCGTCGGCTACGAAAGCGTTGAACTTGAAATCGTTGACGAGGTGAATTCGAATATTTTCCAGTCGAGCTCCCCGCTGCGCGCATGACGGGTGCAGCGTATTCGGCGATCAGAGCTTCGATCTCGAAATCACGGATCAGAGCTTGCGCCTGCGCGGGCGCGCTGAACGAGGTTACAAGGCAAAACCCGGCGGCCATGGCCAAAACTGTGATGGTGCGTATCGGCTTCATCATGGTCAGAATGCTAATCCAT
>CAWHDD010000001.1:0-15426 GCA_963827885.1 uncultured Alphaproteobacteria bacterium | reverse complement strand
GACCACCTCGCCATAGGCGAAATCCACCGTCATGCGGGCGAGATCGGGGGCCAGCTTTTCGATGGAGCGTAGCGCACGCATGGCGTCGCCGCCGGCCACCTGAGCCAGCACCGCGAGTCCACGCTCATGGCGGCCGGTTTCAGCGGCCTGCGCCGGGGCAAGCGCGCCAGCGCAGGCCGCCGCCAATCCGGCCAGAACGCCTCTCCGGGTCCGGCGGACGCGTAATCTGGTTCGCTTTTTCATGGGCCGTCTTCTCCTCTGCCAATGTCCGGCCAGGATGACGGCTGCGTATTCATTCAGCCAATTCATTGTTAGTATATAAAACATGCACGACATGAATTTATCACAGATCGACCTGAACCTGCTGGTGGTCTTCGAGGCATTGCTGGCCGAGCGCGGCGCAGCGCGGGCCGGGCGCCGCCTCGGGCTCAGCCAGCCGGCCATCAGCCACGCCTTGACCCGCCTGCGGCGGTTGTTCGGAGACCCGCTATTCGTGCGCGAGGCTCGCGGCCTGGCGCCGACGCCGCGCGCCCTCGAATTGGCTCCCGCTCTTGCCGGCATTCTCGCCGCCACGCGCCAGATGCTGGCGCCGCGCGGTTTCCGTGCCGGGGAGAGCAGCCGCACGTTCACCATCGGCATGCCGGATTACGCCGCCTTCGTGCTGCTGCCCGGAGTGCTGGCGCGGCTGCGGCGTGAGGCTCCCAACGTCACCCTCATCGTCCGTAATGCCAGCCGCACCAGTGCGTTCGGCCTGCTTGAACAGGGGCGCATCGACATGGCGGCCGGCAACTTTCCCGACGCGAAGCCGCCGCTGGCCAGCCAGGAACTCTTCACTGACGATCTGATTTGCGCACTGCGGCAGGACCATCCGGCGCTATCGGCGCCATGGGGCCTGGAGCAATGGCTGTCTCTCGATCACCTGAATGTCTCGCTGGCGGGCGAACCTCAAGGCTATGTGGACGAGATCCTCGCCAGACAAGGGCTTTGCCGCCGCATCGTGGCGACCGTCGGGCACTTCCTGCTGGCCCCGCATCTGCTCAGCCAAACGGATCTGGTGGCGGCGGAGCCTCGCGGGGTTCTTGCGCCTCTGGCGTCCCGGCTGGGATTGGCCCTTCGTCCGCTTCCCTTCGACGCGGCCAGCTTTTCCGTCTCCCTGGTGTGGCACGCGCGGATCCGGGACGATGACGGCTACAGATGGCTTCACGCCATGATTGCCGATGAAGGAAGGAGTTGCCCGGCGGCAGCGTGACGCCGCCGGTAGCGCATGAGGCAACCTCAGCGCCACGGCACCGGAGAAACCTGCACCGTTGCAGTCCGTCGCTGCGGTACAGCATAACGACTGCGGATGATGAGAGATCGAGGTAGTTTCCGCACTGTCGTGAGCAGCCGCTTGCGGCCTGATCGCCGACACGCCAGCTTGGTGATTTGCGCCGCCGCTTATGCACCAAACCAGCTATTCGCCGGTATTCCCGGCCACGCAAACGCGTGCCGCATTGCTGACGCTGCTCTCGAAGGCCGAGCGGGCGCTGCTGAAGCATTTCGGCACGGCCAAGGCGGTGAGCGGCGCGGGCGTGGAGGATTTGCAGGTGGTTGGGGGTATCAGCGCCGCGATGGCGCAGTTGATTTATGATTATTTTCATGAGCGGTTGGGAGTGGGGGGCTTAAGCGAGCACATGCAGTGCCAGTCCGGTGGCCACCTTGGGCAGCGTCTTCATCAGGAAATGCGTCGCACCCATCCACCGATCGGTGGATGCGATACCGTTAAGGCTCCGGTAGATTACCGACGGTGCCGCATGTTTTCTCTCACGGCAGAGTGGCTTCCAGGGAGGTGGAAATCCATGAGACCGCTCCAACGTTACGAAAGTGCTGACCGGATATGCTGGTAATATGATGGTCCTGGACGTCATCAATCTTTCCCCGGAAGGTTCATTTTGCGAATTCGGCTGGATCACTTCATCCCTTGTTTCCGCAGAGCCTTCCCCAAAGCCGGAAAGGCCACTTTGGGGAACTTTGCATAGACGGCGGGCTGCGCAAGATACATCCGGCTTTTGGGGTGCCATTCGCGGCGGTTGGCGAAGGCGGGCGGTGAGGGCATACTTCCTTCCGGCGGTTCCCGCACGATCTGGGATAACAGAAGGATGAAACCATGGTGAGTAAAAACTCCCGGTTGCTGACGGCTCTGGCCGCGGGACTGATGCTGATGGCGGGAAGCGTATTCGCTGCGGCTGGGGACGAAGCGAACGCGGATTGGGCACAAAACCACAGCGACCTGAAGGCTGACCCGGCGGTGATATTCAGATCGCTGCCGAACGGCATGCGTTACGCCATTCTCAAAAACGCAACCCCCGCCGGACAAGCCGCCATCCGTCTGCGTATTGGCTCCGGCTCGCTGCGGGAAAGCGATGCGCAACAGGGGCTGGCACACTTTCTTGAGCATATGGCCTTCAAAGGTTCCACCCACGTGCCGGAAGGCGAGATGGTGAAACTCCTGCAACGCAAGGGGCTGGCCTTCGGCCCCGATACCAATGCCTCCACCGATTGGAGCCAGACCGTCTACATGCTGGACCTGCCCGATACCGAGGCTGAATCCATTGATATCGGTTTGATGCTCATGCGCGAAACCGCGAGCGAACTGACCTTGAGCCCCGAGGCCATGGAGCCAGAGCGGGGCGTCGTGCTGTCGGAGGAACGGCTTGGTGACACACCGCAACGCAAGGCGGCCAAGGCGCGCATTGGCATGCTGCTGGACGGTCAACTCGCCGCACAACGCTTTCCCATCGGTAAGCCGGAGGTCATTCGCGATGCGCCAGCCGGCCTCGTGCACGACTATTACCGCGCCAACTACCGCCCGGACCGCGCCACGCTGATCGTCGCCGGTGACATTGATCTGGCGGTCATTGAAGGCAAGATCGAGGCTTACTTCGCCGACTGGAAAGCCGCCGGTCCCGCGACGCCGGAACCGGACCTCGGCACCGTGAAGCCGCGCGGCTTGACGGCCAAGGCCGTGGAACTTCCCGGTTCCGAGACCAGGGTTCAGATCGCCTGGGTGCAGCCCCAAGACAGCGCTTACGATGAGAAAGTCAAGCGCCGCGCCGATCACACCGCTTACGACACGCAAGCCAAACGCCGCGCCGATCGGGTGGACTTCTTGGAATAGCGGTGCTGAACCGCCGTCTCGCCAAGCTCATGCTCAGCGAACACCCGCCGTTTTTGAGCGCCGGCGCCAGCTATGTGACTGTGCTGCGATCCGCCGATGCCGCAAGCGTTACGGCGGCCTCCTCCCCTGGCGCCTGGCGTGAAGCGCTCGCGGCCATCGGCCAAGAGCAACGCCGCATCGTTCAGTACGGCATTAGCCAGGATGAACTGGACCGTGAGATTGCCGAATTCCGCGTCAGCTACGAGCAGGCAGCCACCGGCGCCGCCACCCGGCGCACAACGGACCTGGTATCCGCGCTGGTGAATTCGGTCGATCGCGACACGGTTTTTACCTCCCCCGCCGATAATCTGGCCGAGTTCGAGCAGATCGTGAAGGGTCTGACAGCAGCGGAAGTGAATGCCGCGCTGCGCCGGATTTTCCACGGCGCCGGCCCGCTCGTGGAAATATCGGCGCCCGCCCTGGTGGAGGGTGGAGACGCGGAACTGGCGGCCGAGTATACCAAGGCTCACGCGGTACCGGTGAGCGCTCCGGCCGCCGAAGCCGCTGTCGTCTGGCCCTATGAGACCTTCGGCACGCCGGGCGTCATCACCGGACAGACGGACATCGCCGGCATGGACGCCACCGCCGTTAGTTTTGCCAATGGCGTGAGGCTCACGGTCAAGCCCACCAAATTCAGGACCGGCGAGGTTCTCGTGGATGTCCACGTTGGCAACGGTATGCAGGATCTGCCGAAGGATAATTCCGGATGGCTGATTCATGCCTTTGTGGCGGGTG
Source organism: uncultured Alphaproteobacteria bacterium (assembly GCA_963827885.1). Lineage (GTDB taxonomy): Bacteria > Pseudomonadota > Alphaproteobacteria > Rhizobiales > Rhodomicrobiaceae > CAWHDD01. The sequence continues at coordinate 11,495 of CAWHDD010000001.1, read as the reverse complement.
GTCTGAAGGCCATCAGCGAGCAGGACATGGCGCGGGTTCTGGCGTCCAGGATCTACGGCGCGACCTTCAACATCATCGATGACGCCTTCGTCCTTGGCGGGCGGACCCGTCCGCAGGATCTCGGCATCCAATTGCAGGTGCTGGCCGCCTATGTGACCGATCCAGGCTACCGGCCCGAGGCTATCCAGCGTCTGCGAGCCTGGAGGCTCGACCAATTGGCCCAGCTTGAGGCAACGCCGGCAGGGGTTTTGGGCCGCGACAGGGCGGGTCTGCTGCATTCGGGCGACCCGCGCTGGGTACAGCCAGGCCGCGAGGACCTGGAGGCGGCTAAGGTGGACGGCCTGAAAGCCCTGCTGCAAGGACCGCTGTCGTCCGGCTCGATTGAGGTAACGATCGTTGGCGACGTCGCCCTCGAAGCGGCGATCAAATTCACGGCGGCGACATTCGGCGCATTGCCGGCGCGCCCGTCGCCGCAGCCCTCCGTCGCCGCGTGGACTGCCGGCTTTCCCGGCGCCACAGCCACCCCCGTCGAACGCACTCACAAGGGCCGCGCCGATAAAGCGATTGCCTATGTGGCCTGGCCCACGACGGATTTTTTTGCCGACCTGCCCCGCACCAATGCGCTGAGGCTTGCCGTAGATGTGCTCCAGAACCGGCTCACCGATCAGATCCGCGTCGCCGAGGGCGCAACCTACAGTCCCGATGGCGGGATCAATATGTCAGCGACCTTCCCCGGTTACGGCTATGCCTGGAGCATGGTTGAAACGCCGCCCGCCAAGATCGCCAGCTTCTACGCAAACGTTTCGAAGGTCACGGCCGATATGCGCATCAACGGCGTGACCGGCGACGAACTCGACCGCGCCAAGACGCCAGTCATCGCAAGGTTGAAAAAAGCGGAACTCACCAACGAATACTGGCTAAGCTGCTTGGCGGGGTCGCAGGCCGATCCGCGCCAGCTTGATATGGCTCGCACGCAAATCGCCGGTTACGAGAAGGTCACCGTTGAGGACATCGGAAACGCCATGGCTCCCTATTTCACCGATGAGCGGGCCTGGAAGCTGGTGGTTTTACCGGCCGCCGGTAAGACGGCGGCAGGTACCGCAGCATCCAACTGAGGATGCCCATCCGCCGCGGGGAGGTATTAGAGTGTGCGGCGCCTGTCGTGAAAGCGGGCGCTGCTTCAAATTGACCAACGGAAGCAAGGCGTTGCGAGCAGTTTTTTCCCGCGGTGCACCATGAAAGCCGGCACAATGGCCGATCAAGCATGCCCGTTGTCGAGATCATAGAACGGATTATAAATATTGCGTCGCCATGCGCGGGCGTCCGCTCGGCCATCGAAAAGCTTCGCGCCAGCCTACCTAATTTTCAAATGGGCAAGCCGGTGAGCAGCGGCGGCAGCGCCAGTCCGGCAATCGGCAGGTGTACGGCGAGAATGCTCCAACCCGGACACAAGCGTAGTCAGGAAATTGCGTGCAGGCCGCGCCGGAGACGGCCGGGACCGCCCTCGTCAAGCAGAGCGTCGATCTCCGCATGCGTGCGCTCCCAGATGGGGACAGCGTCCGCGAGCAGAGCCAACCCCGCTGGCGTTAGCGTCATCAGACGGCTGCGTTTATCCCCGGGATTGGCCGTCACCGCTACGAGACCGCGGCGCTCCAGCGGTTTCAGCGCGGCGGTCAGCCGCACCGGCACAAGCGTCCTAACGCCGGCGCCACAAAACTGCGGCAGCAGGGCGATGGCGCAGCCGGTGCGAACTGCCGCCGCCTCCGAAGCTTGGCTGTTGGAGCGGAAGGCCACGCGACGCGCCAGCCCGGTTGTCTTCGCCGCCGGTTATGCACCAATGATGCCTGCCAATATTAATGAGAACCGGCCAAACCGGCGCTTGCTTCCGAACACACAGTCTGATCGCCTGCGGGGAAGAGGGCCATCTCGATCGCGGGCAGCGGCAATCGGCGCCGTCACCTCAAATATCGACCTGTTCCGAAATGGCGATGGCATCATCTACTTCGATGCCAAGGTAGCGGACTGTGCTTTCAAGCTTCGAGTGTCCCAGCAAAAGTTGAACGGCGCGAAGATTTCCAGTCTTCCGGTAAATCAAGGCTGCCTTGGTCCGGCGAAGCGAATGCGTGCCGAAGCTCAACGAATCGAGGCCGATGCTGCTGATCCAGCTGGCAGCGAGCCGGGCATATTGCCGCGTCGTCACATGCTTCTGCGATCAGCGGGCAGAAGGGCCAGGAAGGTGTACACAGCATCGGCACTTGGCCAGCTTCCTGGCTACGAGCAATCGCGAAATCGCGTGCACCGCAGCCGCTGGTGAGTGAAGTTGCAGCCGGTTACCGCCGGCCTGCTCGTAATGGGCCAGTATCCGTTGGCGCGCCTCAGCTTGCGAGGTCATGCATCATCTCCGGAGTACGGGTGGTTTTCAAAAGGTGGAGCTGGCGCTTCCCGGCATCCTGCACCCATGCCGGATTCTCATGCGCGAGCTGCGGATGGCGAAGTTTGGGCAAGCCCCGCTGTGCCTCGAACGCGTCCAGATCGGGCGCGCGGGTCAGCATCATTTTCACCATGAAGCGCAGCGCACCGAACGTCGACAAGTGAGCCATTCCCGGCGCGATCAACTCGGGGTTTGCATGATAGCGCCGGACCGTCTCCTCGAAGCTTTCGGGCGGGGCCCCGTGACCTCCTCGACATGGGTCGTGGCACCGCCGATCGCAAAAGCACCCGCCGCCAGCTCCTGTGCGTAGTAACGCAAATTGGCGGTGTCGAAGTCCGGAAATCCCTGCGCCTTGGCGGCTTTGGCCATCATCTTGAATGGCACATCGCGATAGCTCACCTTGCGACCGACGACCTTTCCGATCGTCGCGGCGATCTGATCGGGGTCCAAGAGTGCAGGGCCTGTCGGGCGATAGGATTTGCCGACATGGCGCGCCGGATCGTCGAGGACAGCAGCGACGACACGGGCGATATCGCGCGCGGCAACCGGAGCGTTCTTGCCCCGACCGTAAGGCAACGGCAGGAGCCCCAGCTTGGCTGTGACAGGTAGTGTCACGAGATAAGTAAAGGCAAAGAGTCCCGGATTGACGTGGATCACGTCAACCGCCGGCATCCAGCGTGCGATGTTGTTGGCGATCCAGTGTTCGCGCGTCAGCACCGATGGATGGGTCTCGTGCGGATTCCAGCCGCTAAGGAGTGCCAGGACTTCCAGGCGCGCCTCTTCGGCCGCCAGACAGAACAGCATCGTGCTGTGCAGAAGGTTCTGTGCGAAGGGCGGGCAATGGTAGGCACGCTGCACATCCTTGAGCGCGGTGCGCAGATCGCGCATGTCAAACAGATCACCGGCAAAGATCTCCGCTCCGAGCTCGCGCAGGGCCGCTGCACGGCGGTCGTCGCGATGCACGAACGCCCGCACACGGTATCCCTTTTCCAGGAGCAAGCGCACCGCCTCGCTGCCTGTACGCCCCGCAGCGGATGTCACGAGAATTGTAGCTTTGATCATGCAGGGGCTCCCGGGCAGAGTTAGATTGGTATTGCCATCTAAAATTAGATGATGCATACGATCTAAAGAGTCAAGCCCCATATCGAAGGAAGTCTGTGATGCCCAGAATGTCCCGGGAGGAAAAAGCGAGGACGCATGCCCGGATCATCACCGTCGCCGCCAGACTGTTTCGGGAGCAGGGAATCGCAGCAACCGGGGTCGCCGATGTGATGAAAGCTGCCGGCCTGACCCATGGCGGGTTCTTTCGCCATTTCGGCTCCAAGGACGAACTGGCCGCCGCGGCCATCGACGCGGCGGTCGATGGCTTCATATCTACGCTTGAGGAGGATATCGGCCGCCGGGGACCGCGAAAGGCCGTTGCACACTTTGTTGAGCAGTATCTTTCTGCGGAACACGTCGCGGCGCCTGGCGAGGGCTGTCCGTTCGCGGCACTCGGCGAGGAGGCGCCGCGCGGACCGGAACTTTGCAGACAGGCCCTTTCGCATGGAGCGAGCCGGCTCATTGGGGTTCTGGAGCAAGGGATGACCGGCGACAAGGTCACAGCACGGGCGACAGCACTGGTCGCGACGCTGGTCGGCACGCTTGTGCTGGCCCGCACGGCAACTTCTGAGGCCGCGGCGGGGGAATTCCTCGCAGCTGGCCGCGTGGCCGCGAACGTCTACCTCGGTGGCGGGCGTTCAGGCTAGGCGTTCCAATCGCCGGCAAGCGTCGCCTCTGCCGCTTTTTGGACCACAACCTGGCAAGGTCTGAAGCGTATTCATGACCCAATGTGACCATCGTTGGCGTGACGCTGGCTCTGGCGACGGAGTCCTTGGCCTTTCTCGTCTCCATCCACAGCACGACCGCTTGGATCGCGTTCATGGTGATGAAGATCGGCACGACGAGCGTCGGCTGTCAGGACCGTCGGATACTTGAACAGCGCGCGCATCTGGGATGCTGGTGAAGAGGTGGAATGGGCCCGGCAAGCCAAGCTGCCCCAGGATCGGCGCCGGCATGATGACGGCCATTCCGATGAGATTCCTTGCGATCAATGTCCGCGCAGACCATCCCTCGCCCTTCCAGAGTAAAGCAAGCACGAGCGCCGACAGCCCGAACAGCAGGTCGGGAATGCCGACCGGCAGGGCAAACGATGCCGGTAGCAGTCCGTTGAGGCCCTTGACTACGCCACCTATGACTGCCGCGCGGTTGAAAGAAATTGCAATCGCTGAAAATACATCGTTACAGCAACTCATTACTGCTGCCGTCGATGAATGGTTTGCCCGCCATTCGGACCAGTGACTTCGAAAAATTCAGGAGCTCATGACGCCGGTCTGCGCGCAAATCCCTCGCCAGTTCACAATAGTGCCACCCTCATTTTGAGGCTTCTGGTGCCGAAGCACTCTGCGCGGCATGCTCACGGGCTGCCCGTTCCGCTGCGGCCGGCTGGCGGAACACCCGGCCATCGAGCGCATCGAACGCCCTCACCGCCGAATGGAAGCGAAAATCGCGCTCGCCCTTGTTGCGGACTATGATGCCAACGATCTCGCCAGCGATTTCGATGGAATAGCCTTCTGACATACATCACCCTGACGGAACAAACTGGCCCCTTCTGAACGGCTGTCAGTTGCGTGGCATATGAGACTTGCGCGGTGCTGGCGGAAGTAATCGCTGTAGCGGATTTATACTTTGTGAGAGCGGAAGATGCGGATAGATTAGAGCACCATCGCGGGGGCACTTGCTTTTGCGGTGTTGGTTTCGAGCTTTGCCGGCTTACGGCGCAAGCCGAACCAGTAATAAGCGCTGACCGGGCTGACCTGATCGCCGGGAAACGAGGCAGCAATGGCAGAAATGATCCCCGACAGCCTGCCGGCAAGAAATGCGGACGGCGAACGGATCACGGCAGGCGAACGGGGCATCTTCGCCTTGCTGCAGCGGCTGCCGGATGACTGCATCGTCTATTACGAGCCGGTGGTGCGCCACCGCTACCCGGATTTCGTCGTGATCCTGCCCGAAGCGGGCGTGCTGATCATCGAGGTCAAGGGCTGGTGGCATAAGGAACTGCAAAGCGCCAATCCTGACGCCATCACCTTGAACCGCCGCGGTAAAGCCACGCAGACAATGCACCCCGGCCGCCAGGCGCGGGGCTACATGCTCGGCCGCCATGGATAAAGTCCGCGGCCACCCGCGCGCGCGGCTGCTGGTGCAGGCGGACGGCGCCTACGCGAACCGCCTCGTTTTTCCGTTCGGCTATGTCTCGGTTCTCAGCAACATCAATCGCAGCCAGCTGGAGAAGGGACCAAGCGAACTCGCGGAGATTTTCCCGCCCGCCAAGACCATCACGAGGGATCAACTCGCGGAGTGGGAAACGCTCAGCGCCGGGGAGCTTGCCGCAAGGCTGAAATCCTATTTCGATCCCTGGTGGCCGATTTCCGAAACTGACCCCGCAGCAGATCGACGTCTTCCGCAGCATCATTCACCCCGAAGTCGTGCTGCGTCAGACGGAGACAGAATCTGGCGGTGCTCGATCTGCGCCAGGAACGCAACGCGCGCGACATCGGCGCCGGACACCGTGTCGTCTACGGCGTGGCGGGCTCGGGAAAGACGGTACTGCTCATCGCGCGGGCGAAGCTTCTGGCCGGCGAGTCCGGGAAGCAGATTTTGCTTATTATGCTATAACAAGTTGCTGGCATCTTCTCTGGCGGCGGCGGTGCATGGCTATAAAAGCATCACCGCTCTGCATTTCCACAAATGGGGCAGCAGAAACGGCGCCGACTTTTGCACGCGGCGAGGACGGCGATGCCTACGGCGAGCGCCTGCTGGCCCGCTTGCAGGACGGTGCGCGTGATCGCGGCCAGTTCGACGCGGTGCTGATCGACGAAGCCCAGGACTGGCCCTGTTCCTGGTTCCAATGCGCAAAGCTCGCTCTCAAGGAGCCGGAAACCGGCGATCTGCTGATCGTCGGGGACGGCAGTCAGGCGCTCTACGGGGCGCGCCCGTTCAGCTGGGCTGACGCGGGCATCGATGCGCGCGGCCGCACCATCAACACCAAGTTCGACCTCGACCGCAATTATCGCAACACGGTCGAGATCCTCCGTGCCGCCCAGCCGTTTTCGGCGAAGCCGAAGCGTGGTCAAGCCGGCGAGGGCGCCGGCATCCTGGCCCTGCCGGTCGATCCCGGCAAAGCCATCCGCAACGGTCCGGAGCCTGTGATCGTCGAACTGGAAACCGCGCGCGACGAATGCCACTATGCGGCCGCGCTCATCGAAACATGGCTGCGCGGCGGCGTCGAAATCAGGGGACGCCGCGAGCCCGTCGCCCCGCGCGACATCGGCATTCTCTACCCGAGGGTGCGCAACGATGCGATGGAGCTGCTTTGCGGCGCGCCTGAATGCTTTCACCCGCGCGGTCCGGCTGACGCCCGCAGAAAAGGCAACCGGCACCCTCCAGGACGACGGGGTGCGCATACTGACCATCAAGGGCGCAGGGGGCTGCAATTCCGCTTCGTCGTGCTGCTGTGGGCGGATCTGCTGCCCTATGAGCAGCAGACGGACGAGCGCAGCGAGCTTTATGTCGCCATGACGCGCGCGGAGGACGTGCTTGTGATCCTGCATTCGGGGCATTCCGCCTACATCGACGAACTCCGCGCGAATGACGGAAGCAATCCTGCCCGCTGATTCAGGTGCGCGCTCCCGCGAACGGCAGCGTGCACCGGTACCAGCGGCATTTTCCCGATCAAGAGCTGACGCGCGGCGCTCCCCGGCCGGCTGGGACAGAGCGGCTTATTTCCGCGCCGCCTTGGCCGCCGCTACCGGACGCCCCCGTTTGGCGGTACCCGTCAGGGACTTCGATGCCGCGCCCGAGGCAGCGGCGAGTTGCGGCTGGCCGGCGCTTTCTCCGGGGCGGCGGCCCAGACCCATGGTCTTGGCGAGCTGCGAACGGGCCGCTGCATAGGCCGGAGCCACCATGGGGTAATCGTGCGTCAGGCCCCACTTCTCCCGGTATTGCTCGGGCGACAGGTCGTAGTGGGTGCGCAGATGCCGCTTCAGCGACTTGAACTTCTTACCGTCTTCCAGACAAATGATGTACTCCGCCGTCACGGATTTTTTGACGGACACAGCCGGGTTCAATTCCACCTTCGGCGGTTCAACGCCCTGAACGGTCGCTTTATTCAAAGCGGCGTAAACAGAGCCGATAAAGCCGGGCAGCTGTTCGCCGGAGATTGCGTTGTGAGACACATACGCCGAAACGATATCGGCGGTTAGCGAGGTCAGATCGAGTTCACTGCCATCCATGGCCGGGCTCCTAAGTTTCTGATGAGGTTGATGGGCAATTTTACGCGTAGCATACATTGGAATTATTAATTGCATACTTACACAGAATTATTAAACAATAAATAACTCTGTTGACCGACGATTTATGAGATATTCGGAACAAGGCTTACGCCTGGGTGAAGTAGCAACGCTGTGCGGGAAGCCCGGGGGAAATTCTCCCGCGACAGGCGGAAGGCCGTCTGCGCCTCGCCGTCTTGTGAAACGGTGAAGCGTCTATACGCCAATCAGCGCCATGAACTCTTGATTTCTATAAAATCCATACCGCCATTGAATCGAGCAAGCCGGGATACTTTGCTCGCCGGACAAATGCGGATGTTTCAGCCTGCAACAAGAACTCAGTCCGGTTATTCAGGAAATTGGCGGCCGCGAGACCAGCCCCGAGCCACCACGAAAAGGGCGCCGCTCTGCGGACGCATGGGCGCATGTGGCAGGTGACTGCGAAATATGATACCGCATGCGCTGCCCCGAGCGCGCTAACCCAGACCGGTTCGATCGCTGGGGCCATCGGGAGGGACGAGCAAAGTCAGCCATGCGGCACACCCTGTGCAGAGACTGCTGCCGGCTGAGCGGCGCAGGCCAGGAGGTCTGCCCCGACTGCGGCTCGCTCCGGCTTCGTCAGCCATGACGAGATCACGGAGCTGGGCATCGCCCATGTCGATTGCGACGCCTTCTATGCCTCGGTTGAAAAGCGCGACCGGCCGGAGTTGCGGGATCAGCCGCTGATCGTCGGCCATGCCGGAGGGCGCGGCGTCGTCACGACGGCCTGCTATCTGGCGCGCCGGTATGGCGTGCATTCCGCCATGCCCATGTTCAGGGCGCTGGAACTTTGCCCGCAAGCGGCCGTCGTGCCGCCGGAAATGGCCAAGTACAAGCGAGTGAGCAACGAGGTCCGCGCCATCTTCCTGTCGGCCACCAGCGTCATCGAGCCGGTTTCCCTGGACGAGGCCTATCTCGATCTGACCGCTGCCCATCGCACCGGCGAGCGCCCGGCGGCGCAGGCGCTGGCTGGAATTGCCGCCCGCATCGAGCGCGAGATCGGCATCACCGTGTCGATTGGCCTGGCCTGGAACAAATTCCTCGCCAAGCTGGCGTCCGATATGAACAAGCCGCGCGGTTTCACGGTCATCGGCCGCGCGGACACCAAGGATGTACTGCCGCCGCTGTCCGTCCGCAAAATCAACGGCGTCGGCGACGCCCTTGCCAAACGCCTGGAGGCAATCGGCGTCACAACCATCGGCCAGCTTCAGGCCCTGAGCGAGATGCAGCTCGTTACCCAATTCGGCAAGTTCGGGCGGCGGCTGGCGCGCTTTGCGCATGGCGAGGACGGCGGCGCGTCACGCCGCACCGCCCGGCCAAGAGCATCTCGGCCGAGACCACTTTCCGGCAGGACATCGGAACGGCCGATGCCCTTTGCGCTGCCGTGGCACCGCTGTGCGAGCGAGTGGCCGCGCAACTGATACGAAATGGGCTGGCGGGCGGCACGGTCGTTCTCAAGCTGAAGACGTCGGATTTTGTTATCCTGACGCGCAGCAAACGCTTACCCGATCCGACCCAGCGCGCCAGCGTGCTGGCGGAGACGGCGGAACGGCTGATCCGCAAGGACGCGGATGGCCGGGCTTTTCGATTGATCGGCATCGGCGTGGATGAGCTGCGCCCTGCCTCCGAAGCCGATCCGCCCGATCTTTTCGGCCGGGCCTGATAATGTGTTGTGCCCGCCTGCGCCGCAGCCACACCACGACACGATGAGGATATTTCGAATGGAAGAGACTACTATCGATCGCGCCGTCATGGGGCGCCTGGCGAAAGCCTTGGCGTTCATCTGTAGCGCCGGTCACCCGGCCACGGTCGCGCTCCAGACCGCGTTCGACAGCGGTTCAGCCGGCGATATCAAGAAGGGCCCGCACGTTGTTCCTCAGGCTGAAGCCGGGAGAGCGGCGCGCGGCGTTGAGCATGCTCAGCGATTGAAACTCGGGGACGGCTGTTTGCCGCCGCCTTTCTCACGCGGTTTCGCTGTGTCCGGCGGGCAATCGAACCGCATCAGAGCCGGTCAGCCAGCGTCTGCAGCTGCTTTCAACCGGTCAACGAACGCTCGGCGATTGTCATCTGCGCGTCTCTTGATGCACCAAAGGAGCCTCCCTGCGGCAGCGTCAGAAAGGCGAGCGTGCTCCTGATTGCGGACACCACAGCAGGCAGGCTGCCAACTTTCGCGCACCCGCTGTCGAGGAGTTCCCCGCCAACGGCCAAGCACGGAAGGCCGGAGATTTTTAACACCGATCAGGGCAGCCAGTTCACGGGCACGGACTTCACCGGGGTGCTCGTCAAGAACGGCATAGCCATCAGCATGGACGGCAAAGGCGCCTGGCGGGACACGAAAGTTTCGTCACACCGTGCAAAGCCCGGTGCTACTCTCGCGCCTCCGGCGCTCAGTGTTCGTCGAGCGGCTGTGGCGCAGCGTGAAGTACGAGGAGGTCTACCTGCACGCCTACGACAGCGTGCCGGATGCACGCGACTCGATCGGGCGGTATCTCGATCTCTACAATCGCCGCCGCCCGCATTCGAGCCTTGACGGCATGACGCCCGATCAAGCCTACTACGGAGCACACAGCATGCCGCCGATCCGCTTGGCGGCCTAACCCCGGCAGACGTTCCACTTATCCAAGCGGAAAATCTGTCCGAACAACCGGGGCCACCTCAGACATCGGGGTAATCAGGTCGGTTATTGCAGTGTGGAGAAGCTGCCGGGGGGCATGATCCCGTGAATGTCAGCGGCAATTTCAAGAATGCACGCACATTATGCGGCATGGTTTTGCGGCTGAGTTCCATCACCTGCCGCCTCCCCATCCTTCATCAGGGCATCCAGGGCCTTCAATATCCCGGAATATTCAAAGCTCTCCGCTAACAGGGTGAGTGTACGGCTGAGACTCGCGCTCGTTTCTTCCGTCTCCCCGATGGCCGCCATGATGGCGCCGGTATCGAGGCTGATACAAGCGTCGTGCAGGCGCAGGCGCACCGCCTCCGGCAGCACCGCCAGCATCTCAGGTGTGAGCGCCGCTGGCGTCTCTGCACCTGCCGCTGGAGCAGCGGACTGGTAAGAGATACTGCACCCCCAGTTGCTGCGCCATGCAATCATAAATCTCGTGAAACCGGAAAGGCTTGCGCAGGAAGGCATTCATACCGGCCTTGAACAGCTCCTGCCGCTGCTCGCCAAACACGGAAGCCGTGACAGCGATGATTTTGACATCACCCCCATCCGGCAGCGCGCGGATGCGGCGCGTGGCCTCGGTGCCGTCCATCACCGGCATGCGCCAGTCCATCCAGATGAGGTGAGGGTGCCACTCCTGGAACATCTGCACGCACTCCGCGCCATTCTCTGCGAGCCGCGCGTCTATGCCGATGGGGGTCATCAGCTTCATAAGCAGAAGCTGATTCGTCCCGCTGGTCCTCGGCAATAAGGACGCGCCATGCCGGCTGGCCGGGGACCAAGCCGCAGACTTCGCCGGCGCTGGCGCCGGATGCCGGGGCAAATGTCAGCCTCCTCCGCCAGCTCCACCGGCAGGCCGATGCGGAAGATGGAGCCTTGGCCGGGCGTGCTTTCCAGGCTGACGCTGCCGCCATAAGTTCTCGCGAACTGGCGACCGATGGCAAGGCCAAGCCCGGTGCCCTCTGCATCTCCGATTTGGCAAGCTGTACGA